>NZ_CP117835.1:2400000-3000000 GCF_029094545.1 Alkalihalophilus pseudofirmus | reverse complement strand
AATGGGAAGGCAAGAAGCTTTTAGTCATGCTAAACTTCACAGCCACACCCCAAGTATATAAGGTACCACCAGGATGGATGAAAAGCAGCTGTGAGTTGTTGATTAGTAATGAGGCCATCCATCCATCATTAGAAGATGGAACAATAGAGCTCTCATCTTATGAAGCTCGTGTTTATGTTATGTAAGGCTGAATCAATGCACTTTTTCTTTTACTACATGAAGGGAGTGATGAAAGAGATAGCAAATGAATGATCTGCTAGATGGATTTAACGAATGATTCAAGGGATGACACAAACAATGAAAAGGTTAAGGGGGAAACAATCAATGAAAATGCGTTCATTTTTACTGTTGCTAGTAATGGGGCTGGTGTTAGCTGTTTTAGCTGCATGTGGTCCAGATCGCGAAGAAGAAGCTGCACCTGCGCCAGCAGAAGGTGAAACTGAAGGTGAGGTAACAGAGGCCGAAAAGCCTGATACATTAACAATGTGGGTAAATGATGAAGATGCACAACTTGATGCATATGAAGAAATTACAGAACGCTTCACAGAAGAAACCGGAATTAATGTAGACATTACTCCATTCTCTATGCTTGACCAAACAGATGCATTATCTCTTGATGCTGCATCAGGCGGCGGACCGGACTTATTCTTCCAGCCAAACGATCGTATGGGTGATATTTACCTGCAAGGTTTAGCTGCAGAGCTTGAATTAACAGAAGAGCAATTAGAAGGTTACCCAGAAGGAGCAATCACAGCTCTTAGCTACGAGGGTGCTCAACTTGGAATTCCAGCTGTTATCGAAACATACGGCTTAATGTATAACACAGAGCTTGTTGAAGAAGCTCCTGCAACAATCGAAGAACTAGAGCAAATTGCAGAAGAACTGACAAATGCATCAGCTGATGAATACGGGTTTTTAATGGAAGGAACGAACTTCTACTACCTGTATCCTTTCCTAGAGGCATACGGCGGTTATGTATTTAACCAAGATGCTGATGGTGTTTATGATATTGAAGATATCGGTCTTGCAAACGAAGGTGCAACAGAAGGCGCAGAGCTTATCCAATCTTGGTTTGAAGCGGGATATCTTCCACAAGGAATCACTGGCGATATTATGAATGGTCTGTTTGAAGATGGAAAAGTAGGGGCAGTAGTTACAGGTCCTTGGAATATTCCAAACTACTCTGCTGCACTTGGTGACAATTTAGCAGTAGCTCCGCTTCCGACAATTGACGGTGAAAATATGGCTTCATTCTCAGGTGTTAAGGGCTGGCTTGTAAATGAGTACAGTGAAAACATTGAATGGGCTACTGAACTTGCTTTATTTATCACAAACCCTGAAAATGCATTAACATATTTTGAAGTTGCTGGTGAGCTTCCTGCTCGTACAGATGTTGAAATTGATGACGAGCTTCGTGCTGGTTTAGTGGAGCAAGCTGAATATGCAGTTCCTATGCCAAATATTCCTGCAATGTCTCAAGTGTGGGATCCAATGGGAGATGCGTTTGAATTTATTTCTCAAGGCCAAGATGCACAAGAAGTTCTAGAAGAAGCAGTGGATCAAATTAAGGAGCAAATTCAACTTTCTGAAGGTGCTAATTAATCTCTGACTGCCCTAATAGGGAGGCTGGAGGGTTCAAGTAGACCCTCCTCCTTATCCTAGCATTAGAGGAGGACACATAACATGAAAAATTCGAATCGTGAACCACGTTCGCACAACCCAAATCTTGCCACGCTCCTATCTGTTGTGCCTGGTTTAGGGCAATTTTATAACCGCCGTTATGCAAAAGGATCGGCCTTCTTTATTCTCTTTGCAGCCTTCTTTGGCGTATTTTATAACTTTTTGAATATAGGCTTTTGGGGATTATTCACATTAGGAACCATTCCCCGAGTTGATGATTCTAGACTTTTATTAGCTCAAGGAATTATGTCTTTAATTCTCACTACATTTGCCATTTTATTTTATGTGATCAATTTAGTTGATGCACGTAAGGATGCAAAGAGAATTCAACAAGGCTGGGCTGCCCCTAGTGTCCGTGAAGGGTTTCGCCATGCATATGACAAGAGCTTTCCTTATTTATTAACAGCACCAGGACTATTGCTATTAATTTTCACTGTCGTTTTTCCATTAATGTACATGGTAGGGCTCGCTTTTACAAACTACGGATTGTATAACGCACCGCCGAGAAATCTGCTTGAGTGGATTGGTTTTAAAAACTTTATCGATTTGGTGACTGTACCGATTTGGCGTGACACCTTCTTCTCTGTATTATCATGGACGCTCGTATGGACGTTTGTAGCGACTACTTTACAAATCGCTCTAGCATTGTTTTTAGCACTGCTTGTTAACGATCCCCGTGTTAAAGGGAAAAAGTTTATTCGTACGATTTTAATTTTGCCTTGGGCTGTACCGGGGTTTGTAACAATTCTTATTTTCTCAGCAATGTTTAATGATAATTTTGGAACGATTAACCGTGATATTATTATTCCTCTCTTTGGTGGAGATGGTATCCCTTGGATGAGTGATCCATTCTGGGCAAAAACAGCTTTAATTATGATCCAAGTATGGTTAGGCTTCCCGTTTGTATTTGCACTATTTACAGGGGTGTTAACAAGTATTTCAAGTGACTGGTACGAGGCTGCGGATATGGACGGGGCAAATCGTCTGCAAAAGTTCCGCTTCATCACATTGCCGCATGTCTTATTTGCGACAGCACCGCTGCTTATTATGCAGTATTCGTTTAACTTCAATAACTTTAATATTATTTACCTATTTAACCAAGGCGGCCCAGCGGTAAGAGGACAAAATGCGGGAGGAACCGACATTCTCATATCTTGGGTGTATGGCCTGACTTTTGAGACAAAACAGTACGGTATGGCTGCAGCAATTTCAATTATTATTGGTATCATGGTGGCTGGCTTTGCCTTCTTCCAATTCCGTCGAAGTCGTTCCTTTAAAGAGGAGGGAAGCGTATAATGGATCGTAAATCAAACAGCCGGAAAAATAACCGGAAATTAAAATCAAATCTTGAGGTAGCTGGAATCTATGCCGTTCTTTTGGTTATGTTCATTATTATCGGTTACCCGTTATTGTGGACGATCGGCTTATCTTTAAATCCCGGAACAAGTTTATACGGGGCAAAAATGTTCCCTCAAAACTGGTCATTTACGCATTATGAATGGTTATTTACAAACCCGCGCAGTAACTATTTAACTTGGTATAAAAATACATTGATTGTTGCTGTATGTACGTCTGTGTTATCTACATTTACTGTAGCTCTCGTTGCCTATGCATTCTCCCGCTATCGTTTTAAAGGGCGTACGTATGGATTGTATGCTTTCCTAATGCTGCAAATGTTCCCTGTGTTAATGGCGATGGTGGCTCTTTATATCTTATTAAATACAGTGAACCTGCTAGATACGTTAACAGGATTAATTATCATTTATGTCGGTACATCGATTCCGATGAATGCCTTTTTAGTAAAAGGGTATTTTGATACCATTCCTAATGAACTTGATGAATCGGCTAAACTTGACGGAGCAGGACATTTCCGTATTTTCTTTACGATCATGCTGCCGCTTGCTAAACCGATCTTAGCGGTTGTTGCTTTATTTAACTTTATGACTCCATTTATGGACTTCATTTTACCGCGGATCATTTTAAGAAGTCCTGAAAACTTCACATTAGCTCTAGGGTTATTCAATTTTGTTAACGATCAATTTGCTAATAACTTCACACGATTTGCAGCAGGGGCTATTTTAATTGCGATCCCAATTGCAACAGTATTCTTGCTTCTGCAGCGTTATCTTGTGACAGGCCTTACATCAGGAGCAACAAAAGGGTAAACATAATGCTGTAAAGATCAAATGCGGTGGAGGCTCCACCGCATTCTCTATGTAGGTATTTAGAGATCAGAATCATAACAAGCGGCCTAATCCAAAAGAAGGCATTGTTCTTGGGTGAGAAGCTCGCTACAATATAAGAATATGAGATGACAGGAAATTAAAGGTGGGATTTGTTATGGCGGTTACGATCAAGGATGTTGCAAAGCTAGCTAATGTAGCTCCTTCAACCGTTTCAAGAGTAATTGCAAACAGTTCAAGAATTAGTGAACGCACGAAAGAACGCGTGAGGGAAGCGATGGAAGAGCTTGGCTATCATCCAAACTTTAATGCTAGAAGCCTGGTTAATCAACAGACAAATACATTAGGCGTGATTATTCCAAGCTCAGCAAAGATAGCCTTTCAAAACCCATTCTTTCCTGAGGTCATTCGAGGGATCACCTCAAAAGCATATCTAGAGAAGTTCGGTCTTTATCTATCAACAGGGCAAACTGAGAATGAAATACTAGAGGAAGTTCGACAGATGGTCCAAAGCCGCCGAGTCGATGGGATTTTATTACTTTATTCTAAAGTGGATGATAAGGTTATCAATTACTTAATTGAAGAAGATTTTCCATTTGTTTTAATCGGCAGACCTTATGAAGCGGAAGCTATGAATGTGAGTTATGTGAACAATGACAATCTTAAAGCTGCAAAAACAGTCACAGAATATCTACTATTATTAGGTCATGAGAATATTGGATTTATCGGCGGTAATTTAGATTACGTTGTAACACGTGATCATAAAGAAGGATATCAGCAAGCATTAAAGAAAGCGGGCGTAGAGTCTAAAGAAGAGTACATCGTTTATTACGATGAAATACAAGAAGGCGGACAGGAAGCTGTTATTGAGTTAATGTCATTAAAAACACCTCCGACTGCACTTGTCGTTGCAGATGATCTGATGGCCCTTGGAGTGTTAAGAATGCTTGATGAAATGGAGATCTCTGTGCCAGAAGAGATGTCGGTTGTAAGCTTTAATAATGTTATGCTATCTGAACTTTCATCTCCGCCTTTGACAACGGTTGATATTCATATTTATGAATTGGGATTTCAAGCGACTGATTGCCTGATAAAGAAAATTCATGATCCAAAGCAGCCGACGAAAAAAATAATCGTTCCGCATAAATTCATTAAGCGTCAAACTTGTAGAAAGCGTATACCAGAGAAGGAAATCAGCTCATAAGCTTTTCCTTCTTTTTTTATGTTTAGAGTTACATTTCTAAGGTATAGATACAAGGTACATTCTTTTGTTTCGATCAGTTAAGAAGTGCTGTGATATAATAACGAAAAAGAATAAAGGAAGGAATTAGAAATCTATGCTGCCACAAAGTAAAGCATTTCGATTTGGAGTAGGCCTTGCTCTTGTTTTCTTAATTATCTATTTAGGATCACTAGTTGATTGGATCTTTAAGCCGATCGTAGTTCTTGTTCAAACTCTTTTTGCTCCTATTGTTCTTGCAGGAGTGTTGTTTTATTTATTAAGGCCATTTGTGAATTTATTATCAAAAAAAATGCCGAGAAGTATATCAATATTAATCCTTTACTTAATGGCAATAGGATTAATAACGTCGTTGATCTTACTTGTAGGACCTGAATTACAGCGTCAGTTTACCAGCTTAACACGTAACTGGCCGACTTTTATGAATGAAATTAGAAACATGATTATAGCTGTTCAGGAAAATGAATATATTTCAAGGTTTCAAGAAAGTGAAAACTTCTCACTAGAAGAGATCACATCGAACTTAGAAGAATATATGACCAATATAATGTCTAGCATTGGTTCGAATGTCGCTAGCTTTATTGGATTTATCGCAAATGTAGTCATTGTTTTGATTATTATTCCATTTGTTTTATATTACATGTTGAAAGAAGGAGAGAAAGCCCCTAACCAAGTTCTCAGGCTGCTGCCTAGAAAACACCAGAAGGAAGGTCAGCGAATCCTATCTGATATGGATTATGCATTGAGCTCCTATATTCAAGGGCAAATTATTGTTAGTATTTGTGTTGGTGTGCTTGTATACATAGGCTACCTTATCATCGGGATTGAATATCCTCTTGTCTTAGCTTTAGTTGCCATGTTTACAAATGTTATTCCATTTGTAGGTCCGTGGATTGGGACGTTTCCTGGGGTGATCGTCGGGTTCCTTGATTCCCCGTTTATGGCGTTACTCGTAATAATAGTAGTAGTAGTTGTCCAACAAATTGAAAGTAATTTAATCTCTCCACAAGTTATGGGAAGAAAATTAGATATTCATCCGTTAACGATTATCTTATTATTGCTTGTTGCGAGCAGATTTGCTGGTCTGTTAGGCTTATTATTAGCCGTCCCGACATATGCAGTCGGAAAAGTAATTGTTCTGCACACTTATCGATTAATTATGCTGCGCAGACGTCCTATTGATTAATGATGATTAATGATTAAACGAATAAATGAAGCAGAGTAAGGAGAGAGATGAATGAGCAATGAATTAGATGGTATTATCCAAGTCGATACGGATGAATTAAAAGGAATGGTGAACGATTCAGCCTCACCTATTCTGATTGATGTTCGTGAAATAGATGAGTACGAAGAAAGTCATATCCCTGGCGTTCCTTTAATCCCTATGCAAACAATCCCTGCTCATCTTGAGAAGCTTGATAAGTCAAAAAGCTACGTATTTATTTGCCGCAGCGGGGCGCGAAGTCAAAATGTAGCACTTTATTTAAAAAACAACGGATTTAATGATGTTAGAAATTACTACGGCGGTATGTTGAGCTGGGATGGGGATCGTCAGGACGGCCTTGAATGGATGGTTGAAAATACCCAAGAGTTATATCGTTAAAAAGCTGCACAGTGTCAAAAGGCACTGTGCTTTCTTTTGAGTAATTTTAACGAGATGGGTGATGCTAAACATACTGAATGCAGAAAGGAGGAGTGTATAAATGTGGACAATCTTAATCATCTTGCTCATTTTATGGCTGTTAGGCTTTAGTTTTGAAATTGCAGGGAACTTAATCCATATCCTTCTGGTGATCGCATTAGTCTTGTTTATATTCCGTCTAATCACGGGAAGAAAAGCATAGTTGGATTCACGCTAAGAGCTCAGGTATCTGAGTTCTTTTTTGATCAATAAAATGACATTAACCCCAAAAATAATGTAGATTGTTGTAGGAAAAAAGGTTAAATTCTAGTAAACTATTGACAATGGAGAATATTAATAGGGGTTGGAAAGATTGAATAAATTAAAAATAGGTATATTGTCTTTGGTCTTAAGTTGTTTGTTTTTCGTGTCACCTTCTCATTCTTACGCAACAGAAACAGCAAAGACTTGGTTTTATATAGATGGTCAAGAACAAAGGTACGTAGGAGAACCGGTAAAGATAAACGGTGAATGGTGGCTTCCTTTGAGACCGGTGTTAATGGAGGCAGCTCTTTTTAATGAAGAGCTTAATGATGGATATAGATATGTCCAAAAAATTATCCGAGTGCTGAATGAAGAGCGCAAAAAAGAGTCCCTTGCAGATGAGGATTCAAGGATTGAGAGCATTGATAGCATTGAAAACAGAGAAATGACAGAAGAAGAGAAAGAACATGAAGAGATCCTTTCTTTTTTATCTGGTTTTTCTCTTGACTATTTTCAAAACCGAGATGTGATTCGACTAGCAGATGTAGGAAAATTAGGCTTTGATTATTACATGTATCAAGACGCAGGGATCATTCACCTTAATTCGCCAGGTCTGATGGAATTGGCAGGCCTGTCTATCGGATTAAATAAAGAACAAGTAAACGGTGTGTTAGGAGCCATTCACTGGAATACAGGGTATGGAATGACTGCTGATTATGTTGGTTTTTATGGATCAGAAAATGAGTTTACATATAGAGATCGGTACGGGCATGAACGAACAGAAAAAGCCTTTGATCTTCAAATTGAAATCACAGATAATGCTCTATCACATTTGATCGTCTCAAATGCTGGTTACGAAACGTCAAAAGGAATTTCTGTAGGAGACCGGTTAAATGATGCCATTCGTGCGTATGGTAATCAGTATGTGAGAGAATCGATTGATGGAAAACAAGTGATCATTTATGATGTGGAGTTTGGTTCCATATGGTTTATAGCAGGTAGTGATCAATCGATTGAACGTATCGGTTATTGGGATCACCAACTAAGAGGCTTTGGAGACAGTCAGCAAGAAGAAATAGAGGGAGCAGAGGAGATCTTTAACTAATCCTCTGCTTTGCTCTTTTATAGGTGGTCTGGTTCTTTGGAGTCAGTATGCTTGCCGCGGCGGGCATTTTCCATTGCTTGTTGATTTTTCTTAGCATTGATTGCATTATTATCTTTCTTTTTTTTGTTTGAATCTCCAGTGTGTGACATAATTCACCTGCTTTCATAAATGATATTATAGTGTGTGCATTCTCACCGGAAATCATGATAAATGTTTACTTTGATTTATTTAGGGAAAACATATTGTAACAATTTGAAAAGGTGGGAGATCATTTATGAATATGAAGCGAACTCTAGTTGCCTCTGTTGTCGCAGGAGTAGCAAGTGCTACAACTATGCTTCTAAAAGATGAAGAAAGAAGAGAAAAAGCAAAACGTCAATTAAAGCAAATGTACACAAAAGTGACCAAGCAAAGAGCAGAAAATCAAAATGGTCAAACTGAGATTAAAGCAGGACACCCTGACCCGTATGATGTAGATGATAATAAAATGGTGAATGAAGGTGCCCTCTACAGTGTTCAAAGATATAATGAAAAACAACAGCAGAATCAATATTAAGTCACCAATGCGGGTGGCTTTTTGTTTGCTTTTTGATAAATAAGGGCAGGTTGTGTAGTAAAGGTAACTTGGGCTCTTATCGTAAGAATTGTTTTAATGAAATAATTAAATTCCAGTGCTATAATAATCCGTATTACAAATGGAATCTAATTATTGGAAGGAGCAGACAAATTGATTACAATAAAAAATGAAACGATCCATAACATCCCTACGTTACATGTAGTGAAAGCAGAAAATGATCATATCAAACAACTTCCTACAGTCTTTTTCCTTCATGGGTATACAAGTGCTAAAGAACATAATTTAGCAATAGCCTATTTATTAGCAGAGAAAGGATTTCGGGTGATCCTGCCTGATGCACTCCATCACGGGGAACGTGAGGGGGATGTGCGCGGAAAAGATCGTGATGTTCTTTTTTGGAATATTGTCTTACAATCAATTAAAGAAATCAGCTTGATTAAAGATAATCTGCAGCAACGAGAATTGATCGATAATGAACGCATCGGCGTTGCAGGAACCTCAATGGGCGCGATCACAATGTATGGGACACTCAGTCAATATTCTTGGATTCATTCGGCTGTTTCGTTTATGGGTACTGCCTATTTCCAGTCATTTGCTAATGCCCAAATTAAAATGATTGAAGACTCTGGGCATACGCTTGAAGAGAAAATGAAGCAAGCAATGTTAAGTCAGTTAAAAGCAGTAGACTTATCACAAAATCTAGAAGCATTAAATGAGAGACCGCTTTTGATTTGGCACGGGGAACAAGATCAGGTTGTACCTTTTGATTATTCAAAAGCCCTGTATGAACAGCTTTATGATCAATATGATCAAACAGATCGAATTCAGTTTATTCAAGAACCGAATACATCTCATAAGGTAACGAGACACGCAACGTTGCAAGGTGTAGATTGGTTTTGTACTCATCTCTTAAATGAAAAAGTGAAAGCATCTGTATGGTGATCGTATGGTAAACGAATTAAAGAAACTGTTGGTCATTATCTTTTCAGCGTTTTTATTAGCAATCTCTTTAAACTTTTTTCTAATACCAGCTAATGTGTTTGCAAGTGGTTTTACAGGGGTGTCCCAATTATTGGCAACGATTTTACCCCTATCAACTGGTATAATGTTATTCTTGCTGAATATTCCTGTAGCAATTATCGGATGGTTGAAAATTGGAAAGAGCTTCACCGTTTATAGTTTTTTAAACGTCGCTTTTACTACGTTATTTCTTGAAATTGTACCTATTACAAACTATTCAAGCGATATTTTATTAAATGCCGTATTTGGAGGTGTGATTGCCGCAATAGGTGCAGGCATCACTTTGAAAGTAGGTGCATCCACAGGCGGTATTGATATCATCGTGTTAATCTTATCAAGGTTAAGTGACCGCCCCGTAGGAATCTATTTCTTTTTACTAAACGGAGTGATTGTTCTAGCTTCCGGCTTTTTGTTTGATCCTGAAAAAGCATTATATACACTGGTTACTCTTTATGTGACATCACGTGTTATTGATGCCATTCATACACGTCATGTGAAGCTGACAGCAATGATTGTGACGAAGAAACCAGAAGAATTAAGACAGGCGATACACGAACGCATTACCAGAGGAATAACGAGACTGCCTGCTAAAGGTGGGTATATGGCGGATGAAAAAGAAGTTCTAATGACCGTGATTACTAGATATGAATTATATGATCTTAAGCATGTCATCGATTCTGTTGATCCTGAAGCATTTACAAATATAATCGAAACAACAGGAATTTATGGTTTGTTTCGCAAAGAGTAAAAAGGAGGATGTACATGAAACATGTATTTTCTATTTTTATGGCGCTTGGATTGATCTTTATGACAGCATGTGGACAAACAGCTACCAGTCCAGGAGGAGACCAAGCAGAAGGGGACGATGCGGCTATGAATTCAGATTGGGCTGTTAATGTTACTACTGAACAAAATGGTGAGGGCGAGGTCGTTGTAGATATCGAGATAACAAATCAGATGGATGAAGCAGCTACATTGGACTTTACCTCGGGTCAGAAATATGAATTGGTTGTTGTAGATGAAGAAGGAAATGAAGTATACCGTTACTCAAATGAGATGATGTTTACCATGGCGTTAACCTCTGAGACATTTGAGCCGGGTGAAACAAAGTCTTATCAAGAAACACTTTCAACTGATCAGTGGTCATCAAGCACTCATACCATTTATATTGAAGTGGTTGCTGCTGCAGTTGACGGAAAAGAAGTAGAGAATAAGGAACAATTTAAAGCAGAAAGTACAATTGAATTAGAGTAATTGAATTAGAGTAATTGAATTAAAATAATTGTGATCAAATAAATGTAGAGAAAAGACTAAGCGAGTTTATATCGCTTAGTCTTTTTTGGGATGTATTATTCATCTACAATATTCCATTTTTTCTTTGCGGCTTCTTGAATAGACTGCTTCATTTTACTCCACATCTCAGAGTGATGGGCAGGCGTTGGAGTTGTAGAGTTAGGGGAGTTTTCGGTGGTAGGCATATTTTTTGAGCCGATCCAATAGCTTTTATAGGGCTCTTCATATTCTGCTTTCATCTTATTTTATAAACTCCTTTCTGAACTCGTAGTCAAACGTATTAAATGATGAATCTCTTCATTGGACAATTCCGTTACCTGCTGTTCTCCTGCTTGCAGCACTTGATCTGCCAAGGATTGCTTTTGAGTTAACATCTTATCAATTCTCTCTTCGAGTGTACCTGAAGTCATTAATTTATGAACTGTCACATCTTTTGTCTGACCGATCCTAAAGGCACGGTCAGTTGCTTGGTTTTCGACTGCAGGATTCCACCATCTGTCATAATGGATCACATGATTTGCCGCTGTTAAGTTTAGGCCAACTCCTCCTGCTTTAAGAGAAAGAACAAAAGCAGTGACTTCCGGGTCTTCTTGAAATCTCTCAATAGCCTCTTGCCGCTTCGGTCTTGTTAGACTGCCGTGTAGAAAAGGGACGTCTTTTTGATAGCGGCGCTCTAGCTCCTCGGCTATTAAACGGCCCATTTCTTTAAATTGAGAAAAAATTAACACCTTCTCGTTTCGATTGTGAATGTCTTCAATTAAAGCAAATAATTCATCCCACTTTCTTGAGTCATGCCTGCTTACTTCATCAGTTTTAAGAAATTGGGCAGGATGATTACAAATTTGCTTTAATTTTGTAAGGCTTTTTAAGATTAAAGCGCGTCTCTCGAGCTGTGATACTTGATTCAGCCTTGATAAAATATCATCCACTACTGCCTGATACAGGGCAGCTTGTTCGACCGATAATGTTACCTTATGAACCTGCTCTAGTTTCTCCGGCAACCCTAAATGCAATAATTCATCCGATTTCTTCCGCCTTAAAATAAATGGATAAATAAGCTGCTGCAGTGTCTTAAGCTTATCCTGATTCTGATCTTTTTCAATCGGCTTGATAAAGGAATCTTGAAACGACTTGAAAGAGCCGAGGAATGATGGGTTAATCACATCAATTAACGACCATAATTCTTTTAGTCGGTTTTCAATAGGTGTTCCAGTCAGGGCTAATCGATGAGCGGCTTTAATTTGCTTAATAGCGCGCCGTTGCTTTGTATCCACATTTTTAATGTGCTGAGCCTCATCTAAAATGAGCCCATTCCAAGTAACGTTCTTTAATAACTCTGTATCTCTGACTGCTAATTGATAGGAAGTTAAAATGATATCCCATTCTTCCATCGAATCAACTTCTTGTTCTGTCAGGCGTGACTGCCCGTGATGAATAAAAATTCGCGCACTAGGAGCGAATTTTTCACACTCTTTTAACCAGTTGTAAATAAGTGAAGTTGGACAAATGAGCAGGAATGGTTTTCGTTGCTCTTTTGTTTGATTTTCTAACGTAAAAAGGATATAAGCAATCGTTTGAATCGATTTTCCAAGACCCATGTCATCAGCTAAGCAGCCGCCAAATCCTGTGTGTCGTAATTGAGCGATCCAAGAGACACCTTGATGCTGGTAAGGACGTAGTTCCCCGTGAAGGCTTTCAGGAAGCTCAATTAAAGGGGGGGCTTGTTTATATAATAATTCTAAAGATTTCTCAAGCGTCTCTCCCCAGTTAAAATCCCATTCTACGTCAAGTTCATCTATCCATTCTTCTGCATCTTGATCCTTTTTAAGGGCCTCAAAATACGTCGTCTCATTTAATGTACTGTTAAGGTAGGATTGAAGCTTTGCGGCAAGCTTTGGGTCCCAGCTGATCCATTCCCCGTTCGCATATATAAATGGTTTGCTGCCTTTAACAAATTGATCAAATTGTTCCGCTGTTAAGGTGCTATCTCCAATAGCAATCTGATAAGTAAATGAAGCCAGGCTTTGCCAGTCGAGTAAAGGTTCACTTGTTGCTGGTTGATGAATGCCTTCTACTGTGAGCTCGACTTTAACTTTTTTGCGCTCTTTTAACCATTTAGGCACAATAAGGTGAATGCCCATTGATTTAAGCAATGAGTGATGGATCGTAAAAAGCTCATACGCTTGATCAGCGCTAAGTTTTAAGGTTGGGGCAGAAACAGATAAAGAATCAAGGATGGGAATCTTTGATTGCAGCTCTGAAACGTCCTTTTTTAGTTGGCTGATAGGATTGCTTCTCCACGGATGTTCCCCGCGCTCTAACTCACTCATCTCAATGACTTGGCTCGGATATTCACGGTCAATTACACAAAGCGAAATGCTCCAGTCGTCATCTTGGTCATTCGGTTCAACGAGGGCAAGGGCTGTTTTGAAAGGTTCTACCTTAACTGTACCAAGTCGCTCTCCAAAAGCTTGTTCAGATAAATGGATATGCACTTGATTGCTTGTGGCTAATGCTTCTAGTGAAGGTTTTAGCTCCTCGTCTGCTGCATGAATCCACTCTTTATAGGCAGCTTGACAATTAGGATCATTAAGAAGAGAGCGGATCGCCGAATCAGCAAAACGCCCTAGAACGTCCTTAAAGTCTTCTAACAAAGTAGTCTGGGTTGATTTGGATTGAATATATGCTGTTGTCGGCCTTAACGAAAAGCTTACCTTAGGCAGAGCTTCTGACCACTCATTCCAGCGAAATGATGACAGATTCCATTCTCCGCTTGCTTTAGGCTCGATGTCTCCACGCGCGATCAAGGATTTAACTTCAGAAAAAAGACTCATCCAATACTTTAAATCTGGTGAAAGGACAAGGTCTTCTTGCTCATCCCAATGGTCGATGAGCTCCGATTGATCTAGAAGCTCATTAATTGATAATCGAATACCTTCAATAGGAAAAGAGTAAGATTTCATTTGTTCTTGTGCTTGATAAATCGTCATTTGACCTGCAGGAGAAACAAACTCCCTGTTTTTTAACGGTACATCAATAACCGCTTTTTCTGTTTCAACAAACGTCCCATAGAAACTATTTTGATCATGGCGGTAAAGCGCTAATTTGAGTTCAAATGCAGGAACTAAAAAAGGGTATTGAAAACTGACGATTTGATCGAATTTCGATCGATTCAGTTTTTCTGCCCAAAGAAAAAAGTTCCCTTCTAACCATCCGCAATGTACCATGATTTGTTTATTCAATCTTTTTCAACTCCTCAACAAACGCCCGATACGTTCGATACTGCTTTCTCATTTTAGCTATATAATGATAGAATTGGTCATTTTCACCTAGTCTCTCATAGATTTTCTGCAATACTTTAATCGATGAGACAGCAGCTTCGTAATGTACACGTGATTTTTTTTCCACGAGTCTGACAATAAATTGATGATGAATCGGCTTTGCAAGCTGTGGATGAGAAAGCTCTATATCTTTAAGCAACTCTTTTTTTTCTTGATGAAGCCTGAGCGGATCATGTTCAAGAATCAAAAAATAAGAGACGGCTTCGTCAAACATTTTGTACTCCCTTAGTATTCGTAGATAGGTAAGAGTTGTTTCTGTTTGATGCAAGGATTTTTTGAGCTCAGCTAACAATTCGTAGAGTAACGTTTCCTGGTCTTCTTCTGGTACATGGACAAATAAAGACTGAAATCGTGTGAAGCTGGGTGATAATAACCACCTTCTCCAAACCGTTGACATTTCATTTGCGGATTTATGGAGGGAAGCATTCATCTCATCAGCGATTCCTTGAAGAGAACCGTAACCTCTGTCGACTCTATTAGGAAATAATTGATTAAACCATAACTGAATGGTCTTAAAGCGCTCTCGTTTTTTTAGACAAGTAAAATGTGGTGTAACTTCCTGCTGACTTAGATGCTGTTCTTTGCGTAACAAGGATAATGATTTAGACTCCTTGCCTACTAATAAGAGAATGTAGCTATAGGCAACTAAGGTAGACCTTGCACACTCAGCTTCATGTAAAGTTTCTTGTAAAACACTCTCTATCGCTTCAAGCTGTCTAGGTAAAACGAGATCAGCAAGATGTTGTACTAAATATGGCCAAGGGGATTTACTTAACCCGGCATCATATACGAAGTAAAACAGGATACGCTGAATCACCTTGTCAACTGCTTGGAAATCTTCTGTATCTTCCTTTAATAATAGGAGAATGTCGCTCATTAAGGAAGTGAAGTAATGGGAAAAGCGGCGATCATACTCCTCATATGTTTGCAACCTGTTGGCTAAGGAGAAAACACCTTTAATATAAATTAACATTTTCTCTGCTTGCATTAGAAAATGATCTGTCTCCATACTTTTTTGTGTTTGGATAACAATTTGTTCAATTTGACTTTTGGTGAAGTAGCGTGAGGTAATAAGTGATTTATACGTTTTTATGATGTCTTGCTCTAATTCTTGTTCTAAAAGGTTATCTTCTGGAAAGTCTTTGTCAATTGAAAGGTGGTCCAATTACCTTCACCCCGTTTCATTCTAAGTGCATTCTTTTATTGTATCGTTTTCGCTCTAAGAATGAAAGGGGAGAGGCGGTGAGGAGGGGCGTTGTATACTTCTAAAAAATGATTTAGAAATAGATCTAGGAAAAGATCTAAAAAATCAGGGTCAAGGTCATGAGCATGAGGATGCTGCTTAATACAACAATAATTAAATTAGCTCCAAGATAGGCAGCTGTGATAGCTGTTAGTGCCCCTATTAAACTGAATAACACATTTTCATGGGCGGTTAAAATACCAGGAAATATGAGTGCTCCTAAGGCGGCATATGGTACATTTTTTAAGATAGCTTGAAGCCAAGGAGGAATCGGCAGGGAATCCATGAACGTCAATGGGAGCATTCTTGGTATATAGGTTACGATTGCCATCCCAGCTATAATAACAAGCATAGTCATATTCATATTAAGAAACTCCTTTCTTTGGACGTATGTATTCAATGGCTGTTGAAGCGATTAATGTAGCTAAGATAATTGACCAACCGCTTGGTATAAATAAAGAAAGGAAACTGTTCAGGATTGCAGCACTGATTGCAAGCCACACTATTTTTCTTTGCTTTTTAAGGGAAGGGATTAAAAGGGCGATGAACATGGCATAAAGCGCAATCGCCATGCTTTCTTGGAGGGACTGAGGCAGCGCAGACCCCATGAGATAGCCAACTCCTGTATTTAAAACCCAGCTGGCATAGGCCATGACAGCCACACCTATAATAAATCCTGTCTTCACCTTCCCTTCCTGCGTCGAGGTAACAGCGAACACCTCATCTGTCAGCCCAAAGGAATAAATGGCTTTAGTAAGCGGGTGGGCATTTTCAACTTTTTCATTGACTGAGGCGCTCATAAGTAAATGACGGATGTTAACAATAAAGGTCGTAAAAATAATTTCAAACGCACCTGTTCCAATCGCTATTAAATTTAGAGCCATATATTGTGCCGCCCCTGCAAAGACGAACATACTCATAGCCATTGATTCAAAAAAGCTTAATCCAGTACCTTTCGCTAATAACCCGAATGTAATCGCAGCAGGTAAATATCCGATCGCGATACTTGTGCCGGCTAAAAGTCCGCGTGAAAATTCAGTTTTTTCTTGAGTGAGTATTGAACTCATATTGATCTCCCCTACTATTAAATGATCATGGTACACTTGTTACAAAAGTTACTCTCAAAATGTATGTTATGTTATATGATTGTATGTTATAAAATACATTTGCACAAGGAGATTTTTGATGGAGAAGGAACAGTTATCGAAATTAATTGGAGTTCGTTTAAAGGCTTTAAGAGTAGAGCAAGGATACAGCCTAGATCATTTAGCGCAAATCACAACTGTTAGTAAACCGATGCTAGGTCAAATCGAAAGAGGTGAATCGAATCCTACGGTAGGGACTTTATGGAAAATTGCTAAAGGGTTGAATGTTTCATTTACATCTTTTCTTGAGGAAGAACAGGACGCAGTGACCGTGGTAAAAAAAGAAGAGATAGAACCACTTACAGGCCATGATGAAGCGTTTAAAGTGTATCCACTGTTTCCAAAACCTCTACATAAGCCATTTGAATTATTCTCATTCTCATTAGCTAAGGACAGTTCATATGTATCAGAACCTCATCAAAAAGGAGTAGAAGAGTATTTAGTGGTAGAAGAGGGGAATTTAGAGTTAACGGTCGGGAATCAACTTTATCAGTTGAAAAAGGGACAAGCGATTCATTTTAGAGCAGATGATATTCATGCCTATAAAAATACAGATGTAGAAGATGAGTGTATCGTAACGATGCTGATCTACTACCCGCCTAAATAAGTGGATAGGTTAAGCAGATGAAAGGAAGTGAGTGTTATGTGGGAATTGTTATTAGTCATGCTAGAGCGGCTCGGAATCATTGTAACAGTTGCCTTCTTAGTTACTCGCTTTCGTTTTGTCCGTAATATTATTGAAGAAAAAAATGTCTCGTCGATTCAACGCCTTCACTTTATTTTGATGTTCGGTTTGTTTGGCATCATCGGCACTTATACAGGTTTAACCATCAATGCTGAGGAAGGGGTCTACACGAGGTGGACGCTTTCTTTAACTGATGATGAAGCAATTGCCAATGCGAGGGTGATCGGCATTGTTGTTGCTGGACTCTTAGGTGGGTGGAAGGTAGGTATCGGCGCGGGGTTGATTGCCGGTATTCATCGTTACACCCTTGGAGGATTCTCTGCTTTGGCTTGTGCGATCTCTACAGTCTTAGCAGGTTTAATTGCGGGATATTTCTATAAGAAATACCGTAATCATCGGATGGTCTCGTGGAAGAATGCCTTATTAATAGGAATGCTAGCTGAAGCTGTTCAAATGTTGATTATCCTGCTTATTGCAAAGCCTTTCTCGGCTGCTTGGGCGCTGGTCTCAAGCATTGGCGTACCGATGATTATTGCAAATGGAATCGGTACGGCTATTTTCATCTTAATTATTAGAAATGTGATAAACGAAGAAGAAAGAATGGGGAAGCTTCAAGCAGAACGTTCGTTTAAACTGGCTAATCAAACGTTAAAGTATATGCGCAAGGGGCTCAATGAGAGCTCTGCTAAAGCAGCATGTCATATTTTATTTAAAGAGATTAATGTTGCAGCAGTTTCGATCACAAACCACCAAACGGTGCTCGCTTATGTAGGCGAGGAAAATGGGAATGAAAAACAAGAAATTAAAACGAAAGCCACAAAAGAAGTATTAAAAACAGGGGAATGGAAGCTTGCTGATGCAAGGGATATGGAAGGTTTAAATGTACGAGAACCGCATCATTCGGCCATTATTGCCCCGCTGATCCAAAATGAGAAGCCGGTTGGTACGTTAAAGCTGTATTTTAAATCAGAAAAAGAAAGAACTCCTACTACGATCGAGCTGGCAAAGGGATTAGCTGAATTATTAAGTCAGCAATTACAGCTGGCTTATGCAGATGATCAGTTAAAACTCGCAAAACAAGCAGAAATTAATGCACTAGAAGCACAAGTCAATCCTCATTTTCTATTTAATGCTCTTAATACGATTGTCTCATTAATAAGAACGGATCCAAACAAGGCAAGAAAGCTGCTTATATCCTTATCTAAGTTTTTTAGACAAAACTTAACTGGAATCCATGCCAAAGAGGGAACGATAAAAGAGGAATTAAACCATGTGAAGGCTTATTTACAGATTGAGCAGGCAAGGTTCAGTGATCGATTGGAGGTTTATTACGAAGTATCAGACTCTCTTATGCATGTTACAGTTCCTCCAATGACCTTGCAGCCTTTAGTGGAAAATGCGATGAAACATGGGTTGAAGGATAAAGTGGGACATTGCACGCTTGTTATCCGTGTGTATCAACATGAGCATTTTGTGTGTATAGATGTTGAAGACAGCGGGGTAGGAATATCTGAACAGAGACAGAAAGAACTCTTTACTCAGCCTGTTCAATCTGAAATTGGGACAGGAATTGGTTTATACAATATGAAAAGAAGACTTGAAATGATGTATGGAAGCCATTTTGAGATTAAGGTTAAGAGTGAGGTAGAGCAGGGAGCCACGTTTACTTTATGTATAAATCAAGAAAGGGACGAGTCTAATGACTAAAATTAAAACGATGATTATAGATGATGAACCGCACAGCAGGGATGAGCTCAGTCATCTTTTGAGTGAGCATAAAGATATTGAGGTTATTGATCGCTGCACTGATGCTCAATCTGGATTAGTCTCCATAATGAACAAAGAGCCTGACCTCGTTTTTCTTGATATAGACATGCCTAAAATAAATGGTCTAGAGCTCGCTTCCTCTTTAAATAAATTAAAAAAGAAACCGAAAGTGATTTTTGCTACGGCTCATGAACAATATGCAGCAAAAGCATTCCGAGTACAAGCTTTTGACTACTTATTAAAACCGTTCGATGAGGAGGAGCTAAGTGAGGCGTTAAGCAGGTATAGAGACCAAACGGATGATAAAGAGTCTGATGAGCGGACTATAGAGAGCAGGCTTACCAGGCTTGCTGTAGAGGATAATGAAGAGATCAGCTATATCGACCCGAGCACGATTATATACATGGCAAGAGAAGAAAGGGACACGGTCATTAGAACCAGAGAAAAAGAGTACAGGCTGAGGACCCCTTTAAAGGACTTAAAGCAAAAGTTAGCCGGGTATCCATTTGTTCAAACACATAAAAGTTATCTCGTAAACGCCGCAGAGATTGCAGGTCTCATTCCTTGGTTCAATGGAGCTTATCAAATTAAGCTTAAGGGAGTGAAAGAAGAGATTCCTGCAAGCAGAACATATGTGAGGGCATTAAGGGAGCAATTTGAGTTATAAACCATTCGGAAAGTTACAAAGGTAACGGAGTGAGATGCGTTTTACCCTTAAAAATATACATCTCACTCACAATATTCGACATTTTAAACCGCTTACATGCTCTATAGGGATACAAGCTGATACAATAGCTTCAAGAAAACCTAAAGAGGTGAGCAGAAATGATAACGTTTGCAATATCGATTATTCTTCTAATTATAGGTTATTTCACATATGGCAAGTTTGTGGAGCGGATCTTTGGAGTGAAGCCTGATCGCCCTACACCAGCTTACTCAGAGCAGGACGGTGTGGACTATGTTCCAATGGGTACAAAACGTAATTCTCTTATTCAGCTTTTGAATATCGCTGGAGTAGGTCCAATCTTTGGTCCTATTATGGGAGCGTTGTATGGACCGGTAGCTTTTTTATGGATTGTATTAGGAGCGATTTTTGCCGGGGCTGTACATGATTATTTAACGGGGATGATTTCGATTCGTAATAAAGGAGCTCACTTACCTGAGCTTGCTGGTAAATTCTTAGGGAAAGCAATGAAACATATTGTAAACGCCTTCTCGGTGTTATTATTATTGCTTGTTGGAACGGTATTTGTTAGTGCTCCAGCTTCATTAATTGATAATATCACACCAGGATGGGTCACTTTAGGGATGATTGTAGCTGCCATTTTTGTTTACTATATTATTGCGACGATGCTTCCAATTGATAAAGTTATTGGACGTGTTTATCCGATCTTAGGAGCGTTACTATTAATTAGTGCTTTAGGTATTGGGGGAAGCTTGATCGTAACAGGGGCACCGATTCCTGAATTAACATTAACAAACATGCACCCTGAGGGCTTAATGATTTTTCCTTTATTGTTCTTAACGATTTCATGTGGAGCTTTATCTGGTTTCCATGCGACTCAGTCACCTATTATCTCACGTACCACGATGCGTGAGAAAAACGGCCGCAGCATTTTTTATGGGATGATGATTACAGAAGCCATCATTGCAATGATTTGGGCAGCTGCTGCAATGAGTTTGTTCCATGGCACAGATTTAAGTGCTCTTCTAGCAGCAGGAGGTCCTGGTGCAGTGGTAACTGAAATCTCTATTACGATGCTTGGGGCAATCGGAGGAACACTTGCTATCATTGGTGTTATTGTTCTTCCTATCACTTCAGGTGATACAGCTTTCCGAAGTGCACGTATGATTATTGCAGATTACTTTAAAATTGGACAAAAGAAAGTGATGAATCGTTTTTATATCGCTATTCCGATGTTTGCGATCTCTATGTATTTGACAACCATTAACTTTGATATTTTATGGCGTTACTTCTCTTGGGCCAATCAGTCAACGGCAATGATTGCTCTGTGGGTTGGTGCAATGTACCTTATTTTAGCTCGTAAGTTACATTGGATTGCAAGTATTCCTGCAGCGTTTATGACGATGGTCACGTTCACGTATATTGCCAATGCACAAATTGGATTCGGATTATCAATTGAGGTTTCTTATATGGTTGCGGCGGCAGGCACAGCTGTTGTTATAACCTTATTCACTAAGGCAGCAAAAAAGCGTCTTGGAATGAATATTGAAATTGATGAGCCAGCCGAGGAGAAAAGAGCAGCGGCATAATATCTTAAGCAGATGTTCAAATTAGGTCCTGATAGGTCTAGGTAGGTCCCGAAAAAATGCAAGCACCATGTTGAGATGTGCTTGCTTTTTTCGCTGTCAAAAACAGCGGATAAAGTTGTCAGGCTTTGTCAAAGCGGCTTAGTAAGAGTCTAGAGCAGCTGTTCTACTTGTTCACGTCTTTGCAAAAGTTTCTTTAGTCTTCTTTTATGCGATTCAATTTGCGATTCATCAGCATCGAGCAGGGCTTCATGCAGTTCCATTAGGACATAATCAATCTCTAAGTTCATCATATTATAAATAGTTTTGGGCTCTAGGGATTTACCATCATCTTTGTATTGAATCATAGATCCATTTCTGTTCATCATCACTTTTTCACTCCCATCAATTTCTATCATAGATTCAATGTCACCGGCTTGATACGACGTAATGTAGAGAGGACCATCTGTAACACGTTTGACAATTGCATTTCCGCGTTCGCGTTGAAGTAATTTTTCAAGGGCACTCGCAAGGACGTCATCATAAATGTGAAGACACTCAGCGGATAGGGTTAGAAATTCAGTGTTACGTATGAAGGGAAGTTCGTGAACGGAGTCCTCAAGTTCGATCATTAAATAAATCGTCTTAGAGTCATATCGCCAAAACAGCGAATAATGGTGACTCATCATTCTTTTGATAAATTGATGGAGTGCTGGTTTAGTTAGTTCAATGTATACATCTGAAAATTCAACATCAACAAACGCTTCTCTCATTATCGTCCACACTCCTTTGCGGGCTTACGATAACCAATTTGTAAGGTTGCTACATCATATGTTTAATAGTCAGAAAAAAGAAGCAATTCGCCCAGTTTCTCAAATAAATGGGCATGGGCACAGAAACAAAAAAAACTGATGGGAGTGTACCCCATCAGTTTAAAATCTAAATCCATATCGTTTAGAGACAATATCATAAAAGCCTAATGAATTATAAAGGGCTTTGGTAGCTTCGTTATTAATTCCTGTTTCTAGCTCAATCCCTTTAATATTCTCATTTTCAGCCCAGTAAATAATCTTTAAAAGCAGTTTTTTTGCGATTCCTTGATTACGATGTTCCTTATGAACATAAAGGTCATTCAGCCAAATATAGTGGCCGCCCTTATCCATACTGATTCCCACATTGAAAAATGCCGCTCCCACCAGTGTGTCATCCTTTTCAGCCACAAAAATATGAGCCTTAGACCCTTCTTGTAACGTTAAATGAATGGAAGATAGAAGCTGCTTATACGGATCTTCAGCCCACATAGAATCTACTTGACCCATTAAAAGGTCCGCTATTCTTTGCTGCGTTTCACTATCTGCACTCTTGGGTATTTCATAAACCTTAACCATGTTTTGCTCCCCCTGCACAATTATACGTGTTTGACCATATACATTATCCATTATAGCGTAACATAAAAGAGGGTAGGAGAATAGTAGATACCTAGCTGGTTGATTGTGTTAAATAAAAAACGGCCATTCAAAGTTTAAACCTTTGAATGGCCTTCATTCATAAAGCGGTCTGTTTTTGTTATTCAAACTGCCCCATAGACGTAATGTTTTGCAATTGAGTTTGCATGTGGCCAAGCTGCTCTTGTTCTGCCATTGAGGAATTATGAAACGCGGAATTCAGTGCATTTTTAGCACGTTGAATTTCTTTTTGAACAGCTTCCCTTTGAATATCTGTTTCAGCTGCAAGGGCTAATAACTCTGCACGTGCAACCGCTTCGCGAGCTTCTTGATACAGCATATTTCCCATTACTGCTCACCTCGCTGATTACGCTGGTTGGATTGTTCTCTTTGCTTCATACTTGGTAAACCTTCTGTTTCATTTGCAGGCTGTACAGCATCCTTACCTTGCTGGATTGCACGCTTTGATCTAGAATGTTTGCTCATGTTCATCTCTCCTTTGGACAATGGGATTCACTAATAAGTTGTCCAAACGTAATGGTGAACATGCAGTGGTTTTAGAGATTTAGTGCTTCTTCTAAATATAAGGCAATGCCATCTTCTTCATTTGACTTAGTTGTCGCATTTGCCAGGTTTTTTAACGCATCAATCCCATTTTCCATAGCGACTCCTTGACCTGCAAATTCAATCATCTCAAAGTCATTATCTTCATCACCAAAGGCAATAATTCGATCACGTGGAATACCGTAAAAGTCAGACACTTTCTTCAGGCCGACCGCTTTGTTCATACCAGCCTTAACAATCTCAATTACATTCCAAGGTGCTCCCCATGTTCGTTGATCAATCACTTCTGCATGCGCATCTTTAATTAAATCACGCAATTGTTTTTCATTTTGTTCATTTGGATGGATAAGAATAGCTGTAGGATCATCCCGCAAGATATGAAGTAAATTACCATGATCAACAGGACTTGACCCTGCTGTAAACGTATCAACAAAAACTTTATCAAAGTAACGAAGATAAAAGTCATCAATTACTTCTACCATGATATTGCTGACATCAAATGCTTCGCATGTTTCAATTACTGTCTTAGCCGTGTTTAGGTCAAGAGGTGAATGATAGGTGCCAAAGCTTGAATCTTTCGGATGATGCGTAAAAGCGCCGTTAAAGTTAACAATGGCTGTATCTAGCTGCAGTTCATGATAATACTGCATGCTCGCACGGTAAGGGCGTCCGGTTGAAATGACTACGATATGCCCTGCATCTCTTGCTTTGTTTATCACTTCCTTCGACCGGGAAGAAATGGTTTTTTGATCTGTAAGCAGTGTTCCGTCAAGGTCTAGGGCAATTAGATGTTGATTAGACATAGTTATCTCTCCTTTTATCTCTCACTAAATTAGGTAACAAAATGTCCTTATTCCTCCAAAAAATCTCGTTGCATTATATGATATAGTATTGATGTATACAGTACATGCTGTATGAATTACATTACTCTCCATAAAGGAGGAAGCGCATAATGGAGACATTATTTACTAACTTTGGGGCGCGTGCATTATGGACTCCAGAGTTAATTGTTGTACTTTTAATAGTTGGTGCGATTTATTTTTATATTGTAACCAAAGGGCGTGTCCGTTTTAAGGATGCAGAAGTTGTTCCTTTGAGAAAGAAAATATACTTTTCCCTTGGGTTGATTGCATTATATGTTGGATGGGGAAGTCCACTGTATGTAGCTGGGCATATTATGATTACTTTCCATATGACGCAAATGGTTTTTGCCTATTTTGTAGCTGTACCTCTAATGCTGCTTGGCACGCCTCAATGGGTGTTTACAGCTCTTATAAATAAATTTAAGCACACAGCTCTAGGGCCGGTCTTTAAAATCATATGGAGCCCAATCATGGCTTTATTCTTATTTAACGGACTTTTTTCATTGTATCATGTCCCATTTATGTTTGACACGTTGATGCAGTCAGAGATCCTTCATAGTTTGTATCAGCAAGTTCTATTTATTGCGGCAACGTTAATGTGGTGGCATATGTTAGCGCCGGTTCCTTCTACATCACAGTTATCAGACCTAAGAAGAATTGGCTATATTTTTGCAAATGGTATTCTCATTACACCAGCGTGTGCATTAATTATTTTTGCCCCAGAACCGCTGTATCAAACCTATACAGACCCCAGCGTCTGGGCTTCTGTGATGGCTTATTGTCTGCCGGCCGGTGCAGATGTGCCGATGTCGGTGTTTAGCGGGCCGAACTCATTTGCCTTTTTAGAAACGAGAATGGACCAGCAGCTTGCAGGGGTTCTAATGAAGATCATGCAAGAAATTACGTATGGCTTTACGATTGGGTACGTATTTAAGCAATGGCTGAAAAAAGAGAAACAGCAGGACGGGGCATTAACAATCAGTGATATTCCCGTTCCAAAATCATAATGTGAAAGAGGATAAAAAATGAAGAAATGGATCGTCGTTTTAATAAGCATGTTCTTTTTATCTGGCTGCGGCTGGATTTATGGTATGGGAGGAAACTCCGAATTTGATATTTCAGGCGGTAATTTAGAAATGCCTGAATTTGAATTTACAAATCAAGATGGAGAACCGTTTGGTAAAAGCGATCTTGAAGGTGACTACTGGCTTGCTACGATGATTTTTACCCAATGTCCTTCTGTTTGTCCGACAATGACTCCTAATATGCAGCGCCTTCAAGATGCGATGATTGCAGAAGGGAAAGAAATGAAATTTATTTCATTTACAGTAGATCCCAAACAAGATACACCAGAGGTTCTTCATAAGTACGGAACGAATGTCGGGGCCGATTTTAACTACTGGAATTTTTTAACTGGCTATTCGCAAGAGGAAATAGGTGACCTTTCAAAGGAAGCGTTCGCTGCGATTGTACAAGATGTAGAAGATAGTGATGAGATTATGCATAGTACAAGCTTTTACTTAGTAGACCCAGAAGGAAATGTAATTAGAAAATATGATGGACTGCAAAGCGACCAAACTGAAATCGTAAAAGATTTAAAGGCGACGGTTAACTAAAACGGTTAAGTAAGGCGGTTAACTAAATAGAGTGTTTGGCAAACAGATTAGTTGACTCATCAAAGCCTTTTTCATAAGCTTCTACTAGTGAGTAACTCAAATTGACTGTAAGTGGAGGTGAAAAAATGAAAAACTGGATAAAACGCCGTTCACTTTTATTACTTATTGTGGCTGCGATTGCCCTTATGCTGCAAGCTTGCGGTACACAGGAAGATGGAGAGCCAAGCGGTGAACTTTCTCTTATTAATGAGGATAATCAAGAAGTTTCTCTAACTAATAAAGATCGTGCCACAGTGCTCTTTCACTTCACTGAAGTTGGCTGAGGACTCTGTCAGCAGCAACTAGTTCAGTTGCAGGAGAATATTCATTTATTTGATGATATGGATGCAGATCTATATGCTATTAGCGTAGACAGCCCTGATAATCATAACCGATTAAAAGAAGCTGGTGCTTTTACGTACTCGTTTTTAACAGACCAATCATTTGAAGTGCTTGAAGAAGTCAACATGAAAAATGATGAAATGTCTTATCGCGGGGTAAGTATCTTAGATGAAAATGGTGCTTATGTCTATCATGAAATCAATGATTTATGGGGCGAACAAATTGAAGAGACAGCTGAACGTATTCACGAACAGCTGGAAGAATTAAATAATTAACAGAGAAGCGCGGTTAGATGCCGCGTTTTTTTGTTGTCTAAAGAAGAAAATTTAGATAAATGAAAAATAAAATAAAAATACAGTTGAATTTATTTTTATTCATACTTATAATGGGAAACAAGATAAATGCGAGACGCGGAAATGGAGAGTTGAATTGTGAAGGTTGGAATTATTGGTGCTACAGGTTATGGTGGAGCCGATCTGCTGCGCCTGTTATGGCAGCATCCCGAGGCAGAAGAAATCATCACGTATACATCTTCAAAACAGGATTTGCATATTCATGAATCTTATCCTCATTTAACAGCAATGTATGAACAAAAATTAGAAGAACTTGATGCACAAAAGGTCGCAAGCGAAGTAGATATTGTTTTTCTAGCTACTCCTCCTGGGGTATCAAGTGAATTGACTGCATTATTAGCTCAACACGGAGCTCAAGTCATCGACTTGTCAGGAGACTTGCGATTAGAAGATCCTGATACTTACACGGCTTGGTATAAGCGCCCATCTGCATCTAGTAATCTCTTAAATCAAGCGGTATACGGACTATCGGAATGGAATCAGGCCGAGATAAAAGAAGCTGATATCATTGCAAACCCAGGCTGTTACCCTACTGCGATTTTATTAGGGCTTGCTCCGCTTATTAAAGAAGGGTTGATCGATCCAAACTCAATTATTATTGATGCGAAGTCAGGGACATCTGGTGCTGGCCGTACGCCAAGCCTAATGACCCATTTTAGTGAGATGAATGAGAATTTTAAAGCTTATCAAGTGAATACCCACAAGCATATTCCTGAAATCGAGCAAGTATTGAAGTCTTGGAATGACAAGGCAGGCGCTATTACATTCCAGCCTCATCTTGTTCCGATGGTTAGAGGAATTATGGCAACGATGTATGGAGTCTCCATCAAACCTACTTCAGAAGCAGCGCTCAGAGGATTATACGAAGAAACGTATAAAGAGAGCCGTTTTGTTCGAATAAGGCCAGCTGGGTCATACCCAGCAACAAAAGAAGTATATGGAAGCAACTTTTGTGATATCGGGATCGGTTATGACGAACGAACAAATAGAATAACAGTCATTTCCGTGATTGATAATGTGGTAAAAGGAGCTTCAGGGCAAGCGATTCAAAACTGGAACATTATGAACGGATGGGATGAAGCAACAGGTCTTAATGTGGTGCCAACCTATCCATAAAGGGGTGGATGAAGTGAGTGTACTAAGTAAAGAGGTTCACATATCAAAAATAGATGAAGGCGGTATTACAACGCCAAAAGGCTTTAGTGCTGTTGGAGTTCACACTGGGGTTAAGAGAAAGAGAAATGACCTGGGTGCGATTTTCAGTGACGTTCCTTGCAGTGCAGCTGCTGTATATACATTGAATAAAATGCAGGCAGCACCGTTAAAAGTAACGCAGGAAAGTATTCAAAAAGAGGGTAAAATCCAAGCACTTGTTGTAAACAGCGGTAATGCAAATGCTTGTACAGGTCAGAAAGGCTTAGAGGATGCTTATAAAATGCGTCAATTATCCGCTGTACACTTTGGGATTGAAGATCACCTAGTAGCTGTCACTTCAACTGGTGTCATCGGTGAATTTTTACAGATGGATAAAATTGAAAAGGGTATTACCCAACTTGTACCAAGTTCAACAAAAGAAGCAGCTTATGCGTTTAATCAAGCCATTTTAACGACGGATACGATTCAGAAACATACATGTTATCAAGTATCGATTGATGGGGAGTGTATATCAATCGGGGGGGTAGCTAAAGGCTCTGGGATGATTCATCCTAATATGGCAACGATGCTGTCCTTTATTACGACTGATGCCAATATTGAACCTGATATCCTGCAATCAGCGTTGTCTTCCATTACGAATAAAACCTTTAACCGCATCACTGTCGACGGAGACACGTCAACAAATGATATGGTCGTAGTAATGGCTTCGGGCCTCGCAAAGAACCAGCCGCTCACTCAAAGCCACCCGGATTGGGATGCTTTCTATCAAGCATTAGAAGCAGCATGTGAGGATTTATCAAAATTGATCGCCCGTGACGGTGAAGGGGCGTCTAAATTAATTGAAGTTCAAGTAAATGGGGCTAAAAATGATGAGGAAGCTGGGAAAATTGCCAAACAAATTGTCGGCTCTGACTTAGTTAAATCAGCGGTGTACGGAACAGATGCCAATTGGGGACGAATTATTTGCGCGATCGGTTACAGTGAATGTGACATTAATCCAGATACCATTGATATCGGAATTGGCCCGATTAAAACGTTGGAATCAAGCAGTCCATTAGCTTTTTCTGAAGAAGAAGCGACAGCTTATATGAAGGAGAACGATACAGTCATTATTTCAGTAGACCTTCATGTCGGAGAAGGGTTCGGCAAAGCTTGGGGCTGTGATTTAACGTATGAATACGTCAGAATTAATGCTGGCTACCGGACATAAGGAGGAAGCTGTTATGAAAGATCTTATCATCATTAAATGCGGCGGAAGTACACTTGATCAGTTAACCCCATCATTTTTCAACACAATTACCGATTTAGTGAAAAGCGGTAAGAAAGTGATCATCGTTCATGGCGGAGGACCCCATATCAATCAAACTCTGAATCAATTAAACATCGAATCTACGTTTGTAAATGGGTTGAGAAAGACTACTCTCGATGTTTTGCAGGCAGTTGAGATGGTTCTTTGCGGCAAGGTAAATAAAGCGCTGGTTACCAAAGTTCAACTAGCTGATACATTAGCTGTCGGGTTATCAGGCTTAGACGGCGGACTGATGAAAGTTGAGGCAGTGGATGAGGAGAACTTAGGCTTTGTAGGAGAACCGGTACAAATTAATACGGACCTTATTTATCAATTACTCGACCAACATCTCGTTCCTGTAATAGCTCCAATTGGAATGAATGAAGAAGGTCACCACTATAATGTAAATGCAGATAGTGCAGCGGCGGCGATTGCTAGAGCTACTCAAGCAGAAGAGCTAGTATTTGTAACAGATGTGGACGGCATTTTAAAAGATGGTGATTTGATAGAATCTGCAACCTGTGAAGAAGTTGATCAATTGATTGAAGATGGAACGGTATATGGCGGGATGATTCCTAAAGTAAAAGCCGCTATGAAAAGCTTAACGGGGAATGTGCAATCAGTAACAATCATGAACGGGAAATCAAATCAATCATTATTTAATGGAGATCTAATAGGAACAAAAATTTCAAAATCACTAAGCAATCAGCCGGTGATGTAGAGGAGAGATAAGAATGAGTGCTTTATTTCCTACATATGCTAGGTGGCAGCTAGAACCAGTAAGTGGAGAGGGAGCTCTATTAGTCGATAGCTCTGGTGTGACTTATCTCGATTTTGTAGCTGGTATTGCTGTTTGTAATCTAGGTCACTGTCATCCAAAAGTTAATCAAGCAGTGAAAGAACAAGTCGAGAGTTTATGGCATGTGTCCAATCTATTTCAAATTAAACAACAAGAACAGGCTGCAAAAACACTGACGGATTACAGCGTTTTAGATAAAGTATTCTTTTGTAACAGTGGGGCAGAAGCGAATGAAGCGGCGATCAAGCTCGCTAGGAAAGCAACGGGCAAACATAAAATTCTTAGCTTTCATCAGTCGTTTCATGGCCGTACAATAGGAAGCATGTCAGCTACAGGCCAATCAAAAGTTCATGAAGGCTATGGACCGCTTCTATCTGAATTTGAGTATCTTCCTTACAATGATGAGAATGCCCTAAGCGATGCCGTTGATTCTGAAGTGGCTGCGATTATGGTTGAAGTCATCCAAGGGGAAGGCGGGGTTACTCCAATGACTCAAGCTTTTGCTGATAAGTTAAAAGAAGTGACTGAATTGCACGGATGCTTGCTTATTATCGATGAAGTTCAAACCGGAATCGGCAGAACAGGCACATTGTTTGCTTACGAACAATACGGCTTATCACCAGATATCATTACTGCTGCAAAAGGACTCGGAAACGGGTTTCCTGTTGGAGCAATGCTAGGCAAAGAACATTTAACGCCTTACTTCCAAGCGGGCAGTCATGGTTCAACATTTGGCGGGAATCCTCTAGCGATGGCAGCAGTTAATGCGGTATTAAAAGAAGTTGTGACAGAGAACTTATTAGAAGATGTCACGAAAAAAGGAAAATGGGTCATCAATGAGCTTATCGATTTCAGCAAGAAAGTGGATGAGATCGTTGAGGTACGCGGAAAAGGGCTGATGATCGGGATTGAATGCAAGCATGAAGCAGCGCCATTAGTTGCTGCATTAAGAGAGCAAAAGCTTCTCGTATTGCAAGCTGGACCGAATGTTTTGCGTCTTTTACCGCCATTAGTTGTAACAAATGAGCAATTAGAACAAGCTGTAGAAGCAGTAAAAAATGTGTTTAAATCAAGTACACTTTTGACTCAATAGGTAAGCTGCATAATGCTCTTTTTTTAGAAAAAGAATGTATAAAAATACTATATAAAGAATATTCATTCGATGGATGTGGAGGGATTAGTTGATGAAAGGCTACATTGTACTTGAAACCGGGGAAGTTTTTGAAGGAGAGCTTACAGGAGATCAAAAGCATGTACATGGAGAAATCGTCTTTTTTACAGGGATGACGGGGTATCAGGAAGTGATGACTGATCCGTCATTTAAAGGGCAAATGGTCGTGTTTACGTATCCGTTAATAGGAAATTATGGTGTGAATGCTGTGGATAATGAAAGCAGAAGCTCTCAGGCAGCTGCCCTCATTGTTCACAAGCTTAGTGATGAGGGGTATCACTATGATTCCGAAGATAACCTTACCACAAGCTGCGCCAAAGCAGGAATCCCGCTCTTAACGGGGGTGGACACACGGGCGATTGTAAAACGTATTCGTGAAAAAGGTGATATGAGGGCAAACTTAACAACTGACTTAAAAGAGGTTGATTTCGAATTAATCCCTAATTTAGCTGATCAAGATGTCGTTGCGGACGTATCTGTCACCAAACCAATGCAGCTAGGAAGCGGTGATACCCATATTGTTGTGATGGATTATGGGTATAAAAAATCAATTATTGATCACCTTCTTGATCTTGATTGTAAAGTGACGATTATGCCTTTTCACTCAACGTTTGAAGAGGTGGAAGCACTTAAGCCTGATGGAGTGCTGTTATCTAACGGGCCTGGTAATCCAAAACGTTTAGTCCATTTGCTGCCTTCTATAAAAAAGCTGGCTATGACATTTCCTACCATGGGAATCTGCTTAGGCCATCAGCTGCTTGCGCTGGCATTTGGCGCTGACACAGAGAAGCTGCGTTTTGGTCATCGGGGAGCAAATCAGCCGGTGATTGACTGCATGACAAATAAAGTGTACATGACATCGCAAAATCATAGCTACGTAGTAAAGGAAGATTCCTTAATTCAGACAGGTTTCAGTCCGAAATTCATGAATATAAATGATTCATCAATTGAAGGGTTAATCCATAATGAATGGGCCGTTATGACCCTTCAATTTCATCCAGAAGCTCATCCGGGCCCAAGTGATAGTGCTCATTATTTCAATGATTTTATGCAGATGGTTCATAAGAAAGGGAGAGAGAAGACGTATGCCTAAACAAGAACAGATACAATCTGTGCTCGTTATTGGTTCTGGTCCAATTGTGATCGGCCAGGCAGCAGAGTTTGATTATGCAGGTACACAAGCATGCCTTGCATTAAAAGAAGAAGGAATAAAAGTAATCCTAGTTAATAATAATCCAGCAACAGTTATGACTGATGAAGCGTGTGCAGATGTCGTCTATTTTGAGCCGTTGACGGTTGAAAGTATTAAAAAGATTATACAAAAAGAAAAGCCTGATGGGATTTTAGCCACACTAGGAGGTCAAACGGGGCTAAATTTAGCTTTAGCTCTTCATGATAAAGGGATCTTAGAAGAGTTAGACGTTGAATTACTTGGAACTCCAATTGAATCGATCAAAAAAGGAGAAGACCGAGAAGAGTTTCGTGCATTAATGCATGAATTGAACGAACCAGTCCCAGAAAGTGACATTGTAACGACTGTTGATGGCGCGCTTCAATTCGCCGAAAGCGTAGGCTACCCAATTATTGTAAGACCAGCCTATACCCTTGGGGGCGCAGGAGGCGGAATTGCAGAAAACGAGGCTGAACTTCTGCGCATTATTAAAGGAGGGCTCGCTCTTAGCCCGATTAATCAATGCCTAGTAGAGAAAAGCATTGCTGGCTTTAAAGAAATTGAATATGAAGTCATGCGAGATGAAAATGATACGTGCATTACAATCTGTAATATGGAAAATATCGATCCTGTTGGGATTCACACGGGTGACTCAATGGTAGTGGCACCCTCACAGACCTTAACGGATGTTGAATATCAAATGCTGCGTTCTGTATCTGTGAAAATCATTCGTGCGCTCGGGATTGTCGGAGGATGTAACATTCAATTTGCTCTCGATCCGTATAGTAAAAGATACTACTTAATTGAAGTGAACCCTCGTGTTAGCCGTTCGTCTGCTTTGGCTTCTAAGGCAACCGGTTATCCGATTGCAAGAATGGCAGCGAAGTTAAGCATTGGTTATCAGCTGCATGAACTAATCAACCCAGTAACTGGACATACGTATGCAAGCTTTGAACCTGCTCTAGATTATGTAGTTGTCAAGTTTCCACGCTGGCCGTTTGATAAGCTGACTCAAGCAGAGCGCCAGCTTGGTACGCAGATGAAGGCCACAGGTGAAGTTATGGCAATCGAGAGAAATCTTGAAGCAGGTATTCAAAAAGCTGTTAGGTCGCTTGAAATTAAAGTAGAAGGGCTTAGTTTACCAAGCTTGAAATCTTTGAATGATCAAGAGTTATGGCAAATAGTTAAGAAAGCCGACGATCGCCGCTTTTTTGCGATTATGGATTTACTTAGAAAAGGGATTACAGTCGAAGAAATTCATCATGAAACACAAATTAACCACTTCTTCTTACGGGCTTTTCTCCATCTCGTGGATATAGAAAAAGACATATCAAAACAAACGCTCGAAGCTGTAACAAAGGAGAAGATGCATGTTTATAAAGTGAATGGATTCCAAGATCAGTGGCTCGCAAAACAATGGGGAGTATCTGAGCTTGCTATTCGTCAAAAAAGAAAAGGGTTGGGCGTCACTCCTGCTTATAAAATGGTTGATACATGTGCTGGAGAATTTACGGCTTCTACCTCTTATTATTACTCTAGCTGGAGCGGTGAAGGAGACGTAGAGGTCACACAAGATAAAAAGAAAATCATCATTCTTGGATCTGGACCTATCCGTATTGGTCAAGGGATTGAATTTGATTATTGTTCGGTTCACGGGGCAAAAAGTCTGCATCAATTAGGGTATGAAGCGATTATTATTAACAATAATCCAGAGACTGTCAGCACCGATTATGCCACGGCTGACCGCTTATATTTTGAGCCGCTTACAGTAGAAGATGTGCTCAATATAATTGACATCGAAGAGCCTGAAGGAGTGGTAGTCGGGCTTGGAGGGCAGACCGCGATCTCATTAGTTGAAGGTTTAGAGGAAGCGGGCATTCACATTTATGGGACGAAAACAGAAACGATTGATCAACTTGAAGACAGAGGGAAATTTTATGAGTTTATGAATCAGGTAAATGTCCCTCACATTCCTGGCGTGACGGCAGAGCACAAAGCAGATGCGATTGAGAAAGCAAGCGAGATTGGATACCCTGTTTTAGTTAGACCGTCGTATGTTATTGGCGGTCAGGGCATGATGATTGCTACGTCAAAACAAGAGCTAAAAGAGGTTCTAGACTCAAAACAATATGATCTAACTTACCCGCTGTTAATTGATGCGTATTATCCTGGAGTGGAGCTAGAGGTAGACGTTTTAACAGACGGAAACGATATCTATATTGCAGGCTTATTTGAACAAATCGAAAAAGCAGGAGTGCACTCAGGTGATAGTATAGCTGTCACACCATCTTATTCTGTGTCTGATGAAGTCAAAGAATTAATCTTAACTTACACGAGTAAGATGGCAAAAGGAATGGACCTTAGAGGCATATTTAATGTTCAGTTTGTTTTGTTTGAGGAAAGTCTTTATGTGATCGAGATTAATCCGAGAGCATCAAGAACGGTTCCTATTTTAAGCAAAATCAATGGTGAAAATTTAATTGAATATACAATTCATCTCTTATTAGGTAAATCCTTAGCTGAGGTTACCTCACATAATGGTTATGGAGAGATTCCAGGCTTTTATACAGTAAAAGCACCGGTGTTTTCTTATCAAAAGCTCTCAGGAGTTGACCCTATTCTTGAAGCCGAAATGAAATCGACAGGTGAATTAATCAGCATTAGTTCAGATTTAAATGAGGCATTTAAGAAGACATTTGAAGCATTGGATATGGGAACTTCAGTATCGAACACAGTAAACCGTTCTGTTTTTATTGAGATCGATGAGATGTATAGCAGTGAGCTTGACTGCTACAAGCAACAATTAGCAGCAGAAGGGTTCACGATCGAAGAAGAGGGATTTAGTGAATGGATACAATCTGACGGGGCAGCTCTTCTAATCAGCCTGCCTAAGCCAGGATTTAAAACAGGAATGGATAAACGAATCGAAGCATTGAAGCAGCGTGTAAATGTAATAACAGAATTAACGACGTTAGAAGCGCTTTTAAAAGGAAATAAACCTTGTTGCGATCATTTACTGTCGATTCAAGAATGGAGAATGAGAACGAAGGAATTAGTATAATAATCATGTGAAGGTGTGTTGGATGTGAGCAACCAAACAATAGAGAGCAAGACATCAATCAAAGGAAGAGATTTTCTTACGTTATTGGATTATACTCCAGAAGAAGTCAATCAGTTACTAAAAACAGCTATGCAGCTTAAAACTGAGGCGAAAGAAAAATCGATTCAGCCATTACTTAACGGTAAATCGTTAGGAATGATCTTTGAGAATTCTTCTACAAGAACAAGGGTATCATTTGAAGTAGGAATGACTCAATTAGGGGGGCATGCGTTGTTTTTGAGCCCAAAAGATCTTCAGATTGGCCGTGGTGAACCGATCATGGATACAGCTAAAGTTTTGTCACGCTATGTAGATGCGATCATGATTCGCACAAACTCCCATGAAATGGTCGAAGAACTAGCAGCTCATGCAGATGTTCCGGTAATCAATGCGCTGACTGATGCGTTTCATCCATGCCAGGCGCTTGCAGATCTTTTAACTATTAAAGAGCATAAACCAAATCAAGGGAAAATAAAGATGGCCTATGTTGGAGATGGGAATAATGTGGCCCATTCTCTTTTGGCAGCCGGTGCAAAAGCGGGGATGGATGTAGCTATTGCAACGCCTGAAGGATATGAGGTCAATCAAGACATTTTTAATCAAGCTGTTGAAGCAGCTAAAGAAACTGGAGCCATCTTATCACAGTCCAATGACCCTGCTTATGCTGTTAATGATGCTGATGTGATTTACACAGATGTATGGGCGAGCATGGGGTATGAAGCTGAGCAAGCGGCAAGAATGGAAGTATTTACTCCTTTTCAAGTGAACGAGGCGTTAGCAGCTTATGCAAAACCAGATTATTTATTTCTTCATTGTCTGCCGGCGCACCGCGGTGAAGAAGTGACTAGTGAAGTAATTGATGGCGGGAATTCTGTTATTTATGATCAGGCAGAAAATAGACTGCATGCTCAAAAAGCAATTTTAGCCTCCCTGCTTTCATAAAATATTGTTCTAGGCTCATGATTCTTCTCAATATGGAAATTCTAAACCTAAAGGAGGGATTATGATGGGGCAGAATAGACAATTTGATCACGGTCAAAAAGCACCGAATAACGGGATTTATGTTGAAATTGGTGAAACAGGGAGTATGGTACAGAACCCTAAATCCGTAAAGCTGAAAGCGGGAGACACATTCCCGGAAAATTCAAACCATAACCGCAAATGGACTCAAAAAAGGAAACCATAAGAAAAAGTTACAGAAAGCAGCAAGCATGATGTGAATTCGTGCTTGCTGCTTTTTTTGAAAAAGAATATCCTCATTTGACTCATTCCGTTTTTCCTAACATATGCATAGGGTAATAAGTAATGAACACTTATTTAAAAGTGTTTAGATCATATGATTAGGGAGGGGAGAGGCGAAAAATGTCAGTAGATGAGACATTCTTTAAAATTGAAAATCAGTGGAACCTCCTCTTTTTTCCTCGGCAGCCCAATGGGTTTGCTGTATTTATAATAGGAGATCACCCAAAGAGCGTTGAAGAATCATCAAGTATATGGCACCAACATCCTGAGAGGTTCCTTTTTATACAGGCTTTAATAAAAGAAGGCTATACCATCTTTACTTCCGAGCTATTTGGGAGGCATTGGGGGAGCAAGCGCGCTGTGGATTACAGCGAACAGTTATACCATCTTGTATATAAAAGGGCTTTATTAAATAAGAAAATTCACCTTATTGCAGAGGGAAGCGGAGCCTTAGTCTCACAATCCATTATTAAAAGAAGGCCTGAATTAATAAGGTCTGTATTATATATTAATCCTTGTCTTGATCTTCTTGCTTTTGCTAAACAAGAAGAACATAATAAATTATATTATAAACGATTTATTAGGGAATTTGCACAAGCACATAGTATGGAAGAAGACGCGGCAGCTCTTTCCTTATCTATAGATCAAAATGAATTTAATAGAACAAATCAATATCCGCCTATCCATATTATTCATGATGTCCTGCACAAGCGTTTTCCTTTTGATCAACATAGCAGGCCCTTCACTCTAGAAGCTCAAGATAAAGAAATGCAGGTAACCCTTAGCTTACATGGGGGAGGGAAGACCTTTTCATCTTATATAGACCCTGCTTGTCGATTTTTTAAAAAGCATGAAACCAACTTGTAGCGGGGATAAATCGGATAAGGAGGGGTTGGATGAAAAAAGTATGTGTAACGGGAGCATTAGGGTTTGCTGGTTTTCATCTCTGTAATGAATTATTAGAACAAGGAATTGAAGTCATCGGCATAGATGAACATGATGAGAAGCGTGCGTTAGAACAAGAAGAGATGGAATTAAGAATAGGCAGGAATGCACTTTTTCATCTGTTTAAAACTGCGATAGAGGACCTTGAAAAAGACAAATGGAAGGATATAGATGTTTGTTTTCATATGACTCCCCTTGAAAGCACAGCGCTTGAAGAGGAAAAGAGAATCCTAAATTTATTGATGAATAATCTCTCACATCGATGTACGTTCATCTACCCGATTTATACTGCCATTAACGATCAACCGAAGCTGTTTGATATTGAAGCTGAAATTAAACCATACATGAGGCTGATATCAGCTTATCAAATCGTAGAGCTGCCTAATCTATATGGACCTTGGCATTGCGAAGGGCTTCTAGATGTTGATGAGAGTTCATTGTATATAAAAGACGCCGTAAAAGGATTAGTATTAGCTGCTAAAAGCACTAAAAAAAATGAGGTCATTTATTTGCCAACCTATTATGAACTCAATCAAAAGGCAATTTATCAAACAGAAAATCGATCCTCCGCTGCAATTGAAAAGGCAGAGGAGATCGGATATATGCCTGAGGTGGAGATTGAGGCGGGAGTTGCAAAGTGCAAAGAACATATGAAACAATGGCAAAAACAACTTGATCTTTTAAAAGGAAGTGACTAAAGTAAGTGGCTAAATCGGAATGGAAGAAATCGGAGTGGAGTCGATCGTTAATCGGGATCATCATTTTTGGTGTGGTCACCTTGATGTTTTTTTATATAGGAATGAATGTAATTGGCTTCTCAGATGGAATAAGTGTTATAGGAGGGTTAGTCTTAGGCTTTGCAGCAGAGTTTCTTTACCGAAAATGGACCGCTCATAAGCGAATGTTTTAGAAGACTCTATAGGGGGTCTTTTTTTTATGCAAGTTTGAAAGGTTTGGTAAAAGGGTAATACTTCTTTTTTACCTGAATGTATGACATAATAGGATGAATGGACAAGAAATCTCGTTTTTATAGCAATCTACTAGTCTCAAACATCTAGCAAAGGCCTACCCTTTAAACGATTAGCAGAACGTATTTTTTCTCTAATTTATAGTAAGAGAGGTGAAAGTAGAATGCAAAATGAAGTAAATCTGTTTGTCAAAGCTCTGCTCTCAGGTAATCAAAAAGAGGCTTGGAATATCTCTCAAATGGTATTAAAGCAACAAGGTCATTCCTTGCCGCTTTATAATGGATTAATTACAGAATCAATGAGGGAGATCGGGCGCTTATGGGAAGAAAACGAAATCAACGTAGCGGATGAACACTTAGCTACATCAACCTGTGATTTTGTTCTTTCATTGTATCACTCAAAACGAACAGCTAATTTACGTTATATGAACGAGCAGCCAAAAGCTATGTTTCTTTGTATAGAAGAAGAACAGCATGATATAGGCCTTAAACTTACTTCACATTTATTCGAACAAAAAGGCTGGAAGACACGATTGTATGGAGCAAATTTGCCGCTTGATGCCCTTGTTAGTGCGGCGATTGAATGGAAGCCAGAGGTGATCGGGCTATCTGTTACCATACCTTATCATTTAGTGAACCTAAATAAATTCGTACGTACGTTAGAAGATTTACCGCACCGGCCAACTGTCTTAGTAGGAGGTAGATTAGTAGCAGAATACGACCTAAGAAGTCATTGCTCAGATCAAACTCTACTATTAAAAGATTTGAATGAATTAGACCGATGGCTGGAAAATTATTCAGCTGGAGTGAAAGTGAATGATAAATATTAAACATGTACCAGCTCCGTACATTATTTTTAATCGTGACCTGGTATTGATTGATCAGTCTGATGATGCAAAGGATTTCTTTAAACACTTTCAGGCGGTCGAAGAAATCATCGATCAAGGAAGCTTAAACAAATTTCAAAAGGCCCTTCAAGCTAATGAACGTCAAGATTTTGAATTGGTTATGAATACAAAGCAAGCTCCTATGGCTTTATTTCAATGCTCATTATCTTGGAAGGATGACATGTATCACTTAATATGTGTCCCAAAAGATGAAGACATCAAGCGTTTAGAAGAGTTAGTACAGCAGCACAGTAAACGTCTCGCTTCAACAAACTTTGAGCTGCTTGAGCAAAAAGAGAAACTTGAGGAATCACTCAAAAGAATAAAAATGCTTTCCGCCCCTTTTATACGCATATCAAAAACGACAGGGGTCGTATTATTTTACGGGGAATTTGATCGAACACTCATTGAAATGAATCAAAATGAAATATCTAAGCAAGCATTCAATGGACAATTTGAGCAGATCCTTTTTGATTTTAATGGGATTGGCGACCTAGAGAAAGACGGAGTAGATGCCTTCTATTATCTAATTCAAAGGCTGCAAGTTATGGGGATTCATTCAAGTGTAATCGGCTTATCACCTAAACAGGTATTCCACTTCAATAAACAAGGAACAAAATTAGACGCTACATTTAAAAGCAATCTCCATGATGTGATCTATTCCTATTTAAGCTCATAAAAAAAGATGGCCCTTTGGCCATCTTTTTTCTTTTAATTATGATTGAGACTTATAAAATGAGTTTTCATAGAACTGAATATTAGGGTATTTATCAATCGCTGTTCGCATTTGGAAATCATTATCAAATAGTGCTACAATACGCCCATCACGGTCAGTAACCAGATTACGCTGCATTTTTTTGAATGTATTCATTTCCTCTTCAGGACCATCAACCCACCGTGCAAATGAAAACGGAAGTCGTTCTAATTGAATATCAACATGGTATTCATTTTTGAGACGATGCTCTAATACTTCAAATTGCAGGACTCCAACAACCCCGACAATTTGCTGTTCATTGAAACGGTTATAGGTTTTAAATAATTGGATTGCTCCTTCTTCGGTTAATTGCTGCAACCCTTTCTCAAAAGACTTATGCTTTAATGCTTCTTTGACGGTAATCGCAGAAAAATGTTCAGGCGAGAAATGTGGCATTTCGTCGAATTCGAACTCTTGGCCTTCTACAAGTGTATCACCGATTCTGAAGGTGCCTGGGTCGAACAAACCGATAATATCGCCTGCATGGGCCTCATCCACAATGCTTCTGCTTTGAGCAAGGAACTGAGTTGGCTGAGCTAATTTAAGGTTCTTGCCAAGGCGGACATGCTTAACCTGCATTCCTCGTTCAAATTTACCTGACGTTATACGTAAGAAAGCGACACGGTCACGGTGTGCTGGATTCATATTAGCTTGAATTTTAAAGATGAATCCTGAGAATTTGTTATGGGTTAGAGGATCAATTATTCCTTTTGTGCTTTCTCTTGGCGTCGGCCATGGTGAAAGCTTAAGCATATGCTCAAGGAAGGTCTGTACCCCGAAGCTCGAAATAGCACTTCCAAAGAAGATCGGTGTCAATTCACCTTTTTTAATCAGGTCAAGGTCAAACTCATCACCTGCTACATCAAGTAACTCTAACTCTTCTCTAAATTGAGCGACCAGACCCTCATCACCAATCGCTTCATCTAGTTTAGGATCATCCGGACCGGTAAGCTGAATCACATCAATCTCTTTAGGGTTATCTGGATTATAAAGTTCAAGCTTCTTATTATGACGATCATATACCCCGCTGAACGATTGACCCATACCAATAGGCCAGCCCATAGGATACGAACGAATTCCAAGCAGTTCTTCTAATTCTTCCATAAGTTCAAAAGGATCTCGTCCTTGACGATCTAATTTATTCATAAAAGTAAAGATAGGAATACCGCGCATTTTACACACTTTAAATAGTTTCTTCGTTTGAGCTTCGACCCCTTTGGCCGCATCAATTAACATGGTAGCCGAATCTGCTGCTGTAAGGGTTCTATAAGTGTCTTCACTAAAATCTTCATGCCCGGGAGTATCTAAAATATTGACATGATAGCCATCATATAAAAACTCAAGCACTGAACTTGTTACAGAGATTCCACGTTGTTTTTCAATCTCCATCCAGTCACTCATCGCATGTTTACTATTTTTTCGCCCTTTAACAGTACCGGCCTCACGAATAGCTCCGCCAAATAATAATAATTTCTCAGTTAGTGTCGTCTTACCGGCATCAGGGTGAGAAATGATTGCAAATGTCCGTCTTGATTGAACGGGTTTTAGTTCGGTCATCATGTATTCCTCGTTTCTACAAATCATATCAGAAATCATATGATCAATTATTATCGTCTCATTATACCAGTCTTAGAAACGGGATTCACCCTTGGATTCATCTATTAGTGCAGCTTTTACACACAATGGGTTAAAAAACGAATAATAACTACGCAATATAAGACCTTTGGAGGGTGCAGAAATGATTACATTTAGATTACGTTTTAATTAATTTAACAAGTTATGCAGGGTGTCTAAATAATCATAACGAATAGGTTAGTATGGCCATTAACCCCAAGCACGAATGAAATAGCATTTTTAAAACAACGAGGAAGAAAAAATCTACCAAATGTTTTATACTAGTAGTTGGTGGAAATCAATCAGGAGAGTGCGAGCATGTTCATTCAACGATTAATTGTGAGTTTAGCAGTTGTATTGATGGTAGCAGCTGGTTGTTCAGCTGAGTCAAAGGAAAATGGGCTAAAAGGAGTAGGTTTGTTAATTGAAGATACAATCGATGACCAAGGGTGGAACAGCAAAGGGTATCAGGGTTTATTAACGATTCATTCTACTTTGGATGTTCATGTTGATTTTAGAGAAGAAGTGAATTCTAAAGTTGATGTGATAAATGGAATTAACGATTTTATAGAACAAGATATTAATTTAATTTTTGGTCATGGCCAGATCTATGCTGATTATTTTTCACAACTCAGTGAAGACTATCCAGATGTACACTTTGTCAGTTTTAATGGGGAAGTGACTGGCGAAAATGTGACGAACCTAGAGTTTGACAGCTACGCTATGGGTTTCTTCGCTGGGATGGTAGGGGCGTCAACCTCTCAAAGCAGCCAGATTGGTGCTATTGCTGCGTTTCCATGGCAGCCAGAATTAGAAGGGTACAAAGACGGAGCAAAGTATATTGATTCAGAAGTAGAGGTAAGGATCGAGTATGTAAATGACTGGTCCGATACTGAAACAGCCATCGATTATTTTTATCAATTGAAAGAGAAAAATATTGATGTGTTTTATCCTGCTGGAGATGGTTTTCATGTTGAAGTGATCGAAAAAGTAAAGCAAGAGGGATTGTATGCAATCGGTTATGTTGGGGATCAATCAGATCTAGGAGAAGCGACCGTATTAACGAGTACCATTCAACATGTAGATGAACTATATGAGCTTGTGGCTGCACAATATCAAGCAGGAACATTAGAACCGGGCAATCATACATTTGATTTTACAGAAGGAGTTATCTCTCTAGGAGAATTTAGTTCTCAAGTGCCGCAAGAGGTACAAGACCAAGTGAAAAGTGACTTGAATACATACATCGAAACAGGAGAGCTGCCTAATCAATAAAGGAATCATACCATTTGTAATCTTTAAGTTAGTTGTTCATTTCCTTGCCTAAAACGTGAAGTCATAGTAAATTTAACATGGAATCTTTTTGTACAAGTCTGATAAAGAGGTGACTATAAGTGAATAATCCAGAAATGAATATGAAATTTATGCAAATTGCAATGAATCATTTACCGGAAGGGAAAAAATTTCTAGATGACAAAGGAATCGAATTAAACATGGATGATTTGCAGCCCATGCTTGAACTATTGCTTAATGTCATGTCTGAAGCATACGAGCTTGGTCTAGAAGAAGGTAAATCTGAGAGTAAATAAGAAAATGAATAAAAAAAGAAGAGGCTTACCTGATATTAAGGTTAGCCTCTTTCTATGACAGGAGAGAACCTTAATGACAAAAGAAGAAAAGCTGCAAGCATTTGCTGATAAAATGAAGGAAGGATTTAGGTTATTATCTGAAAAAAGAAATGAAGAAGCAATTGAGACGCTTAAGCCATTTGTTGAATTAACGAAGAAAAGCGGCGGCGAGCATATTAGATTATTTGTTCACTATAGTCTTGCTCAGATTCGTACCGGAGATTTTAATGGCTTCCTAGAAACGTACGAAGCCGTCAAAAAAATGAAACCTAAAACGACGGAAGAAGAGAAATTAAAAGGCCAGCTGGATGGGTTTTTTAATGATCTGATGGAGGAGCTTGGGAAGTCATCAGGACAATCGGAATAAGGACACGCTCAAAATGAGGGGAGAGTCCATAGAATGTAGGGAATCTATGTGAAGGAGTTGGGATGGATGAATTATCAGCCTTACCAGCCATATCATCAAATGGTGCGATCTCATCAAGTGAACCCTCATGATCAAAGGTATTTCCCTTTTATCCCTTTTTTGGGCGGTTTAGCGATTGGCGGTTTATTGTTTAATAATTACGGAAGGCCGCCTGTGTATTACAGTCCTAGTTATGGCCCGAACTTCGGCCCGAGTTACGGCCCGAGCTTTGGCCCAAGTTATGGCCCGAATTTTGGTCCGAGTTATGGTCCTAACTTTGGTACACCTTATAATCAATTTTATTATTATCGATAAAAAGAAGGCAGCAACGAGTTATACGTTGCCGCCTTCTTTTTTATTTGTTGTTTCAGTGGCTGCCTCTTTAACCTCACGATCACTTGTTTTATGTTGCTGGTGTTTAAAAAATGTCTGTAGCACTCCCATCAAAGGAGCTAATTTATCAATGGCTGGTCCAACGGTTTGGACTAATGTGATAATCTGCTCTAATTGGGTCGGTTTAGCCTCTTCTTTAGCCGGCTCAGGCGGCGGTGTACCAAACATTAGTTGAGAAAACACATCAACCTGCCGTTCATCTTTTTTATGCTTACTCATGTGAAAATCCTCCTTACTCTCCAGCTTCTCTATCCCTTACTAGTTTATGGGCATCGTCCCTTTAATGTGTGTGGACAAATGCCCTTTTCACATGAATAGGAACTTCTTAATTTTTGTAGACAGACTTATTTTAATAAGATAAAATTAGTATCAGGTACTAATAATAACTCGTAAATTATGTAGCGGTTTTTATAAAGGGGGAATCAGCATATGGTGAAAGCTGGGATTTATGGAATGGGAAGCTACATTGGTGAACAGGTAGTGACCAACGCAGATCTTGAAAAGAAAGTAGATACTTCTGATGAGTGGATTAAAACTCGTACAGGAATTGAAGAGCGCCGCTTTGCACCAGACCATGTAGACAGCTCTGATATGGCATTTCAAGCAGCTGAAAAGGCGTTAGCACATGCAGATATTTCAGCCGAAGATCTTGACTTGATTCTTGTCGCTACAGTGACTCCAGATATGCCATTTCCGACTGTTTCTTCGCTCATTCAAGAGCGTCTTGGGGCAAGTAAGGCTGCAGCAATGGATATCAGTGCAGCTTGTGCTGGATTTATTTACGGCTTGGCAACAGGACAACAATTTATTGAAACAGGAGCTTATAAGCATGTTCTAGTCGTTGGTGTCGAGAAATTATCAAAAATCACTAATTTTGATGATCGTAATACGGCTGTATTATTTGGTGACGGGGCAGGTGCTGCAGTGCTAGGGCCTGTATCTGAAGGTAAAGGTCTCCTAGCTTTTGAGCTAGGTGCAGACGGTGCTGGTGCGATGCATATTAATCAAAAAGGTGATTTTTTAGAAATGAATGGCCGGGAAGTATTTAAATTTGCTGTTAGACAAATGGGTGAGTCTTCTCTTTCTGTACTGAAAAAGGCAGGTTTAACAAAAGAAGATGTAGATTTTCTCGTTCCTCATCAAGCAAATATCCGGATTATGGAAGCTGCACGTGAACGCCTTGAATTACCAGCAGAAAAGATGTCTAAAACGGTTCATAAGTATGGTAATACATCGTCTGCCTCTATTCCGATGGCTATGGTGGATGAAATAAATAGTGGTAAAATCAAAGATGGAGATACCCTTGTTCTTGTAGGTTTTGGAGCGGGATTAGTATGGGGATCGGTTGCCCTTCGCTGGGGACGTTAATACTATTCTTAACTTGAGATCACAATGATGAAAATTGTAGTTGAAAAGGAGAGTATTGTAATGGAGAAAAAACGTGTCGTAGTAACGGGTGTTGGAGCAGTCACACCACTAGGTTTAAATGTGGATACAACTTGGGAGAAAGCGATTAACGGGGAGTCTGGAATTGGCCTTTTAACGAGAGTGAATGCTGAAGAATTTCCGATGAAAGTTGCAGCAGAAGTAAAGGATTTTGATCCAAGTGAATTTATGGATAAAAAAGAAGCTAGAAAAATGGATCGTTTTACTCAATTTGCTGTAGCAGCTTCTTTAATGGCTCTAAAAGATGCCAACCTTGAGATTACAGAAGAGATTGCTAATCGTGCAGGAGTGTGGATTGGATCGGGAATTGGAGGTATGGAAACCTTTGAACAGCAATTCCGTACATTCCTTGATAAAGGTCACAGGAGAGTAAGCCCGTTTTTTGTCCCAATGTTAATCCCTGATATGGCTTCTGGCCAAGTTTCCATTATCACTGGAGCAAAGGGAATTAATTCATGTTCTGTTACAGCATGTGCCTCCGGGACAAATTCTATTGGAGATGCCTTTAAAGTAATCCAGCGTGGTGATGCCGATGTGATGATTACAGGCGGAGCAGAAGCCCCAATTACGAATATGTCTGTCGCTGGTTTCTGTGCAGCAAAAGCTGTAACAACAACCGACAGCCCAGAAAACGCATCGCGTCCATTTGATGCAGACCGAGATGGTTTTGTTATGGGAGAAGGAGCAGGCATTCTTATTTTAGAAAGTCTAGAATCAGCCGAGAAGCGCGGTGCAACCATTTATGCAGAAATTGTCGGCTACGGTGCAACAGGGGATGCTCACCATGTGACAGCTCCGGCTCCTGAGGGAGAAGGCGGTGCCCGTGCTATGAAGCAGGCAATTGAAGATGCAGGCTTACAACCTAGTGATATTGATTACATGAATGCGCATGGTACAAGTACACCATATAATGATAAATTTGAAACAATGGCTGTGAAAACAGTATTTGGAGAGCATGCTGAAAAACTAGCAATAAGCTCAACAAAATCAATGACTGGTCACCTTTTAGGAGCAGCAGGAGCAATTGAATCTGTGTTCTCGGTAAAAGCGATCAAAGACGGAATCATCCCGCCTACAATCAATTACCATACACCAGATCCAGATTGTGATCTGGATTATGTGCCAAATGAAGCAAGACGACAAGAAGTACGAGCTGTTTTGAATAATTCTCTTGGATTTGGCGGACATAACGCAACGCTCGTATTTAAACAGTTTTAATTAAACGTTAATAATGCAGTAAATAAAAATAGCTCATTGACAATATGTTGTCAATGAGCTTTTATTGTATATTTCCTCTACATATCTTCATCATCTTCGGTTGTTGAATCATTAGCAAATCCCTTTGATTCATTGGAGAAGAAGGAATGGATAGCTTCTTTATTTTTTTCGAAATCAAGTTCAAGTACAGCACCAGCATGGCTGTAATGTTGGTCGCTGTAACCATCTTTAACCGGAATTCTTAATGTCTGTACATCATCAACCGGATTTAAGATGAAGTCACGTCCTAAACTAAGCATCCTAGTTGTTTTAATGTTAGTATCTAAATATGGTTCAACAGATCCGATTAGACGTGGAACTCTTGTAAGACCTGAAACCGTTAAAAGTTCATTTTTTAACAAAGTCAACATCTCTTGCTGCCGTTCCACACGGCCAAAGTCATTATTAGCATCACTTCTGAAACGTACATAATTCAATGCTTGCTGGCCGTCAAGCACTTGTGTACCAGGTTCAAAATCAATGACTGTACTTCCGGATTGGTAGTACATGCGATCTTCAACATCTACTTCTATCCCTTTAGGGGCAATCGTATCAACGACTTCAACAAAGCCATCAAAATTAACCATAGCATAATAATGAAGATCTAATCCAAAGTTATGTTCAATGGTTTCTCTTAAAAGGTCAGGACCTCCTAAGAAAAACGAGGCATTAATTTTATTATCACGATATCCAGGAATTTCAACGTATGTGTCACGCATAATAGATGCTAATTTTGCGTCCCCATTTTTGGGATCATATTGAGCCACCATAATTGTATCTGTTCTAGCTGGTTCATCTTCAGCAGTATCCACACCTATTAACAATACATTAATAGGTTCGTTATTCTCAGGTTCCTTTGATTGAAATTCATGCACTTCCGTTTCATCTTCTAACGTTTCGTCACTGTCGTTTGTTTCAGTTAAGTTTTGTTGGGCATTATTTTTTCCTAATTCATATTGAAAAACTGCAAAGGCAGCAGTTGAAATAAACAATAAAGAAAAAAGTAAAAGGAATGAAACAAATAATTTTTTGCGTTTCCTAGGTCTTCTTTTATGTCTATCGGATCGTCTCCTGCGTGTGTCCACCTAAAACTCCTCCAATCTCAACAAAAAAGATTCTTGCTCTTTTTGTTGGTATAACGAATTTCATTATATCAGATTTTTTCTTTTGAACCGGTAAAAAATAAAAAAAACGTCTAGAATTCGACAAATTACCACATTAACAACAAAAGCTGGTATTATTTTCGTGAGTGGCATTTAGGCACTGGTTCATACTAAAAAAGAGTTATTTATTGAAACCGTGTATGAATGTGCAGGTGGATGTAAGAAAAATATGAGTATACAGAAAAGTTTTACTTTACTTAAACGGCTCGGTTTGCCTTGGTTGTAGGTATTTAACATAGTATTATTATTATTGCTTGAGGAGATTCAAAACATAAGAAGAAATATTGGGGAATTGTACCCGTATGATGTAGGAGGATTTTTGTCATGAGTGTGCACGAGTTATACAAACAAAAAAAAGCTGCCACTTCCTTGGAAGCGGTATCAATAATACAGCCTCGTGAAGATATTATCGTACCCCTTGCAGTCGGGGAACCACCTGGATTAGTTCTGGCATTAGCGGAACATAATGGATTAGAGGGAAATCGTTTATTTCAAATGCTTTCTCTTTACCCTGTTTTAGCAGTCGATCCATCTAAGGTGAAAATTGTTTCTATGTTCTTAAATAAAGATGAGCGTCGTGCATTTTATGATAAAGAAGTGGATCTGCTTCCAAACCACTTTTCAGATTTACCGCAAATTTTAAAGGAGACTACACATGATCGAGTGATTATGGCCGCCGTTTCACCAATGGATGAGGACGGATATTTTTCACTAGGAACAAATTGTGATTATGTAGCCCCTTTATTAAAAGACGCAAAACGAATCATATTAGAAGTGAATGAGAATATGCCTAGAACATTCGGACAAAACCACATTCACATTGATCAAGTAGATGCGCTTATAGAAAATCATGTGGAACTGCCTGTGACACCAGAAATCCCTTTAAGACCTGAGGATGAGATCATTGGAAAAACAGTAGCAGATTTAATTCAAAACGGAGATACTCTTCAAATCGGCTTTGGAGCGATTCCAAACGCGATTATGAACTTCTTAAAAGATCACCGAGATTTAACCATCTTCACTGAAATGATTCCAGATAAAGTGGTGGACTTGTTTGAGAGCGGAGCTGTATCAAACCTTTCAAATCCACTTCATAAAGGGAGTATGACAGCAACGTTTGCTTTTGGCACAAAAAGACTTTATGATTTCATGGATCAAAATAAACAAGTTCAAATGTATCCGGTTGATGAAACGAATGACAGCTGTTTAATAGCAAAAATCAATCAGCTTGTTACAATTAATGCCACGATTGAAGTCGATTTAATAGGTCAATGTAATTCTGAATCAATAGGCGGGCGCTACTATTCATCAACTGGGGGACAAGGAGATTTCGGAATTGGTGCAAGAATGTCAAAGGGCGGGAAGGGTATTATCTGTCTTCACTCCACAACAAAAGGCGGCACGATCTCAAAGATTGTTCCGACATTGGCTACTGGTTCTGTTGTTACAACATCAAAAAATGATGTAGACTATATTGTTACAGAATATGGTGTGGCTAAACTTCGAGGCAAGACCATTAGGGAAAGAACACAAGCTTTAATTGATATCGCTCACCCGAATTTCCGAGATGAACTTACGGAAAAGGCAAAAGATATGGGTTATCTATAAAAAAAGCAGAAGCTAACTACAAATGGTTAGCTTCTGCTTTTTGTTTTTCTTCGAGTACCCACTTAGTTGCTTCTTCTTTTGATGAAATTTCCCCGTTGAGCTGTTTGATTTCAAGCTCAAATAAGTAATCTCTGAAATGAGGTCCAGGTTTAAAATCAAGTTTTATCAGGTCATCTCCAGTTAGATATAAAGATATCTTCTGTCTCTTTTTGAAGTAATCATCTAAGTGAGTGTGGAATCTTTGGGTTGGATCCAGCAGGTAGAAGCGCAATATTTCATCATGCACAGCATACAAATACCTGTGTAATTCACCTATCGATTTAATCTCTTCTATTGGTGCTTGTTTAATCTCATTTAACTGTTCGATAAAGACTCGTTCTTTTGCCGTCATAATATAGAGTTGGATCATTTCACGCCAATTAGAAAGCGGAGAAGCAAGTGCTGTTAACATATGAAAAACAGTATGGCCGGATTGATTAAACACCCTCTCTGCATATTGCCAAGAAGATGCGGGCAGCTCTTTTTGAAAGAGTGTTTTCCATACATTTAGTGTATCCAAAAGGTAGAAAGCTTCTAGGTCTTTTGCTTCCTTATGAATTAAGGTTAGTTCCTGCCTTAGTCTTTGCTGGCTTAGAGAAAAAAGGTGAGACATCGCGCTTTGTGCGAGCCTGGCCGTTTCTTTTTCGATGGAATAGCCGAACCTCACTGCAAAACGAACAGCTCTGAATATACGTGTTGGATCTTCAATAAAACTGATTGGATGAAGGATACGAATTTTTTTCGCTTTAAGGTCTTCTATCCCCTGATATTCATCTAATAACTTGCCAAACGAATGTTCAGATATCGACATGGCCATAGCATTAATCGTAAAATCGCGCCTTGTAAGATCCTCATGAATATTTGATGATCTTACAATAGGAAGAGAGGCGGTTTCCGCGTAGTATTCAGTACGGCAGGTAACGATATCGATTTTCATATCGTCAGGAGTCGTCCATGTAGCCGTTCCAAATGTATCATGTTTTTTAATGCTGCCACCATTAGAAGCAGCTAAAACATTGGCAAATTCAATTCCATCCCCTTCAATGACAACATCCAAATCTTCATTAGGTCTTTTCAATAACAGATCACGAACAAACCCTCCGACTAAATAGGCATTTACCCCAAAACGGTCTGCTTCTCTTCCAATCAGCTTAAGCAAATGAAAGTGTTCCTTACTTACTGTGTCTTCTAAACGTTGCACAAGATTTGGGAAGTTGGCTTCATATTCTTTTTTTTGAAGATAGGAAATAATATTTGTTCTTGAAATGATCCCTGCAATGTTTTGATCGTCCATAATGGGGATGCGCCCGATATTATGACTAATCATAGCCTGCTGCACTTCATCTATGGTTGAATCTACTTGTTTAGTAACGATCTCTCGTGTCATATATCCTTTGATAGGCGCATGACCATATTGATGGTGAATCGCTTTGTCGACATCTCTTCTTGAAATAATACCAACCAGTTCTTCATGGTCATTTACAACTGGAAAACCGGTATGGCCAAAGCGAATCATCATTTCTTTAGCATCTGTTATCGTGTCATTTTCATGAATTGTTTTAACTGGATAACTCATCACTTCTTTAGCTGAAACGGTGTGTTCAACAATCATATCTATCAGAGGGAGTACCTTCCTGCGAGCCTCTTCTAAAGTTGTTTTCTTCATCATAGCTGAAGCCGCTTGGCTATGTCCTCCACCACCAAGCTCTTTAATAAATGATTGAAAATTAATACGTGTAGAACTGGCTCTGCAGACGAGGTGGACATGCTTGCCCATTTTGACAATAGTAATTACAGCATCGGCAGAGCTAGCATCTAATAATTTTTCTGTAAGGCTGGATAATCCATTTTGAAAACGGTCTTGCTCATGACATGAAACAACTACCTGCAGTCCATCTAATTGATGCAGCGTCTGTGAGTGAAATAATTGATTAAATAAAGTCTGTTCGGCTTCGGTTAAGGCTGGAGTGACAAATCGATTAACAATCTCAATATCTAAATGATGTTTCATTAAAAAAGAGGCTGCATGAAAATCACGCGATGTAGTGCTAGGGAACGTGAAATTGCCTGTATCAGAATACAAACCTAGACCAAATAGATTGACCTCTTCAGTTAAAAGATGAATATTTTCTTGTTCGAGATGTTCTATTAATAAAGTAATAGCGGCACCTACTTGTTCAATTTGATGACTTTCTTTTTCATTTATATGTAGTTGAAAGGGAGGGTGATGATCATACACAATCGTTTCGATCTCATCCATCAATTCTTCACTTGGAATTCCAGTTCGATCAATAGCTTGGACATCTACCAAGATGATTGAGGTAACACGTTTCCATTCAATCGACTCATAAGTGGAAAATGAAAAAAGATCTTTGTAGATTGACATATAGGTGGTGACACTTCGATCTAATTTATCAGAAATGGCAATGATTGCTTCTGGATATAATTTTTTTGCAGCAACCATGGAGGCTACACCATCGAAATCAACATTTTGGTGAGAAACGATAACTTGCATGCAGGTGTTCACTCCCTAGTTTTTTCCTTATTGTATCAAAAATAAGAAGGGGAAGACATAGGGAGATCTAATATGTGCGCAAAATTGCATAAAAAAAGAGAGGTTAAAGCCTCTCTTCAAATAATATGCCAGTATGCTGATAAGGAAGTTTTTCATAGGGGTTGTTGTTTAATGTCGGTTCGCATTTGTCTGCAAGAATAGTTTGGTACTCGGTCAAAACTTCTTTCATAAATGAACCTATGAATTCAGAAGTGACCTTAGTTCTATTTTCGTTTATACTGTATGTTTTTTCATCAAAGGTTAAAAGAGAATGAGAGGTTTCTATCACTCCATACTCTTCAAAAGTAGTGGCAAAGCCTGCATATACTTGATGCAGTTTAGCAGTATAATTTTGGCAGCTGATTTGATCAGTATGTTTTAGCGATTGAATGAGTTGATTGTAGCTGTTTACTAACTTTAATACTAATTCTTTCTCTGGATCATTTTCCTCGCTTGTTAAGAGAGCTGTGCTGTTATTTTGAACCTCATTTCGAGTAAATCGATCGGAGTGAACGTTCGTTTTACTTGATTGAGCAAGGTGTTTTTCATAGTAATAATCGTAGCTTGTAAGCTGGTGGTCGCTAGAATGCTTGGTGGGATTTTTCGTTGCTTCCGCTTTCTCAACCGGCATTACTGGATTTACCCCGTTTGAACTGGACATTTTATTGACAAAGCTTGTATGGATACGATTTGCTCGAAGTGAGGTTACTCTTGATAGACGAGCCATAATACATTGCACCACCTTTCCTATTAAGTTAAGAGACTTATTATACATATACATATTCTAAGTTATGAGTTGTATTCCCTTTTTGTACGTCTTTAATCTTTAAAAATTAATTATTAGAAAAATCTTTAATGCATGGAGGTTTAGTATGAGGTTTAGTATGAGGTTTAGTATGAGGTTTAGTATGAGGTTTAGTATATAGAAAAGCGGGTATAAAAAAAGAAGCCGACACAAAATGCCAGCTTTTTAATTGGATCTATTATTTATTTTGCAAACACGTGTTTACCGATACGAACAGTTTCTGTTTGTGTGCCAATCCAATGGTTTGTTGCAATTTCTGGATTGTAGAAGTAGATAGAACCTTGGCTGTCACTTTGAAAGGCAATGGCTTCTTGTACAGCTTGTTTTGCTTCATCATCTGCCGGCTGATTAATCATACCGTTTTGAACAGGTGAGAAAGCATAATGTCCTGATGGACCAATTTCGTTAATAACTTCTTTGATCGTATCAGGAAACTCAGGATGATCGACACGATTAAGCACGACGGTTGCTACAGCTACTTTACCTGCATATGGCTCACCTTGAGCTTCTGCATGAACTAGACGTGATAACAATTCACGCTCTTCCGTTGTAATAGCAGCCGGAAGGGAAAGTGTTTCTCCTACTTGAAGCGCTGATGTTTCTTTATTATTAAGTTCTTTAATTGAATCAACAGTTACGCTGTATTGTTGTCCTAATTGATAGAGTGTATCGCCTTTTTGAACGGTATGACTGTGTGATGCCGCATCAGCAGTTTGGTTTGCAGTGAATGCTAGAGCAATTCCTGCACATATTGGTAAGATGTATTTCTTCATTTAGAAAACCTCCTGTAATCTATGCTGTCTACTAAACTAACAAAAAATAGAGTAGAATACTTCCTGAAATCTTTTCCATTCCTCTGAAATATCCTCACAAATCCCTTAGGTATCGAATTGCCTAGGCTTTTTTACATTTCTGTAACGAATATTGAATAAATCTATAAAAATATGAATAAAAGAATGAATATTTTTTGGTCATTTCTGTGTTTCTTCCTTATATTATAAAGGTTTTTTAGTGTGGATTGATGCTTGGTTTATACAGTAATATGCATGATTTACCATAGGAACAAGCTAGATTCTGTGCTAGGATTTTGATGTACCAAAAAAACAACAACCTTCAAGGAGGCATTTTCATGAAGAAATTTATCGTTACAACAATCGCCGCTGCAACAATGGCAGCTGGTTTTGCTGGTCAAGCTGCTGCATCTGAACAGCCAAATACAAAGGTTATCACACAAAAGCATGTGATTGCATTAAATGGTGCAGATCAAGAGTCTATTCAAAAATTAATAGAAGAAGTAAAGCAAACTAGTAATCTACAAGATTTACTAAATAAATGGAATATTACATTACCAGAGCTCGAAAAAGAAATGCAAAAAGAAGAACCAGCTCCAGAACAAAAAGAAGAGCAGCCGGTTGAAACACCTAAAGTAGAACAGCCTGCTGAAGAAGCACCACAAGAAGAAGCACCACAAGAGGAAGCTCCTCAAGCTGAGCCGGCTCAACCTGTACAACAACCAGCTCCAGCTGAAGAAACTGAGCAAAATTCAGAAGAACAATCACAAGAACTGTCTGCTGAAGAACAGCAAATGGTTAACCTTGTTAATGAAGAACGTCAAAAGCAAGGTCTTGCACCTTTAAATATTGATGTTGAGTTAACAAAAGTTGCTCGTGTTAAAGCGCAAGATATGATTGATAACAACTATTTCGCTCACCAATCACCAACTTATGGTTCACCATTTGAAATGCTTGACCAATTTGGTGTGAGCTATAACACAGCTGGTGAGAACTTAGCTGGTAACCAAACGGTTGAAGCAGCTCACCAAGCACTAATGAATTCTGACGGACACCGTGCTAACATTTTAGGCGGTAACTACAGTGAAGTAGGAATCGGCATTGTTGATGGCGGTCCTTACGGTAAAATGTTTGTTCAATTATTTAAAGGGTAATAAGGTACCTTAAAAACTGATGGATTAAGAACTTGGTCAAGCGGCCAAGTTCTTTTTTTCGGAATGAACCAATTGGTTATAGTGTAAAAAAGGAGGACGATCAGTGAGCAAGAGAGGCATCACGAGAGTAAAGAGCATCATGCTCCTGTTGTGTGTTTCGTTCTTGATTGCCCAGGCTGTACCACAACAAGCAAAAGCATCTGATACACCTGTTATCGAAAGTGAAACAGCGGTACTCATAGACGGGGCCACAGGAGAAACGTTATGGGGAAAAGACAGTACAAAGAGAATGTACCCGGCGAGTGTCACTAAAATTATTACAGCCATAGTAGCGATAGAGGAAGGGAACTTAGAAGAAAAAGTAGCTGTTAGTGAGAATGTAATGGATGTAATTGGCACAAGAGTATACCTTTTGCCAGGAGAAGAGGTCAGCTTATTAAAGCTTGTACAGGGACTAATGATTAACTCAGGAAATGATGCGGGCCTAGCAATTGCTGAGCACATGGATGGAAGTGAAGAGGCCTTTGCACAAAGAATGAACAGATTTGTTGAAGAAGAGATCGGTGTAAAAGATTCCCATTTTACAAACCCACATGGCCTATTTGATGAAAACCATTATACAACAGCGAAAGATTTGGCGATGATTACGAAATATGCAATGGAAAATGAGGTGTTTAAAGAGATTGCCCAAACAAAAGAAATGGAATGGATTGGAGAAGGTTGGGAAACGACAATTTATAACCATCATCGGATGTTATGGGATTATGACGGGGTGACGGGTGTGAAAAATGGATTCGTGCAGCGCTCCGGGTTTACTCTATCTACAGCAGTAGAGCGCGATGATATGGAGTTAATAGCAGTGACATTAAACGCCCCTGCGGCAAAAGTTTCTTACCAAGATACGGCAGCCTTATTTGATTATGGCTTCACGCGCTATGAACCTCATGTTATAAAAAGCGATAGATTGTTTAGTGATGAGAGCGGCCGTAAATATGAACTAGAAAATGATATTTATTATGTGATGGAAAAAGGGAAAGAATCAACAGTGGAAGTGACTAATGAAGGAATGTTACAAATAAAGAATACGGAAGGGAAGGTTCTTAAAGAAGTCCCTTTAAAGGAGCAAAAGGATAAAGAAGATCTAATAGATAACCCAAATGTGAATGAAACAGCTGAGCAAGGGTTTATCCAGTGGTTTTTGAGGTTTATCCCTTTTACTAATCCTTAATCATTAAAAAAGCCGAAAGATGAACGTCTTTGCGTCCATCCTCGGCTTATTATTTTTTCTTAACCATTATTTCTTCTACTCGATGTCCGGCCCCTTTTTTCAAAATAAGATCGGCACGGTTTTTAGTAGGCCTAATATTACGTTCAAGATTTACCCCATTTATACTTTTCCATATATCAGTTGCAAACCCGACTGCTTCTTCATCAGATAAATGTCTGTAACGGTGGAAGAACGATTCAGGTTTTTGAAAAGCGGTATTCCTTAAGAGCTTAAACCTTTCAATGTACCAGTTTAAAATGTTATCTTCTTCCGCATCAACGTAAATAGAAAAATCAAAGAAATCAGAGACAAACATTTGTGGGATTTTTTTATTCTTTTTATTTACTTGAAGAACATTGATTCCCTCTACAATCACTACATCTGGCTCTTCTACAATCTGTTTTTCAGTTAAACGATCATACGTAAGGTGAGAGTATAAAGGGGTTTCCATGTAAGCGCAACCAGACTTTAAGTCGGTTAGAAATCCGAGTAAACTTTCAATATCATAGCTCTCAGGAAAGCCTTTCCTCTTCATTAATCCCCGTTCTTCTAATACGGCATTTGGTAAGAGAAAACCATCTGTTGTCACAAGATCAACTTTAGGCTGCGTAGGAAAACGTGAAATTAATGTTTGAATCAATCTGGCTGTCGTACTTTTTCCAACTGACACACTTCCAGCGATTCCAATAACAAATGGAACTTTTTTTGTTTTCTTTTGAAAAAATTGATTTAGATCTTTATGCAAGTGGTTTGCATGCTTCATATGCAAATATATGAGCTCTGAGAGAGGCAGATAGATATCTGTTACTTCCTCGGCTGAGATCGTTTCATTAAGCCCTTGCAGCTGTTCTCGCTCATCAGCTGTTAAGGTAATGGATGTTTTGTGAGATAAATTCGCCCATTCATTTCTTGTAAACGTAGTAAATGCAGACGGACGAGAAACCATTTGGTAGGTAGTCATGATAGTCTCCTTTTCATACCAATGAATGTTACGTTCTATTGTACACTATTCCATATAAATCGATAAGGATCAATTTATTTTTCTTCCACTAAAAAAGATCGCTAAACTTAGTAATAAAGTTTAGCGATCTCATAAAGCAGTGGAAATTAGCGAATATCTACCCAATATCCCTTGCGATTGTAATGCTCATATAATGCAGCCTCATCTTCACGCGTAATAGGCTGGTCGGATACAAATTCAGGTGCATCCTCGATTCGTTTATTTTCTAGGTCAAACGTAATCGTGTGATCTCTCCAACTCACATCATTAAGCCAATCGATGGAAACAAGTACTAGTTCTTTATTGAAGAAGCCTCCAACATTTACGACAAAGTATCTTATTTTCCAATCTTCATCATCTATGACACAGTCGTGGATCTTACCTGCTTCACCATCAGCTGTATGAACTTTATAGCCTTTAATATCTTCTACACTAATCAGCTGCTGATCTTCACGATATTGCTGTTCTCTTGCATGTGCCTCATCGCTGCGCAAACCATTATGCTCTTCACGCGGGGCTTCAGGATTAAATATAGGAGGCATCATAGGAGCATGAGCTTGAAAGCCAGTTATATCTCTTCTTGCGGCGTTATCCGCCCAGTAATTTTCCCAACCGTAATAAGAGCTTAGTTGCTGTTCGTATCTCCTCGTAATCGGTTCATGTTCTTCTGGTTTAGGGCTATCTTTAATTTGATCTTTCGTCGCATTAACTGCAATACGCTCATTCGATCGGTCAATTTCTTTAAAAGATAATGGGCTTAGCAGAACTTTTCCTCCAAAAAACCATGTCCTTGTATCACCAACAAAGTAACGAATGGTTGCGGTATCGGAATCAAAATAAAAATCATCCAACGAACCTAATTCTCCGTCGCTAGCTAACATAGAATACGATTTTAATGTCTTTGCGCGTAATAACATATCGTCAATCATCCTTCCTATTTGTTTTACTTTTTCATTTGTTTCGAGTACTTTATTGTTTGTTTTCTTATAAAGTAAGTTCCCGAACTTGGGCATATTAAACATAGAGTTATATGACCAGCCGGCCAATAAAAAGTAAATGACTTTACAATTTATCAGTTTAGTACTAAACTGATAAATGTGGGAGGTGAATTAAACGTGTTTAGCAAATCAAAACATGAAGATCGCTTAAACGTACTAATCTGGTTTCGTTTAGCTAGGCTGTATCATGCGAGTATTAAACAGTCTAATCAACATTTAAGTCAATGGGGGTTAACTGCTTCACAATTTGATTTACTCGTTCAAATCGGCACGCATCAACCTCTTTCACAACAAGAGTTAGCGGAAAAGCTTTTTGTTACAAAAGGAAATATTACGCAAGCAATCGTTAAGCTTGAGGCAGAAGGTTTAGTATTACGTAAGCAAGAGTGGCGTACAAAAATATTGAGTTTGACCAAAAAGGGAAAGGCATTGTTTGACGAAGTGGTGCCAAAACAAGAAGAATTTCAAGCCTCTCAATTTAATGGCTTAACAAAAATAGAACAAAAAGAATTACTGCGTTTATTGCGAAAAGTAGAAGGTCATAACAATTAGAATAAAATTGATTAAAAATAGGAGTGATGATCATGAGTAGAAAGCCTTTAAAAGGACAGCACCACGTATCAGCCATCACAGCAAATGCGAAGGAAAATTACCGGTTTTATACAGAAATATTAGGGATGAGATTAGTCAAAAAATCCATTAATCAAGATGATCCGTCCGTCTATCATTTATTTTACGCAGATGAGCGGGGGAATCCTGGTACAGATTTAACTTTTTTTGAAATTCCTCATGCTGGAAAAACGTATCATGGAACAAATAGTATAACGGCTACGTCTTTAAGAGTTCCTAACGATAAAGCATTAGATTATTGGCTGAATCGTTTTGAAGAATATAAAGTGGAACATGATGAAATGACAAGGCATACAGGAAGAGCGATTCTTCCTTTCAGAGATTTTGAAGGGCAGCGCTTAGTATTAGTATCAGACGAACATGACAACGGTGTGAGCGGAGGTTCTCCATGGAAGGATAGCCCTGTACCAGTTGAACATGCGATTTATGGGTTAGGTCCGGTTACTTTAACGGTTTCTCGTCCGGAATTAACGGAGAAGGTTCTCACGTCAATTATGGGCTTCCGCGAAACAAGACAATATGCACCGCTTGTAGAAGGTCAGAAGCCTGTGCGTGTATTTGAAACAGGTGAAGGCGGATCAGGAGCTGAGATTCACTTAGAAGAACGTAAGGACATGGAGCGTGAGAGACCAGGCAGAGGTAGTGTTCACCATGTGGCTTTTAGGGTTGAGAATGAAGAAGATATGAAAAAGTGGGTCGAACATATCAATGAGATTGGCCTGCCAAACTCGGGTTTTGTAGAAAGATATTATTTTAGATCCCTATATTTCAGAGAGCCAAACGGCATTTTGTTTGAATTAGCTACTGATGGCCCTGGTTTTGAAGGAGATGAGCCGTTCGAAACACTTGGTGAGAAACTTTCGCTGCCTCCTTACTTTGAAAGTCAGCGTCCGCAAATTGAAGCAAACCTTAAACCGTTAAAAACAAGCAAGTAAGATGTATGTTAGTAAAGGAGGAGATTTGAATGAAACTTGAACATATTTATAAAGAAGCAGCAAAAGAAAACATGCCTACGTTACTTTTGCTGCATGGAACAGGTGGGAATGAAAAGGATTTACTGCCCTTAGCAGATATGATTGCACCTGATGCCTCAGTTCTTGGTGTAAGAGGAAATATTCTAGAAAACGGGATGCCTCGATTTTTTAGAAGAATAAGTGAAGGTGTATTTGATGAAGAGGATCTTATCTTCCGTACAAACGAATTAAATGAATTTCTAAATGAAGCTTCCGAAAAGTATAAATTTGACCGTCACAATATCATTGCAATCGGCTATTCAAATGGTGCAAATATAGCCGCTAGCTTACTTTATCATCATGCCTCATCATTAAAAGGGGCGGCGCTGTTCCATGCGATGGTTCCTAGAAAAGGAGTAGACATTCCAAACTTAGAAGATCTCTCTGTTTTTGTCGGAGCTGGCAAGGCAGATCCTTTAATCCCTGCAGAAGAAACAAAAGAGCTGATCGATCACTTGCGCGATGCAGGGGCTCATGTGACAGAACACTGGGGCGAAGGCGGCCACCAATTAACAAGAGATGAAGTAATCGATGCGAAGTCTTGGTTTGAGGAAAAAATAATCAAATAAAAATAGTAAGCATACCTCGCTGATAGTAGGCCGGGTATGCTTTTTTTAAGTGGAAATGTATTAAAAAGAGGACAAGTGTTCCCTTGATTGCCTCACTTGCTGTATACTTATAAGTCTAGGGGGGAGTTTAAATGAAGTTAATCATTGCAGAAAAACCTGATCAAGGAGCAAAGCTTGCCGCCCCTTTTCCAATGGTGAAAAAGCAAGGTTATATAGAAATTAAGTCATGTGAGATGTTTCCTGAAGGCGCATTTGTAACATGGGCAGTCGGTCATTTATGTGAATTAGAGTCACCAGAAAAGTATGACCCTAAATGGAAATCGTGGAAGTTAGATACTCTGCCCATTTTGCCGCCAACATTTAAATATAAAGTGAGTAAAGGAAAATATAAGCAATTTCAAGTTGTGAAGAAATTAATAGAGAATCGAAAAGTGAGAGAAATCATCATGGCAGGTGATGCAGGACGGGAAGGTGAATTAATTGTTCGTTTGATTATTGAACAATGCAGGGCATCTCATCCGTTAAAACGTTTATGGTTATCATCACTAACAAGACAAGCGGTAATTGATGGTTTTAACACGTTAAAGCCTGAACAGGAGACACGTCCTCTTTATGATGAAGCATTAAGCCGAGCATGTGCTGATTGGTTGATAGGGATGAACGCTTCTAGAGCCTATACTCTGCTTCTTGGTGAAAAAGGGATTGATGATGTGTTCTCCACAGGACGCGTTCAAACCCCTACACTAGCACTGATTGTGAAACGTGAAAAAGAAATCGAAGCCTTTAAGCCTGAACCATTTTGGGAAGTGAAGGCTGCCTTTAAAATGGGAGAGAAAACATATGAGGGTGTTTGGCATAAAAAGGGTGAAACAAGGGTGGATTCAAGTAGGCAAGCCCTGCAAATTGCTCAATTTTGCGAGGGGAAGCCAGCAATTGTTCAAGCTATCAAAGAAGAGAAAAAGGAATACGCTCCGCCTTATTTATACAATCTATCAAGCTTGCAAACTGCCGCTAATAAAAGATATAAATATTCCCCTAAAAAAACACTCGACCTTGCTCAAAAGCTCTATGTAAAAGGGTATATTTCCTACCCGCGTACAGACTCAAGCTTTGTTACGAAAGGGGAAGCAAGTACCTTTCCGGCAATCCTTCAAAAGCTTTCTGCATTTAAAGAGTATGAATCGTTTTTTCCTTTACCGGTTAAAAGCTTAATGAACAATCGACGATTTGTAAATGATCAAAAGGTAAGCGATCATTATGCGATTATACCGACAGAGCAAGTACCTAAGCAAGAGAGGTTAGGGGCTGAAGAGCGAAACATCTATGATTTAATTGTACGGTCGCTTCTTGCTGCTCATGAAAATGCAGCGATTATAAGTCATACTCAAGTGGAAACGATTGTTGATGGACGTGCAACGTTTCAATCGAAGGGCAAGCAAATGATAAATGAAGGCTGGCGGAAAATTATTTATGAAGGTAAAAAGCAGGAGGATACACTTTTACCTCCACTTTCGCATGGTGAAGAAGGCGTCGTTTCAAAGTCCGTTGTAAAAGAGGGTATGACTCAGCCTCCTAAAAGGTACACAGAAGGTCAGCTCATAACGGTGATGAAAGCTGCAGGTAAGTCAATTGAGGATAAAGAACTCGAAAAGGTTATGATGGAGTCACACGGACTCGGTACAGAAGCAACAAGAGCAGGAATTATAACGGTGTTAAAAGATAGAGGATATATGAAGGTAGAGAAAAATATAGTTTTCCCTACTCAGAAGGGCCGGTTATTAATTGATTCTCTTGGCACAAGTATCCTTGCTTCAGCTGAAATGACAGCTAAATGGGAACAACGGCTTCGTGAAATTGGAAAAGGTGCCGCTTCAAAGAACGATTTTATGGAGCAAGCTAGAAAATTATCTGTTCATTTAATTAATGAAGCGGTATCTCAATCTAGATCATGGGATTTTACAAACATTGATACATCAAGCATCAAGCGAAGAGGCGGAAAAGGTTCCAAGTCGTACACAAGAAACAGGCAAGTCAAGAAAACAGTAGGTCAGTGCCGGTTATGTCAGGGTGAAATCCTAGATCGGGGTACGTTCTTTGGATGTTCCAATTATAAGTCGAAAAAATGCACGTTCACTTTATCTAAAACTCTGCTTGGGAAAAAATTGACGGAAACCACCGTCACCACATTGTTATCTAAGGGAGAAACAAGGGTTTTAAAAGGTTTTAAAAAAGGGGAGCAGACATTTGATGCCGCCCTCCGTTTAACTCCTGAAGGGAAAATCACTTTTCAAAAAAAAGAATAACCTCTTTTCATTCAAAAAGGATGCAGCTACGTATCGTATGCCGCATCCTTTTTATTTTTTACGATTCATAAATGCATCAATCACATCCCCGAACGGCATTTCGCTTACCTTGTCAATGATCTTCTCTAACTGGGTTTGTTTACGCAAATTCCCTTGAAGAACAATTTCGACATTTTGCTCATTATCAACAAGTACCGCTCGAACGGTGAGGGCATTCGTTGCCAATGCGGCAATAACGGCAATTTGCTGAGGAGTAAGAGCATTAGAATCTTTATTCTGCTGGTTGTTTTTTTGATTGTTATAAAAAGATCCATTTTGGCCGCTGTAAGGTCCGTTCTGTTGATTCATATCACTTACCACCCATCCTAGCCAGTATGAAGGTTAACCTAAGAGGATGACATCTTCTGTAGGTGAGGCAGTATCAGAGTCGACGGTGCCAATACCTAAAGCAAACGAGCCAAACAATAGCACCACAACGAAAAGTAATATAAGCCTCTTAGCTTCTTCTTGATCGGACATTATCTACACCTCCATGCCCATCTGTTCTTCCTCCATCTTATGAAAAGAAAGCCTGCTAGGTGCATGCCTTGTTTAGAGTGATCACAGTTAAAAAATAGAACTAATTCTTAATAAATTTACCTATAAGCGGAATCATTTCTGCTTCTCTCATCATAAAGTAGTACTAAGAGAGGGAGTGATAAGGATTGGTATTGTAAGAACGGACAAGTGGTTAACTCTTTACTTGGCTGAATGGAAAAAGAAATCCAACCTTATGCAAAAGATTGCATGGCATCAAAAAATGCTCATCTCTCCATTAGAGAAGGTGAGTGACTCTCTGCCAGATACAAATAAATTACAACAACATTTCATTCAATCAGGTCTTATTTTGCCAGAGGAAGATAGTCATCAAGACATCAATGAAATGCTCGAACGCAATTATTGGAAAGTGATATCCACCCATTATCAACAATTAAAACAAAAGTGGTCAGCTCATGATGCTGGGGTGTATATTTTTCCTGCTAGTAAAGATCAAGCTTCTATTCAATCTCTTGGCGGGAAAAATGGACTAACCATAGATCGTTTTATCTTTCTATTTTTAACAAACGGGTTATCAAATTCAGAATTAAAAGCCATTATTACGCATGAATATCATCATATATTCAGACTCTCTGTAACCGAAGAAACGGAAGAGTCGATTACTTTCTTAGAATCAATGATCATGGAAGGGTTAGCAGAGTTAGCTGTAAGTCAGGAAGTGGGAAGGGATTACACAGCGGTTTGGACGAAAGAACTTTCTTTGAAGCAGATGAAAAGGGTATTTAAAGAATGGCTCGAACCCCATTTGTTCACAAGAGGCAGAAAGGACCATCACACTCTCTTATATGGAGGCGGACCTTATCATGTACCGAGGTGGCTTGGGTATCGTTGTGGATATCTAATCGTAGAGCAGGCGTACAAAACGTTTAATGAACGTTCGATAAAAACAGTGACTGAAATACCAGCTGAAGATTGGCTGTCGGCATCAGGGTTTCTAAAGTGAAGGAGGGCGGTACATGTTTGTAATTTATTATTATACTAAGTGGATTGGCAGTGGTGAGTATGGTTAGAATTTTCATTATGTTTGTTGGATTTGGATTTTCGGTTGCAGGAGGAATAAGTTTACTTGCCTATTTGAATTTACTTACTTTAGGCTATGAATTCTCCTATTATATGCGTTTTATTACAACTAGAGTTGAGTTCTATTTGTTTATTCTTGGAGTAATAATGGTCATTGGATCACTGGCTATTCCAGATCGCAGAAAGTAAGCCGGTATAATAATTTCGACTGAGCAAGAGGGTCAGCTATCTATTAAATGTATCGAGGAAAGTGTTTAAAATTCTCAAAGCTTGCCTATACTGTGGATACAAATCGCAATCAGTAAGGGGGGCTTTATATGGTCCATATCAGGGACGTATGGGTCAATTGGTTTGAAGGGGAAGAGAATGGTTATAACGTGTGCGATTTTTTTGAATGGCGCAGTGATGACCGAATCGAGGTACTCGATCAAGCAATTTTGATTAAAGTCAGCCAGGAATTATACGATTATATTGAAAATCATTTGTCAGACCTGCCAGAAGATTTACTTGAAGCCGTACACCAGCAAAGTTATTTACGTAAAAATATGTCACGGATTCAATTGGATTATTGTTTTATTGCAACAGATGGTGCTGGCATCATCGCTGTTGATACTATGGGCTACAAAACACCGATTAGGAAAAGCCGCCTGACACCTAGACAGGATCAAATTGTCTATGAAATGCTAGAACAAAATCAATTTGAGACATTTGAGTTAAAAGAAAAACATGAACCTAAAGAATATCATATCTTATCTCCAGACCCAGATGATATGCGCGGCCTTACTCGTAAGGAGCGTCAGCTGAAACAGCTTTTATATATGGCGCTAGATCAGCTTTATCACTCAGGGAATGATGCAGAAGTACGTTATTGGTACACGGAATGGAATCCTAGAGACTATGTCAGAATTCAGATGATGACTAGGGATGAAGCATGGCATGAATTATATAATGAAGTCAAAGCAGGGTGGTCAAAACAGCATCATCATTTATGTGAAGCAATGGTGAAGGGACAAGCCTTCTTTGAAAAGCTGTGGGAACTAGAGCATGGAGAAAGTGTAAAGTAAAACATTGGTGATTTCTCATAGAAGATGAATCCGGCCATATCATTAATTAATCGTTTTCATTATGTTTGATCTAAATATGTGGATCGCGTGAAACATTGGCTTCTAACATTTACAACCTACTTTAACTCTCCTATAATAAAAAGGACTATGGCATAGCAGGGAGGGGAAACGTGTGGAGACAATGGACAACTTTGCATATTTAATTATGCAGATCCTTACGGTCGTTTTACTAGTGGGAACTTTAGGTCTTTCTTTCTTTGTAGGGAAAGTATGGAAGAAAAACCACGGATATTAAAAAGTGTTGAATTAAAATGAAGCTGCACCCAGCCTTAAAGGAGAGTGCAGCTTTTTTGTGCAATCAAACTTTTTTTGCTTATATCTAGATTGATTGGAGCGATAAGCAACAACTGATATAGGAGTTGTTTTTTTGTGATCCTCATTTGCCTTATATGCTTATTTAAATTCATCCGCTAGATTAACGCTTTTTACGTCCGAGTCCCATTGCGCGCTCCGCTTTCTCCACCATTTTGCTAGCTGTGCGGTTTGCTTTTTCGGCCCCTTCATCGAGGATTCGATCGAGTTCTGCAGACTCAATAAGCTCATGATATCGTTGTTGAATCGGCTCTAGCGTACTCACAACAACATCAGCTAAATCTTGTTTAAATTCCCCGTAGCCTGCCCCTTGATACTTTCTTTCTAATTCTTCAATTGATATTCCTGAACATAACGAATAAATGGATAATAAATTCGAAACGGCAGGTTTATCTTCTCGATTAAATTTAATTTCACCATCTGTATCAGTTACAGCACTCTTGATCTTTTTTGTGATTGTTTTTGGATCATCAAGCATTGAAATATAGCTTTTTGCATTAGGGTTTGATTTACTCATTTTTTTGGAGGGGTCATTTAACGACATAATACGTGCTCCGACTTTTGGAATACGCACTTCCGGTATTGTAAAGATGTCATTATATTTTTTATTAAATCGTTCTGCAAGATCTCTTGTAAGTTCGAGATGTTGTTTTTGGTCTTCCCCAACTGGCACAATGTCTGTTTTATAAAGAAGAATATCAGCTGCCATTAAAGGTGGATAAGTTAATAGTGAAGCAGATACAGCCTCTTTCCCGTCAGACTTATCTTTGAATTGAGTCATTCTCTCTAGCTCGCCAATATAAGCTACACATTGCATCATCCAGCCAAGCTGCGCATGTGCAGGAACTTCTGATTGAATAAATAAAGTAGATTTATTAGGGTCAATTCCAACAGCAAGATATAAGGCAGCAAGACTTCTGATGTTTTCTCGTAACTTTAATCGATCTTGCGGTACTGTAATTGCATGCTGATCTACAATACAGAAATAGCAGTTTGCTTCATTTTGCATATCTACAAAATGTTTCATTGCCCCTAAATAATTTCCAAGAGTTAATGTACCGCTAGGCTGAATGCCTGAAAAAACTGTTTTCATAATACACGACCTTCCAATCATTATCTAATTATTGTTATGTATGTAATGTAATAAGAAAATCATAACAAATTGTTACGGAAAATCCTAGTCAGCGTTATCTGTCTTGCTAATTAATTTGAATAGTATCCTTTACTCATTTAAGGAAATAATATGGTTACCTGCTTAGTTTTTAGAAGGTTAGAGGAGGGATATTACCATTGAGCCATATAACCATTTTTTCAGCTTCAATCGGGCATGGTCATAATGAAGCATCAAAAGCATTAAAAGCGCAGTTAGAAGAGGAGGGTAGAAGTGTAGACATTGTGGATACTTTTCATGCTATACATCCAATCCTTCACAAATCGTTTGTCACAGTTTACTTAAATATGATTAAAAGAGCACCTACTCTATGGGGAAGTCTTTATAAATATGGTGCTGAACATTCTTGGTATTTATTAGTAGATAAATTAGCATCTTTATTTTGTGGAAGATTGAATGCGATTATTACAAATCAAAATACATCCATAATGATTTCCACCAACCCTTTTGTCACATCTTTTCTCTCCATTATAAAGAAGAAAAGGTGTTTAGATATTCCTTTATATACAATTATTACTGATTTTGATTTGCATCCGGGGTATGTGAGGCCTGAAGTAGACGCTTATTTCACTGGTTCACCTTATCATGTTGAATTCGCTGCTGAACATAATATTCCCCTAGAACAAATTCATTTTACAGGGATACCTATAAAAGCCATTCCAGAACCTTTAACACCAAGAACTCAAATGAGGGAGGAACTTGGCTTAGAGCCTTATACAAAAACCATCCTTATTACTGGGGGAGGATTAGGATTAGGTAAATACAGTGAAATTATTCGTTCATTAGAAGAAATAAAAGAGCCTCTCCAGGTCCTATGTATGACCGGAATAAATCAAAAAGTAGCAAAGCAATTACAAAAAGTGCAAAGTACACATTCTATCAAAGTTATCGAATTCACAGAAATATTTTTAGATTATTTACGTGCAAGTGATGTTGTATTATCGAAAGCTGGCGGCTTAACTATGTCAGAAGCCCTTGCTTGTGAAACGCCTATGTTAATTTATAATCCGGTTCCAGGACATGAAGAAAATAATGCGACGTTATTGTCCGGTTTAGGTGCTGCTGTAAAAGCTGATCAATTATCTGAAGTAACATTGTTACTTGAACATATTCTTTTTAATGATACGCATTATAATACCCTTGTACAAAACGCAAAAAGATCAAAGAAGCCTGATGCTGCAAAGCAAATTGCAAGGAAAATTGAACATTTACAAGATACTAAAGGAGTAAACAGTGATCGTCTGCAACCTTCATAGGAAATAAACTGCCTCGATTAAGAAGCAGTTTATTTTTATGTGTATTTATACTAATTCATAGGAATTTGACGTTGAATTTTACCTTCTATGCGTTCAAAGATATTTTCAAGAGATGGTCCGGTGATGGTTAAACCATGGTTTTTTAGGCCGATGATGGTTTCATTGGGATTTTCAGATTCTCTTACTAATTGCGCAACTGTTTCTGCTAATTCCAGTGTACCGCATGGGTAATTAATTTCTGTTGCCTTTATACCATCCATCCATGCGTGAATATGCACAATGGCTCCAACATCAGGATGTTCTTTATAAATCATCCAATGTTCAATGGCATCCACTGATGCTCTTTTAGGTTTAATATTCGGAGGAATACTAACCTCCATTTGATTGGATTCCTCGTTATACCCTTTTATATAAAGGATATCTCTACCTACTTCATTCATATTTGATTTATCAATTCCGCTCGCACTCATCCAGAAATGATCTTCATTAGAGCGTGCACTTAAATTTCCGTAACTTAATCCGCCAATTCCATAAAGTTTATTTAAATGACGCATATCTCTATCACTTAAATAATGGTCAAGAGGAAATGGGGCTGGCAATAAATCCATCATGTCTAATTTTTTCCCCGAAGCACTAAGTTCAACCGTAACTTGATCTCCTTCCCATTTAGCAGCTGGCAAGTCTTCAGAAAATTGATTATTAATGACTAAACGAGAGGTTGATAATGGCTGCAGGCGTTGAAAGACCTTCATAAAAAATGTGTGATCATCTTCCCCTTTATTATGTTGAATAGAATAACAACCCTGCTCAGGAGTGAGAAAATGAATATTAACTTGATCATTCTTATGATTTACATAAACGAGGTGATTAGCTAACGAACGTATAAGAAAGGGATACACTTCTTTAAAAATATCATAAGGTGCTCCATTGCTTTCTAATATAGCAACAACAAATGTAGCTTGTGCTTTTCTTCGGTAAGGTTTTGGATTGTCTTCATCGATAAAATGAAAAACAAGGTTTGTGTGTGGATCAGATTGATTTGTCTGGTTAAAGCCATTTTTAATAAAAGTTGAAGTGAGACCAGAGGATAACCAATCTAGTGTTGAAGTTGGTGGTTGGGAACTGAAAGTAAAGTTAGTCATGCGCTTCCTCCTACTGTCTTATCATGGTCAAAAATAACTTTTAAGACATCTTTTTTTTGCTTTTTCGATATAGTTTGAAATGCAAGTTTATAGTCTGCTAAGGAAAACCGATGAGTAATGAGGGGAGAGAGGTCGACTTTCCCTCGCTTCATAAGTTCAATGGCAATATCCATTGTGTCTATATTTTCACCTTCAAACTCGTTAAAGCTGTAAGCAAAGCATCCTTTAATCGTTAGTTCATTTAACCAAACGGCAGTCCAGTCAATTTTTTCCATGACACTTGCTAGTCCTAGTAATACCACTTTCCCGCCGCTATTAGTAAATCGTAAAGAATCTTTAATGCTTTTATCTTTACCTACACATTCATATACAATATCTGCCCCGCCTTGTATGACTTCATCGCCAATAACTGGCCTTAAGACTTCGGCATTTAAAACACGTGCAGTTTCCCCTACGTAAGACTTGTCCAAATAAACAATATGGTCTGCCCCGTAGGACTTAGCAGCTTCCCCTTGAAATGAATACTTCACAAGCATTGTGATAGAACACGTTATATCAAGAGCACGCAGCGCGACTAAAACGGATAAGCCTATCAGTCCGCCACCAATAATTAATACATTATCGTTTGGTGAAGGTGGGTTTCTAAGAACGGCATGCAAGGCACAGCTAAATGGCTCTACTAATACACCGTTTAAATCATCGACCTCATCAGGCAAAGGTTTAATTTGACTTTTATGTGCTACTAAATATTGTCCCCAGCTACCACCCGTATTGTGGCAGGCGCCGATAAGCAAGCCTGGTTGAATGGATCCTTTATTCTTGTTAATGCAGAGGCTTTGATCACCTCGCATGCAAGCAGGACAAGGTTCCATATCCCGGCTTTCACAAGATAAGACAGGATTAATCACAACTCGTTGACCTTTAGAAAGTCTATCCACGTTTGAGCCTACTTCATCTATTTGTCCTACTGCTTCATGTCCGATTGTGAAAGGAAAAGATACAAAAGGTGAAGTAGAGGGACTATCATGTAAATATAAAAGGTTCATATCACTACCACAGATCCCCCCATATTTGACCTTTACCTTAACCCAATCTTCATTTGGTAAGGTTGGTTCATGAATTTTCCTCCACTGTAAACAAGAGATGTGATTGTTCCAAAAAACGGTTGGTATAAATCTGCCTATGGTCTTTGAGAGAAGATATCTAGGAATGGTGAAATCAAATTGCAATGCGTTCATTAGATCGACCCTTTCTGAACTTTTTTTTAATATGTGCATTTTCTGCCTAGATATGTATATAGTTACCAAAAAAATGAATGAATTGGGCACAAAATAGTGATCCTATTAAAGGGATCCGTTGATAGATGAGGAATTAAGACAAAAGGCACAAATATAGACGGGGGTACAACTATTATGTTCGTTTTTATTGTAAACACTAAAGCTGGAAAAGGTAGAGCGGAAAGGGTCTGGACAAGAGTAGAGGAATATTTAATAAACAATAAAATTGAGTACCAAGTATTAAAAACGGATTCTAAAGAGGAGATAATACTGTTAAGGTCAATTCTTGAGAATGCTCGAGGTAAGGTGAGGTGTGTGATTGCAGTCGGGGGTGATGGAACAAGCCATAGCGTCATTAATGAATTAGCAGGAACAGATGTCCCATTCAGCCTAATTCCGACTGGTTCGGGTAATGATTTCGCAAGAGCCCATGGTATAAGTAAAGATTGTATTAAACAGATCAATCATATAGTAAACAGTGATCATGAAAAAATGGATGTGATCACAGTGGGGGCAAAGAGTTGTCTCACAGTCATTGGGCTTGGCTTTGACGGTTTAGTTGCTAAGGTTACTAATGAAATCAAAATTAAAAAATGGCTGGGCAGTGCTGCTTATATTTACAGTGTGCTAAAAGTATTGAATTATTTTAAACCGGCGAATGTTGTATTAACTATTGATGGTGAGGAGATGAAGGTTGAAAATGTATGGCTTATTGCTATAGCAAACCATCCATATTATGGCGGAGGGATGAAGATTTGCCCTAATGCATCGAGCAAGGATGGGTTATTAGATATATGTGTAGTTCATAGTTTATCCAAATGGAAATTGTTGAGCATATTTCCTTTAGTATTTAATGGAAAGCATTTGGGAAAAAAAGGAGTCAATGAGTATAGAGGAAAGACTATACATGTCTCTTCTGAAAAGCAATTAATGATTCATGGAGATGGGGAGATGATTGGAGAAACTCCAGTAACCATTTCTGTAAAAGAGCAGGCACTAAATGTGATATCGTAACGAAATGAATTTTCGTTACGATTTATAAGGATTAAGTTTATTAGCAAGAGTATATCTTTTTTGTGTTTTCTGATCATAGTTAAAAACTTCTTCATATTCAAGGGCAAAAAGAATTTCAAGAAATTCAATACTAATATTTTTAATTGTTCGTAAGCTGAAACTCATCATCTATTCCTCCTCTTAGGTGGTTACATTTAATGTAAGCAAAACAAGAGAAAAAATACTGAACTTAATTATTAATTATTTGTTTTTCTTTCGCGAAGTCTTAAAACCCATAAAATGATATTAATAGCAGCTATAATAAAGAAGAACCAATCTGCTTCTGTATAGTTGGTATAGGCTAATATCACATAAATTCCTAAGATCGTTACAGCAATCACTTGTAAGATTTGTAGCTTGGTCAAAATTATTCCACTCCTTTCGCATCATTACTGATAGATGGACATAATCTACATTATAGCATCTTGTTTAGTTATAAGAAGGGAGGATAATAAATGAAGGTTCGCCAAATGGCGTTTAGAAGTGCTCTTATATTGATCCTTTGTTCAGTCGGGTTTATGTATAGCCAGTCAGAGAGTGTATTTCAGCAAGTTGAAGAAGCTGTAGCTGCCTCAGTTAAACAGGGGGTACAAGTTGGTAATGAGGCGAAGTCATTTGAACTTCATTCATTACGAGGGGAAACCGTTTCTCTTAACGATTTTCACGGCACACCTGTCGTTATTAATTTTTTTGCTACATGGTGTCCGCCTTGCCAAGAAGAAATGCCTGTCATTGTAGAATTAGAGAAGCGCCTGACTCAAAAAGGGGCAAAGTTCATAGCGGTTAATATGACTAGTCAGGAAGCAAGTATTGCTGAGGTTGAACCGTTTTTAAAACACTTTAATGCCTCATTTGATGTGCTGCTTGATGAAACAGGAGAGGTCATGAATATGTATCAAATTATCGGTATCCCAACAACCGTTGTTATCGATGAAAATGGAGTCATTGTTCAAAGGATAAATGGAGGACTCTCATACAGTATGATGGAGGATCTATATTTATTTAGACAGTGATGAAGATAGAAAAAAGAAGAGAGCCAGTCAGCTCTCTTCTTTTCGTTTTATTTCACTGTTTTTACTGAACAAAAATTAAGTATGAAGAAACAAAGTAGAGGGCAATTAACACGATAGATGGCAGGGCATATCTAAACGTGGAGTTAATTGGTTTCCTCACTAATGAATAGAGTACAACCACACATAAAATCGCTACAGCGGCCGAGGTGATTTGATGTACACTTGATACCGCAGAAATAATGGAACCTTTTTGATAAAAAATATCAGATGCACCTAATATTAAGATATTGAATAAATTACTACCAAGGATCGACCCGATAGCTAAGTTATAATTTCGAAGCTGAAGTGCTACTAATACAGATACTGCTTCAGGCAAGGAAGTAGTAGCTGCGATGAGAAAACTTCCTACAAAGCTTGAACCAAGTCCGGTGACAACAGCTATTTTATCACCAGAAACTGTAAGTAATGTTCCTGCACCCATAATGACTACAGCAGCGATAATAAAGCCGATGATTGCAGTTTTTAGTGGAATGGCAGAAAAATCATGGGCAGATTCTTCTTCATCAGCCACTGGCACAGGAGCTTTAGATTCTTTATTGGACATTTTTGAAATATACCATACACCAAACCCATAAAGAATGATTAAAATCCATATATCCACTCCAATATTTAGAAATGATATGTCAATTCTTATGGTCAATGCAAGCAGAGCTACAATAGCAAGCAATAATCCAAGGCTGGCAGTAAAGAAATGAGAGTGATCCGCATGACGGAATATTTGCTGCTTACGAAAGTACAAGTCAAAGCAAGCGATGATTAGTAAATTAAACATATTACTGCCAAAAACGTTTCCCACTGCAATATCTGGGTTATCTAGTACGATAGCCGATACACTAGTTGTTACCTCAGGCAAAGAGGTTGCTCCAGCAAGAAATATGGTACCAACCACCATCCCCCCGAGTGATGATTTCTCTCCAATGGTATCAGCATATGTTGACAGCTTAATGGCTGCAAGAACAGTGATAATGGCTGCTATTATAAACCAGACGAAAACCATATAAAAACCTCCTCAATAATATAAATCATCAATCAAAAATATAAATCAAACTCAAAACAAAAATAAGAAAAGTCTGTCTAGAACACAAAAAAGACCTTTTTATGAGAGTTTGCCCAATAAAGCAAACTCTCATAAAAAGGTCTTGCGTACTTTGAATAATCAAAGCTCAATGAACCGAGTGTTATCCACTGTCATGACGACTCATTGACCATAGGTCGCTACTCCCCTTTTTAGGGCTAACTGTATTCGATTAAGTATTAATGTAGCATGTGGATTGCGGGGCGTCAATGATTTTTATTTTGGCCGCACATAAGAGGAGGATAGTTATAGCATAAAAGGTTAATCAAAATAGATTAACCTTTTGTTGTACTATTTATAATGAAGTCCATGTCTCTGTATTATGTGGTTTGGGATAAGGCGAGTGCTACTAATTCGTCTAGTTCGGCAAGCATTTTTCTTGCTCTCTCATCTGAGATCGTTCTGTAATGATGTTCCCCGCTTGGCTCTTCATCTGCCTCATCAGCTAAGGCAACCACTTGTTGAAGGGGGTTTAAATGAAGCTCTCCTTGAGGCAGATATGAATCGGTATGGAGAAGAATAGCAAGGGCAATTTCTTTTGCTGATTTTGGATGTTCTCCAAGACGAATCAGCAATTTGTGTGCACGCTCTGCCCCTTTAATCGCATGAATATCATTTTGTTTGTATAAATCATAATCCCACTTCCCGTTGCGATACCAAGTATAATGGCCAATATCATGAAGAAAAGCAGCTTTTGTCGCAAGGTCAGGGTTCACATTGTATTTTTTTGATAATTTATAGGCATGAAAGGCACAAGCAATTGCGTGCGCCATCCCAGAACGTTTTACGAATTTTTGAGTGATTGGGTGATTAAAAAGTTGAATTAATGTGACATGTCTCATGAAACTGGCTCCTTTCAAGTATGGTAAGATATCTAACGAGCAAAAAATGTATTTTTACTATTATATAGAGGACGAATAGTAGATGCAACGAAAATGTACGATTTGTTTATTATTCTTTTATCCCATTCTCTGTTATAATAAAGCAATTATTAGCAAAAAGGAGAGACGAATGGATACAACACATACATTTTCAAAAGGCGAAGAAATAGCAAATGCTATCACTCACGGTATTGGGGCATTATTAAGTATTGCCGCATTAGTATTACTCATTGTCTTCTCAAGTTTACACGGATCAGCTTGGCATGTTGTCAGCTTCACCATTTTTGGAGCAACGATGCTTATGCTCTATATCTCATCAACGATGTTACATGCTCTTCCACCAGGGAAAGCTAAAAATGTATTTGAAGTGTTAGATCATGCCTCTATTTATTTGTTTATTGCGGGTTCTTATACACCGATTTTATTTATCGTCGTTCAAGGCGCATTAGGTTGGACATTGTTTGGAGTTGTTTGGGGTCTTGCGACGATCGGGATTGTCTTTAAAGCTTTTTTTGTTAAAAAATATTTATTTTTATCGACTGTATTTTACATTTTAATGGGCTGGTTAGCTCTATTTGCTATTCAGCCTATTATGACCAACTTAGGTACAGAAGGGCTGATCTTCCTGATTGGAGGAGGACTTTGCTATACGATTGGAGCAATCTTTTATGTGTGGAGAGGATTTAAATATCACCATGCTATCTGGCATCTTTTCGTTTTAGCAGGGAGTGTACTGCACTTCTTCCTCGTCATGATTTTTATTCTTCCATTATAGAAGGTAAAAGGTTAAGTGGAAGGTTAAAACGATAGGCACGACACGATAGAGAATTGAGAGAGCCGAATAACGAATGTCGTTGTTCGGTTTTTTTGAAGGAGCTTCAAGGGTGACTTCATGAATTAGAGACGTTATAATTCAAGTGGGAGGATTATACATGTATGTAAGCATCGAGGATTTAGCGGAATATCTTGGAGTATCCAGCCTCTACATTAAAGAACAGATTCAAAAAGGCAATATTCGTGCCGTTTTTGATGGGAATTCGTACTTAATAAATAAAGCACAGTTTTCAAAGCATAAGGAACAAATTGACTTAAAGAAAAAGCAATTAGCTGAGGAACTTGCAGAACCTATTCCTGAAGATTGGGATGCAAAAGATGAAGATTAATACATAAAGACAATAGTTAGGGAGAAAGGTTGTGTATGAATGGGGAAATATCTCGGCATAGTCATGATCGTAATGACTTCTTTACTCTTATTTGTTATGTCACCAGTATCAGCAGAAGAGGCTTCTACAGTGCAGGCTAAAGACCATGCCTTTAAAGTGGTTGAACGTTCGCCTCTTGGGCTGCCAGAGCAATTAAATCGATTTGTCTATGATTCAGGGTACCATTTTACTTATCCGGAAGACGGGGTTCGAGGGATTTATGTAACAGGAAATTCAGCTGGAGGAGAACGCTTTGAAAGTCTTTTAGAATTAGTTAATTCAACCGACCTTAATTCAATGGTAATCGATATTAAAGAGGATCATGGGCATCTCACCTATCGACCTGAAGAGGATTCTCCTTTTTATGGAATTTCTCAAAACTTCATTTCCAATACGGAACAAATGATGGAGACATTAGAAGAGAATGAAATTTATCCGATTGCAAGAATTGTTGTTTTTAAAGATTCGATCTTAGCCGAAGAACGTCCGGATTTATCCTTTCTTGATAATGGACAAGTTTGGAAAAATGGACGAGGAGAAGCATTTGTTAACCCATTTCTAAAAGAAGTATGGGACTACAATATTGATATTGCTGAAGAAGCAGCCAAAATGGGTTTTAAAGAGATTCAATTTGATTATGTAAGATTTCCCGAAGGATTTGAGAGAAGAGATGAGATGCTTCAGTATTCAGTTGGTGAATATGAAGGCGGAGATGGTGATAATATTCAAAAGCGTGTCTCTGCAGTAACCGATTTTGTTGCTTATGCTAGAGAACAATTAGCTCCATATGACGTGGACGTATCTGTAGACATCTTTGGTTACGCTGCGACGATATCAGAAGCGCCTGGTATTGGCCAAAACTTCTCAAAAATATCTGAGAATGTTGATGTAATCTCATCTATGATTTACCCAAGCCACTGGACACCTTATTTTGGACTTGATAAACCAGATCTATATCCATATGAGTTAACAAAAGAGTATGCAAAAGTTGAAAATCAAGTATTGGGGGCATTAGAAGAATCACCTGTTTCTCGTCCATGGATTCAAGACTTTACAGCCAGTTATTTAGGATCCGGAAATTATCTCGTTTACGGTAAGGAAGAAGTTGAAGCTCAAATACGAGCTTTAAATGAGGAAGGAATTGATGAGTTCTTATTGTGGAATGCATCAAACCGATACACCGAAGGGGTGAATTATAAGCCTCTAGATTAAAGAGTGTCCGACTGGACGCTCTTTTTTGTTTTCTAGAGTATATCGTAGCATCTTAGAAGTATTCTATGAGAAAGAGGTGTGATCTCGGTTAGCTTCATCGTGTGAAGTTATCTCACAATAGATGATGTAAAGTGCGAGTTTATAGTTTTTGAAAAGAGGAATATACTAGTAATAGTACATTATACGGAGGTCATAATTGTGAATTGGTATGAAAAATTAAATAAGTATTTTCCTGTTGAAGAAATGAAATCAAAAGAACACATGGAACTGTTATTAAAAGAAAAAGCAGATATTTACCATAAAGATGAAGGGCCAAATCATGTTATGATGTATGTAGAAACAGATGACTTTACATTTGTAGATTATTTGTTTGTTTCTAAAGACGCTAGAGGCCAGGGGTTAGGTAAGAAGCTTCTCGATAATCTCAAAGCAAAGCATAAGCCAATTATCCTTGAAGTTGAACCAATTGATTATGAAGAAACGGACACAGAAAAAAGACAGCGCTTTTATAATCGTGAAGGGTTCAAACATGCACAGTCTATAGGATATCGCCGACGTTCACTAGCGACAAACGAAGTGAATGAACTTGAGATCCTATATTGGTCACCAACGGATGAATCTGAGCATAGCATCTATGAAAAAATGAAGCACACGTATGAAAATATCCATACGTATAAGGATAAAGAATTATATGGTTCTTCATATGAGGATGTCGATCAGGTTCTTACGTATAATAATCCAAGTGACGATGATCAGCCGACTGTATAAGTGAGCTCTTGACGCCAAGTAAAGGATGGTGTTCTAGATGAAAGGTTCACAGAAGAACAAGTTGAGAAAACGTAAAAGAGACATGGTGAAAGATTTCCTTAAGAAAAAGGCAAAAAATTTAAAAGGGATTCCTAAAAGAAGGCCGATGACACAGCCTTCAAAACGGACACCTGCATCCTAGTAATGCACAGGCTATGTACAAAGTATGTACATAGCTGTTTTTATGCAGATAAATATCTTGAATTTAAAATGTCTACCATTTATGTGACGATCATGTGACAAGTAAGGCATGAAACGAAAAAACAGCGTATAATCAACTAAGTAAACATAAATGTTTAAAAACTTTTACGTTTAATGTTTGGAGTATGAGGGTACTAGGTAAGTGCATATAGAGTACTTTGTTCAACTATTGTACAGATAATTTGAACTTTACCTATACAAAACTTAAAAAATCCATTATAATTAGATCTATAAGACAATTCCCAACAATCTTCATCAATAGATCTCATTTCTGGAAGGAGAGGTCCACACGATGGTTACATTATTAACTTCACCAAGTTGTACATCTTGTCGAAAAGCAAAAGCATGGTTAGAGGAAAATAACATTCCGTTTGAAGAACGTAATATTTTTTCTGCGCCGCTTTCAGTGGAAGAAGTGAAAGAAGTCGTACGCATGACCGAAGATGGAACGGACGAGATCATCTCAACAAGATCAAAAGTGTTTCAAGAGTTAAATGTAGAATTAGAATCTTTATCACTTCAAACACTCTTCAAAATAATTAGTGATCATCCCGGCTTGCTTCGTCGCCCGATCATTTTTGATGAGAAACGCCTGCAAGTTGGATACAATGAAGCGGAAATTCGTCGCTTCTTACCAAGGAAAGTTCGTTCTTTCCACTTAGAAGAAGCAAAACGCATGGTTAACTAATACAAAACCTTCTAGTTAAAACATAAACTAGAAGGTTTTTCTCATCTCACTATATAATGTGGCCCATGTATTTTTTCTTTGTAAGATAGCCTAGAAGAAGAACCCCCCCAATGACTATAACTTGAAATGCAATTGAAAAAGATGGGTGCTGAGTGAATAGAGGCGATAACATGTTTTCGTGCTTAATCATTCTCGTTGCTGTAAAGGCCAAAATGGCAGCACCGAAATAAATAATAATAGGAAAGCGATCAAAAGCTTTTAGAATAATTTTGCTGCCCCATATAATAATAGGCACTGAAAAGAGGAGGCCTATTAAAACAAGGTTTGTGTTTCCGTGAGCGGCTCCCGCTACAGCAATGACATTATCAAAACCCATAACAAAGTCTGCAATGACTATTGCTTTTATTGCTGAATAAAGACTGTTTCCGCCATTAATAGTAGTATGGTCATCTGGTGTAGCTAGAAGGGAATAGGCTATGTAAATTAATAGAGCACCGCCAATTGCTAATAAAAACGGAATTGCTAGTAATTCTACTGCTATAAAAGTTAAGCACATCCTAATCAAAAGGGCTAATGTAATTCCTAAAATAATCGCCTTATTACGAACATCTGGATGAAGATGTCTGCATGCTAAGGCGACAACAATCGCATTGTCTCCCCCTAAAATAATGTCTACACCGATAATGGTTACTAATGAGATCAACCAATCTATATCCATTTATGCATCAGCTCCTATAGTGTATAAGCTAAATCCATCATATTTATTCTTGACATAACATAAAGTGATCTGTAACAATTAAAAGTCATAACAGCTAACGAGCCAAAATGATCTAGCTTGTCTTCACACTCTATAGAACACATATATTTATAGGCAGGCTAAATTATGATGAAAACCTCATAAATGAAGCAGTGTGATTATTGGAATGCCTTTTTTCTGAAAAATCATAGAAAAATAGGTTTTTAGATTTCCATTTTGAGCTTATATGTCATAAAATATAAGAAACAGATAATATGCTCTATAAATCATGTCTTAAATAATTGATCGTTGAAACCAGCTAAGATTGAGACTAGTAAGGATGTAGGTTATTTTAGTATGAAATAGGGCAAGCTGAGTCGATAAGAATGATATAGACTTTTACTTTTCTGTTTGATTAAAGTTCGATAGGAGGGAGAGCGAACATGGATATTGAACGCGTGAATGATACAACAATTAAATTCTTTATTACGTATAAAGATATTGAGGACCGGGGCTTTGACCGAGACGAAATTTGGTATAATCGTGAACGTGGCGAAGAGCTCTTCTTCGAAATGATGAATGAGGCAAATGACCGAGATGAATTTGAATTAGATGGACCTTTATGGATTCAAGTTCATGCATTAGATAAAGGGTTAGAAATTGTGGTTACCCGCGGACAAGTGAGTGATGGCAATGTGAAACTCGAAATCCCTGTAAGTCAGGATAAAGAAAATACTGACGAGAACATCGTTGACTTAATGACAGGTCATTCAAGTGAAGACGATGAAGGTATTGATACAGATCAGCTAGAAATTGTGATTGGTTTTAATGATTTTGAAGATATTATTTCGTTAAGCCATAACTTTTTTATAGACGATCTTGAAAATGAACTATATCATTTCGAAGGACGTTATTATTTGCATGTGCTATTTAATGACGATCAATATAACGAAGATGAGCAGGATGACATGTTAAGTCAAATGCTTGAATATGGATACGAAACAGACCTTTCCATTCACCGTATGCAAGAGTACGGCAAGGAGATTATTGGAGAATATGCTCTTAAACACCTAAGAGGTCATTTTCCACAAAATTAACTGATGTAAGCCGATTTCATAAAGAAGTCGGCTTTCTTTTATCTTGATCAATGTTAAAATAAGGTTGTTAATCAACCACCATTTATTAATTGCCATGGGAGAATAAAATGAAAAACAGATTAAATGTTTTAGCTTTTTTTGCGCTATTATTTGCGGCCCTGTACATTTCAAGAGGTTTTCTGCAAAGCTGGATGGTAGGAACACTGAGCGTTGTGTTTACTCTATCCGTTATATTTATTGGCATTATTATTTTCTTTGAGAACAGACATCCTACAAAAACCCTTACTTGGCTTCTAGTGTTAGCGGCATTTCCAGTCGTCGGCTTTTTCTTTTATTTAATGTTTGGACAAAATCATAGAAAAAGTAAGCGGTTTTCTAAAAAAGCAATAGAAGATGAACGAGCCTTTCAAAAAATTGAGGGGCAGCGGCAGTTAAATGAAGAGCAGCTGAAGAAAATGGGAGGGCATCAACAATTATTGTTCCGCTTAGCTCATAAGTTAGGCAAAAACCCGATCTCCTTTTCAAGTGAAACGAAAGTATTAACAGATGGAAAGGAAACCTATGCTCATATCCTGCAAGCACTAAAAATGGCCGAACACCATATTCATCTTGAGTATTATATCGTTCGGCATGATGACCTTGGTAACCAAATTAAAGATATTTTAATTTCTAAAGCCAAGGAAGGAGTTCACGTACGTTTTTTATATGATGGGGTAGGGAGCTGGAAGCTTTCGAAGTCATATGTCGAAGAACTGCGGGTTGCAGGAGTGGAAATGGTTTCGTTCTCACCTGTAAAATTACCTTTTTTAACTCATACAATTAATTATCGTAACCATCGCAAGATTATTGTCATCGATGGGGTAGTAGGATTTGTTGGTGGTTTAAATATCGGTGATGAATATCTAGGTAAAGATGCATACTTTGGTTATTGGAGAGATACACACTTGTATGTAAGGGGAGAAGCTGTTAGAACACTTCAGCTTATTTTCTTGCAGGACTGGCATTATCAGACAGGTGAAACGATTTTAAACCAAACGTATTTATCTCCTTCACTATCAATGACAAAGGGCGATGGCGGCGTTCAAATGATTGCAAGCGGGCCGGATACGAGGTGGGAAGTGAATAAGAAGCTATTCTTTTCAATGATCACTTCTGCAAAAAAATCGATTTGGATTGCAAGTCCGTATTTCATTCCAGATGATGATATTTTAAGTGCTTTAAAAATTGCCGCTTTAAGCGGGATTGATGTCCGAATCCTTGTCCCAAACCGTCCAGACAAGCGAATTGTTTTTCATGCCTCAAGGTCTTATTTCCCTGAGCTGCTTGAAGCAGGAGTAAAGGTTTACGAGTATAACCGTGGTTTTATGCACAGTAAAATAATTATTGTCGATCATGAGATAGCATCAATAGGCACATCTAATATGGATATGAGAAGTTTTCATTTAAACTTTGAGGTGAATGCCTATTTATATCGTACGAGCAGTGTGACAAAGCTTGTAAGTGATTATGTTTACGATCTCGAGCATTCTAACCAAATTAACTTTTCATTGTTTAAAAACCGACCATTTTTCCATCGGCTTATTGAATCAACCTCAAGGCTTTTATCACCATTATTGTAAACGTACAAATAAGTCATAAATCCCTCTTCTTATTATTAATTAAGAATGGGGATTTTTTATTTCAATTAAATGAATGATTTAATTATTTGAAATAAACAGGAGATCGAGAAGAAGAGGTCGAATAAATCCTTATCTTAGAATGGAGGTGTTCCTCAGTTGTTAACTGCAAAACTAAAAGATGGCTCAACTATTTCAATGTGTGATCAGTGGACCTATATCCAGTTAAAGGATATGAGAGAGGAAGTGAATTTTTATTGTCCCTGTTGTACAGCCGAACTGCTGCTCAAGATTGGCGACAAGAAACAATGGCATTTTGCTCACAAAAAAGGATCTTCATGTACTGTTCAAGGGGAGCCTGAATCCCTTTATCATTTGAGAGGGAAAAAGCAGCTGTATGAATGGATCAGAAAACAGGGCTATAAAGCTGCACTTGAAGTATATCTTCCGCTCATTAGACAAAGACCAGATGTGTTATTCAAAGTGAAAGATCAGCTTTATGCTATCGAATATCAATGTTCAGTTATTGAAGAGAGCCAAATACGAAAAAGGTCGAAAGGGTATGAGCAGCTTGGCATCATTCCTATTTGGATTTTTGGCGGCAATCGTTTAAAAAGGGTAGGTGCAAAGGTCTTTTCTATCCAATCGTTTGAATGGTATGCCAGTTCGATTATACGTGATATCCCCTCTGTCATTCACTATTATTGTTCCGACCTTCAAAAATTTATCACTCTCACTCATCCCGCTCCGATCTCTAAAATGAAACACGTAGCTCCCCTTCGTGAAGTTTCGAATCAGGACTTTTTACTATCCCACTTATTGCATATGCCAGAGCCAATTTCATCCTTTAATGAGAACTGGATAGAGGTCAAAAAGAAATGGCGCTATGCTAAAATATATCCTTACCCCACCCCAACCGATCAATTTTTTCATCAATTATTGTATCATCACCGTATCCCGCCTTCTTTATTTCCCATAGAGGCTGGATGGCCCACTCCTTCTTATTCCTTGATTGAAACCTCTCCTCATATTTGGCAGACGTATTTATTGTATGCCTGTCTTCTTCAAAAGCCAATTCACCACCCTATTACGTTTCGTTCTATTCATTCATGCTTTCTTAAAAAGGAAGGGAAACGTTGGCTGAAAATGAGGTCTTTTTATCAGCCAGTCTATTTAGAAGAAACGCTAGCTGGGTATCTCACATTTTTAACGGAAGCAGGCTTTCTGCAGGTAATCTCTGAGCAGCCCAAAACGTATATGAGGCTTAGGGATGCTGTAATTCCCACTACTGTAGAGGAAGCGAACCAGCTTGATCATAAACTATTGCATCAATCCCGTAAAAACTCAAATGTGGATAGTTAATAAAGAAAGGAAAAATCTCCTTGATGACGAATACTATAAGTTGGGAAGGAATGATTTCACACCTTCTCTTTTTGAGTGATCATATTTGGAGGGATTAATCTTGGCTAAACAACGTTTAAAAAGAACTGAGGTACCTGAAGCTTCAAAATGGGACCTAGAAGCTATTTTTGCGACAGATAAAGAGTGGGAAGAAGAGTTTTCTGCTGTAAAATCTCTTTACCCGCAAATGACCGCATATAAAGGGAAACTAGGAGAATCAGCTGACAGTCTATACGAAGCACTTCAAAAGCAAGATGAGATCAGCGAGCGCTTAAACAGACTATATACGTATGCTCATATGCGCAATGATGAAGATACAACAAATTCACTCTATCAAGGGCTGCATGAAAGAGCAATGAGCCTAAGTGCACAAGTTGCACAATCTGTAGCATATTTAACTCCTGAACTGCTAGAGCTTGATGAGAAAATAATCAAGCAATTTATTAATGAACACGAGGGATTAAACAGATATGAGCACATGTTGGAAGAATTATATAAAGAAAAGCCGCATGTGTTATCTGAAGCAGAAGAGGCAATCTTAGCTCAAGCGAGTGAAGCGCTTCAAAGTCCTGGGCAGACGTTTGGTATGTTAAACAATGCAGACTTAACATTTCCGACAATAAAGGATGATGATGGTGAAGATGTAGAGATTACTCATGGCAGATTTATATCTTTACTTGAGTCAAAAGACCGTAAAGTGAGAGAAAATGCATTTAAAGCCGTTTATAATACATATGGGCAGTTTAAAAATACCTTTGCTCAAACATTAAGCGGCCAAGTGAAAAAAGATTTATTCTTTGCAAATGTACGGAAGTACCGCTCGGCTAGGGAGGCAGCATTAAGTCAAAATCATATCCCAGAGGTGGTATATGACCAGTTAGTAGAAACGATTAATAAAAATATTCACTTGCTGCATCGATATGTGAAGCTGCGCAAAAAAGTACTAGGCGTTGAAGAGCTGCATATGTATGACTTGTATACGCCGTTAGTAGAAGGCAGCAAGGTCAAAGTTTCTTATGAAGAGGCTAAAGATCTTGTAATCCAAGGGGTCGAGCCGCTTGGAGAAGAATACGTGAACGTCTTAAAAGAAGGTTTTACTAAACGCTGGGTCGACGTAGAAGAAACGGTTGGTAAGCGCAGCGGGGCTTATTCTTCAGGTGCTTACGGAACGATGCCCTACATTCTCATGAACTGGCAGGATAACATCGATAACTTATTTACATTAGCTCATGAATTTGGCCATAGTATGCACAGCTACTATACTCGTAAGCATCAGCCTTATGTCTATGGGGATTACACTATTTTTGTCGCTGAAGTTGCTTCGACGTTAAATGAATCATTATTAAATAATTACTTAGTTAAAACGACAACAGATAAACAACAAAAACTGTACCTGTTAAATCATTTTCTAGAAGGATTTAGAGGGACAGTTTTCAGGCAGACAATGTTTGCTGAGTTTGAGCAAAAAATTCATGAACTGTCTGCTGACGGGGAGGCTTTGACCCCTGAATTGTTAACAACAACCTATTATGAATTAAACAAGAAATATTTCGGTGAAGAAATGGTTGTAGATGAAGAGATTGGTTTAGAATGGGCACGCATCCCTCATTTCTATTACAATTTCTATGTCTATCAGTATGCAACGGGCTACAGTGCTGCAGCAGCTCTTTCAAAGCAGATATTAGAAGAAGGGGAGCCTGCGGTTGATCGTTACTTATCCTTCTTAAAAGCAGGGAGCTCTAATTTCCCAATCGAGGTGCTGAAGGAAGCTGGTGTAGACATGACGTCTAAAGAGCCAATTGAAGAAGCGCTCCGTTTATTTGAAGAAACACTTGATGAAATGGAACGTTTATTAGAAGCATAGGTAAATGTATACATTGTAAGGAGGCCCCGCGTTGACTATAAACGCGAGGCCTTTTTATAAGCTATCTGTACCCCTTAAATCGGTTTTGTTTCAATGGAGGACTAATGGTAAATAGAATAGAAAGAAACAATAGTGGAGCTGCCACAAACAGTGGGAACATACTCATTAGGGATAAGATGTAAAAATAAAAGGCAATGATGATTAAAATGATCCCGATAAAGCGCTTTGCCTTGGTCAATGTCAATCTTCCTTTCATTAGGAAATAGTCATCTTAAGTCAGTAGGTATGTAATATATATATGAGGGTAAGGTCTGTTTAAGACAAGTTTTTACACATATGACGATATGATGAACGATGCAGAATCAATATTGTCTTACCTTGATGCATTTGATATTCTATACATGTGAAACACATCACATTCTCTCCCCCATAGAGGATGAAAAGAGCGCCTCATATTGAGACGCTCTTTTATCAACTCTTTTAGCTGCCGATATACCTCCAAAAGGTTCCGTATTTCACCGGCACGGCTTCTACTTTTTGCTGAAGTTTTAACAATTTTAATTGCTTTTCAGCTTCCTCAGGAGCTAAATCAAACACAACCGCTACTTCAATTGTCGCCACGAAATTATATCTCTTAAGGAACTCTTCGATCGAAATAGGCTCGGCTTTTTCCGGTGTATAGCCTAGGAGTTCTTCAATCATTTGAACGTAGATGTGATAAGGATACAAGCCTGTAATACTTAAACCTTCTTCGTCTACATTATTATTGAAGAATACAAAGGTCGGAACCACTTCAACGCCCATCTCATTTGTTGTTTTTATATCACATTGAAGAGCCTTCTTTGCAAGTGGTGACTCAAGGTCTTTCTTAAATTCTTCTAAATCTAAATGAGCAGATTCGGCACAATTCATAATGATCTCATCTTCGGTAATGTTTTTTTTCTCCAAAAACAAATACTCTCTTAATTTACGCAAAAAGCGTGAACCTGCGTGCGGCCCTTGTAGTTCCGCAGCTTTAATGGCAATGGATGCTTTATATGGAGAAGACCATTCATGTTCTAACCATACATCCCCATCACATGACATCCCGGTTTCATGAGCAATTTTTTCCCAAACCTTAGCTATTTCACTCTTTTTGGCTAAGCCTTTTTTTGTTTCTTGGCAGAAATTCCATGCTTGTAATCGACCAGCGACTAGAAATCGAATTTTGAAATAAGCCCCGTACTCTACTTGGAGCTTTTTTAATATCGGTTCAAACGCCCAGCATTCTGCGCATAGCGGATCAATAAAAGTATATATTTCCAGCGGCTTACGTTTTGTTTGCAAGGGGTGTTCAGGATCCAGACCACATATGCCGTGTTCGTTATCACAAGATGAATGGAGCGCTTTTGGTTTCAATGGTCATTCTCCTTTCTTAAAAGCTTTTTCATTAAAGGAAGTCTCTATTTATTAACCATATGATGAGCAGTCATCGTCAATCTTTCCATCATGTATTCACGTATAAGACCTTCTACATTCACAGTATCCATTGCTTTATTCATACAAGACAGCCATGCTTCTGCTTCTTTTTTAGATATAGGAAATGGCATATGTCTTGCTCGTAACATAGGATGACCATGCTCTTCTGTATAAAGGGAAGGACCTCCTAAAAATTGAGTCATAAATTGTTTTTGTTTACGGGCCGTTTCCGTTAAATCCTTTGGAAATAAGGGGGCTAGGTCCGGATGATTAGCTACGTATGAATAAAACGTATCGACCAACTCTGAAAGAACGGCTTCTCCGCCGAGGGCTTCATAGGGTGTCATTTGGTTTGACATGTATCTCGCTCCTTAACACACAGCCGGTACACTCTTAAGGTGAGAGCTAGTATAATTAATATAAAAGAGCAGCTGCATAATTTGACCTATCTGTACCTTACTGTTTGTGATTATAATTGCTCAATCATTACTGTTTCATATTGTAGCAACCTCAAACAACTTCGGCAAATAATCTGTTTGCTATTAACAGTATAGAATAGCCTTTAGCTTTTTAAAAAGAGGGGAGCGGTTCTTTTGAATCATCCGAAAGATATGAACATGACCAAGTTACATACAGTATGTCCTCATAATTGTCCTGATACTTGCGGTCTGACCGTAGGTGTTCGACAAGGTGTTGTGCAACATGTAACCGGACAAGCGAGCCACCCTGTTACAAAAGGAGTCATTTGTGAAAAGGTAAGACATTATCCTAAAAAGATCTATTCAGAAAAAAGGCTGAAAAAACCGCTCAAAAGAATAGGGGAAAAAGGGGAAGGGAAGTTTGCAGAGATAAGTTGGAGTCAAGCAATAGCAGAGATCTCAACAGAGCTTTTAAATGTGAAAAAGAGATACGGAGGGAGGAGCATCCTGCCGTATAGTTACAGCGGTACGATTGGAGTCATTCAAAATGCCAGCATGGACCGGCGCTTCTTTAATCGTCTTAATTCGGCAATGATTGAGCGTACGATATGTTCAGCTGCAGGTAATGCTGCCTTTTTGTATACGATGGGTGCACAAGTCGGTTTAGATCCTGAAGATACTGTCCATTCATCTCTCATCATTATTTGGGGAGCGAATACACTGCTAACAAATATCCATCAATGGCTGCTAATAGAAGAAGCGAGAAAAAAGGGAGCGAAAGTTATTGTAATTGATGTAGAGCGGACAGAAACTGCTAAAAAAGCAGATCAATATATTCAAGTGTCTCCTGGAACTGACGGTGTGCTTGCTTTAGGTTTGATTCATGTTTTATTTGAACAGGAGCTGGTTAATCAGACATTTATCCGCCGTCATACAATAGGTGTAGATCATTTGAAAGAAGAAGCTTTGGCATACACCCCTGAATATGTAGAAGAAATGACTGGTGTTAAAGCAGAAGTGCTTAAGCAATTAGCTATTAAGTATGCTGCACATAAAGCTTCCTTCATCCGTATTGGCAATGGGCAGCAGCACCATACAAACGGAGGAATGAATACACGGGCGATTTTATGTTTGCCAGCGTTGACCGGTGCATGGCAGCATCGGGGCGGGGGAGCGATCTTTTTTAATTTAAGTCAAGGCAGGGTGAATTCAAAAGCACTTGAGCGGCCCGATCTTCGCACAGAAAAAGCAAAGCTTATTAATATGAATAGTCTTGGTGAGGCATTGGTGGCACGAAAGGACCCTGTTAAAGCATTGTTTGTCTATAATAGTAATCCAGCTTCAGTGAATCAAAATCAGATAACTGTTTTAAAAGGGTTAAAAAGAAAAGATTTATTTACAGTTGTGCATGAGCAAACGATGACTGAAACGGCCATGTATGCAGATTATGTACTACCTGCAACAACAGCGATGGAGCATCTAGACTTATATAAATCCTACTGGCATCGCTACTGGCAAATAGGGAAACCGGTCATTAAGTCTCTAGGAGAAGCGGTTTGTAATACGGAATTATTTAGAAGACTGGCGGATGCATGTGGTTTTAAAGAAGAGTGTTTTTTAGAAGACGATGATTCCCTTATCCGACAGGCCATAAAAGACAAGCCCAAACACTGGCAAGAAGATCTGTTAGCAGGGAAGACTGTGAAATGGCCTTTAGAAGATGTAGATGATGTGGAACCTTGGACGGCGGGAGATTACCTTACTCCATCTGGTAAAATTGAATTTTATTCCGAACAAATGAAACAACACGGCTTACGACCTGTCCCTTCCATCAATAAATTGATGAAAAGGGGGGAGGATGAATGGTGGCTTTTATCCTCACCGCATCGAAGGGGTTTAAATAGTCAATTTCTATCAAGTTTTTATGACGAGGGGGAAGAAGAGCCTCTTGCCGTTATTCACCCGAAAACAGCAGGGAAATGTAAAATTGTTGAGCACGACACGGTTTCGCTGTTTAATCGAAATGGGTCCATTGAGGTGAAGGTGAAAGTTGACGATCGTGTAGCTGAATCGGTCATCATGATTAGAGGGGTATGGCCGCATAAAGCATTTGGCGGGAAGAATACAAATGCTTTAACTACGAATAAACTTTCCGATTTTGGCGGCGGAGCGACCTATTTCACTACATTGGTAAAAATAAAGAAGAAACAGTAAAAAAACACCCCCCTTATAAGGATGAAAGGGGGGTGTACTCATGCATTTAGATACGTATTATACACTTTTGGGACGTAATTTTGGGTTTCTTTGAATGGCGGGATGCCATTATAACGGTCAACATTTCCTGGTCCTGCGTTGTATGCCGCAAGAGCAAGTTTCACGTCTCCTTTATATTTATCAAGCATTTGACGTAAGTATTTAGTTCCGCCCTCAATATTTTGTTTAGGATCTAACATATTATCTACCTTAAGCATACGGGCAGTAGCTGGCATCAGCTGCATTAAACCAGTCGCTCCTACATGACTTCTAGCAGATGGGTTAAAGTTAGACTCGTGTTTAATCACAGCATAAATTAACTTTGAGTCTACATTGTATTTTTTTGCTGCAGCTTCAATAAAGGAGGCAAATGGGGCGCTGCTGTTTAATGGCTTTGAATATTGATGCTCTTGTGAATGAACCTTATCCCCTTTACTCGTTCGGCTTTGAACCTGACTAGCTTGATCAGATACACTTGATTGTTGCATCTGCAAAAATAAATAACGGTCTCTTAATGAGGGGTTCATAAATAAGTCTTGGTTTCTACCTATCGAAGTACCCATCATCGAATTGCTTATTTCATTTGTATTCTCTTGCAGTAAGAAGGCAGCAAAGAGAGGGCGTAAAGAAGCGGCTTGAGTCGTCGTGTCCTGAGTCACATTTCTTATAAAAGGCTGCGTGTTGACAGAGTTTAAAAATGATAAATCCATAAGGTTACCTCCGTAAGAGATTTAACCTAACTTTACCAAATATTTCACTAGGCAACAATTAGTTTATGATGATAATTGTTGTTTTCTGTCAAAGAAACGCTCAACTTTATTCGGTGTAGGGGCTTGGGAGAGGTTGGCGCTCGTTAATAGGTTTTCTATTACGCTTTGTGCATGCGATAAAGTACTGCCTTCAAATTCAACTTCATAGTCAACTTGATCTAAGTAGGTACTTTTATCAAAGCACAAAATGCCATTCTCATATTCCCCTTCGATCCGGCTTGTTGTCAATGTACCTAAGTAGGTTAATGAATCTACGTTAACACCCAGCTGCATGAGTTGCTCACACACCTCACCTGAAGGAAGTTCTCCTGTATTAATAGCATGCTCTGCTTCATTTAAAGAGAGCATCTGATGGGTTTCAAGTAAGCCTTCTTGTTCGGGTTTATTGTTCGGTTCTTTTAAAGTGAGCGTATAGTTCCCTTCTTTTTCTCGAATTCGAAGGGCAGATCTTTTACTTTTAAGAATAAAGTCAGCTGTTTCAAAGTAATGATTTTTTTGAGTAACAGCATGTTCAACAGAGTAGTTTACTTTTTGGATTAAATGGTGGAAAGCCTGTTCTGTAACTAATGATTTTACTTCAATTTCAATTTCTTGCGACATATCGGCTCACGTCCTTATATTTTGAGATTTTCTCATTATCTCACAGCTCTGTTGTCCACTCAATACAGATCTTAATTCCCTTGTGCTTCTAATAGGAATGAACATAAGTGTGTGGTAAACTTGTGTGGTAAACTATTGAAGATAAATACTCTATGAATGTGAATGTTGGAGGGTACTATGAAGAAGTTGAACGTATTAGAAATTACAAAAAATAGTGAGGTGTATGCTGCAGCGTGTAAGCATACATTTACTCAGGATGAAATCAAGAGAATCAAAGCCGGAGAGAGAATGCTGGTTGATTCTGATGGGTTAGCACTTATATACATAATAGAAGACGATGAGCAGTTTTACTATGTATCTTTTGGTCAAAATACATGGCCTTTGCTCAATGAAGCGTATAAGACAGAGGCTCCGCTTATTTTAGAATTTGATTCTAATCATACACTTGAGTTAGTGCAGCTGCATGCTGAACTAGATTTTCTTTTAGAGAATATTGAAGGGAACAGCAATTATGGTGAAGAGTTAGAGACAGCTGTTTGTGAAGTGTTTAAAAAGACTGTTTAGCAATGGACGGATGGTGATTGAATGAGTGACTGGGGAACTTTTTTAATGCCTTATAAGCAAGCGGTTGAAGAGTTGAAAGTGAAATTAAAAGGGTTGCGCGAACAATATCAGCGATCTTCTAATCATACACCGATTGAATTTGTCACGGGACGAGTCAAGCCTATCTCTAGCATTGTAGATAAGGCAAAACGAAAAAATATTCCTTTAAATGAACTCGAGGATAAAATGCAGGATCTTGCGGGAGTTCGTATTGTTACACAATTTGTGGAAGATATTGAAACGGTTATAAAGTTAATTCGCACACGCACAGACTTTGACATCATAGAAGAACGGGATTATGTGGTGGAAAAGAAACCAAGCGGATATCGTTCGTATCATTTAGTGCTCCGTTATCCTGTCCAGACGATTGAAGGCGAGAAGAAAGTATTAGTAGAGCTTCAAGTCCGCACGCTTGCAATGAATTTTTGGGCAACGATTGAACATTCTCTTAATTATAAGTACAGCGGAGAAATTCCAGAAGATATAAAGATGAGGTTAATGCGTGCGGCCGAAGCTGCCTTTAAGCTTGATGAGGAAATGTCGATTATACGTGATGAGGTAAGAGATGCTCAGGAAATATTTATTCAAAAACAAGAGCAAGGCAGAAAGCTATAGGAGCAGGAAGGGATGAGGACCATATGAAATTTACCGTCACTTCGCGTGGTGATGATCTATCTAACACATTACAACAGCGAATCAAACGATATTTGTTAGATTTTGGATTAGTATATGATGAAGAAACTCCTGAGATGGTTGTAACAGTGGGCGGAGACGGTACCTTGCTTCAAGCTTTTCACGACTACAGTGAACGTCTTGAAGATACTGCTTTTGTAGGAATCCATACAGGCCATTTAGGATTTTATGCAGATTGGGTGCCAGATGAGGTGGAAAAGCTTGTGATTCACATCGCTAAGACTCCTTATCAAATTGTTGAATATCCGCTGCTTGAAGTCGTCATTAGGCATGAGGGCGAAGGGAAGTCTGAGCGCCATCTTGCATTAAATGAATGTACGGTTAAAAGCTTAGAAGGTTCTCTTGTAAGTAATGTACAAATTAAAGGAGATACATTTGAGGTCTTCCGCGGTGATGGGTTATGTATTTCAACACCATCTGGAAGTACAGCTTACAATAAAGCTCTTGGCGGTGCTATTTTGCACCCTTCTCTTGCTTCCATTCAAATAGCTGAAATGGCTTCGATTAACAACAGGGTATACCGGACAGTAGGCTCGCCGCTTGTCTTGCCGCAGCATCATACCTGTTTGTTAAAGCCATTAAATAATGTTGATGTTCAAGTAACGATTGATCACTATACACTTGATCACAAAAGAGTGAAGTCGATTCAATGCCGGGTTGCAGAAGAGAAGATCAGGTTCGCTAGATTTAGACCGTTCCCATTTTGGAAACGTGTAAAGGATTCATTTATCGGTGAGTAACATGTCTCAAAATGAAAGCATGTCTTGTAAAATAGAGTGGGTTGTACCAGCGAATGTTGTTTCTTCAAACGCTTGTTCTTCAATCAATGAGGGAATTAATGAGGGAATCCTCCTTAGAACATTTTTGAGGGAAGTTATTGAGATTTCTAAGAAATCGCTAGCCGACATAAAATTTAAGGGTGGAAAAATTCTCGTTAATCAAAAGGAAGTCACGGTTCGAACAACAATATTCAGTGGGGACAGAGTGGAAGTGTATGTACCGCCTGAGCCTAAAAATGAATCACTGAGGCCTGAATGCATCCCCCTGGATATTCACTATGAAGATGACCACCTTTTAGTGATAAATAAGCCGCATGGAATGCCTACCATTCCATCTAGAGAGCATCCAAGTCGTACGCTTGCTAATGCCGTTATGGGGTACTATGAAAGCCATCATATTCCCTTTACCTTTCATGCTGTTAACCGGCTGGATCGTGATACTTCAGGCCTTTTAGTTGTAGCTAAACATGGGTTAGCTCATGATCAATTGTCTAAAGGACAAAGGGCTGGTAAGCTGAAACGATATTACCTGGCTTTAGCTGAAGGCTTTGTTCAACCGAGAGAAGGAACGATTCACGCTCCCATTAAAAGAAGGCCCTCAAGTATTATTGAACGGATGGTTGCAGCTGATGGTCAAGAGGCGATTACTCATTATAAAGTAATCAATGATAATCAAGCTTATTCTGAAGTAGAGATTAATCTTGAAACGGGCCGAACTCATCAAATCCGTGTACACTTTGCTCACTTAGGGCACCCATTACTTGGGGATGATCTTTACGGGGGGAGTATAGAATTGTTGGCCAGACAAGCTCTTCATTGCCAAAGAGTTGAATTGATTCATCCGTTTACAGGGAAGCATCTTCACTTTTCTGCTTCACTCCCTAAAGATTTGATTGAAGTCAAAGACAAACTCATAAAATAAAGCGAAAAGCATCCTAAGAATCCTTTTGCTAGGACCCCTAGGATGCTTTTTTTATTCTGTAGTCACTTGGTTTACAGTCATTCGTGCAAGTTCCGTTTCAGATTCGTCTATCACAGCTACTTCAATCACTCCCTGTAATTCATCGATCGGCTCTTCAACTTGATAAGCGAAGGATTCAGAAATAAAATAACTTCCATTCGGTTTTATATCGAATGTTTCAAGGTTTCCTTCACGGTCCATGAATGCGAAAGGAGATTCTTGGTCTAATTGGTCTAAAAGATTTTCATCATTTATATGAAACTGAACACTTAATGGCCCTGAAGGAATAGCAGTAGGGTTTTCAAAACGCGTATAAATTGTGAGCAATGATCGTTCCTCATCCACAATTAAACGAGTCGCTTCTTCATCAATTATCACTTCTAAAGACGGACCACAGCCGGATAATAGGAAGATAAGCAATAGGAAGAACCATTTCACTTTTGATTTTTCTAGTTTAATTTTTATTTGATCTTTCAATCTTTTTCAACTTCCTTTTTAAATTAATCAATTAGGTTTAATCAATTAGGTTTACTAAATACGTTTAAGCAAATGAACGGAACTTTTCTTCGACATATGGCATAGAAGAAGAAACTTCTACTGTTTTCATTTCAGGGTACCTTAAGGCGGTCAGCTTTCCCCCGAATACACAGCCTGTGTCAATATTTACTGTATGATTCAAAAAGCGCGGCTCTTTGACTGGCGTATGCCCATAGACTACAACTGCACGTCCATTATAACTTTTTGACCAATCTCTTCTAACAGGAGTGCCATCAGGGTTTGTTTCACCTGTAATATCACCATACAATACAAATGTCTTGACCCGTTTATTTGTTTGGCCAATATCCTTGGCTTGAATCCCGGCGTGAGCAATAACAAGGTTTCCGCTATCCAAAACGTGGTATAGAGGGGACTTCTCTACAAGGAAAAGAAACATTTTTCGGATTTGGCTGTATTCCTTTTTTGATACGTTATTTAATTCTGCAACGGTTGTCTCTAAACCATGTTTTTGTTGGACATTTCTACCTAGAAAAAATCTATACAGTTTATCACAGTGATTACCAGGTACATAATACGCTTGGTCATCTTTCACTAAGCTATAAACTAATTTTATGACCTTTAGTGAATGAGGACCCCTGTCTGTGAGGTCTCCTACAAAAGCAAGTTTTCGTCCTTGTGGATGGGCAAAACTTGTATTAGATTTTTGATATCCTAATTTTTTAAGCAGTAATACCAATTCTTCATAACACCCGTGCACATCGCCAATACAATCTATGTTCAAAGATTTCACTCCTTAATAATCATTTTAAGACATGAAAGAATACATGCATTTTAGCATAAATTCTTCCATACGAGATAAGGATATACAAACTATCTCTATTTCAATAAAAAATGTAAGGGTATACATTTTAGTTCTTCGTTGACAATGAAGAGATGCTTTCTTTAAGATGGTTAGGATAAATAAAAATAAAAGGTGTGCTGATTTTGTTTGAACAACCCGTGACGAATCCCGTCCTTATTTTTGCTATTGCTATGGTTGTCTTTTTAATTGCCCCGTTAATCATGGCGAAATTGCGTATTCCTGGAATTATAGGTTTAATCTTAGCCGGGGTCATTATTGGTCCTAATGGTCTTGGGATGCTTGATCGCGACCCCACCATTGTATTACTTGGAACAGTTGGACTTCTGTATATTATCTTTATTGCAGGTCTTGAGATTGATTTAGATGGATTTAAAAAATATCGTACAAGAAGCTTGTTTTTCGGTTCTATGTCATTTACTATCCCGTTTATACTTGGAACCATTATTGTTTACCTGCTTGGTTATTCTACAGCCGCCGCCATCTTACTTGGCTCGCTGTTAGGTTCACATACGCTGCTGGCCTATCCTATTGCCAGCCGTATTGGGATAACGAAGAATAAATCGGTAACGACCACTGTTGGCGGGACGATTATGACGGATACTTTAGCCCTTCTTATCTTAGCGGTAGTGGCAGGCTCTACTCAAGGTGAACTAACAGCTAATTTCTGGTTTATCCTGCTCGTATCTCTTGCACTTTATGTAGCTGCGGTACTAATATTAGTACCGATTGTAGCTAAATTTTTCTTCCGTACATTGAGCAGTGAAGGAGCACTTGAATTTATCTTTGTAATGACGGTTCTGTTTGTATCAGCTTATTTTGCGACAATAGCAGGGTTAGAACCTATTATAGGGGCATTCCTTGCTGGTCTTGCGTTAAACAGATTTATTTCTGAGCAGGGTACATTGATGAATCGAATCAAATTTGTAGGTAATGCTTTATTTATTCCATTCTTCTTATTATCAGTTGGAATGCTGATGGATATAAGTATATTATTGTCGGACCCGTCTGCATGGCTTATGGCAGCTGTTGTCGTGACACTTGTTATTAGCGGTAAATTTTTAGCTGCATGGATTGCAGGTAAAATCTATCACTATTCGTCCGACGAAATTAAGCTGATGTTCGGATTATCGATTCCGCAGGCAGCTGCAACATTAGCTGCGACATTAGTCGGTTATGACCTTGGCTTGTTTAATCAGGCTACTGTAAATGCAGTGATCGTCATGATCTTAGTGACATGTATGATCGGTCCATATATGGTTGAAGTATATGCCCGCAAGATTGCTTTAAAGGAAGAGCAGCGGCCGTATGAGCCGTCAGAGGCACCGCAAAGAGTGCTAGTGCCGGTAGCCAATCCAAAAACGATGGAATCCCTGCTTGAGCTTGCTTTTATTATTAGAGGGAATTCACCTGAGCCACTATATACATTATCCGTTGCCCAGGGGCGCGGGGAAGAGGCTCCTGAGAAAATCATTCAAGCAGAGAAAACTCTTAGTAAAGCGGTAAGCTATGCCGCTGGCGCTGAGGTGCCTATGCAGATGTTAACACGCGTGGATCCGAATATTACTTCAGGTATGATCCGGGCTATGCAAGAGTCTAGGATCACTACAGCCGTTATAGGGTGGAATGGTAAACTATCGACCCCGCAGCGGATGTTTGGAGGGATATTAGATCAATTGCTTGAAAGAACGAACCAAATGATTTTAGTGTCTAAGCTGGGTCACCCTTTAAATACGACGAAGAGACTTGTCGTTATTATTCCTTCAGGTTTTGACCATAAAAGGGCCGCGTATGAGTCCATTCGTACAGCTAAGCAGCTTGCAAGTCAAATAGGAGCGATCATTACTGTTTATGTGATTCATGATGAGACAAAAAGCTATGAGAAGATGTTTGACAAGGTGAAACCTGATGTACAACTTCAAGTGATCGGTGTTCCTACATGGAATGAATTACACCACTCCTTTATGCCGCAGCTGCGTAAAGATGATCTAGTTGCTGTATTAAGTGCAAGACGAGGTACTCTTGCATGGCATCCGCAGTTAGAGCGGCTGCCTCGAGTGCTTGCTGTAGCGAAGCCAGAGAGCTTTATTATGATTTATCCACCAGATAGGGAACCGGTTGATTTGCGTGGATCTAGAGGGACAGATGTACCCAGAACAATGTTATCTAATAAATCTTACGAAGAATAAGAAGAAAGAAGCTAGGCCGATCCAAGGCCTAGCTTCTTATTATTGACTAACAAGTTCAGTTGTCACGACTAACCTTTCGCGGTGTGTCCGCTCTACTCTGTCAAATTCACCTGTACAGGTAATCAAGTTTAAACGCTTAGCAGAAGTGTAACCGAAGATTTGATCGATTGGAGCGTCATCGTACGGATAAATTTCCATACTTGTCACTTTAAATTCGAGTGTCTGGCCTTCTTGGTCAGTTACATACACTTGATCGCCAACCTCTAACTGATTGAGATGAAAGAATATGGCTGGACCAGTTCTTGAGTCCACATGACCTGCAAGTACTGCACTCCCTTGACTGCCGGGTTTGGCCCCCGGTTGAAACCAGCCCACTTCAAATGGGTCGTCCGGAACCTCCATTTGCCGCTCGTCATTCAATCCGACCTCTAAAACGTCAGCTTCGATCTCGATCTTTGGAATAGAGATGGATGCCGGCACAATCCCTGATTGGTGTTGTATGGCTGACGGTTTTACTTTCTCTTGTGTGGCCGCTTGATTGAGAGCAGGTGAATCGTTCGTTGTAAGAGCGGGAAGTGGCTCAGCAGCTATATCAGTCTGCTTGCACCCGCTAACAATGAACGTGCTGAGAGCAACAATGATTAGTAAATTACGCTTCTTGTTTACGACGAATGTTAAGAAAAAAGACAGCTGCCCCGAGTGCTAGTGCTCCTGCAAATAAAATTGGCATGAAGCTAGTGTTGTTTTGTGCACCGCCCATCCCTGTAGCAGGCATTTCAGCTGGCATCGCTTCGTGTGACATGTCACTTAATACAATGACATCAAGTCCAGGTTCTCCATCAGCAAATCCTACTGCAAAAACACTGTAAAGCATGTCTGCTTGAAGTTCAGTCGCTGGAAGCTCAAGCACAACATCTTCTGTTCCTGCAACTCTGATTTCAAGATCAAATGTAGCAGGTGCTGTTTCTAAATAATCAGTAACAGCTTTAAAAGGTGCATCTTCGAATAATACATCCCCGCCTGCTACTGCTACATCTACATTTGGCGCATCAGGAGAAAAGTGTCCAACTCGTACTTTCGTTTGTCCCGATGTAGTCATTTGTTCGTCATTAATAATAGAAAGCTCAAGATTTTCAACCGTATTAACAGCGGCTACTGTGTAAGCTTCTCCGCCTTCAACAGATAGTGTAGCAGAGAGCACTGGTTCTTCTTCTTCAACCGTACCAGCAGCAAAGATTTCTACCTCATGATCTCCTGATGGAACATGAAGGTAATCAGTTGCCGCTTTGAAATCGGCCCCTTCCACGACAACATCTCCATTTAATACAACATCTACAGCTGGTGCATCAGGCGAGGCGTGTACAACACGAACTTTCGCTTCATCATCCCCATGGTCCGCAGCCAGTCCTGCACCTCCAAATGATAAGGTTAGGGCCCCGACTAATGATAAAATGAATCCTTTTTTCAACATAAAATCATCTCCTCGTATTTGATTATTTTTGTATGACTATTACTATTTTGAAAGCCTTCCAACAAAAATAGCCACCTCCTTATACAAAATGTTTAAGTTTTGTTGTACTAATGTACAGTTTTAGTTTAGCTTTATTCCGTTGAAATTGTCAAAACATTAGCTATACTAATTCGAAAAAATATGACGATAGACCTAATTTGTATAATGTTCTCTAATTGGGAATGTTAGAAGAGAAGGAGGGATGACCTATGGAGCCGCTTATAATATGTCCTAAATGTCATAATAAGAAAGAAATTAGACATTTACTAACTGCTCAGTCAAATCAAAACATCATCTATGAATGCCCGGACTGTGCATTTATCTTACGAAATATAGAAACAAAGAAGGGATAAGATCTCAATTTGTTGAAAGAGATATTAAGGTAGTACCAAGTAGTGGAGAGGTATGATATAATAATTAGTACTTGGTACTAATAACTACCTATAACGGAGGAGATTAAATGATTCAGTTGTCATTAAAAGATCGTACATATGTTGTAATGGGTGTGGCAAACAAAAGAAGTATCGCGTGGGGAATTGCTCAGTCACTCGCAAGTGCAGGAGCTAGATTAATATTTACATATGCTGGTGAAAGACTTGAGAAAAACGTGCGCAGTTTGATGGACACACTGGACCGTGAAGATCATTTAATTCTGCCGTGTGATGTTACGGATGATGCGGCAATAGACCAAACGTTTTCTAAGATTAAAGAAGAAGTAGGCACAATCCACGGTATTGCTCACTGTATTGCTTTTGCCAATAAAGAAGAGTTAGAAGGAGAGTACTTAAACACAACTCGTGATGGGTTTCTCCTTGCTCAAAACATCAGTGCATACTCTTTAACTGCTGTAGCGAAAGCAGCGCGTCCGCTATTGTCTGAGGGTGGAAGTATTGTGACGTTAACATACTTAGGCGGAGAAAGAGTTGTTCGCAACTATAATGTTATGGGTGTAGCAAAAGCTTCTCTAGATGCAAGTGTGAAATACCTAGCGAATGATTTAGGAAAGGAAAATATTCGTGTTAATGCAATCTCAGCTGGTCCGATTCGTACGTTAGCAGCTAAAGGAATTGGCGGCTTTAATGATGTTTTAAAAGAGATTGAAGAACGTGCCCCTTTACGTAGAACTACAACACAAGAAGAAGTAGGGGATACGGCATTATTTTTAATGAGTGATCTTTCTCGTGGGATAACGGGAGAACTTCTACATGTAGATAGCGGGTATAATACATTATCCCTTTAAGAATATAACTAATTAAAAAAAGCAAGCACCTGTTTATGGTGCTTGCTTTTTTGTTAATTAACGAGGTCCGGGAGATTGGCTGCCAAAGCCTCCTTGGCCTGATTGCTGACCATAAAAACCTCCCTGACCACCGATTCCCCAGAACCACCAAGGGAAAAACGGAGGTCTAGGGCGTGGTGGTCTTGGTTGTGGCCCTGGACCAGGGCCTTGATGTGGGCGTGGTGGGATCGGCCCGTAATATGGAGCAATTCCAACTAAATCACTGTTATGAACTTGAATAAACTGAGGCTGATAGTAAGGAGCCTGATAAATGAACATAGAAACCATTCCATTACGCCGGTTAAAGTCAGTCACATACGCAATGACTTGGCCGTATCCTGGGATAGATGTTGTGATCCACTGATTTACATATTGATCAATAACGGATGGGGGGAGAAATTGCACAGATGGCTGCTGACGATAAATGTCATCTTGATGGTGATCATAATAGTAATGCATAGTAGCTCTCCTCTCAAGCTATGTTTTCAAAGTCTATATGGTAGCCTATGTTTATTTGTAAAATGGGTGTTTGTCTTTAAGACAATTTTAATGTCACTACAGCGTTTTTTGCGTATGTATAAGTAAAGAAGAGATGCAGGGGGCAGAGAGATGGAGAATTATATAGTATCATTATTTGAATTTTTTTTACTTTCTTTTGCTGTCTTCAGGTTTACTCATTTAATCGTATTGGATGAAATTACAGACTTTATGAGAAGACCTTTTACGGCAGTGGTAGAAGAGATAGATGAAAACGGGGAAGTCTATCAATATATTGAAGGTAAAGGCAGCGGTATACAAAAATGGATTGGAAACTTATTAAATTGTTATTGGTGCTTTGGGGTTTGGGCGTCCATTTTGTTATATGCAGGTTTTGTTTTGTTTCCGGTCATTTTCACTCCCGTTATATATGTTTTAGCTATAGCAGGAGTGGCTGCACTTATTGAAACCTTCGTTAAACAAATGACCTAAAAAGACAGCTGCGTCATCAGCTGTCTTTTGGCCTTCAGGAAAGTTTACATGAAATGGAATTTATTGCAGCCTGGCCTTCAGGAATTTCCCTGCAAATGACATATCCTCGTACGGTTATTTCATCCTCTACATGTTTTTTAGAGATCTGGAGTTCTAATGGAGAAAAAGAAAGAGACTGGTTTATTTCTAATTGAACGTTTGAAGCAGGCTTCAACCAATAGAGTCCACTTTTTCTTGCTTCCTGCAGGGAACTGCCTTCTGTAAACTCCCATGTTAGATAATCGTCTGAAATGATGTATTGTTCAGTTTGAGAAACAGGTCGATAATTGATTTTTCCAGTTAGGTTACAGGCAGCAGAAGGGCTGATTTCAAGGCAGATAACAGGCTCATGAAGAGCAGCGGTTCCTGTATTCGTGATGGTGTAGCTGCCGATAATCGTAATGGGATCTTCTTCATTGGTTTTGGGTATAAGAATCGAGTAAGAAAAAAAACTGCTGCATCCTGCTGATAGTTGACTGGCCTCGTGAGTAATAGATGGAGGAATCGAACGTTCAGCTTCCTGTATTTTTTCTGTTAAAGAGGTGACGGTTTCCTTTAGGTCTTGGATCTGCTTTTCTTGTTTAGCTACGTTGCTTTTAATTCTTTTGATTTCTTCAGTGCAATAAGTCATCTTTAGTTTATCTTGATGAGAATATAGCTTTGGGGTAGGTGATGAAAAATTTGTCATGACCATCACTCCTTAAGTCCAGAATTTCCTTTTATATCTTTATGTACACACCTATAAATCATGCGGAAGAATAAAGAAAACCGAGCAACAGCTAGTAAGCTATTTGCTCGATTCTAAGGTTATGGCATTAGCACTTATGTTTTTTACCTGGAAAAACATGTGGACATTGTTTTGGTTCTTTTAAAGGCTCACATACCATGACATCACTAATTGGGAACTCATCACGAGGGTTGCAATATGATGCTTCTACTTCAAGTTTCACAAAATCTGTCACTTGAACGTCTAAGCAGAAATCTGCACTAAGTGTAAGAGTTGGCGTATTATTACAACAGAAAAACTCAGCGTCCGCCATACCATCTAGGACCGTCGCATCTACGCATGTTCCTTTTGGTGCGCATAAATAGAAGGTTTCAATAGTGCAGAAATCGATTGGATCTTCTGTACTGCATACTTTTGAATCCCCATCTAAAATCTTAACTTTCACTTTAAATGTTACAAGGATTCTAACTTTATGCAGTGTAACTGTTTCACCGTTAATAGTCACTTTCATTTTTTCTCTGCCGCCAGACTGAGGAAGCTCTTTTGCCTGAACATCGAATACTTTTACATCAGCAGTGAAATCTGTACCAAAGCATCCGTCCGTATCGCATAGATCCATTGGACAATCTGTTAACTTAAAGAATTGCTTTCCACTATAAGTCTCTGAAACATTAACTGGACGAATAACCCAGTCAAATACTTTCTTTGCATTAATACACACATTGTGTTTTTTATGACTCATCAGTATACCTCCTATTTTTTCACCTTATTACCACAAAGAAGATGGTAACTAGGTTTTCAGACTACTGTATAGTATGACAGCCCGCCAAAATTGTGTTTATTTATAAGTGTAAATTCGGAAAAGGGCGTTTGTGTAAGTCAGCAAAAAGCTGAATAGAGAGATCCTTATAAACAAGCTTAAAGAATAAGCGAATCTTTCACTCCTTTCATAGTCTATAAAAGGAAAGGGGGAGAGTGCGATGAAACAACGTCCAAAGTCATCTGCTTCTTTTAATGCAAAGCCAAAGCCATCTTCAAAAGCAGCGTTCGGTAAGAAAACCATAAAAAAGTCCTCAACTAAAAAAAGTAAAGGCTGTTGCGGCAGAGCGAAGTAACAAGTGAAATAAATTGTTTGGAAAATAAATAAAGCCAGCTGAGCTTGTCAGCTGGCTTTATTTCCATTATTCATTTTCTTCTTTATGATTCATTAAACTGCGGTGAAACCAATTTCGTTCAATGGTCATTTCATCTTGATTTTCAACGAGTTCTGGGTGGTCCTCTGTATTCTCCTGATTAACAAATGAAGATCTGGTTGAATAAGGTCCAGTGCTTTCGTACCTTGCGATTTTTTCTTTTGCTAGTGCAAGTTTTTTAGTTAGCTCGCTAACCTTGTTCTCAAGATCAAATGAGTTTGCGTACTGTTTTTTTAGCTGCTTATTTTCTGCCTGCAGTTGATCAATTAAACTATAATGATAGTCATTTTGATATTTATTGACGATTTGTTTGTATTTCGCTAATTCTGATTCCGTGTAAATTAGTCGTTGCTGTAGTTGAACAGGAGTAAGCTTTGATTTAGAGATTAGATGCTTTTGCATGACATACACCTCCAGCTTATTGGATCTCTATAGAAATACTATGCCATACAAACTCGCTATATGTATGGGCTAATAGGATATTCGACAATATGAAAGAAACCTCCTTCATTTAGGAAGGAGGTTTGCACACTATTATCGGCCGTTCCATTCTTGGTAAAACTGTTCAAGGTATGTTTCCATAAAGGCATGACGCCGAGCAGCTAATTTCATGCCAGTTGTGGTGTTCATTTGATCTTTCAGCTTTAGAAGTTTCTCATAAAAATGGTGTACAGCCGATGATTTCCCGTGTCGATATTCCTCTATAGACATTTCATTTCTAACAGGTAATTCAGGGTCATACATAGGCTGTCCTTTATGTCCTGAATACACAAACGTGCGAGCAATACCAATCGCACCTAGTGCATCTAAACGGTCTGCATCCTGCACGATTTTTCCTTCTAAAGTGGAGACTGGCTGCCCATTGCCTCCTTTAAAGGATATCGTGGTTATGATAGAGATAATTTGTGCGATCGCCTCATCACCTAAACCATTCTCTTTAAACCACTCGTCTATGTTCTTTAAAGCCTCTTTTTCGTTTTGAGCAACTTTATCATCAGCTAAATCATGTACCAATGCAGCCAGAGTGACGATCTCATCGTTAGCGTGTTCTTCTTTAGCAATTTGCTGAGCAGTTCTTGTCACACGTAAAATGTGATACCAATCATGGCCTGATTCTTCGTTAATCAATTGAGCTTTTACCCATTTTTCCGTTTTTTCTATAATCCCTTTATTCATCTCTTACCTCCAATTAAAGAAGGAATCTTATGTTTCGATTGGGTACGAGCCATCTTCTTCACTTCTCTTACAAACCTTGATGGATGAGCTCTTTTACCGCGTCTCATAGTCGGTACAGATATGGCTAGAGTATTTTTAGCTCTCGTCATAGCTACATACATTAAACGCCGTTCTTCTTCGAGAGGTTTGTCATCACCTTCACGCCAAGCATCTAATGCGTAATCATGGGGAAGCGAACCTTCATTTGCACCTAGGATATAAACATGTTTATATTCCAGTCCTTTCGCACGGTGAATCGTTAATAATTGAACAGCCGTTTTTTCGGCTGGCATCTTTCTAGCTTCCTCTTGTTTGGCAATCATATGATCAACATGTTGAATAAAAGCTTCTATCGTTTCATGTTGTCTAGCCGCCACTTTTAAATCACGTACATCATCTGACCCGCGATCGAGTTTATTTCCTTCATTTCCTTGCTTTTTGAGATAATCCTTCAAGCCCATTTCTTGTTCTATAAAGGCAATGGCCTCAACGGGTGTCTTCTTTTTGATTTGTTTAAATTGTTCAGGAAGTTTTTGCAGCTTCTTTTGTTGAAAGTTAGGCAGACCGCTTAAGTGAGTAAGTGCCTCTACAAACGTACAATCTTCCGTAATTGTGAGAGCTTTCAAATCTTGAATGACTTGCTGCTTTAAAAATAGAGCTCCAATTAGGTCTTGTATAGCCTGTCCGTTATCAGGATTGATGCACAACTGCAAGTAGGCGAGAACTTTACGAACTGCTTTTCTACGGTAAAATGAATCCCCGTCACTTTCGATAGAAAATGGCAGGCTTGAAGTTACCATTCGTTCAAATAAAGCGCGTGACGTCACATTTGTTCGAAACAACACAGCAAAATCACTTGGCTCGGCGCCATTTTTTATTCTGCTTTTAATATCATTCACGATCATTGTTGCTTCCTCTTCCTCGTCATAAGGGAAAAAGAGAACAGGTGCATTTTCATCGGTGTGCTGGGCATGGAGCTGTTTATTAAAGCGAGTTTTATTAGTTGTAATGACATTATTAGCTGATTCAACAATGGGATGGGTAGAACGGTAATTTTGATCGAGAACACATACTTTTGCTTCAGGGTAATCGCTTTTGAAATTGAGAATATAATCAGGATTGCTCCCGCGAAAGGCATAGATTGATTGATCATCATCTCCTACCACACAAAGGTTCCGCTTAGTTTCTGTAAGTAAAGTAATTAATTCAACCTGCACCTTATTAATGTCTTGGAACTCATCAATAGAGACATAGGCAAAGCGTTCTTGGTAGCGTTCAAGCAATGCTTGATTTGTTGTTAAGAGATCATAGCAGCCTAACAGCATATCATCAAAATCAAACAAACGTTTACTGGTCCGCATTTGTTCATAACGCTTATATAAGTAAGCCGCGCGCTCTTCCCATATATCTTTAGGCTTAATTTCGTTGGGGTTTTGCATATGATTTTTCCACCAGCTTATCTGAGTTAGTGCCTGGTCATATGCAAATTCCTTTTCATCTAAGTCGATCTCTCGGCCAGCCTCTTTTAACATCTGGTCTTTTTGCCAATCCCATTTTAATAAATGCTGGCTGTTCCATTTTTCAAAGTCATAATGCATGAGCATTCTGTAAAAGATGCTATGAAAGGTTCCAACTACTAACTGTTGAAGGGCACCTTTTGTGACCCCAGGATAAATTGTCATTCTTTCTTTCATTTCTTTTGCTGCTTTTGCTGTAAAAGTGACTAATATCATTTGTTTTGGTGAATAATTTTTCTCTGTAAGCATATAGGCAGCTCTAGTTGTTAGTACTCTGGTTTTACCGCTTCCTGCTCCGGCTAAAATAAGCAGCGGTCCTTCCGTTGTAGTAGCAGCATTCCATTGCTGATCATCTAATAAAATACCTTGTTCTTTAAGGATCGCTCTGTAACCTGTGTATTCTTCATAGCCGCTCTTATGGTGAGCAGTGAAAGTAGGAATGGCTTTTATTGGTTCTGGCGGTTTCCACTGGTCTGTTGCAGATGATTCATTGCCAGAAGAAGAGATCTCTCTTCTGACAGGCATTTTAAAACCGTTGAGAGAAGCTGTTTCTGTACGATCGCTTTGTTTTTTTTGAGCCTCTCGCTCATAGGCTGCTACTTCTTTAAGACAATCAAGAGAAGTAGGCGGGTGAATAAAAAAGGGTGCCTCATGAATGCCGATGTTGATGCGCAAAGGCTCCCCGCAATGCATACAAGTTAGTTCTTGTCGAATACTAGCATTATACATTTGTTGCCATTGGCTGCGTTCGATTGAAGACAGCTGAATGACTTTTTGTTTATATAAGGCTGTTTTCACATCAAAGCCTCCTTACTTCATTAACCAAATTCAATCATGTTGATTTATTTATACTGTCGTTACATTTTGTTTCACGTTGTAAACCACTTTTCTATCCTAGCAGATTTAAGAGGAGAGTTGGACTTTTTTTCATAAAGGAAAATAAGTTATTAAAAGGAGGAATTTAAATGATTGCATTCTTTTCAGCAGGAGTAATTGTCACCTTGTTATCTATTTTATTGTTTGGGTATCATTGGCTTTTGAATCAGGAGTTTTTGTTTGGTGCGTTTATCGCTTCTCTTGTTGGGCTGAATTTTATCTTTATCGCATATATCCAATATAGACAAATGAAAGAAGACGGCGGTTTATAGAGTATTAAGCTGGGAATAGAATACTACACTGATTGAGTAGATTAAATTGAGTAGGTTAAATTGAGTAGATTATATAAAAAAGGAGAATGAACTTTTGAAAAAACAAAGAGTAGGTACATGTGAACTGTGTGAGAGAGACAACGTGCAGCTTACGGTTCATCACCTGACTCCAAGGGAGGAGGGGGGAGCACATTTAGAAAAGGCATTGCTGTGCATCCCTTGTCATAAACAAATACATGCACTCTATACAAATGTAGAACTTGCTATTCGGCTTGATACAATCCCACGTTTAAAAGATGATGAGCAAATAAAAAAATACATCAAATGGATACGGAAGCAGCCTTCACAAACGTTAATTAAAACAAAAAAATCAAAAGGGAAGCGTTCAAAATCATCAAGATTTTGAACGCTTATTATTTTGAACGCTTTTTAATAACTGTTTTTAATGGGAGAGTATGTGTTGGATTAGAAATATTTAAGTTTTCGGCATTTTCCCTGTTTGAACGTTGAATTAAATTTGATGTGCAGTGTGGGCACCTGCGTGCTTTATAGGCAATGGATTTGAAACAATAAGAACATAATTTTGTTTTCATATCGATTAACGGATCTTCATCCGGCCTTCTGATTCTGTTCATCTGCCTGACAAATAAAAATAAGATGAAAGCTACGATGGCAAAGTGAACAATGTGATTTAAGAACATACCATATTTAAGCATGGGAATTCCGGCAGCTTCAGCCTCGGCGAATGAATTAAAGCGACGGTCCGATAAATTAAGGTATAGATTAGAAAAATCAACTTGTCCGAACAGCACACTAAAGGGAGGCATGATCACATCTTCAACAAAAGATTCTACAATTTTTGCAAATGTCGTGCCGATAATGACCCCAACACTCATATCAATCACATTTCCACGAACAGCAAATTCTTTAAATTCATGTAAAATATTCATTGTCACCACCTGCAATTATAAGGTTGTTCTATACAAACCTATGCATAAGTCATGAACAAATGATAAAAAAGTGGACATGAATGCTTCATGTCCACTTCTTAGATATACTGGGCTAGCTGGATTCGAACCAGCGAATAACGGAGTCAAAGTCCGGTGCCTTACCACTTGGCTATAGCCCATCGCTCTGTACTTATAGAGTAACCTGATTTTGTTCGTTTATTCATTTTTATTGCAGGATTTTTTGAAAAAATATCGAATAACCGTTCTTATCGAAAGAATAATCATATTGAATCACCTTTGAATGACGTTCCTTATAATTATTCTTTTTACATTGATCTTTTAAATCGAGAGGAGAGAGAGATTTGTATGATGTAGAAAAAATAAGTATGGCCATGTTTGAAGAAGCAGTAAGTGTACATGCCACCGACATCCATTTAGTCCCTCTAGAACGTGAATGGCTCATTCAGTTTAGAATGAATGGTACCTTGTACGATTATAAATCGATTCCTCTTATGTTAGGTGAGAGAGTGCTTGGGCACTTAAAGTATCATTGTGGCATGGATATAGGAGAAAGGCGGTTTCCTCAAAGTAATGCGATGACAATTGTTGTAAAAAAAGAAAAAATTGATCTCAGACTATCAACCCTCCCTACACGTTCTAAAGAAAGTTTAGCTGTGCGGCTATTACCTCAAAAGCGAAAAAAAGAATTAATACATCTCCCGATCCTTTCATCGAATGTTCAACAACTCCAATATATCACTACTCTCCGGCAAGGACTGTGTTTAATTTCAGGACCAACTGGCTCTGGTAAAACAACCACTTTATACGCATGTTTAGAAGAAATCCTCTATACCTCTTCCAAAAAAATTATTACCATCGAAGATCCCGTTGAAAGAACTCTTGATTATCTTATACAAATTGAAACAAATGATAAGGCAGGTATTACCTTTGATATTGGGTTGAAGGCAGCTTTAAGACATGATCCAGATGTCATTATGATTGGAGAAATCCGAGATGAAAAAACGGCTAAATTAGCCATTCGAGCAGCTTTGACAGGACATCTTGTTTTTGCGACTGTGCATGCAAATAATAATTACTCAGCCGTATTAAGGATGTTGGAATTTGGTGTGTCTAAACAAGATGTATGTGAAGGATTACAGGCAGTCATCTGTCAGTGTTTAGTTAATCGTCAAAGCAAGGTAAGAATGGAAGCAGAGTCTTTTAATCACATGCCTATCTATAATCGTGGTTCCCTCTATACGTTTGATCATAACGAGCAAATTAGAAAGATGGTGAACAAGGGTTTAACAAGAGAGACAAATACTTTAGAAAACCAACTAAGAAAGGCTTGGGCTCTGGGTTATACAAACGAGTGTGAAAGGGGTGGGGAGGGGTGAATGATCGGGTTACTTATAAGCAAACATCTATTTTTAACGGTAATCAGCAAATGGTGTATGCAAGATCATTTAAACTTTTAGGGAAGTTGTTAAAGCAAGGATATTCTATGGACCACGCCTTATCATTTATGCTTATACATCTTCCAAAAGAAGTTTCGGTCCCCCTCACACAAGTGCAGGCATCTCTTAAGAATGGTCAAGAAATTCATCAGTCTTTCTCTCAATTGCCGGTCCCAAGAGATGTGATTTCATTTCTTTATTTTTATCAATATCATGGACAGATAAGTGATGGATTTATACAAGCTGGAACATTATTAGAAAAGCGGCAGGTTACGAAACATCAAATGTATAAGCTGTTGAGGTACCCAGTAATGCTTGTCTGGATTTGTTTCGTCGTTCTAATTGTACTCCATTTGTTTGTTGTTCCTCATTTCAATTCTTTATTTGAAACAATGCAGGGGGACCCTCCGCTGTTAACTACTATTGTTCTGCATTCTCTAACAGCTATCCCGTACATAGGAGCAGCAACAATCCTTTTAACAGTGTTTTCTTTGTTCTATATATTTCTGTTTAAGAAAAGATGGCCGCCAAGTAGAAGAATGAAGTTTTTATTAAACACTCCCTTTGTCAATCAGATCGTAAAACAATTAAGCACCTATTTTTTCTCCCTTCAAATAGGACGTCTTCTTCTCTCAGGAACCTCCCTTCAACAAGCATTATCTCTGTTCGAAAAACAAAATCATCTGCCATTTTTCCAGCAAGAAGTGATTAAAATCAAGTCTGAACTGCAACTTGGCACACCATTTTATCTTTTAGTAAAAGAAAAAGATTATTTTATAAAAGAATTAAGTTTTGTCATCGAGAATGGAGAGAGGACGGGCTACTTAGGAGAAGATCTAGAAAATTTCAGTACATTGATTTACTCAGAATTAGAAGAGAAGTTAACCAAAGTGATGGATTACTTACAACCTTTTATTTTTATTTTAATTGGAGCTTTTATTTTTATTTTATTCCTTGCTATTATGCTTCCTATGTTTCAAATGATTGGCTCTCTGCAATAGGGCGAATACCTTAAGTTACAAGCCTTTTTAAAAAAATATAACTTTTTTTCAAAAAAGGCTTGTATTTTTATTGCGATTCATGGTACATTATTAAACGTCGCTGGTGAGCGAAAAAACAACGATAGAAAAGGTAATCTCTTTTTATCGCATTACATATGGGGCCTTAGCTCAGCTGGGAGAGCGCCTGCCTTGCACGCAGGAGGTCAGCGGTTCGATCCCGCTAGGCTCCACCATATATCGCGGAGGAATACCCAAGTCCGGCTGAAGGGATCGGTCTTGAAAACCGACAGGCGGGTTAAACCGCGCGGGGGTTCGAATCCCTCTTCCTCCGCCATATTTTCTTAAATAGTAAATACTACTTTAAAACGACGCGGGGTGGAGCAGTTCGGTAGCTCGTCGGGCTCATAACCCGAAGGTCGGAGGTTCAAATCCTTCCCCCGCAACCAAAATGGTCCGGTAGTTCAGTTGGTTAGAATGCCTGCCTGTCACGCAGGAGGTCGCGGGTTCGAGTCCCGTCCGGACCGCCATTTAAAAACAGTATAGTGGAGGGGTAGCGAAGTGGCTAAACGCGGCGGACTGTAAATCCGCTCCCTCAGGGTTCGGCGGTTCGAATCCGTCCCCCTCCACCATTTATTACTAAGGTGGCGATTGTGGCGAAGTGGTTAACGCACCGGATTGTGATTCCGGCATTCGTGGGTTCGATTCCCATCAGTCGCCCCATTTTTAGTTTTGGGCTATCGCCAAGCGGTAAGGCAACGGATTTTGATTCCGTCATGCGTAGGTTCGAATCCTGCTAGCCCAGCCATTTTTGCGGAAGTAGTTCAGTGGTAGAACACCACCTTGCCAAGGTGGGGGTCGCGAGTTCGAATCTCGTCTTCCGCTTTTATATTTGCGCCCTTAGCTCAGCTGGATAGAGTGTTTGACTACGAATCAAAAGGTCGGGAGTTCGAATCTCTCAGGGCGCACCATTTATTTACTTTATATGCGGGTGTAGTTTAGTGGTAAAACCTCAGCCACGAGCAATACTACTATGTATTATCTGCGAGTTGTCTCGACACATTTAACTTCTTGAGTTGCTAGAAGAGGAAGAGACATAGTATTTGGCGAGAGCTGAATAAAGCAACGATTATTTTAATATGCGGGTGTAGTTTAGTGGTAAAACCTCAGCCTTCCAAGCTGATGATGTGAGTTCGATTCTCATCACCCGCTTTTCCATTTTTCCATGGGCCTGTAGCTCAGCTGGTTAGAGCGCACGCCTGATAAGCGTGAGGTCGGTGGTTCGAGTCCACTCAGGCCCACCATTCCACAGTAGCTCAGTGGTAGAGCAATCGGCTGTTAACCGATCGGTCGTAGGTTCGAGTCCTACCTGTGGAGCCATGGAGAAGTACCCAAGTGGCTGAAGGGGCGCCCCTGCTAAGGGTGTAGGTCGCGCAAGCGGCGCGAGGGTTCAAATCCCTCCTTCTCCGCCACTTTTATGAATGGCCCGTTGGTCAAGCGGTTAAGACACCGCCCTTTCACGGCGGTAACACGGGTTCGAATCCCGTACGGGTCACCATTTAGTTTGAGCCATTAGCTCAGTTGGTAGAGCATCTGACTTTTAATCAGAGGGTCGAAGGTTCGAGTCCTTCATGGCTCACCATTTTCATACGCGGGTGTGGCGGAATTGGCAGACGCGCTAGACTTAGGATCTAGTGTCTTATGACGTGGGGGTTCGACTCCCTTCACCCGCACTACATAGAAGAAGCTGTCCATTATAGGGCAGCTTCTTGTTTAGATGTTCGAGTGGTGCATCCTCAGGATATACCATTTATGCCTATAGGTCAGATGGGCGCTTAACAGCAAGTATAGAGTAAATAGATAAGCCAACATGAAATGAAAATAAAACAGCTAGCTATTCCCTGATGGGTATAGCTAGCTGTTTCTCGTCTCTTTTTCGTTTTCTTTTTCAGGCACTAAATCAATTCCGCCAGGGTGAAAAGGATGACATTTACTTAGGCGTTTAATTGTTAACCAACTTCCCTTAAAGGCCCCAAAGCGTTTTATGGATTCAATACCATAATGAGAGCAGGTAGGGTAGAATCGGCATGTAGGGGGCTTCAAAGGGGAAATGAATTTTTGATAACCACGAATAAAGAGGACTAAAATTTTTTGCATACTAACCTCACTTTAATTGATTCGATATCTCAGAAAGTTTTTTTATCTTTTAGAAGGATTTTGGATGATCTATGTCTAATAATAGCAAATAATGACTCATGAAAGGAGGCAAGTGTTTAAGATCCCCCCTGTACAGCTCCTCGTATTATATCCTATCTTTGAGGTGATGAAAAATGAAAATGCTTCTATCCAACGAACGTGGTTTTACCCTTGTTGAAATGCTTGTCGTGTTAATGATCATCTCGATCCTCCTCTTAATTGCTATCCCGAATATGGTGAAAAATAACGAAGTTGCAGGCTCAAAAGGTTGTGATGCAACGATTAAACTCCTGCAGACACAGGTACACGCCTATGAAATTGAAACAAAAGAAAAGCCAGCAAGCCTCGATGTGCTTGAAACTGCCGAATATATTGAGACAACGGTATGTCCAAACGGTGCTCCGCTAAAGATTGAAAACGGTAAAGTTGTTGAAGGATAAGTCAACATACTCTCAAGCTGGATACACCTTAACCGAGCTCTTAATTACTCTCTCTATTCTCTCCATGTTAGTTCTTCTTCCCATTATTTACCTTCCCGCTTCCATGAACACCTATAAAACAAAAGAAATTGCCGATCAATTTAAGGAAGATATCCTTTTAGCCCAGCATATAGCTATGTCTCGTGGTGAGACAATTATTATTAGAATAATGGCAAATCAAAACCAATATCAAATCATGAATTTAGGAGGAAAGGTTTATTTTATTAGGCCTTTCACTGTGGAGAACATGTCTTTTTCTTCTCACAGCCTACCTAGAATTGAAATTCAGTTTTTGGATAATGGCAATCCGCGTTTTTCAGGCACAATGCATCTCAACATTCAAAAAGAAACCTATGCTTACACAATCCTTCTTGGAAAAGGGAGGGTGCATTATCGAAAACTCTAGTGGTTTTACTTTGATGGAAGTTATTCTCGCTCTCTCACTTCTCTCTGTTTGCACCTTAGCAATCCTGCCCGCCTCTCTTGTTGTTTATAATGAACGTTTAACTTTGCAACAGGAAAACTTGGCAGGTGAACAACTTAGAGAGTCGATACAAAATTATTTAACAGGTGTAGAGACTCCAACAGCGCCTTTGTGGATGACTGTTGAGGAGACGCGATCAACTTCAGGAGAGTATGAAGTATGTGTTGCCTATACGGGTGCTAATAAAAGGCGATATCATAGGTGTCTCTATGCGAAAAAATGAACAAGGTTTTACGTTACTCGAGATTTTGCTTGTCTTAAGCATTTTAGGCGTTCTTGTGTTTGTCTTTCCTACCATCATGGGAGTCATACAACATACAAAAAATCACGAGACTCATGAAAAGCTAGAATTGATGGTGTTTTTTAATCAATTAACGGATGAAGTGAAGGAATCCAGAACAATTAGAATCGAGGGGAGAGAGGTGGTTTTAATTAAAGGGGATGACACGGAAGTAAGTTATAGACAACTTGACACCGGCCAAATTAGACGATTCTCAAACAACAGCGGATATGTACCAATGTTGTATAATGTTCAATCTTTTTATTGTGAGCGGGAGCAGAAGAAATATCGATGTACGGTGACTCTTATAAATGGAGAGGCCATGAGCAGATCGATGATGCCGATGTATGGTGTGTATTAAGGAGTTTATAAATGAGGAATGATAGAGGCTTTGTTTACCCTATTGTATTAATTATATGCACATTCCTGTTGTTTGGTTTGACGGTACAAACGAATGTATATCTCCAGGAGAAGAGGTTTGCTGTTGAGCAGCAATTCATATTAAAGGGTGATACATTGATTCAAAGAGGTCTCGTAGACTTTATCGTTCACGCACCAAGTACAGAAAACTCAACTTTATTCTTTTCATACGAGGATGGTACCGTTACACTTATTACAATGAGTAAAAGTGAGACGGAATGGCAGGTCGCTGCAACTGCAGAACTATTGGGTTCAACCCATGTACGTAGAGCGCAGTTTTATTACGACCCCTACCATCAAAGCATTAAAGAATATTGGGAGGTTTCCAAACGTGATGAATGATCGAATTTATCTTACTGGGTTTATGGGTTCTGGTAAAACAACGGTAGGCCAAGCTTTAGGCAAAGCGTTAGGATATCAGGTTATCGATACGGATCAATGGATTGAAGAAGATCAACAAAAGAAAATCAAAGAAATTTTTAATGAAGGGGGAGAAAAGCTTTTTAGGAGTCTTGAAACGGCAGCATTAAGAGAGTTGACTCAAAAAAAAGCTGTAATTACAACCGGCGGCGGGATCATTCTAAAAGAGGAAAATCGACAAATTATGAAAGGGTCTGGAACAGTGATATTTCTAGACTGTGCCATCGAAGAAGTTATTCGCCGGACGTCTAATGATGATTCTAGGCCGTTGCTTAAAGAGAAATCTAAAGGTGATATTCAATCCATGTACGAAGACCGCTTGCCGTTATATAAAGAAGCAGATATCCACTTAGACACTACAGGGAGGTCCATTCTTGAAATCGTTGCTGAGTTGAAGTCAGCTATGCTTAAATAAGGTGAAAATCGGCTATACTAAAACGAATAATCGTTGAGGTGATGGCCATGTCATTAAATGAGTACATTAAATTTATCACACAGCAGCTTGTGTTAAGGCTTGATCAACCAAAGGAAGTGAGAAAACAGGAGCGTGAAGCAAGAAAAGCAGAACGCCCGCCGTTTGCGTATCGCACTTTCGGGATTATTCCTTTTGCAATCAGTCTGTTATTTAAAAGGAAATCGAAAAAGCAGCTGTAAAGTTTAGGGGAAATGTTCCTGATTTTAGAGGCATTATAGCTGGTAGTTGTCGAAATAAATAGAGGTGACACAGATTTGCCACCGATCAAGCATTTACAATCAAAGTTTATCTCGTATATAATAAGTTTGTACTCTATAATTTGATAACTAGCACTATGACTTCCTATTGACGGATAGTGATTGCAAAAAGAAGGAGGGAGTAAGCAAATGGAGCGCATGTTTCGTGTTTTAGCTTTCTGGACAGGGATCTTCTCAGTCTTGTTCTTCGTTGGTGATATGCTTAACATGGCTTTGCTATTCTTTGCCCAAACAGGTGCATTGTTAGCACTAAGCTATTTAAACTTATCAGAACGTGTGTATATCTACATTTTCGGTGCGTACTTAACGATTTTCTTCGTTGGTTTCACGTACTATTCCACTTTCTTATTAGTACCAAGTTTTGGAGGTCACTAAGACCAGGTACATATGCGCACAAAAAACGTTGCCCCTTTAGTGAGCAACGTTTTTTTCTTTTTCCTTTAAATTTATCATTTTAAGAATTTATTAAAACCCTGATAAGAAAGGATTTCCATCCATTTCTTCGCCAATTGTCGTTACAGGTCCATGGCCTGATGCTACAATGGTTTCCTCAGGAAGTTCTAACAGCTTCGAATGAATGCTTTTTAGCAAAAGGTTATGATCTCCTCCTGGAAGATCTGTGCGTCCAATGCTTTGCTTAAAGAGAGCATCTCCAGAGAATACTACCCCTTCGGTTGCTGAATAATAAGAAACACTTCCTGGTGAATGGCCTGGTGTATAGAGAATATCGAATGAAAAAGAGCCGAGCTGAATGGTTTTTTCTTCTTGAATGATCTCATCAGCTGCACGGGCTGTAATTGAAGCATTTCCTAAAAAACGGCCTGATCCATTTTTAGCTGCATCAGAGAGCCAATCCTTTTCAGCTTCATGAATATATACAGGGCAATTAAAAGCCTCTCTTACTTCATCTACGGCACCAATATGGTCAAAGTGGGCGTGAGTTAATAAAATAGCAATCGGACTAATCTGTTGATCGTTTAGCCATTTAATGAATTCCGGTCCATTGCCGCCGGGATCAAAAATCACAGCTTCCTTTTTTTCGTTCATTAATACATAGGCATTTGTCTGCAAAGGCCCTAACGGAATTTGAGTCCAGTTCATATGATCTCCTCCAGTATTTTCTACATAATATGTATTTGAAATGTAATACCATACTCATATCTTACCATCTTACACTTTTCTTACACCAATCTTATTATCTTACAGATTATCTTTCAAAGGAATGTATGTGCATATGGTTAGATAAAAAGTTCACAGCTATGTAACGTTTTGTTTACCATTTATATTGTATCTTAAGTATACTTAAGGCAAATAAGTGAATTTTATAAGTAGGCTGGCTTGTTTAACGTATTTGTACAGGTTGATAAAATGAACAGGACCCAATATCCTCTTGTTTAGAGAGTTGGATTTGTTTATAATAAGATGTACAAACTGGGTACTGAGATACATACATAAGGAGGGTGAGACCTAATGTTTCTAGCAATTACATTTCTATTAGTAGCGATTTTATCTGCAGTTGGCATCGTTCGTGAAATGCGTAGAAAAAATTTCTTCGCAGTTGGGTTTGCGGCATTGTCGCTTGCTGTTTTTGGCTGGTTCTCAGTCATGACTATTATTTCAATCATCGCTGGCGGCGGTGCAACAGCTTAATACGCCTAAATGTAAAACTCCCTTGCATAGCAAGGGAGTTTTTTGTTGAAGTATAGTTTAGTGGAAAACCTGCTGCTGTAAATAAAAGATGCCGCCATTTATCACATCTACATGGATTTTAGGTTCATATTGTTCGGCAAGGGCTTGCTTTTCTAACTCATAACTCTCTGGCTTGTCTTCATATTCCTCATAAAAATGCTCTAGGAGAGCTAAGTCGTTTTCCCATCTTTTTATTGCTTCGCGAGCCCAGGTAGAATCTTCGTTTTCGGCATAGGTCTGCACCATTTTCTGTAGTCTCACGATTCCGCTTTTAGGCGTAATCAAAGGAGATAACGTGAAACAGAAATCGGGAATGGAAGATTTTAATATTTTGCCTTCGATTGAATCAAAAAACCCCGGCACAATCTGACCGTGAATTAAATTCAACCCAAGCGATAAGATAACGTCTTTTTTACGATCGCATTGAAAAGACACTTTTACATTTAAACACAACCAAGGCTGCAGGGGAGTGGAAGCATGACCATTTGTGGCAACTTGTTCATATAATCTAATAAATCCGCCAAGCGTCCTTGTTGACTTAAATAGCTGATGCAGGCGTGGGGAGCCATAATGGATGGGCTGTCCTCGCAAGTCATCCGGTGCATTAGCTTTATCCGTAATAAAGGTGATTTTCATTGGGTTAGGCGTACCGCCAGTCTTCTCAAGGTAGTGCCAATAAAAGGGCCTGTTCATTAATAGTTTATCAAGCTCAATCGATAATTGAACCGTTAGATAGGCAGGTGTATTCTCAAGAACAGGACTATCATTTGCTTCGAAATAGCGCTCTAAGAAATTATGAATTTGTTGCTGTTGCACCTAATTCACCTTCCTCTTCGTTTGTTCTCATAGATTGTGCTTCATTCATAATGGCTGCAAGATGGTCAAGTTTAATTTTCACTTCACCATCTGATTCAGATTGAACAATAATGTCTTTAACATGTTCCTCTATTGAAGTGAGGTCTATTTTGGTTAAGATTTCATCAAGTTCACCAATAACTGATTCAAATAGATGAATCTTTTCATAGAGTAACTTAAGAATATGCTGCTCTACCGTATCCTCCACCGCGAAATTATAAATATGAACATCATTTTTTTGCCCTAAGCGATGAATACGTCCGATTCGCTGTTCAATGCGCATTGGATTCCATGGGAGGTCGAAGTTAATAATATGGCTGCAGAATTGCAGGTTAATTCCTTCTCCTCCTGCTTCTGTGGCGATAAGAACTTGAGCATGGGACTCAAACAGCTGTCTCATCCAATCCTTCTTTCCGCGCTTAAAGCCGCCTCGAAAAGGGACAGAAGAGATGCCGTTTTGTTTTAAATACCATTGAAGATAGAGCTGCGTTGCTCTGTATTCAGTAAATATAATCACTTTATCATTGATTTTCTTTACAAGCTCTAATGCTTTTTCTGCTTTGGCGTGACCATCAATACCGCCGATCATGTGAAGCAGTTTTTCAGCTTGTGGGAGGGTGCGTCCGTCTTTTTGTGCTTTTTCAATCATGTTTTTTAACGTCATAAAAGCTGCTTCACGGCTTGAACAGATTTCACGCTGCAAAGTAATGAGAGAGAAATGACTTGAATCCCCTTTAAGCGTTTGAAGAGCATCATAGAATTCTCGCTCTTTTGGACTGAAAGTGATCGGCACCGTTTCAACCACCCGCTTTGTCCATTGAATGCCTGTTTCTTCTCTTCTATTTCTGACCATGACCTTACTGACAAGCTCTCTTAATTTCTCATCATTTTTTGGTGACCGTTTATTTGATCTGAATTCTTTTTCAAAACTTGATATGTCTCCTAGATGGCCTGGTTTTAATAGAGAGACTAAGTTAAAGATTTCTTCTAGTTTGTTTTGAACAGGAGTAGCCGTTAACAATAAACAAAACTTCTTTTTAAGGTTTCGGATAAATTCGTAATTTTTCGTTTTTGGATTTTTTAACTTATGTGCTTCATCAATAATTATTAAATCATAGGATTGATTCATGACAATGTCACGGTGCGGCTGTCTTTTTGCTGTATCAATCGATGCGACAACAACGTCACATTGTTCCCACACATAGGTTTTACGCTGCGGAGTTGCAGGGATATGAAATTTAGTATTTAATTCGATCGCCCACTGTGACACAAGGGAGGCAGGGACGAGTATTAATGCTTTTTTTACAAGACCGCGAATCATGTATTCTTTCAATATGAGACCTGCTTCAATGGTTTTGCCAAGCCCCACCTCGTCAGCTAAAATAGCTTTGCCGTTCATCTGCTCTATCACGGTATTCGCCACTTCAATTTGATGAGGAAATGGATCAAGCTGCGGGAGGTGATTTGGAGCAATTAAGCCTTGAAATGCTGGGATCGATTGATGCTCTTCAGCCTCATAAGCAAGACGTGCTAATTCATAACTTGCAAAAGGACCGTCTTGATCCAAGCGCTCAAGGAATTGATCCTGCCAACTGTGATCAAAATGTATGTTTATTTTCATGGTTATCTTTCCTTTCCTAAAAGAAACTATTGCGCCATTTGAATCGTCTTGGTAGGATATGAGTAGAAGGAAACAGACAATTCGTCAAATTCTGTAAAAGTAGATTCAATCATAGAGTGTATTGATGGATAGTAGAATAAATTAGTTTTTCTTTTCTAGTATGTACCAATTCAAGTGAAAACATGAAAAATGATCCTATAAAAGTGAAGCTTTTGCGGATGAAAGTAGGGGGAGAGACTGCGTATTAGCTGCGCAGCGCCGAAGGAGCAAGCAAAATTTGTGAATCTCTCAGGCAAAGAAGACTCTTACAGGACGCAGCTCTGGAGAGTGCTCAAATGTTGAGCCACCTACGAAGACAGTTCTTAATAGAACGAAACTTTCTGGTTAAAGGACAGGGTTATACATCGTATGTGTATAGCCCTGTCCTTTTTTTGTTTACCCAGCCTATCTTCATAATCAAATTTCTGAATAGTGTTTGTTTTAACACAAAGGAGGACAATGATGACAACGTTAAAGCGCACCCCTTTATTTGAAGAATATCAAAAAGCAGGAGCTAAAACGATTGATTTCGGCGGATGGGATCTGCCTGTTCAATTTTCAAGCATTAAAGAAGAACATGAAGCAGTCAGAACAAAAGCAGGATTATTTGACGTATCTCATATGGGCGAAGTCGAGGTTAAAGGAGAAAATGCGTTAGCCTACTTACAAAAGATGATGACAAATGATGTTAGCAAACTGGTGGATAATCAAGCACAATACACCGCTATGTGCTATCCGAATGGGGGGACTGTTGATGATCTCCTTATCTATAGAAAATCGGAAGACGATTACTTGCTCGTCATTAATGCTTCTAATATTGATAAGGATATGGATTGGCTCAATCAACATAAAATCGCTGGTGTTGAAGTGAATAATATTTCAGACGATATTGCTCAATTAGCGATACAGGGACCAATTGCAGAAGAGATCTTGCAGACACTTACAGATCAAGACTTAAGTGACATACCCTTTTTTCGCTTTCAACATGATGTCGATCTATCTGGTATAAAGGCGTTAGTGTCTAGAACTGGCTATACGGGCGAGGATGGGTTTGAAATTTATTTGCAGGCGGAGCAGGCAGCTGAATTATGGAGCAGGCTGCTTGAGACAGGAAGCAGTAAAGGGTTAGTGCCATGCGGGTTAGGAGCGCGTGATACGTTGAGATTTGAAGCGAAGCTGCCTCTTTATGGCCAAGAATTAACAAGTGAGATCTCCCCTCTTGAAGCTGGTATAGGATTTGCAGTTAAGGTAGGCAAGGAAGAACACTTTATTGGCAAGGACGCATTGAAAAAGCAAAAAGAAGAAGGGCTTAAAAGAAAACTCGTTGGTCTTGAAATGGTTGATAAGGGAATCCCGCGGACAGGGTATGAAGTATTAGCAAATGATAAACAGATTGGCTTTGTCACAACAGGAACACAGTCCCCTACACTTAAAAAAAATGTAGGACTAGCTGTTATAGACAGTGAGTATAAGGAAGCAGGGACAGAAGTGTACGTTCAAGTGCGTAAAAAAACGCTAAAGGCAATTGTTGTAAAAACACCATTTTATAAACGTTCATAAGTGAGTAAGAGAATGTGTGCACAAGAAGTGTCTATAAGGATGAGGAGGAGCTAGCAACATGACGAATCGCTATTTACCTATGACCGAACAAGATCAAAAAGATATGCTTCATACTATTGGGGTCGACAGCATTGAAGAATTATTTTCAGATATTCCAGAAGCGATACGATTTAAAGGGGAATTAACGATCCCTAAAGCATTAAAAGAGCCTCAACTTGTGAAATATTTTCAAGGTTTGGCAGCAAAGAATGTTTCCCTTAAACAAAAAACGTCTTTCTTAGGTGCTGGAGTATATGAGCATTATATTCCTTCAATCGTTGATCATGTAATATCCCGCTCTGAATTTTACACTGCGTATACTCCTTATCAACCGGAAATTTCCCAAGGAGAACTGCAGGCTATTTTTGAATTTCAGACGATGATTAGTGAACTAACAGGAATGGACCTCGCTAACTCATCTATGTATGATGGCCCAACTGCACTAGCGGAAGCGGCAATGATGAGTGCTGGTCAAACAAAAAAGAAAACAATACTCGTTTCAAAAGCCGTCCATCCAGAAGCAAGAGAAGTACTGAAGACAAATGCTTACGGGCAGCGATTAAATGTAGTTGAGGTTGATGTGGCTGATGGTGTGACTGATCTTGATGCACTGAAAAAAGCATACAGTGAAGATACTGCGTGTGTGATTGTACAGTACCCAAATTTCTTCGGAAACTTAGAATCACTTGATAAGATTGAGGAAATTACACACTCTGATAAAGCAATGTTTGTCGTATCAAGCAACCCAATGGCGCTAGGTCTCCTAAAATCACCAGGTGAATACGGGGCAGATATTGTTGTTGGGGACGCTCAGCCATTTGGTATTGCACCCCAATACGGGGGACCTCATTGCGGATACTTTGCTACGACGAAAAAGTTAATGAGAAAAGTGCCTGGCCGTCTTGTCGGACAGACAACTGATGAAAATGGACAGCGTGGATTTGTCTTGACATTGCAGGCACGTGAGCAGCATATCCGCCGGGAAAAGGCGACGTCTAATATTTGTTCCAATCAGGCACTTAATGCTCTGGCTGCTTCTGTTGCTATGACTGCGCTTGGAAAGGCTGGAATGAAAGAAGCAGCCTATCAGAATCTGCAGAAGGCTGCCTACGCGAAAAAGCAATTGAAAGAAAATGGTGTAGAGGTTCTCGAAGGAGCTCCGTCGTACAATGAATTTATCATTAAGCTCGGGAAGCCGATAGAAGAAATAAATCAGGGTTTATTAGATAAAGGCTTTATTGGGGGTTATGATTTAGGGTTCTATTATCGTGAATATCAAGATCACATGCTTGTATGTGTAACTGAAGTGCGTACGAAAGAAGAAATCGATCAATTTGCAAAAGAATTGGGGGCGTTAGTATGAACAGTCAAGACCAGCCGCTCATTTTTGAATTAAGTAAAGAAGGCAGAGTCGGGCATAGCTTGCCTGACCTTGATATTCCTTGTGAGTCACTGGAGGCGTTATTGCCTGAGGAATTTATTCGAGAGCAGGCAGCTGAACTGCCAGAGGTGTCAGAGCTTCAGATTATGCGTCATTATACTGCCCTGTCTACTCGTAATCATGGTGTAGATTCAGGTTTTTACCCATTAGGGTCATGTACGATGAAGTACAATCCTAAAATTAATGAAAATGTCGCTCGTTATGAGGGGCTAGCTTATGTTCACCCATATCAGGCGGAAGATCAGGTTCAAGGGTCCCTTGAATTACTATATGACCTGCAAACTTCTCTTGCTGAGATTACAGGGATGGATGAAGTGACGCTTCAGCCAGCTGCTGGGGCTCATGGGGAATGGACTGGATTAATGATGATCCGTGCCTTTCATGAAGCGAATGGCGACACCGAGCGTACAAAAGTTATTGTGCCCGACTCAGCGCATGGGACAAACCCGGCTTCAGCGACTGTAGCAGGTTTTGAGTCGATTACGGTTCGAACCAATGGAGAGGGACTCGTAGATCTTGATCACTTAAGAGAAGTGGTAGGACCTGATACGGCGGCATTAATGCTGACAAACCCTAACACATTAGGTCTTTTTGAAACCTATATCGAAGAAATGGCTGCCATTATTCATGACGCCGGCGGTAAACTTTATTACGACGGAGCCAATTCAAATGCGATTCTAGGAATAGCAAGGCCGGGTGATATGGGCTTTGATGTGGTCCATTTAAACCTGCATAAGACGTTTACTGGTCCTCACGGAGGCGGCGGCCCTGGATCTGGTCCTGTCGGAGTGAAAAAAGAATTGATTCCATTTCTACCTAAACCTGTTTTAGTGAAAGAACAGGATACGTACCGCTTTGAATATGATCGTCCGAAGTCGATTGGACGAGTGAAGCCGTATTATGGAAATTACGGGATCAATGTACGGGCGTATACGTATATCCGTACAATGGGACCAGAAGGGTTGAGAAAGGTCTCTGAATATGCCGTGTTAAATGCTAATTACATGATGCGCAGACTAGAGCCGCATTTCGATCTGCCGTATACACAGCATTGTAAACATGAATTTGTTATATCAGGACGCAGACAAAAGAAGCTCGGTGTAAGAACGCTCGATATGGCCAAACGCCTTCTAGACTTTGGCTATCATCCTCCGACCATCTACTTCCCGCTCAATGTAGAGGAGTGCATGATGTTTGAGCCGACTGAAACAGAGTCAAAAGAAACGCTTGATGAATTTGTGGATGCGATGATTCAAATAGCAAGAGAAGCAGAAGAAAGTCCAGAAGTAGTCCAAGAAGCTCCTCATCATACGGTTATCAGCCGCTTAGATGAGACGACTGCTGCGAGAAAGCCAATCCTTAGGTATCAAAAAGCATAAATAAAAGAGGCTGATATATCAGCCTCTTTCTTTATGCTTATTTTTTCTTGATTTTGCCTGTCCATTTTTTGAAGCCGCCTTGAAGGTGATAGAGATCTTCCACACCGCGTTTCTTTTTAAGGAATTGAGCAGCTTGTCTGCTTCTAGCTCCTGATTGGCAATAAAGATATACAGGCTGGTCGGTACGGACTTCATTGGCGCGCTGACGTAACTGGGACATAGGAATGTTTCTTGAGCCTAGAATATGCCCGCCCTCATATTCACGTGGTTCACGTACATCGATTAATTGCGCCTTTCGATACCCTTTAATGAAATCTTCCTGTGTTAATGTAGTTAAGTATTTAGGCGTATAGAAACGTTTAAATACTGCATACACCACTAGTGCTAAAAGAATCAGCCATAAGTAAATCATCATAAATCTACGTACACTCCTTCTACAAATACATCATTTCTCATTAAATTATATCTATCTAGACAGGAATTAGCAATTGCTATATGTGAATCGATGTTAATTAGTCACAGAATATCAAAGCAACCTACTTGGCTCTCTTTAGTGATTTTGTTACACTAGGTTGGAACTTTAGATGATAGCATACAGAAAGAAGCGATGAATATGAATGAAACATGGCGTTTTATTGATTCGGGTAATTGTTCACCTGCTTATAATATGGCTTTAGATGAAGCGTTGCTAGACTGGCATAGTAAAGGGAAGATACCACCGACCATCAGATTTTACGGGTGGAACCCTGCAACTCTCTCCATTGGTTACTTTCAAAAAGTAGAAAAAGAAGTTAATATGCAGGCAGTTAAGGATTATGGGTTAGGATTTGTCAGAAGGCCTACCGGAGGACGTGGAGTTCTGCATGATCAAGAACTTACATATAGTGTGATTGTTTCAGAAGACCATCCTGAAATGCCAGCGACTGTTACTGAGGCGTATCGTGTGATCTCAGAAGGTATTCTAGAAGGGTTTAAAAAAGTAGGACTTGATGCTTATTTTGCGGTACCTCGTACAGATGAAGAAAAAAATGCGTTGAAAAACCCTCGCTCAGCTGTTTGTTTTGATGCGCCTTCTTGGTATGAACTGGTTGTAGAAGGCAGAAAAGTGGCAGGGAGTGCTCAAACGAGGCAAAAAGGAGTTATTTTGCAGCACGGCTCAATTATCTTAGATATTGATGAGGATAAGCTATTTGACCTGTTTAATTATCCAAGTGAACGTGTACGTGAAAGAATGCAGAAAAACTTTAAAAATAAAGCAGTGGCAATAAATGCTCTTCGCAAAACCCCTCTTACAATGGAGGAGGCAAAAGAGGCCTTTCATTATGGTTTTGAAAAAGGGTTAGGCATTACTCTTGAACCTTATTCATTAACTATGGATGAGGAAGCAGAAGTATGGAAAATTGCTCGGGAAAGGTATGAACAAGATAGCTGGAACTACCGTAAATAATAGAAAAGGCCTGGAATCTGCCAGGGCCTTTTCTATTTATTTTGTTATGGCAGCAGCTGCTTGAAGGCTTCTTGCAGCTGTCTTGTGATAGGACCAATCTCAAGCGTTGCTGAGACATCACCTGTAATCGACCGAACAGGGGTTACTTCCATCGTTGTGCTAGTTATAAAAGCTTCATCTGCAATCGCTAGTACATCGACTGGGAAGGCTTCTTCTACTACATGCAGCCCAGCTTCTTTAGCAAGCTTGATTACAACTTGTCTAGTGATGCCGTTTAAAATTAAGTTTGTGGCAGGATGAGTATAGAGGGTGGAATCTTTTATTAGGAACAGGTTTGATGACGAGCCCTCAGTCACTGTACCATCTCTGTGCATGATGGCTTCATGGCAATTGTGATCAGCTGCTTCTCGCTTTGCCATTATGTTACCAAGTAAGTTTATCGTTTTAATGTCACAGCGCAGCCAACGGATATCTTTTGTGAGCCATAAGTCGACTCCGTTAGTTAATAGCTCTTCTTTACGCTCTAGGTTTTCAGCAAAACCAGTTAGAACGGGTGAGATTTCACGTTGGTATAAATGGTTCCTTGGCTGTAAGCCGCGTGTTAATTGAATATAGACAATTCCTGTTTCAATGGTATTTTTTATAATCAATTCATTTATAAGCTCAGTAAACGTCTCTCTCGTTGTTGAGAGAGGGATATCAAGTTTTTTTGCGCTCTCATAAAGACGATCTAGATGTTGATTTATCGTAAATGGTTTGCCGTTATATATACGAATAACTTCATAAATTCCGTCACCAAAATGATAGCCGCGATCATCAAAGTCTATGCCGGCTTTTTCTTTAGGTACAATATCTTGGTCAATGAGAACATATTTCATAAGTAAAACCTCCAGCTCTAGTAATTCAGATTTTCAGATAGTTATCCTCATTATCTGAACATCCAAAAAAAATTTTGTCAATCATTTTCTCTCGCTTTGTCGAATTGAGAGCAGATAAGGGTTTGACTTTTGTCCTATCTTTGGCAAGAGAGAAATTGGTTCAAATTAACGGGAAAATCAAATTAAATATCTGTTAAACTCATATATGCTTGTCTTTTTTAGCTGTTTCAAGTTTGACAAATTAGGATAAAATTTAATTTAACACAATATATAGTGTTTATTTCCGAAAAAGGAATACTATATATTGAATCAGGGTATAGAACTGTGGTAGACTTACCCAAGAATAAAAACTTAGACAAGGACATGCACCTGGCAATTCCATTATTGTTGAGTTTATTTTGATTGAGTTTATTTCAATTTAGTTTTTAATAAATGTTTTAGTGGTTTAATTAAAGGAGGAGACGTGAATGGCGATGACGATGGCGAACGTGATGCGTGTCAATGTGGAGAAATTAAATAAAGACATTGCACAATTTTCACAAGTTCATCCAATAACGGAAGACATGCACATAACGAAAAAGGGTGTGTCTAGACTTGTTATGCTTGACCGTTATACGTTTAAGGATACGGAGAAGAAAACATTAGCTGTAGGAGATTTTGTTGTATTAACTGTTAAAGCAGACCCTAAGTTCCCAGCAAGAGGATTTGGTTTTGTGGTTGAATTAAACCGCGAAGATAACAAAGCGAAAGTTCTTGTAGATGAAGAGTTCCGCGGGGTATTAGAAGGGGAAGAGGCAGAAAGCGGCCTCGTAACACGTTCACTAGATACAATTGAAAAGCCGTTAGAGTTGTTCTATGAGCAAATTGCTAAGCGTAATGCAACCGGTTTGGCATCAGTCGAAGAAGATGCAGCGCGTCGCCAAGAGTCTTTTGAACAGTTTTACAGCGAGTTAGTCAATATGAACTTCATTCCTGCAGGGCGAGTTCTTTACGGAGCAGGTGCTAAAACAGACGTTACATATTTCAATTGTTATGTAATGCCTTTTGTTAAAGATTCACGTGAAGGGATTTCTGAGCATCGTAAACAAGTGATGGAGATCATGAGCCGAGGCGGCGGAGTCGGAACAAATGGATCAACTCTAAGACCGCGCAATACGCTTGCAAGGGGCGTGAATGGGAAATCTTCTGGTTCAGTTTCATGGCTTGATGATATCGCCAAGCTTACTCATTTAGTTGAGCAGGGAGGGTCAAGACGCGGAGCGCAGATGATTATGTTGGCTGATTGGCATCCTGATATTTTAGAATTCATCATATCTAAAATGCAGAATCCGCGTATTTTGCGTTTCTTATTAGAACAGACAAATGATGAACAAATTCGTCGCCTAGTAAAAGAAAAACTAAGTTTCACCCCGCTTTCTCCAGTTGAAGAAGCAATGTATCAAGGGATCGTGAACTTCAGGAATGTTGAAGGGCAGGGAGGCTTTGATACAAAAGTCATTCAAGAAGCGGAAGATAAATTAATGACAGGCGGAACATACAAGGTCAACAACCCAGAGTTTTTAACAGGCGCTAATATCTCCATTACGTTAACGAAAGAGTTTATGGAGGCTGTTGAAAACGATGAGGAGTACGCACTTCGCTTCCCTGATGTAGAAAATTATACGGCGGAGGAAATGGAGTCTTACAATGAAACATGGCATGAAATCGGAGATGTGCGTGAATGGCGCGAGATGGGATACGGTGTTCGAACCTATCGCCTAATTCGAGCTAAAGAACTATGGAACCTGATTAATATTTGCGCCACGTATAGTGCAGAACCAGGTATTTTCTTCATCGACAATGCTAATGACATGACGAACGCTAAGGCATACGGACAAAAAGTAGTCGCGACTAACCCTTGTGGAGAGCAGCCGCTTGCTCCGTATTCTGTTTGTAATCTCGCTGCAATAAACTTAGCAGAGATGGCTGATAAGGAAACAAAAACAGTTAACTTTGATAAATTAAAACGGACGGTTGAAGTCGGCGTACGTATGCAAGATAATGTCATTGATGCTACACCGTATTTCTTAGAGGATAATACGAAGCAAGCAAAAGGAGAGCGTCGTGTCGGACTTGGAGTAATGGGTTTACATGATCTGCTTATCTACGCTGAGACGGTCTATGGATCAGAGAAAGGCAATCAATTAGTTGATCAAGTATTCGAAACGATTGCAACGACGGCTTATCGCACAAGCATTGAGTTAGCAAAAGAGAAAGGCAGTTTCCCATACTTAATTGGTCAAAATGAAGAAGAGACGAAAGCATTACGAGAAGCATTCATTAATACAGGCTACATGAAAAAAATGCCTGAGGATATCCGTGAAGGCGTGCTGGCGTATGGAATTCGCAATTCTCATTTACTAACGGTTGCCCCAACAGGCAGCACAGGAACGATGGTGGGGGTATCTACAGGTCTTGAGCCATACTTCTCATTCTCTTATTTCCGAAGCGGACGCCTTGGTAAATTTATCGAAGTGAAAGCAGGAATTGTGGAAGAGTACTTAAACAGCCACCCAGAGGCTTCTGCGGACGAATTACCAGAGTGGTTCATTTCTACAATGGAATTATCACCAGAAGCTCATGCAGATGTTCAGTGTATTATCCAGCGTTGGGTTGATAGTTCATTATCTAAAACCGTTAATGCTCCTAAAGGCTACACAGTTGAGCAGGTTCAAGCGGTTTATGAGCGCCTATATCGCGGCGGTGCTAAAGGCGGAACCGTTTATGTCGATGGCAGCCGGGATGCTCAAGTGCTTTCACTCAAAGCCGAAGAAAATAATTTCGAACAAAAAGAACTTTTCGAACAAACAACTGAGGAAGCTGAGGGTGAAAAGAAAAAGGTCGTTCTCGTTAATACAATTACAGAAGTTCGATCAACAAATGTGACGTTTGGTTCAGAAGTAGGGAATACGTGTCCCGTTTGCCGAGAGGGTACAGTTGAAGATATTGGCGGCTGTAATACATGTACAAGCTGCGGTGCACAGTTGAAATGTGGATTATAATGAAGATGAAGATGAGCTAACAAGGCTCATCTTCTTTTTTTTGTTCTAAATACTGGCATGATGAATGCTGTTTTTTTGCACATTCTAAAAGAAAAGGAGGAGAGAACATGAAACCATTCTCACCACAGCTCGTCTATTTTGAGCCGGGAGCTCTTGAATATCCCCTCGGCAAAGCATTAAAAGAAAAGTTTGAGAAAATGGATGTTGAAATTAGAGAAACGACTTCACATAACCAAGTACGCAACATTCCAGGAGACAATGACCTGCAAAAATATCGAAATGCTAAATCAACATTGGTTGTAGGTGTTAGAAAAACGCTGAAGTTTGATACTTCAAAACCTTCTGCAGAATATGCTATTCCTCTTGCCACAGGGTGTATGGGGCATTGTCATTACTGTTACCTGCAAACCACTCTTGGTGATAAGCCATACATTAGAACGTATGTTAATTTAGATGAGATTTTTGAAAGTGCGGATAAGTATATAAAAGAAAGAGGAGATGAAATTACCCGTTTTGAGGCGGCCTGTACATCAGATATTGTTGGAATTGATCATCTCACTCATTCACTTAAGAAAACGATTGAACATATTGGCAAGACAGAAAATGGCCGCCTTCGATTTGTAACGAAGTACAATCATGTCGATCATTTACTTGATGCAAAACATAATGGAAATACGAGGTTTCGTTTTAGTGTCAATTCAGACCATGTCATAAAGAGCTTTGAACCAGGAACTTCCTCCTTTCTTGAGCGTATTGAGGCAGCAGGCAAGGTGGCTAAGGCTGATTATCCGTTAGGTTTTATTGTAGCCCCTTTAATTTTGCATGAGGATTGGGAGGCGGGATACCTTGATTTATTTGAACGTCTTGAAGCGACCTTGCCGCACTATGCTAAAAAGGATCTAACGTTTGAAATGATTCAGCACCGTTTTACGAAGACAGCCAAAAGAGTTATTCAAAAACGTTACCCTAAATCGAAATTAGAAATGAATGAAGAAGAACGAAAATATAAGTGGGGTAAATACGGAAGAGGTAAATACGTATATAAGGATGATGAAGCTACTACCTTGAGAGAGACGATTCAATCCTATATCGAACGCTTCTTCCCGGAAGCAAAAATCGAGTATTTTACGTGATGAACATCCACACATAAATAGGAAATAACATTGTCTCTGGTTCCCCTTCTGTAGTAATATAGAAATGATGACTGCATGGATCGATTAATGGTGGGCAAACGCGTCTCTTGCGTGTTTGTTGAATAAATGGAGGGGACCCTATGCCGACACCTAGTATGGAAGATTATTTAGAACGAATTTATATCTTAATTGAAGACAAAGGGTACGCTCGCGTTTCAGATATTGCTGAGGCACTTGAGGTACACCCTTCTTCTGTGACTAAAATGGTTCAAAAACTTGATAAAAGCGAGTATCTTATTTATGAAAGGTACAGAGGATTGGTTTTAACTGCTAAAGGAAAAAAAGTAGGAAAGCGGCTTGTCTATCGCCACGAACTGCTCGAAGACTTCATGAGGTTAATCGGTGTGGAAGAACAACATATTTATCAAGATGTTGAAGGAATTGAACATCATCTCAGCTGGGATGCGATTGATCGTATTGGGGATTTAGTGCAATTCTTCCAAGAAGATAAAAAACGGATTGAAGAATTAAAACAAGTCCAAAAAAAGAATGAAGAAGACTAGCGAATATGATTAGTGAAAAAGAACGATAACCATAGAGCCTCTATGGTTATTTTGTTTTCTAACTAGAATTAAACTTTTTAGGAAACATCCAAGCCCATCTCTACATATGGTAACGTAGTGGGGGGATGTGAATGAAAGTAGATGGCGTGTTTGCAGGCGGCGGTGTTAAAGCTTATGCATTTGTTGGGGCGCTAGAAGTGATGGAGGAGCGAGGATACGAATTTACCCGCATTGCTGGAACAAGCGCAGGGTCTATTGTAGCAGCCTTGATTAAAGCAGGCTACACGAGTAAGGAATTATTATCGTTATTAAATGAATTAGATATTGAGGCTTTTAAGGATGAGAGGATGTCATGGCTGCCCTTTCAAGCAGCAAAATGGGTGCACCTTTATTTTAAGTTAGGGATCTATAAAGGGGATGCTCTTGAGGAATGGCTTAGCTGTGTGTTGAAGAAAAAAGGCATTCGAACCTTTGCAGACCTTCCAAAAGATTCTCTGAGAATTATCGCATCAGATCTCTCACAAAACAGACTGATGGTCCTGCCAGATGACCTGCCTCTCTACGGGCAGCTTCCTGAAAAATTTTCCGTAGCCCGGGCGGTTAGAATGAGCTGCAGTATACCTTTTTTCTTTGAACCGGTTAAAATCTACGACCGGACTAAAAATGGGGCAAGGTCGTATGTAGTAGATGGGGGCATCTTAAGTAATTTTCCTATGTGGCTGTTCATGGACGGTAGAACTAAGAAATGGAAGCGGCCTGTCATCGGATTTCAATTATCACCTTCAACTGAGCAAATGCCGCCCAATGATATTAAGAATGCCATCTCTCTATATAGAGCCCTCTTTAACACAATGACAAAAGCACATGACTCAAAATATATTGCTGCAGATCATGCAAAAAATATTGTATTTATACCTGTGGTTGATGTGAGTGCGACTGATTTTGAAATGTCGGACCAAGAAAAAGATAAACTTGTAGCCCTAGGAAAAGGACAGACGGAGATGTTCTTAAAAGGGTGGCGCTACTAAAAAGAACCGTGCTTTTAAAATAAAGCGCGGTTCTTCTTTTTATTCTTTTTACCCTCAATGACTGTGAAATTATGGTCTGCACGTTTTTTTATAGCGGATTTTGGATAAGGAGCTTTCTTTTTGACAGCCGATGTTCCATTTGTCGCTTTGAAGAAATTTGGACCTCTTGAAGGTGTGGCTTTTGTGACTGTACTCGTACGTTTTGCTTTTTTAAGTTGTGAGCGGCTAGGTCCTTGTCGCTTTGGCATAATGGGGGTGCCGAATCGCTTGGCAAGATAGAGACGATACAAGAAAAATATGACCGCCACAAAACCTGCGATAAATAGTACTCGCGTCAATAACCCTATTGGATTATAAATCATTTGATAGCCAAGTCCGATAACAGCTAAGGCAACGACTGCTAAAACAACCATTTGCATAGTACGCTGCATACGAGCTCACCTCCGTGATAAGTATATATTGTTTGCTCTAAGAGAATAAGTTGTGTGCCTTATACTTTAAAGAATGTATTATTTACTGTGTCAATGATCATGTAGAGTTGACTGTATTTCTATTCTTTTCCCTAATTAAAGTGAAATCAAACAATTAAGCTCAAACAATTAAGACCAAGCATTCATTATAATTGTTATTCTACACCAATTCTTTTAAATCCTCTATCTAATTCAAATCCTTCTTATTCATATCCCTCTACATTCTACACAAAAGCAGCCCAACCCATTCAATGATTTAACAGGTTTTTATGGAATTACAAAAAAGAATATAGATGAAATCATGAATGGACTTATTCTAACATTTTTGCATGAACCATTTAAAAGGCTGGACATACTAGGAGTGGAGGTGGTTAAGTTGGAACAGAACGAACAGTTAGAACAAAATGAAAAAGAACAGCAAATGTCTTTTCCAGTTAAGGTTGTAATAATTGGCTTTTTCGGGGGGCTTATTTGGTCATTAGTAGGGTACTTTGCCTTTTATTTTAATTTTATAAGAGTAGGACCTGCTCTAGTTTTAATGCCATGGGCTCTTGGTGACTGGAAAAATACCTATATTGGACAATGGACTGGAGTAGTTGTTATAGCTGTAATTTCGATAGGGGTTGCTTTTTTATATAAAGTTATTTTGCAAAAGGTCCTTAGCGTGTGGGCTGGTGTAGGATTTGGAGCTATTTTATGGGGCCTTGTATTTTATGTTTTTAACCCTTTTTTCCCAGGCTTAAAAACGGTACAAAGTTTAGACTCAAACACAATAGTCACCTCTCTTTGTTTATATATTCTATATGGAGTGTTTATCGGATATTCGGTTTCCTATGAATATGCTGAACAACATCATGAATTATCAAACAATCAAAACGAAGAAAATGGTGAAAAAGACTAAATATTTTGTAACAAACGTTGCTAACTTCTTCCTATATGATATCGCTAAATGTTACACTTATGATGAAATAAGTAGAACGCGGTCAGATCGTATCATTGAAGCGGGGGGTAACGATGAAACAATTTATGGTGATTAACGGTCCTAACTTAAATCGGTTAGGAAAAAGAGAACCAGCAGTATACGGGCACAAAACACTAGAAGATCTAGAGGTGAAGCTGCTAGAGGCAGCCAGAGAGTTAGGTGTAGGAATCACCTGTGTTCAATCAAATCATGAAGGCCGATTGATTGATGCTATCCACGAAGCCGCTGATCAATATAGTGGGATTATTATTAATCCAGGAGCCTTTACCCACTATAGCTATGCTATTCGTGATGCGATCGCTAGTGTTGATTTGCCAGTCATAGAAGTACATATCTCAAACGTCCATACACGTGAGGAATTTAGACACCACTCTGTTATAGCTCCTGTAACAAAAGGGCAGATTGTAGGACTAGGTTTGTATGGCTATGTTATGGCATTAACTGCGCTCGTAAAAGGAGAGGATTAATCATGAAACAACGAATTGAAGCGTTAAGAGAACAACTTAGGTCAGCTGATGTAGAGGGATTATTAGTAACAAGTGGTCATAACCGTCAATATATGACAACGTTTACCGGCTCCTCAGGTGTTGCTTTAATTACATTAGACAAGGCTTTGTTTATTACTGACTTCAGGTATATGGAGCAAGCTAGGGAGCAGGCTGCCGGATATGAGATCGTTCAGCACACTGGACCTATTTTTGAAGAGGTAGCAAAGCAAGTAGAGGCATTATCTATTAAAACATTAGGGTTTGAGCAATCCCATCTTACATATGAAGCACACCAATTGTACACGAAGTTTATTGAATCAGCTAAACTTGTTCCGGTGTCTGGTTTGATTGAGAAACTGCGGATGTTTAAAGATTCAGATGAAATTAAGTTAATTAATGATGCAGCAGAAATTGCCGATGCAGCATTCAGCCACATTACTGGTTTTATTAGACCGGGGATCAGTGAGTTAGACGTATCGAATGAGCTTGAATTTTTTATGAGGAAACAAGGAGCTGCTAGTTCATCATTTGATATTATCGTCGCTTCAGGTTTCCGCTCTGCACTTCCGCATGGTGTAGCGAGTGAGAAGATGATTGAAAAAGGCGAACTAGTGACGCTTGATTTTGGGGCTTACTACAAAGGGTACTGCTCAGATATCACAAGAACGGTAGCTGTAGGTGAAGTCAGTGATGAGCTAAAGGCGATCTATCATACCGTTTTGGAGGCCCAGTTACGCGGGATGGAAGGGATTAAGCCTGGTATAACGGGAAAACAAGCCGATGCACTGACACGAGACTACATCACTGAAAAAGGGTATGGTGAATATTTTGGCCACTCTACCGGTCACGGTTTAGGGTTAGAAGTTCATGAAGGACCTTCGCTGTCTGTAAAATCGGAAACCGTTCTAGAACCAGGTATGATTGTGACAGTTGAACCTGGAATTTATGTAGCGGGTGTCGGCGGGACAAGAATAGAAGATGACACGTTAATTACAGAAGATGGAAACAAGTCATTTACTAAATCTACGAAAGATCTCTTGATTGTTGGCGAGTAAAAATTCTCGGGAAACTTTACACAGCCTATGGTATAGTAAATATTGTGATTGACCACCAGCCAAAAGGTGGAAAGATGGAGGAAGATAAAATGATTTCAGTAAACGATTTTAAAACAGGATTAACTATTGAAGTTGATAATGGGATCTGGCAAGTAATGGATTTCCAACATGTAAAGCCAGGTAAGGGTGCAGCTTTTGTACGTTCTAAATTGCGAAATTTACGTACTGGCGCTGTTCAGGAAAAAACATTCCGTGCCGGTGAAAAAGTATCAAAAGCTCATATTGAAAATCGTCGCATGCAATATTTATATGCAAGTGGAGATATGCATAATTTCATGGATAATCAGTCGTTTGAGCAGATTGAGCTGCCTACAAACCAAATTGAGCATGAATTACAATTCTTAAAAGAAAATATGGAAGTTCAAATTATGACGTACCAAGGCGAAACACTTGGTGTGGAAGTACCAAATACTGTTGAGCTTGAAGTAACGGAAACAGAACCAGGTATTAAAGGAGATACAGCTTCTGGCGGTACAAAGCCAGCTACGCTTGAAACAGGCTTAACTGTTCAGGTTCCTTTCTTTATTAACCAAGGTGATGTGCTGCTTATTGATACACGTAACTCAGCTTACGTTTCAAGAGCCTAAATCAAACCCTTTAGACGAGTACACTTTTATAAGTGTGCTCGTCTTTTTTTTGTTCTTAATCAAGAAAAAATGACATAGGTTGTACAAAGTGTGAAAGTCAAGAGGTGAAGGTGTTGAAGACATGGTTCTTATCGATAGAAGCAGCCCTGCTTGCAATGGCAGGCTTGCGATTGCTTTCTGGATTAATTGAAATAAGTGCTGCTGGTCTCATGTTGAAGCTGAATAGTGTAGAAAAAGCGGTCGCTGTCAATGCCATGTTAGCCATTGTCGGTCCAACTATTTTTATTACATCCATTTTAATCGGCTTAACAGGGTTGTCAGATCGATTGTCACTAAGTAAATTTCTATTCATCGGGGCAGGTGTTGTCCTTATTTTAATCGGGATAAAAAGGTAGGAGGGATTGCTGTGTTAGATGACATTTTAGCTGTAGTACCTGAGTCGATAAGAGTAGTACTTCGGCAAATACCTGCAGCCATAATAAATGATGTCGAAGAGATTCGCATCCGGATTGCCCGCCCTCTTGAAGTGGTCGCCCGCGGAAAACCTTTTTATCCCACAAATGATGATGGTTCTATGTATATTGTCCAGCCAAAAGAAGGACAGCTCTTATTAAGTCAATTAAGCCAGCACTCCCTTTATGCATTTGAAGAAGAGTTGAAAAAAGGATTTATAACGATTCATGGCGGACATCGTGTTGGGCTTGCAGGAAAAGTCATCTTAGAGAGGGGAGAAGTGAAAACGATTCGGGATGTAAGCTCCTTTAACATCCGAATTGCCAGGCAGTCCATTGGTATGGCCGATCGGCTCATACATTATTTATTTGAAAACAGATGGCTGAACACCCTTTTCATCGGTCCTCCGCAAACCGGTAAAACGACTATATTGCGAGATGTAGCCAGGCTGATTAGTGAGGGTGATGAAAAGAGAGGAATTGCCCCGTTGAAAGTCGGGATCATCGATGAACGTTCTGAAATTTGTGCTAGTATGCGAGGCGTTCCGCAGCATCAACTAGGACCACGCATCGATGTACTAGATGGATGTCCTAAAGCGGAAGGGATGATGATGATGATCCGCTCTATGAGCCCTGATGTGTTGATTGTTGATGAAATTGGACGAGTGGAAGATGTGCTCGCTGTTCAAGAGGCTGTCCATGCAGGGGTTGGGGTGATAACGACAGCTCACGGTCACACAATCGATGATGTACTAAAGAGGCCGGCATTAAAAGAATTAATGCAATTTGGTGCCTTTGATTTAGCTATTGAACTAACGAGAACGACAAGGCCGGGTGTGGTTAAAAAGATCCATACATTTAATAAAAGAGAAAAAATGTCGTCATCTAGGGCGACTGTGGTGAGAGAGCAATGAAATTATTTGGAGCGCTGCTTATTATTCTTGTGACAACAGCGGTTGGGTTTGAGCTTGCTAGAAGATTAAATGAGCGGCCAAGACAGCTCAGGACGTTAAAGGTAGCTATTCAAGCATTAGAAGCAGAAATTTTATTCGGTTTAACACCGCTTGCAGAGGCTTCACACAATTTAGCTAAACAAACACCAAAGCCCATCTCTTATTTATTCGAGTATTTTTCATACAAGCTGCGTCATACAGAGCTGCCTGCTTATGCTGCTTGGGATGAGAGTATAGCTGAAATGTGGTCCCTTACCTCACTTTTAGAAAGCGAGAAGGAGATATTGAAACAATTTGGTCAAACGCTAGGCCAGCATGACCGCAGCCAGCAGGAGAAACAAATAAAAATGACACTCGCCCACCTAGAAAGAGAGGAAGGCGAAGCAAGAGATCGTCAACATCGTTATGAACGGATGGTGAAAAGCTTAGGATTTTTAACTGGATTATTAATCGTTATTTTACTGATGTAGAAGTAGCGTTATAGGAGGAGGAGAACATCGTGTATGATGTGAACACGATTTTTCAAATCGCTGGCATAGGTATTGTGGTCGCTATGATTCATACGGTATTAAAACAAATGGGAAAGGAGGACTGGGCTCACTGGGTTACATTAATAGGGTTTGTCGTCGTTTTATATATGGTAGCGACAATTGTAGATGATTTATTTCAAAAAATCAGGACTGTTTTTTTGTTTCAAGGTTAAGGGGGGTGCGTTGCGATTGACATTATACAAATAGTGGGTCTAGGACTGATCGCAACCTTCCTTGCCCTTGTAGTGAAAGAACAAAAACCGATGTTTGCCTTCTTATTAACGGTATTTGTAGGCGTTATTATATTTATCTTTTTAGTTGATGAGATTACAAAAATTATTGAAATGCTAGAGTCCATAGCACGAAATGCAAATATTAATATGGTGTATTTGCAGACCATTTTAAAAATAATCGGCATTGCTTATATCGCTGAATTTGGAGCACAAATTGCTAAGGATGCCGGACAAGCTGCAATTGCTACAAAGATTGAACTTGCTGGAAAGATTTTAATCTTAGTGATGGCGATTCCTATTTTAACCGCTGTTATAGAAATGGTGCTTGCTTTACTGCCAACCTCATAAAATCAGGATAACAAATGAAAAATAATGAAGGGAGGGGTGAGGATTGAAGCGAGTCATAATCATTTTCCTTTTTCTCACCCTCTTATATGGACTGACTGCCCCTGTCAGTGCTGAATCCGGAGTAATTGAACCGGGCCAAGAAGAAACCTTTGTTGAAAGGCAGCTAGAGAACTTACAGCTCGATGAGATCCATGCTTATTGGGAGGAGATCTCAACTGAATACGGAGGATTTTTACCAGAAAGTCAAAAGGGTAGTTTTCTAGAGTTTATTAAAGGAGACAAGCAGTTCTCTTTTAAAGAGTGGGGAATCGGGTTTGTCAGGTATTTGATGCATGAATTGATTGTAAATGGAAAACTGCTAGGCACACTGATTCTGCTTACGGTGTTTTGTATGATCTTGCAATCTCTTCAGAATGCATTTGAACAGCATACGATTTCAAAAGTTGCCTATGCGATTACTTATATGGTGCTGATGATCATTGCATTAAATAGTTTCCATGTGGCGATCTCTTATGCACAAGATGCGATTAACAATGTGATCCATTTTATGATCGCCCTGCTCCCATTACTCTTGGCCATTATGGCGGCTGTCGGTTCGATTACATCAGCTGCCTTATTTCACCCGCTGATTATCTTTCTTGTCCATACCAGTGGACTTTTAATTCAATATATCGTGCTGCCATTATTATTTTTATCAGCCGTCCTGGCTATCGTCAGTACGCTTACAGATCATTATAAAGTAACGAAGCTTGCAAATTTCTTGCGAACCATTGCAGTTGGGGCACTTGGAATTTTTCTAACAGTCTTTCTCGGAGTCATTTCGGTACAAGGAGCTTCAACGGCTGTAGCTGATGGAATTACGGTACGAACAGCTAAGTTTATTGCCGGTAATTTTGTGCCGGTTATCGGAAGGATGTTTACAGATGCAGCAGATACAGTGATGAGTGCTTCACTCCTATTAAAAAACACAGTAGGGATCGCGGGGCTTGTTATATTATTGATGCTGTGTGCCTTTCCAGCAATTAAAATCCTTTCTATCGCCATCATTTTTAATCTTTCAGCTGCGATATTACAGCCATTAGGCGGGGGACCGATTATTGAATGTTTATCGATTATTGGAAAAGCAGTCATTTATGTTTTTGCCGCACTAGCGATTGTTTGTTTAATGTTTTTTCTCGCTATTACAATCATGGTAGCTGCTGGGAACTTATCCTTTATGGTCAGGTAGTAAGGGGGAGATAAAGTGGGTTTTCTAACAGATTGGATCACAAATATCATCCTCCTCATTTTATTAGCTACCATTCTTGAGTTGATGATTCCAAATTCTGTCCTGCAAAAATATGTGAAGATGGTAGTCGGCCTTCTTTTACTTGTGATGATCCTGCAGCCAATCCTTTCATTAATTACAAAAGATGTTGATCAGTGGCTGGTATCGATCACTCAACAATCTAATCAGCTGGAAAGTTCCATAGAACAAGAAATAAATTTACAAAAAAGTGATATAGAGCTCGGCCTTCGTGCATATATTTCAGAACAGATGGCTGTCCAATTAGAAGAAGAAGTCAAAGATGAGTTGAGAGATCAGTATGAAGTGGTCATTTCACAAGTGGAAGTGAAAATAAGAGAGTCGGTCAATCAGACACCAACTGCTGAGGATATTGAGGCCGTCATTGTTTATCTTAAAGATAATCATGAAGGCCTGACAGAGAGTGATGCTGCAGTAGCTCCGGTTAGTGTTGTAAAGATTGATACGTCAAAACAAGTTCCACAAGAGATGAAACAAGAGACAAGGGATCTCACAAGTGTACGGAGACTTCTTTCTACTAATTGGGAAGTTCCAGAAGAAATGATTTCGCTAGCGTGGGAAGGAGGGGAATAAATAGAATGAGTCAAGACGAACAGAAGGGACGCCAATGGTTAAGTCATTTATTGAAAAAGCCAGACGGCAGTCAGAAAAAACGAAAACTCCCGCTGCACTATATTGCGTTAATAGGATGCTTAGGGATTGCGCTGATGATTGCTGGAAACCTTCTGACTAACCAACCAATGAATGAAGAACAATCCTTGCCTGTCTTCAATGATAAGGAAAGTGAGGAGGATGCTGAAGTATTTGGACGAAATGCATCGCCAGAACCTTATTCGATGGAAGATTACGAGATGCGTTATGAGAATCAATTACGTGACACGCTAGAGCAAATTGTTGGGTTAAGTGATGTTTCTGTCATGATTAATCTCGCTGAATCTGAGAGGAACGTTTACGAAAAAAACATCAATGCAAGAGAGCAGCATACGGATGAAACGGATCGTGAGGGAGGAACTAGAAAAGTAGATGATACGACTAGAGATGAACAGCTCGTTATTGTCAGAAGCGGGGATAGAGAAGAGCCGGTTCTAGTTTCAAAAGAAAAACCTAGCATTCGCGGGGTACTGGTCGTTGCTGAGGGGGTTGAAAATGCTCAAGTGAAATTATGGGTGATTGAAGCTGTCAGCAGAGTTCTAGATGTCCCGTCACATCGTATTTCAGTAATGCCTAAGAAAATGGAGGAGGAATAAAAATGGTCCTTAAAAAACAAACAGTTTGGTTATTAACAATGCTTAGCTTGATAGTGGTGTTATCTGCTTATTACTTAATGACTCCAGGTCCTGCATCAGAAGATATTGCTTTTGTTGAGAATCAAGAAATGGAAGCAGCAGAAGAGGGTATGGAAGATTCAGAGGACATGGTCGTTAATGTAGAAGAGGAATTTGAAGCTGTTGATGCGGAGACTGGTGAAGAAGTAGCGAATACAGAAGTTAATGCTATGAGTGGAAGTGAGCTTTTTGCTACAATGCGAGTAGAACTGCAAGAAAGCCGTGATCGAATGGCAGAAGAGTACACAAAAATTCAAGCAGCAGGTGACGTGGCAGCAGAAAAAGTTGTAGAAGCACATGAAAAAAGCATGGAGCTTCTGGCACTATCACAGCAAGAATCAATGCTTGAAACGTTAATTAAAACGAAAGGATTTAACGATGTCCTTGTCATGACAGAAGGTCAGGAAGTAAAAGTCATTGTTCAAGCTGAAGAGTTAACAGGGGCACAAACGGTTGAGATTATGGATATGGTTGCTGATCAATTAGGCAACGGGAAAAGTGTAGTAGTAAGTCACGAATAAAAAAGTCAGGCGTTTGTCCATATAGGACAGATGCCTTTTTTTATATGAAAGCCAGTGATCCCAAAGGGAAGCCATGATAAAAAAGAATCGAGTTAGACAAAGAGGTGCATTAGAGGGAGTGACATGGTATAATACGACAATGTAACTTGAATACGAGGAGCGATTTATCCATGGAATGGACAGACCTAACTGAAGGTGCCAAGGCGGTACTTGAACAAACACGTAACCTTAAAAACGATCATATCCAGATTGTTGAATTTGAAATTGGCTTTGAGCAGCATGTTGAGAATGAAGATGGTCATTCCTATACAGTTTCAATTCAAGAAGAAGATTATCAGAATTTAAAAAAATACACTCAAGAGAATGAGTACGGCGATAAATTTCACATGGCGAGAAATAAAGATATTGTGAAAATTATTCTGCTTGAAGACGGGAAGATTCCTGAGAATTTATCAGAGTTCCCTGTATTTCGTCAATACAAAAAAGAAGCATTAGTAAATGAAGAAACACAAGCGCAAGAGGATGCAGCTGAGTAAGTTGAAAAGCTCTTTTATTCTGTTATGAATAAAGGAGTTTTTTTTGGTTATCTAGAATCATAGTATTCAGACAAATCTCAATCGTAATTCTTTCTTTAAGTCGAATTTCACAGAGAGTTGCTTCAAAGTTATGATATAATACATTTTATATTAGTAAGATCATGCTTCACCCCCTAGAGGAGGGTGTAAGTAAGAAAAGGAGAGTACATATATGTTAAAGGTACAAGAAATTAAAGAATTAATTCGTGCAATGGACCAATCAAGTCTTGATGAAATGAAGTTCGAGCAAGAAGGAACAAAAATCATTCTGAAGAAACAAACAGCAGAGGCAGTAGCAGTACAAGCAGCTCCGGCACCAGTTGCAGCTGCAGCTCCACAACAAGAGGCACAGGCTCCCAAACCTGTAGAACAAGCTGAAACTGTAAAAGCTGAAAGTCCATCAAAAGATGAAAAATCAGAAGCGGCAGATGCAAATTTACATACGATTACTTCACCAATGGTAGGAACATTTTATTCATCTCCATCACCTGACTCTGACCCTTATGTGAAATCAGGCGACACGGTAGAAGAAGAATCTGTTGTATGTATTGTTGAAGCGATGAAGTTAATGAATGAAATTGAAGCTGAAGTAAAAGGAAAGATTGTTGAAGTTCTTGCCCAAAACGGTGAACTTGTTGAATATGGTCAACCATTATTTGTCGTAGAACCTAGCTAAATTATAGGAGTGGGGATAACATGATAAAAAAACTGTTAATTGCAAACCGAGGAGAAATTGCAGTTCGAATTATTCGAGCTGCCCGTGAAATGGGTATTGAAACCGTTGCCATTTATTCTGAGGCTGATAAGGACGCCCTGCATGTGCGTTTAGCAGATGAAGCATATTGCATTGGACCGACACCTTCTAACAAAAGTTATTTAAACTTCACAAACATCATGAGTATTGCAACCTTAACAGAAACGGATGCTATCCATCCTGGTTACGGATTCTTAGCAGAGAATGCAGACTTCGCTGAAATTTGTGCTGCTTGTAAAGTGACATTTGTTGGACCAAGTCCGCAAGCGATCAACAAAATGGGAACAAAAGATGTGGCGCGTGAAACGATGGCGCAAGCAGGAGTGCCGATTGTTCCTGGTTCTGATGGTATTGTGGAAGATGCAGAAGCTGGCATGAAAGTAGCTGAGGAAATTGGTTTCCCTGTTATTATTAAAGCAACTGCTGGCGGTGGCGGGAAAGGTATTCGTGTAGCTCGCACCCCTGAGGAACTGAAGAAAGGGATGAACATTACTCAGCAAGAAGCTGCAACAGCATTTGGTAACCCAGGAGTATATATAGAAAAGTACATTGAAGATTTCCGTCATGTAGAAATTCAAGTTCTTGCTGATAATCATGGAAACGTCGTTCACTTAGGTGAGCGTGATTGCAGTATTCAACGCCGTCTTCAAAAGCTGTTAGAAGAAACGCCTTCACCAGCTATTACTCCTGAAAAGCGTGCTGAGATGGGAGCTGCAGCGGTAGCAGCTGCAAAAGCAGTAAACTATTCAGGTGCGGGAACTGTTGAGTTTATCTTTGATCATAATACGGGCGAATTTTATTTCATGGAAATGAATACACGTATCCAAGTTGAGCATCCTGTGACTGAGATGGTAACAGGGGTTGACTTAATTAAAGAACAAATTAAAGTAGCAAGCGGAGAAAAATTATCTTTCACTCAAGAAGAAGTGACATTTAACGGCTGGTCAATTGAGTGCCGTATTAATGCTGAGAACCCGTCTAAAAACTTTATGCCTTCACCAGGGAAAATTACAAACTACCTGGCTCCAGGCGGTTTAGGTGTGCGTATCGATTCTGCTGTATATCCTGGTTATGTTATTTCACCGTTTTATGATTCAATGGTAGCTAAAGTCATTACTTATGGTGCGACACGTCAGGAAGCAATTGACCGAATGAAGCGCGCATTAGCAGAGTTTGAAATTGAAGGAGTAGATACAACGATTCCTTTCCATTTGAAGCTTCTGAATCATGAAACCTTCGTATCGGGCGACTTTAATACGAAATTCCTAGAAGAACATGATGTTATGGGAGTTAGAGCAGTAACAAAATAAAGGATTTGGAGGAATGTATGATGAATGAAAATCACATTCTAGAATTAGAAGATCAAAAATCTGAGCTTGGTACAGTAGAGATCTCGCCAGAAGTGATTGAGGTTATCGCGGGTATTGCTGCATCTGAGGTAGAAGGTGTTGCAACAATGCGTGGTAATTTTGCTGCTGGAGTAGCTGAAAAGCTTGGCCGCAAAAATCACGGTAAAGGTGTAAAGGTCGAGCTTGATGAAGAAGGAATCACTGTGGATGTCTCTGTTGTGATTTCATACGGTGTTCAAGTACCTGAAGTAGCAAAGCTTATCCAGCACAATATTAAACAAGCGCTGCAAACAATGACTGCGATTGATCTGCAAGCGGTCAACGTCCATGTAGTAGGTGTTCAATTTGAAACAACAGAAGTAATTGATACAGAAGCATTATCGTAAGAAGGATAGAGCGGCCAAGAGTCAAATCTTGGCCGCTCTTGCTCATTTCTTAATGATCTATTGGATTTAAAGGTGAAATAAAGGAAAGAATATTGTGAAAACGAAGGATAGGGAGGAATAAATTCGATATTGTTCTGTTTTCACAAAAAGTGTTATGCTATTATCAACATATTAACGACTTATTTTATTAATAAGGTAAAGGGGTAAGAACTGAATGAATCGAAGACTGGCACGACTACGAGCAGCCCAAGCATTATATCAAATGGACTTAACCGGTTCAGAGATGGAAAGTGCAATTGAAAGTGTATTGGAAGATAATGAGAAGCAGAGTGAGTTTTTCACACAATTAGTTCAGGGAACAACTGAACTAAAAACAAAGATAGATGAAACCATTTCAGCTAATTTAGAAGGCTGGACGATTTCAAGAATGGGGCATGTTGATCGCGCCATTATTCGTATGGCTATGTATGAAATGTTGGAAGTAGAAGATATTCCGGTCAATGTTACATTTAATGAAGCAATTGAGTTAGCAAAAGCTTTTGGCGGAGAAGAAGCAGGACGTTTTGTTAATGGAGTCCTTTCGAAATCTATTGAAACGCTTAATCTTGATCGAAAAAAATAATTAAATGAATGAGTAAGGGGAGTGGGAAACATGAGTGCTGCGTTACTAAATGGGAAAGAGCTTGCTGCTAAAAAAAGAGAAACAATGAAAAAAGAGGTTTCAAAACTTATAGAGGCTGGTATTAAGCCAGGTCTTGCGGTGATTTTAGTGGGTGAAAATCAAGCATCGAAAACATACGTAAGATCTAAGCAAAAGGCGTGTGAACAAATTGGTATTCATTCTGTCCTCACGACGATGCCTGAAGATACGACAGAAGAAGTATTATTAGCAGAGATTGATCGTCTGAATGAAGACCCTGATATTGACGGAATTCTCGTCCAGCTGCCCTTGCCTTCACAAATCAGTGAGAGAGCAGTGATTGAACGTATTGCTCCAGAAAAAGATGTGGATGGTTTTCACCCCGTTAACATTGGAAGAATGATGACAAAAGATAAGACATTCTTACCATGCACGCCATTTGGAATCGTAGAAATGTTAAAAGAGGCTGACATACAAATGGCAGGAAAGCACGTTGTAGTCGTAGGTCGAAGCAATATAGTCGGAAAGCCTGTTGGACAACTCTTGCTAAATGAAGATGCAACCGTTACATACTGCCACTCTCGTACAGATGACATTGCAAACTTTACGAAGCAAGCGGATATTCTTATTGTAGCAGTAGGTCGTGCAAAAATGATTAAAGCATCAGATGTCAAAGAAGGTGCGGTAGTTGTTGATGTTGGTATGAACCGAGAAGATGGTAAATTATGCGGAGATGTTGATTTTGATGAAGTGCGTGAAGTAGCTTCTCATATCACGCCTGTACCTGGCGGTGTTGGTCCGATGACAATTACGATGCTTCTTGAAAATACGATTCAATCAGCAAAAGAACGAGCATAAGGAGAACTTTATGAGCGTAGGAGACATTGTATCCGTTTCACAATTGACCAGGTATATTAAAGGTTTAATGGAACATGACCACATTTTGACCGATGTATGGATACGTGGTGAAATCTCTAATTTTAAACTACATAGTCGTGGTCATATGTACTTTACGATTAAAGATCAGAATTCACGTATACAAGCGGTAATGTTTGCTGGACATAATCGTTATTTAGCCTTTAAACCAGAGAATGGGATGAAGGTTTTAATTCGTGGCGAAGTAAATGTATATGAGCCTTACGGTCAATATCAGCTCTATGCAAAAGAGATGCAGCCTGATGGAGTAGGGAGTTTGTTCTTAGCGTATGAAAAGCTAAAAGAAACCTTACAAGAGGAAGGCTTGTTTGATGAGTCTAGAAAAAGACCAATCCCTCGTTTCCCAAAAAAGATTGCAATCGTCACGTCGCCTACCGGAGCTGCTATTAAAGACATGCTTGCTACTTTGAAGCGCCGTTACCCGCTTGCTCAAATTACATTGCTTCCTGTACTCGTTCAAGGGCAGGAGGCACCTGCATCTATTGTGCGGGCTGTAAACCAGGCAAATGCAGCGAATCAATTTGACACTTTAATCGTGGGCCGCGGCGGTGGATCGATTGAAGAATTATGGGCCTTTAATGATGAGGGAGTTGCTCGCTGTATTGCTGCTTCTACTGTGCCTGTAATATCCGCAGTAGGGCACGAAACAGATTTTACGATTAGTGATTTTGTAGCGGATCTTAGAGCACCTACCCCAACAGGTGCAGCGGAGCTTGCAGTACCTGATGTAGCAGAATTGCTTCATTCGAGACAAGTTCTCCATAACCGGCTTAAAAGACAGATGAAGCTTAAAATAGAAGAACATCAAGAGCAGTTAAAGCGTCTTAAGCGTTCTTATGCCTTCAGATATCCTCTGCAGCTCATCAGGCAAAAGGAACAAGAACTAGACACTCAGCTTGAAAGATTGCAAAGGGCATCTAAGCGTCATATGTCTGATAAGCAACAACAATTTCAACTTATCGAAAAAGCCCTGCAGCGGCTCCATCCTAAAGGCCAGATCAAAGACGCGCAATCAGGTTTGAAAGATAAAAAGCTCCGTCTTGAAAAGTCAATGACTCAGCACCTTTCTAGACATGAACAACGGTTTAACCATGTAGTAAGTGAGTTGAACCTGCTTAGTCCATTAAGGATTATGGAGCGAGGCTATAGCTTGGCCTATACTGAAGGCAAAGAAGAGTTGGTGAAGTCAATCCAGCAAGTTGATGCAGGACAGAAGGTTGAAGTAAGAGTAACTGACGGAGTAATTTATTGCCAAGTAGAAGATAAACAATCAAAACATTCATAAAGCAAAAAGTGAGATGGAGGGATTAAGATGACCAAAGCGGCAGATACGACGGCAAAAGCGAACGAAATAAGCTTTGAAGAGGCCATGGAGCAATTAGAAACGATTGTAGAAAAGCTTGAGCAAGGCGACGTACCTCTTGAAGAGGCTATCTCAATGTTTCAAGAAGGAATGCAGCTCTCCAAAGAATGTCACTCGAAATTAACGAGTGTAGAAAAGAAGATGGATCAAATCCTTCATGCTGACGGTGAACTTGAAGCGACGGATTTTCAGGAGGAGGAAGAGTGAACGAGCAATTAAAGGGTTTCTTTAACGAATATAGGAAATTAATCGATGCCAGACTCCCTTCATATATCGAAGACCTCAGAGCTCCAGACACGTTAAAACAAGCAATGACCTACTCCTTGAAAGCCGGAGGGAAAAGAGTTCGCCCCCTCCTTTTGCTTGCTACATTAGACGGATTTAATCGACCAATAGAAGACGGTCTTGATCTGGCTTGTGCGATAGAAATGATTCATACGTATTCACTTATTCATGATGACTTGCCTGCCATGGATGATGATGATACAAGAAGAGGCCAGCCGACAAACCACAAAGTATATGGAGAGGCAATGGCAATACTTGCAGGAGATGCTCTTCTTACATATAGTTTTGAATTAATTACAAGTATGTCTGCTGTACGTGAGGAGCCTGCAAAAGCTTTGACATTAGTGCGGGAATTAGCCAAAGCAAGCGGGCCTTGTGGGATGGTCGGGGGTCAAGTGGCTGATATTGAGGGTGAAAATCGATCACTGACTGTTAAGGAGTTAGCAGACATTCATCACCATAAAACAGGAGATCTTCTAGCTTATTCAATCATCGCAGGGGCTGTTTTAGCTGATGCAAGTGAGGAAGACTTAGAACATTTGCGTATGTTTGCTATTGAGCTCGGGCTGCTTTTTCAAATTAAAGATGACATCCTTGATGTTGAAGGAGACTCAGATAAACTAGGTAAGCCGGTTGGAAGCGATGATGGAAATAATAAGAGCACATATCCTAGTCTTCTTGGGCTAGATGGAGCAAAGAAAATGCTTGATGTGCATACAATGAAAGCAAAAGAACATCTTGAGGCAGTGAAGATGGACCGAACGTTGCTTTTAGCTTTAACTGATTATGTAGCAGGCCGCGACCATTAATTGGAGTCGTACGGACTTCTTTTCCATTGAGCTTCTTGTATAGAACATGTTATACTTATGTATACGAAGAGTGGTGCAGTATTCTAGTCAGTCCTCCGTTTTTGAAGGCGGGGCTAAAAATCCGCCAAAGGGCACATCGATGAAGCTCCTTGTCTTGGCTTGAGGCGCCCAGCCTTGGGTCTTGACTGGGAGAAAAGGTAGTAGGGCGATCCACAAAGGCATGTGGGCGATGACCCTACTACTGTGGAGGCCTTTTGCAGAAACGGTATGTATTAGATGCCGTTTTATGCAAAAGGTATGAACCTGCATAGGCAAACTAGGGAGTTTGTCTGCAGCGTAGCCTGCCTTGAGTGGAGTTAGAGGGGATTATGGATATGTGTTCGCCTCATTGTCGGCCAACAATGAGACGTTCTTACCATATGAAATCTGCTCTGCAAAAGAGGATAAAAGAATGGCTCGGGACTGTTGAGGAAATCTCCTAGACTGTTCAATTGAGTTGCAGTTGACATCTATTGAGGATTACAGTGTAGACTAAGTGGTAATCCAGTCTGACGTTTGGTGACAGCGTCAAATTTGGTATAATGGGAAACCACCATTGCGGCGACGCGTGGGACTGAATTGGGAAAACCTACTGGACCTAAGCTACAGAGTTTACTCTTTAGATGACCACTCCATTAATTTTTATGTACGTTACATAACTAAGTATAAAGGTGATACAGATACGAATATGAAACCTCTATTGAAATCGATACATTGGAGTTTGGGAATTGCCGTTATCACACTAGTGTTAGCGGCTATTTTTTCAGTTATTTCCACATTTGTATTAAGTGGAGTAACATGGGCTGTTGGCATGATCATCGTTTTTATTATTGTCTTTTTTGGTGTGTTTTTTGATACAATCGGTGTAGCGGCTACAGCTGCACACGAAAAACCCTTTCATGCAATGGCATCTGAGAGGTTAAATGGTGCAAAACATGCGGTGTTAATTACCCGCAATGCAGACAAGTTTGCCAATTTTTGTAATGATGTAATTGGGGATATATCAGGTATTATCAGTGGTACAGCCTCAGCTTATGTTGTACTTCAACTTTCTATCCAGCTAGGATACGGCGAAACCTCGATCCAGCAATTTTGGATTTCAGTCCTGTTTACGAGTGTTGTGGCCGCATTAACTGTTGGCGGAAAAGCGATTGGCAAAACCTTGGCGATCCATTATGCAACCCCGATCATTTACCAAGTTGGTAGATTATTGTACCTTTTAGAGGTAAGATTAAAAATAAAAGTATTTCAAAACAACGTAAAAACGAAGAAAAAGTTAAAATGATACTAAGACAAATCGACATGAAAGTGAGGGTTTCTACATGAAGCTAGAAGAGTTTAAAAACCCGAGCGTACTAAAAAATTATTCAAAAGATGAGATGGCTGAATTAGCAGAAGACATTAGGAGCTTTCTTATTGAGAAGCTTTCAGTAACAGGCGGTCACCTAGGACCCAATCTTGGAGTAGTTGAATTAACGCTTGCTCTTCATCAGTTATTTGACAGCCCGAAAGATAAATTTATTTGGGATGTGGGACATCAAGCTTATGTACACAAAATCTTAACAGGAAGAGCTGGCCAATTTGATCAGCTTAGACAGTATAAAGGGTTATGCGGGTTCCCAAAACGTAATGAAAGCGAACATGATGTGTGGGAAACAGGTCATAGTTCTACTTCTCTTTCTGCAGCTATGGGTATGGCTGTTGCGCGTGATCTGAAGGGGACAGATGAAAACGTTGTAGCGATTATTGGAGATGGTGCCCTTACTGGTGGAATGGCTCTTGAAGCCCTGAATCATATTGGACATGAGCAAAAAGATCTCATTGTTGTTCTTAATGATAATGAAATGTCAATTGCTCCAAATGTAGGTGCGCTTCACAGTGTTCTCGGTAGATTACGAACAGCTGGAAAATACCAAAAAGCTAAAGAAGAGTTAGAACAGCTAATCAAAAAAATACCAGCATTCGGCGGGAAGCTTGCCACAACGGCAGAACGTGTCAAAGACAGCTTAAAATACTTGCTCGTATCAGGGATCTTCTTTGAAGAAATGGGCTTTACGTATCTTGGTCCTGTTGATGGACATGACTTTGATGACTTAAAGGAGAATTTGTCTTATGCAAAGAAGACAAAAGGACCAGTTCTTATTCATGTTCTAACAAAGAAAGGTAAAGGGTATGAACCGGCTGAAAAAGATGAAAAAGGTACTTGGCATGGTTTAGGACCATACAAAATTGAATCCGGTGAAGTTGTTAAAAAGCCAGGGCCTCCGAGCTACAGCGGTGTGTTTGCTGAGACATTGAAAAAAGTGGCTAAAGAGGACAAAAGAATTGTGGCAATTACAGCTGCAATGCCTGGTGGAACAAAGCTCGATGTGTTTGCGAAGGAATTTCCAGATCGGATGATTGATGTAGGTATTGCTGAACAGCATGCGACAACAATGGCAGGAGGGCTCGCTACTCAGGGAATGAAGCCTGTGTTTGCCGTCTACTCAACATTCCTGCAGCGCGGATATGATCAAATTGTCCACGATATATGCCGTCAAAATTTAAATGTTGTGTTTGCGATCGATCGTGCTGGATTAGTAGGTGCTGATGGTGAGACTCATCAAGGAGTCTTTGATATTGCCTATTTACGTCATTTGCCGAACATGAAAATTTTGATGCCTAAAGATGAAAACGAATTGCAGCACATGATTTATACAGCTACCCAGTATAATGATGGGCCGATTGCGGTTCGTTATCCTCGTGGGAATGGCTACGGGATTAAAATGGACGAAACTCTAAAAGTGCTTCCGATTGGCAAGTGGGAAACGGTGAGAGATGGCAATGATGCCTGTATACTGTCTTTCGGTACGATGCTTCCTGTAGCAGAAGAAGCGGTAGAACAACTCGCAAAAGAAGGTATTTCTGTGAAGCTTGTTAATGCTAATTCAGCAAAGCCTTTAGATGAGGAGCTGCTTCATGATTTGGCTAAAGCAAACATGCCGGTATTAACCTTAGAAGAGGCTTGTGTACAAGGCGGATTTGGCAGTGCAGTGTTGGAATTTTTCCATGATCACCATTATCACAACGTAGAAGTCAATCGAATGGGTATACCAGATGAATTTATTGAGCATGGAAGTGTAGGTCAGCTGCTTGAAGAAGTTGGCTTAACGAGTGCAGGGGTCGTTGAACAACTGTCAACCATGCTCCCTAGAAAGCAACAAAGGGCGTAAGAAATGGCTAAAAAAGAACGTGTAGATGTATTGCTTGTAGAACGAGGCTTGCTAGAAACAAGAGAGAAAGCAAAGCGCTCAATTATGGCAGGTCTTGTTTTTACCGGCACAGAACGAATAGATAAAGCAGGTCTGAAAATTGATGCGGATGCTCCCCTTGAAGTGAAGGGTGTGTTAATTCCATACGTAAGCCGCGGGGGATTAAAGCTTGAGAAAGCTATTGATGTATTTCAGTTAGATTTGACAGATAAAGTAGTGCTTGATATCGGAGCCTCCACAGGTGGATTTACAGATTGTTCGCTGCAAAACGGTGCGAAAAAAGTTTATGCACTTGATGTTGGTTATAATCAGCTTGCATGGAAGATCCGTCAAGACGCGCGAGTGGTTGTCATGGAGCGTACGAATTTCAGGTATGTCAAACCAGAAGACCTGACAGAGGGGCTTCCTCATTTTGCGACCATCGATGTTTCGTTTATTTCCTTGAAAATCATTCTTCCTGTATTGAAAACGATCCTTATGCGGGGCGGTGAGGTTGTTGCGCTCGTTAAGCCTCAATTTGAAGCAGGCAGGGAGCAGGTAGGAAAAAAAGGAATTATCAGAGATTCTTCTGTACATAAGGAAGTATTAGAAAAAATGGCAGCCTTTGTACAAGCTGAAGGGTATACACTTGAGGGATTGGACTATTCTCCGATAAAAGGCGGAGAAGGGAATATTGAATTTCTTATGCACCTAAGCCTTGATAAAGAGGAATCACATCCAATAGCGGATCTAGTCATGCGAATTGATGAGGTTGTGACTCAGGCTCATGAACAATAAAGATGAAAAAGAAGGAGATATTCCTTCTTTTTCTTTTGAATAAATACAGAGTTTAGATAAGTAAATTGACTATTGGTTGTATAATCATCCAAAGTTGTGGATAATGAAGAAAATGGAATAGAAATAGGTGATAAATATGAACAAAGGACAACGTCATATTAAGATCCGCGAAATCATTGCAAATCATGAGATTGAAACTCAAGATGATTTAGTTGAACAATTACGCGCGGAAGGATATTCTATCACGCAAGCTACGGTATCAAGAGATATTAAAGAGCTGCACTTAGTAAAAGTGCCAATGCTTGACGGCCGATATAAATACAGCTTGCCGGCAGACCAGCGATTTAATCCGTTGCAAAAGCTAAAGCGAGCTTTGATGGACAGCTTTGTCAGTATTGATCGATCAGATCATATGATCGTGATGAAAACATTGCCCGGAAATGCAAATGCCATTGGGGCACTCATTGATAATCTAGATTGGACGGAGATTATGGGGACCATTTGCGGTGATGATACGATCCTTATCATTTGTAAACATAAAGAAGATGCACCTCAAGTAACCGAGCGCTTTTTAGAGATGTTGTAGGAGTGAGTAGAAAATGTTAGTTGAATTATCAATCAAACATTTTGCGATCATTGATGAATTAACGATACCTTTTGAAAAAGGTCTAACTGTGCTTACAGGTGAAACGGGTGCAGGGAAGTCCATTATTATTGATGCGATCGGCCTTTTACTAGGAGGACGTGGATCGGCAGAATTTGTTCGTCATGGAGAAAAACGGGCCGAAATTGAAGGGCTTTTCAGCATCGAAAACCATCATCCAGTCATTAGAAAAGCACAAGAATTAGGGATAGATGTCCAAGATGATATGTTTGTTTTGCGTCGGGATATTACGGCTCAAGGAAAAAGTATTTGCCGAATAAACGGAAAACTGGTAACACTAGGGATTTTGCGCGAGATTGGTGGAGGATTGGTTGATATTCATGGACAACATGAGCACCAAGCTCTTCTTCAAGCGGAACATCACTTAGGAATGCTCGATAGTTATGCGAAGTCAGACTTAGCGCAAGCAAAAGCAGAGTATAAAAGTATATTTGAGAGGGCTTCTGCACTTGAAAAGCAAGTTAAGCATTTAAGTCATAATGAACAAGAAATGGCTCAACGCATTGATTTATTAACGTATCAATTAAAAGAAATCAATGAGGCAAAGCTTGAGCCAGAAGAAGATCGTTTATTAACAGAAGAGCGGTTTAAGCTAGCTAACAGCGAAAAGTTATTTCAATCGCTAAATGACAGCTACGGAAATCTATATGGTGATGGAAAAGGCTTGGATTATTTAATGAATGCCATGATGCATCTTGAAGAAGCGGCTTCTGTTGACAAAAATCTGGCACCTCTTCATGAATCAATCAGTAATTGTTATTATTTAATTGAGGAGTCTACATTTACGATAAGAGATCAGGTTGATGGAGTCGAATTTGACCCTAATCGATTGGATTTTATTGAAAGCAGATTAAATGATATTCAACGATTAAAGCGAAAATATGGGGAGAATGTAGAAGACATTTTAGAATACGCCTCAAAGATAGAAGAGGAACTTGACACCATTTTGCACAAAGATGATCGAGTCTTACAGCTGCAGCAAGAGCTTGACACTGCCTGGCATGATTTATACGTAGAAGGCAAAGCAATTACAGACATAAGGAAAAAAGCTGCCAAGCACTTAACTAAAGCTATTCACAAACAGTTAAAAGCTCTATACATGGAAAAGACGGTTATGGATATTCGCATTGAGCCAAAGCCTCCAACTAAATCAAGTCCAACGATTGATGGTAAACAAGTTGCATTTGGGCCTGAGGGGATGGATCAAGTGGAATTTTACCTTTCTACAAATCCAGGAGAGCCGATGAAGCCACTTTCTAAAACCGCATCCGGTGGAGAGATCTCTCGAATAATGTTAGCGCTCAAATCGATCTTCCAAACACATCAGCAGATCACCTCTGTTATTTTTGATGAAGTCGATACAGGTGTCAGCGGACGAGTTGCACAAGCAATTGCTGAGAGAATTCATGCGATTGCAATGGGGTCGCAAGTGCTTTGTATTACACACCTTCCACAAGTTGCAGCTATGGCAGACACGCATTTATATATTGCAAAACATGAAAAAGAAGATCGTGTTCATACATCTGTTACACCGCTTGAATTAGATGAGAAAGTGGATGAAATAGCCAGAATGATCTCTGGGGTGGAAGTGACAGACCTAACTAAACAGCATGCCAGAGAGTTATTAGATCTCGCAGAACAGCTAAAAGAACCACATTAAAATTAATAAGAAGAAAAGCTAGCCAATTAAGGGTAGCTTTTTTCTTTTGCTTACGGTTATAAATGACTCCAATCAAGGCAACATTAGTAGTACAGCCATCATGGAGGTGTGGGCTAGAGCTAGGAGAGTGAAGTGAGTGAGAGGCGATGCAGTTAGAAAATTTATAGGAATAGGATGTCTTCTTTTTCTTCTTAGCTTAGGATTTCAAACAGCTCTAAAGGAGTGGATTGCAATTCCAACATCCATTACTGTCTTTGAAGGAGAAGAAACAACCCTTTATCAAACAAGTCGTGAAAATGAAGGCTTAATGGAAGCTTCGATTCCTGTGATGAGTGATCAGCCGCATATTGCATTTTCTTTAAAAGAAAATAATGCTGGTACTGAGGCAACGATCACCGCTTCAAAGGCAGGGGAAACAGAGCTAAATATGGAAGTATCAGGTTTTCCAGTTAAACAAGTTGATGTTAATGTGCTACCAAATATTAAAGTTATACCCGGAGGGCAATCCATAGGTGTGAAACTTAATACTGAAGGAGTCCTTGTCGTTGGTCATCACCTAGTTCAAACTAAGGAGGGCGATCAATCACCAGGGGAAGACGCTGAAATATTAGTCGGTGATATGATCACGAGTATTGACGGCCATCCCATTCAGCGTATGAGCCAGGTTGCCGAATATGTTCAGGCAGCAGGTGAAGAAGGAAGGCCGTTAAGCATCACTATAAAAAGAGATCAACAGGATTTAACAAAAGAATTGACCCCCCTTAAGTCTAACGGGGAACACTCATATCGTATGGGTTTATATATAAGGGATTCTGCAGCAGGGGTCGGGACGATGACTTTCTATGATCCGGTCTCAAAAAAATACGGAGCTCTTGGTCATGTGATCTCAGATGTAGATACAAAAAAGCCAATCGTTGTACATGACGGCCAGATTATCCGTTCCTCAGTTACGGCGATTGAAAAAGGAAGCAACGGTGATCCAGGCGAGAAACTTGCTAATTTTTCACAGCAGCGAGATATACTTGGTTCGATCGAGAAAAACAGTCCTTTTGGAATTTTTGGGACACTTGCAAAGGAATCACTTAAAAACAATATTCATGATGAACAGATGCCTGTCACCCTATCATCACACGTAAAAGAGGGACCAGCCAAGATCTTAACAGTAGTAAACGGAGAAGATGTAGAAGAATTTGATATCGAAATTGTCAGTTCAGTTCCTCAAAAGCAGCCTGCTACGAAAGGGATGGTTATTAAAGTAACCGATCCTAGACTCCTTGAAGAAACAGGCGGTATTGTTCAAGGAATGAGCGGGAGCCCAATCATTCAGGATGGGAAACTAATTGGTGCAGTAACCCATGTATTTGTCAATGACCCAACGAGCGGATACGGTTGTCATATCGGGTGGATGTTAGAAGAGGCAGGAGTCATTAATCATATTCAAGAAAAAGCCAAAGCGAGTTAACAACCGTTTTGGCTTTTTTCTGCTTTTTTCTAGGAAATAAGGGGGACTTTATACATAAGGTATGGTAAGCTGATAAAGACAACAAAGATTATTCGACAAATCCAAGTATTTCCTCCTTTAATTATCGAAAATGGTCGAAAACAGGAGGAAACAATAGAAATTCTAAGTAAATCAGAAAAAAGCTATTATTTTTCGAAAAATAAAAAGGAATATCATGGTGATTGTCGAAATCGTATCCTATGACAAATTAACAGGAATCGAGGAGGTTGTATTGTGCAAAAAATAAAAGTGAGTATTGCTGATGATAATAGGGAATTAGTAAACCTACTAAATGAATACATTTCTTCACAAGATGATATGGAAGTTGTAGGTGTAGCTTTTAATGGGCAAGAATGTTTAAACACTGTGGAAGAGCAACAGCCGGATGTGTTGGTATTAGATATTATTATGCCTCACTTAGACGGATTAGCTGTTCTAGAGCGTATGCATCAAATGGGTTTGCGTAAGAAACCTAATATTATTATGCTGACAGCTTTTGGTCAAGAAGATGTGACCAAAAAAGCAGTAGATCTAGGTGCATCTTATTATGTGTTGAAACCTTTTGACATGGAAGTGTTGATCTCAAACATCCGGGAAATTGGCGGTACAAAGCGTTCATTTGTACAAAAGTCTTCGTCTACACTTTCTTTTGCACAATCAAATCACTCTAATGATCGAAGTTTTAATTTAGATGCAAGCATCACCAATATCATTCATGAGATTGGAGTACCCGCACATATAAAAGGATACATGTATCTACGTGAAGCAATTACAATGGTATACAATGATATTGAATTATTAGGTTCTATTACGAAGGTGCTCTATCCAGATATTGCAAAGAAATTTAATACGACATCAAGCCGTGTAGAACGTGCGATCAGGCATGCTATTGAAGTGGCGTGGAGCAGAGGAAATATCGATTCCATTTCAAGTTTATTCGGTTATACAGTTAGTCATACGAAAGCAAAACCAACAAACTCAGAATTTATCGCAATGGTTGCGGATAAACTTCGAATCGAACATAAGGTATCTTGAAAAGGTAAGAATCAAGAGCCGAATTAAGAAGACCGGTTGCCTGTCATAATGCAGGCAGCCGGTCTTTTTATTCTCATTTATAGTAATTTTTTTGTATCTGTTCATACTAAAGGCAAACAGGATGAGAGAGGGTTCGATGATGAGTCAAGTGATTTTGGGGCCGATCTATGAGAATAAGCAAACGAAAAAGTTAATTCATCATATTCCAAAAGGGTCAATCGCATTCCTATGGCATGAAGATATTGATTCTGTCTCCGCAAGCGGTCTGATTGAGCGGGGAGTAAGGGCTATTGTAAATGCTTCAACATCGATGACAGGGAGATATGAGCATTCAAATATCGAGATGTTACTATCGGCTGGAATACATGTGTTTGATGTAGTCTGCATGATGGAAAAACAGAAAATATTTGACGGGGAAGAAGCGCTAATTATTCAAGATAAGCTTTATGTGAAATCCTTTGATGGATATGAAGAAATTGCGGCCGTTGCTTCCTATAATTCACAAGTGGTTAATCAATTAAAAGGCCTGGCAAAAGCGTCGTATAGTTATCGATTTGATGATTTCATTACGAATACGCTTGATTATGCTCAGAAAGAAAAAGCAACCTTTATGTTAAAGAAACATCTACCGGAAGTGTTTGACCGTCTAGAAAAACAAAAAGTACTGATCGTAGCTAGAGGCGGGGGGTATGAAAAAGATTTAGCCTATGCTAAAAAGCTGTTAAATCAAGCGGACTTAATCGTGATTGCCGTTGACGGAGCAGCAGACGGACTTAGGAAATTAGGCTACCAACCTGACTTTATTATTGGGGATATGGATTCAGTCAGTGAAGAATCGCTGCAGTCAGGGGCGGCACTTGTTTGTCATTCATATGAAGATGGATATTCTCCCGGCAGCACGCGGTTATCGAGTTTAGGACTGTCTTATCAAACCCTTTCTTTGGTCGGAACAAGTGAAGACATGGCTATTCAAGCTTCTTATTGGTCTAATGCTGATCATATTTATTTAGTTGGCTGCAGGTTTGGAATGAGGGATTATCTTGAAAAGGGTAGGCCAGGAATGGCATCAAGTGTATTAGCTAGAATACAGGCCGGTGATTGCTTAACAGACCTTAAAGGGATTCATAAGCTTGAGAAAAATCACTTAGGCACGATTGTTAATCGGATGAAACAGTTAGAAGCTGTTGTGAGTGAATGGGTAAAAAAAGCAGCTGATAAGAAGGATTGGATTCGAAAAAAAGGGGCATTTCATCATGAGTAATGTCTCAGTGATTATTCCTGCTTATAACGAAGAAGTATTCATTAAAGAGACAATTGACGCTCTGCGCCATATACCTGGATTGCTTGAAATTATTATTATTAATGATGGAAGTACGGACCAAACGAGTACAATCGCTCATCAATACGCAGATCATGTTATTGACCTTTCTCAAAATAAAGGCAAGGGCCATGCATTGAAAATTGGCTGGCAAGCTGCAAGGGGGGAATTCATTGCATGTGTAGATGCGGATCTTGGAAGGTCTGCAATTGAACTGAAAAATCTCATAGTCCCAATACAAGATAATCTGGCGGATTTAGTGATCTCTAAGGTGAAAGCTGGTGATAGAGCAGGTTTTGGCTTCGTGAAGAGAAGAGCGCAATCGATTATTTTAAAGTATACAGGAGCAATGATAGAGGCCCCTTTATCCGGTCAACGAATCTTTCATCGCAAATGGCTCGATCTGTTACTTAACGAAGAATATAATGGGTTTGGTGTGGAGACAAAGATGACGATTGACTTCCTATTAGCTGGAGCAGTGGTAAAGGAAGTGGAGACTCGCATGACCCATAGAGAAATGGGGAAGTCTCCTGCTGGTTTTATGCATCGATTAAAGCAGTGGATTGATATTGAACGTCAACTGAGAGTTATTAGAATGCGATCCGTTCGAATGAGAGTGGTGGAGAAATGATCGCATTACTTATCACTGTTCCGATCATTGCATATATCAGTATGATTGCTTTTCGCTCACTTGGTTGGACTGTGGTCAATTATGAAGGAAAGGCCGTTCCATACAGCTTAGGGGTAATCATTTTGTATGGCTATGCCACTTATTGCATGATTGTGCCTGAAGAAACGTATGCCATTGCATTTTCTTACCAAGCTCTTGCTTATGTTGTGGGGATTTGGTTTTTAGGTTTTATAGATGATCGTTACGGAACAAAGGAACCAAAGGGACTTCGCGGGCATTTATATTTTGTATGGACTAAAAAAATCCCGACAACAGGACTTATTAAGTTGATAGGGACCTTTATTTTATCAATGCTTTTTGTGTATCACCTGCACACAACGTCTATCTATGAAGCATTACGCTATTTTTTATTGTTAAGCTGGCTGCCTCATCTAGCAAATTTGTTTGACACCAGGCCGCTTAGAGTATGTAAATTCACCACAATTATTTTGATTCCAATCCTCCTAAGCTACCCAGCTCCTGCCTTTTTTCTTTTAATATACGGACTGGCTATCTTTTATTTGTGGTTTGTACTTGAAGGCCATAGGCAGGCTTTGCTTGGCGATAACGGATCAACGACCGCAGGAGCAGTCTTAGCGATCATTATTATTCAATTTACACCCACGCACATCCAATGGTTGATTGTTTTTGGGGTAGGATTTTTAATTTTCCTTGCTGAGCGTATCTCTTTTTCAAAAGTAATCAATGCTTCAGGAATCTTAAAATGGCTTGATGGGATTGGCGTTCCATTTCAACAAAAATAGACGAGAAACTCGTATCAGGGTTTCTCGTCTTTTTTGTTGGTTTCGTTTATTATTTTCGTTTTTTAAAGCGCGGGGCAATCTTTCCGTTCTTTTTATCGCGATGAAAGATAAATCCGCCAATGAATCCTAATCCTGCTAAGAATAAAATAAAGCCTGCAATAAATTGAACAGATAAATTGGGATAAGGAGTGTTAAGCAACGTAAAAATAGTATCTCTCATCAGTTTTATTCCATAGCCCGCAATAACGGCTGGTATCACAAGAATCATTAGTGCAATAAATCGTCCCATAATCAATCCTCTTTCATTTCTACAATGATCATCTCTACAATTATTATAGAACTTACATATCAAACGTTAACGAGTGATCTGTTCGCTCATATTCATCTTAATAGTAACGGAAAATCGGAACCTTGTACATGATGAAGGTTGCATGTTCATTAAATTTACGTAATAGTGGATAGTAGAGAAAGCGTTTTATTTGAAGGGGAATAGGGGAGAACCCTTTTTGAGACTGGAGGGATTGTATGAAAAATGTACTTCTTATAGGGGCAGGTATAGGGGGAACAGCTCTTTTACAAATGCTCTTAGACATGGAACATATAGAAGTTCAAGCAGTCATAGATGTAGATCTTAAGGCAAAAGGAATAGAACTCGCCGAAAGACAGCACATTAAAACAAGCTCTAATTGGAAAGAGTATTATACAGAAGATATAGACATTGTGTTCGAAGCGACAGGACGCAAGGATGTGTTAGAGTCGCTTCAAGCTCATATAAAAGAAGGGACTACAATTGTGCCTTCTCGGATTGCTCGATTATTTTTTACATTAATTGAAGAAAAGGACTTTCTTATTCAGAAGCTTAATCAGCATTCTTCTATTCAAGAAACGATTCTTAACTCTACCCATGACGGGATGATTGCCGTAAATGCTGAATCGCAAGTGTTGTTTTTTAATAAAGCGGCATCAAAAATGTCAGGAATTAAATCAGAGGATGCAATAGGTGTACATATTCAAGAAGTGCTTCCAAACAGCGGGCTCCCTAGAGTGATACAAACGAAAAAGGAAGAACATAATAAAAAGCAGCATTTTGAGAATGGGACGACAATTTTAACCACGCGTGTTCCAATGTTTGAAGAGGATAAATGCATTGGCGGATTAGCTATCTTTAAAGATGTTACAGAAATTGTTGAGATGGCTGAACAAGTAACAAATTTAAAGAGCATACAAACGATGCTTGAAGCGATTATTCATTCATCTGATGATGCGATCTCAGTGGTTGATGAGCATGGGAATGGGATCATGATTAATCCAGCCTATTCAAGGCTGACCGGTCTCAAAAAAGAAGAAGTCATTAATCAGCCCGCAACGGCAGATATTTCAGAGGGCGAAAGCATGCATTTAAGAGTATTGGAAACACGTAAAGCAGTGCGCGGTGTACCCCTAAAAGTAGGTCCGAGTAAGCGTGATGTTATTGTTAATGTCGCTCCGGTAATCGTCGATGGACAGATTAAAGGAAGTGTAGGAGTGCTCCATGACGTCTCAGAAATCAAGTCGCTAAATAAAGAATTAAAACAAGCAAAGCGGCTGTTAGAATCATTGAAAGCGAAATATTCGTTTGATGAAATTGTCGGTTCCTCCCAAGAAATGCAAGTGGCGATTGAGCAAGCAAAAATTGCGGCTTCTACACCAGTTACCATTCTCCTCAGAGGGGAATCAGGTACCGGTAAAGAATTATTTGCACATGCGATACATAATGAAAGCAATCGCAGGCATTATCCGTTTATACGAGTAAATTGTGCGGCTCTCTCTGAAACGTTGCTTGAAAGTGAATTGTTCGGCTATGAAGAAGGAGCATTTTCAGGGGCACGCAGAGGCGGAAAAAAAGGATTGTTTGAAGAGGCTGAGCAGGGAAGTATTTTCTTAGACGAAATTGGTGAATTATCAAGCAATATGCAAGCGAAGCTTCTTCGCGTACTGCAGGAAAAAGAGATTGTGAGGGTGGGCGGCACAAAAGCCATCTCTATTGATGTCAGGGTAATTGCAGCTACAAATGTACACCTTGAACGTGCCATTGTAGAAAAAGAATTTCGTGAGGATTTATATTACAGACTCAATAAAATGCCTATTTACATACCGCCGCTAAGAGAAAGAATTAATGATTTATCTCAATTAGCCAAGCACTTACTAACGAAGCTGAACGAAGACTATGGCCGTTACGTCCATGGCCTGACAGAAGATGCCCTCAATTATTTAAAAACGTATCATTGGCCGGGGAATGTCCGGGAATTAGAAAATGTGCTGGCTCGTGCGATGATCTATATGGAAGCGGGATCTACAAAAATAACGAAACAGCATCTGCCTATTCTAACAGAGGAAACGCCGCAGATCTCTTCTAATCAACCTGCTTTTAGAGATGAACATAAAACATTACAAGAGCTGATGGAGGAATATGAGCGCAGTGTGATTATGAAATCAATTGAGGAGTGTGCCGGTAATAAAACAGCTGCTGCCAAACGACTAAATATCTCGATTCGCTCACTTTATTATAAGCTTGATAAAATGGATATTGACTAAATTTGCATGCAATTATTTGCAGGGTGTGATAAAATTTGCATGGTTGTTTGTTAGAAATGGAATGAATAACAGAAAAAACAACTTAAAAAAGGCTGTGTTAGGTTGGCACAGTTTTTGCAATACTAGTAAGTAGCATGAACAAATGAGTTTATTTGTATTTGAGGAGGATGTAAGATGGAACTTTTTAAAGATATGGAATTTCACGACTACGAACAAGTGGTTGTATGTCAAGATAAATTATCAGGCCTAAAAGCCATTATCGCTATTCATGATACGACTCTTGGACCAGCTTTGGGTGGAACAAGAATGTGGATGTATGACACGGAAGCAGATGCTTTTGAAGATGCACTTCGCTTAGCTCGTGGAATGACATATAAGAATGCAGCTGCAGGATTAAATTTAGGCGGCGGTAAGACAGTTATTATCGGAGATCCTCGTAAAGATAAGAACGAAGAAATGTTCCGTGCGTTTGGCCGATATATTCAAGGGTTAAATGGTCGCTACATTACAGCTGAAGACGTTGGAACAACTGTACAAGATATGGATATTATTCATGATGAGACAGATTATGTAACAGGTATTTCTCCTGCTTTTGGTTCATCAGGAAACCCATCACCAGTAACTGCATACGGAGTATATGTGGGGATGAAGGCAGCTGCTAAGGAAGCATTTGGTACAGATGATTTAGCAGGGAAAACGGTAGCCGTTCAAGGCGTAGGAAACGTATCTTATAATCTATGCAGACACTTGCATGAAGAAGGTGCGAACCTGATTGTAACCGATATCCATAAAGAATCTGTAGAGCGTGCTGTAAATGATTTCGGTGCTAAGGCAGTAGATGTAAATGATATTTACGGGGTAGATTGTGATATTTTCGCTCCATGTGCTCTAGGAGCGATCATCAATGATCAAACGATTCCACAGTTAAAAGCAAAAGTGATTGCTGGGGCTGCTAATAATCAATTGAAAGAAGAGCGTCATGGGAACTTAATTCATGAAATGGGTATTGCTTATGCACCTGATTATGTGATTAATGCTGGCGGTGTAATTAATGTTGCCGATGAATTAAATGGGTATAACCGTGATCGTGCAATGAAAAAAGTTGAAGGAATTTATGATAATGTAGCAAAAGTATTTGAGATTGCTAAACGTGATCATCTGCCAACTTATAAAGCAGCTGACCGTATGGCAGAAGAAAGAATTGAACGCATGCGTCGCTCTCGCCGTCAATTCCTGCAAAATGGTCACAGCATTATTTCTCGCAGATAAACTTCTTTACGTGAAAAAGATTTAAATGAAAAAGATTTACCTGAAATAAAGGAGTGAATAGGATGGCTGAAGAATATGATCTTGTCATACTAGGTGCAGGGACTGGCGGTTACGTAGCCGCCATCCGTGCTGCTCAGCATGGCTTAAAAGTAGCAGTGGTAGAAAAAGAAAAGCTTGGAGGCACTTGCTTACATAAAGGATGTATCCCGAGTAAGGCGCTGCTTAGAAGTGCCGAGGTATTTGAGACAGCTAAACGCGCTGATGATTTTGGTGTACAGACAGGTGAAGTATCTCTTGATTTCACAAAAGTCCAAAAGCGTAAAGAAAGTATTGTAGATCAGTTGCACCGAGGTGTACAACATCTCATGAAAAAAGGGAAGATCGATGTTTTCGAAGGAACAGGCCGTATTTTAGGTCCTTCTATTTTCTCTCCTACACCAGGAACCATCTCAGTTGAAATGGCAAATGGGGATGAAAATATGATGCTGATCCCTCAAAACGTCATTGTTGCTACAGGGTCATCTCCACGTACATTGCCAGGGCTTGAAGTAGATGGGACCCATGTGCTTACTTCCGATGAGGCTCTGCAGCTTGAAACTCTTCCTGCATCCATCCTGATTGTAGGTGGCGGAGTTATTGGGATTGAATGGGCGTCAATGCTGCATGATTTTGGCGTAGACGTAACCGTGATTGAATATGGACCGCAGATTCTCCCTACTGAAGATAAAGACATTTCAAAGGAAGCTGCGAAGATTTTAAAGAAAAAAGGTATTAAAATCGTTACAAATGCTAAAGTAATGGCGGACACGATTGAAAAAGGTGACAGCGTTTCCATTAAGGCAGATGTTAATGGAAAAGAAGAAACCTTTACTGCAGAAAAACTTCTTGTTTCTGTAGGACGTACGGCAAATGTAAAAGATATCGGACTTGAGAACACTGATATTCAAGTAGAAAACGGTGTGATCTTAGTTAATGAGTTCTATCAAACAAAAGAATCTCATATTTACGCGATTGGAGATGTGATCGGCGGCTTGCAATTAGCTCACGTTGCTTCTCATGAAGGGATTATTGCAGTGGATCACATAGCAAGAAAAAATCCTGACCCAATCGATTATGATACGGTATCAAAATGTATTTACAGCCACCCAGAAATGGCAAGTGTCGGAATCACTGAGGAAGAAGCGAAAAAACGCGGCCATAATGTGAAAATCGGACAATTTCCGTTTAAAGCTATTGGTAAAGCACTTGTATTTGGTGAAACAGATGGCTTTGTAAAAATTATTGCAGATGCTGATAATGATGATGTGCTTGGGGTTCATATGATCGGACCGCATGTAACAGATATGATTTCAGAAGCGGCACTTGCTAAAGTTCTTGACGCTGCTCATTTTGAAGTAGCTCATACGATTCATCCACACCCGACTCTCTCAGAAGTTATCGGAGAGGCAGCGTTAGCAGTAGAAGGCAAAGCAATACACTCTTAATTCACTTCGTTTAAAAGGAGGAAATACAATGGCTGATAATCGTCATCAATCATTAGGGCTTTCTGATGAAAAGGTGTTAGAAATGTATGAAACAATGCTTCTAGCACGTAAAATCGATGAGCGTATGTGGTTATTAAACCGAGCAGGTAAAATTCCATTTGTGATCTCTTGTCAAGGACAAGAGGCGGCACAAGTGGGGGCTGCATTTGCGCTTGATCGTGAGAAAGATTATATTCTGCCATACTACCGCGATATGGGGGTAGTATTAACCTTTGGAATGACAGCTACGGACTTGATGCTTTCAGGTTTTGCAAAAGCAGAAGATCCAAACTCTGGTGGTCGTCAAATGCCAGGTCACTTTGGTCAAAAGAAAAACCGTATTGTTACAGGTTCATCTCCTGTTACAACACAAGTCCCTCATGCTGTTGGGATTGCACTTGCAGGAAAAATGCAGGGGGAAGATTTTGTTACTTTTACAACGTTTGGTGAAGGGTCTTCTAACCAAGGAGATTTCCATGAAGGAGCAAACTTCGCTGGGGTACACAAACTGCCGGTTATTTTAATGTGTGAAAATAATAAATATGCCATCTCAGTACCAATCGAGAAGCAATTAGCATGTGAAAAAGTATCTGATCGTGCTATTGGTTATGGTATGCCTGGTGTAACAGTAGACGGAAATGATCCACTAGCTGTGTATGCGGCTGTTAAAGAAGCTGCAGATCGCGGACGCAGAGGGGAAGGTCCTTCTTTAATCGAGACAGTATCTTATCGTCTAACTCCTCACTCTAGTGATGATGACGATCGTGCTTACCGCTCTCGTGAAGAGGTAGAAGAAGCGAAGAAGCTTGACTCGATTATTACTTTTGCTGAATATTTACGCGAAGTGGGTCTTCTAACAGATCAATCACTTGAAGAGATGGAAAAACGCGTAGCTAAGATTGTTAATGATGCGACAGAGTATGCAGAGAACGCACCGTATGCTGATCCAGAAAGTGCAATGAAGCACGTGTACGCAGAATAGAAGGGGGGATTTCTCATGGCAGTTATTTCATATATCGAAGCTGTAACATTAGCGCTTAAAGAAGAGATGGAGCGCGATGAAAAAGTATTTGTACTTGGTGAGGATGTTGGTGCTCGCGGCGGGGTATTCCGAGCAACGAACGGTCTTTATGAAAAGTTTGGAGAAGAGCGTGTTATTGATACACCGCTTGCAGAGTCAGCTATTGCTGGTGTAGGAATTGGTGCGGCAATGTATGGAATGAGACCTGTTGCTGAGATGCAGTTTGCAGATTTTATTATGCCTGCAGTCAACCAAATCATTTCAGAAGCAGCCAAAATTCGTTATCGCTCCAATAATGACTGGAATTGTCCAATTACCATTCGTGCCCCTTATGGCGGCGGCGTACATGGTGCACTTTATCATTCACAATCTGTGGAGGCTATTTTTGCAAGTGTTCCTGGCTTAAAGATTGTTATGCCTTCTACTCCATATGATGTGAAAGGTTTATTAAAAGCGGCCATTCGTGATGAAGATCCAGTTCTATTCTTTGAACATAAACGCGCATACCGTTTGATTAAAGGTGAAGTTCCAGAAGAGGACTACACACTCCCGATTGGTAAAGCGGATGTGAAACGTGAAGGTGATGACATTACCGTCATTACATATGGTCTTTCCGTACATTTTGCTCTTCAAGCGGCAGAACGTCTTGAGAAAGATGGTATTTCAGCTCATGTACTTGATTTACGTACAGTCTATCCGCTTGATAAAGAAGCGATCATTGAAGCGGCTAGTAAGACAGGTAAAGTACTACTTGTGACAGAGGATAATAAAGAAGGCAGCATTATGGGTGAGGTAGCTGCTATTATCGCTGAACATTGCTTATTTGATCTTGATGCACCTGTGCAGCGTCTAGCAGGACCAGATGTACCTGCAATGCCTTATGCACCTACAATGGAAAAATACTTTATGATTAACCCAGATAAAGTTGAAAAAGCAATGCGTGAGCTTGCAGAATTCTAATCGGAGGGATCCTATGGCTACTGAAATTACAATGCCGCAGCTTGGTGAGAGTGTAACAGAAGGTACGATTAGTAAATGGCTCGTTCAACCAGGCGACAAGGTAAATAAATACGATCCACTTGCAGAAGTGATGACAGATAAAGTAAATGCTGAAGTTCCGTCTTCTTATACGGGTACTATTAAAGAACTTCTAGTCGCAGAAGATGAGACTGTGGAAGTTGGTGTGGCTGTTTGTACGATTGAAGTAGAAGGTGAAGAATCTTCGAATGCAGCAAGTGCACCTGTTGAAACAGATAAAGCAGAAAGTACAGCAACTGCGCCATCAAATGAACAAGCAGATACTTCTCAAAAAGCTCGTTATTCACCTGCCGTCCTAAAAATGTCTCAAGAGCATGGTATTGATTTAACACAAGTTGAGGGCAGTGGTAAAGGCGGAAGAATTACCCGCAAAGATATTCAAAAGGTCATTGATAATGGAGGCCAGACAAGCAAGCCAAAGTCCGCGTCATCTGTTGCACCTGTACAAAATAACCAAACAAGTACGGAATCTAAAGGAGTGCAGGCACCTTCAGCTAGTCAAGCGCCGTCTGTTGATAAAGCGGACATACCTGTAGCAGCTGGTGATGTGGAAATTCCTGTTTCTGGTGTTCGTAAAGCGATCGCAGCGAACATGGTTAAAAGTAAGCATGAAGCGCCTCATGCTTGGACAATGGTTGAAGTGGATGTCACAAATCTTGTGCATTTCCGTAACAGTGTAAAAGGTGAATTTAAACAAAAAGAAGGATTTAACCTAACATTCCTGCCGTTCTTTATTAAAGCAACAGTTGAAGCTTTAAAGGAATTCCCTCAATTAAACTCAATGTGGGCGGGAGATAAAATCATCCAGAAAAAAGATGTTAATATCTCCATCGCTGTGGCAACCGATGATGCGCTTTATGTCCCGGTTATCAAGCATGCTGATGAGAAAACGATTAAAGGAATCGGCCGTGAGGTGCAAGAACTTGCAACGAAAGTTCGTACCGGAAAGCTATCTGGAGCGGATATGCAGGGAGGCACCTTCACAGTAAATAATACAGGTTCATTTGGATCGGTTTTATCAACACCGATTATTAACCATCCTCAAGCAGCGATTCTGTCGATTGAATCGATTGTAAAGCGTCCTGTAGTGGTAGAGAGTCCTACTGGTGATATGATTGCGATCCGCAGTATGGTTAATCTTTGCTTATCGCTAGACCACCGAGTTCTTGACGGGCTTGTATGCGGAAGATTTTTAGCTCGAGTAAAAGAAATTCTAGAAAATATGACTGAAGATACAACATCCATTTATTAATACTAAAAGCTAGAAAGAAGGACTTCACTCCTACTTTCTAGCTTTTTTACATTATTTACTTTTAATTAGCTCATACTACGACTAATCACTATAGAAAGGATGTTGTTTGATGAAGAAGATCCATGGTTTATTTATCATCATGCAATTACTTGTCGTATTTGTCGTAGTACAAGGGCCGCTCTCGAACATCGTGAGTGCAGAAGAGGCGGTAGAGACAAAAGAGTGTGACTGCTATAAAGATCACGCAAAGCATAAAGATTTTCACAAGTATATGAGAGTGCATAAAGATTTCTATTTTGAGCTTTTAACAGAGAAGTATGCTCCGGAATCTGCAGAACAATGGAAAATGATTCGCACAGAAAGAGATTTGCTTATGAAAAAACTGAGCGAGGCTAAGAAGCGTGGAGAGCTGCTTCACGGAGAAGTGAAATCAGAAGAATGGAAGGAGCAGCATCACTTTTTACAAAAACAATTAACGAAAGCAGTTAAAGAGAGAGATGAAGAGAAGATTTCAACCATTCTACCGCAAATCTTTACTCATTATGAGGAATTGAATAAAGTCTTTCAACAAAGAGTGAATTCACTTTCATCTGTTGAACCGCAAGTTGACTAAAAAATAGCTGTGCCTTTGCACAGCTATTTTAAGTTTTTCGTAAAATTCATGAGAAACCTTTACAAATCGTAGTAATTCCGATATAATTCATAATCGTGATAAAACGTAATCGTTACGAAAGGGGTACGTCATGAAAATAAAATCTAGTTTGTTTGCACTAATACTTGTTCTTTCAACGTTTCTTGCAGCATGCGGGGGCCAGGATCAAGCAGAAGAGTCTGGAGAATCAGAAGAAAATGAGGAAATTGAAGTCACGGAGGAAACTTTAAAGATCTATACAACTATTTTTCCTCTAGAAGATTTTGCTCGTAAAATCGGCGGTGAGTATGTCGATGTTCAAAACATGGTACCAGTAGGAGCAGATGCTCATACATTTGAACCAACTGCACGTCAAATGATTGAAGTGGCTGAAGGAGATGCCTTTATTTATAACGGGGCAGGCCTTGAAGGGTTTGTGGATGCTTTAATCAATACAGTGGGAGAAGAGAACGTTTCAATCGTTCAAGCCTCTGAGGGCATTGATTTAATTGATTATGACCATGATCATTCACATGGCGAGCATGAAGAACATGGGCATGAGGAAGACCATGACCACGAGCATGAAGAACACGGACATGAGGAAGATCATGATCACGAGCATGAAGAACACGGACATGAGGAAGATCATGATCACGAGCATGAAGAACACGGACATGAGGAAGATCATGATCACGAGCATGAAGAACACGGACATGAGGAAGACCATGAGCACGAGCATGCTCACGATCATGACGAAGATCCGCATGTTTGGTTAGATCCTGTTCTATCCATTACATTAGCAGAAAATATTAAATCGACCCTTATCGAGCTTATGCCGGAGCAGGAAGAATATTTTACAGCGAACTTTAACGAGGTAAAAGAGGAGCTTGAGGCAGTAGACGCAGAGTTTACACAAATGGCTGAAGAAGCAAATAAAGATACCTTCCTTGTTTCTCATGCAGGTTATGGCTACTGGGAGGAAAGATATGGGTTGCATCAAGTAGGAATAACTGGCTTATCTCCTACCAACGAACCTTCTCAAAGACAACTGCAAGAGATTATTAATTTTGCCAATGAATATGAGTTGAATTATGTTTTATATGAACAGAACATTTCTACAAAAGTGGCAGAGGTTGTTCAAGATGAAGTGGGGGCTGAATCATTATACCTTCACAATCTAGAGGCGCTTGTTGCGGAAGATGTTGAAAACGAAGAAGATTACTTCAGCTTAATGAGAAAGAACATTGAATCGCTTCGTACAGCACTTGAATAATTGGAAATAGTATAGATAAAGGCTGATGATTTTATTCATCAGCCTTTGTCTTGCTTGCATGAGCGATTTCAGTTGTTCATTAACAATGGAACAGGTACAATAGAAGAAACAATGTTATTGGAGGGTTACACTCATGCAATTTAATTTCTATATGAATGATGTCGTTGAAACAGCTCGTAAAGAAATGGTTGAAGCAGGTTATAAGGAATTAAAATCACCTGAGGACGTAGATACAATTATGAAAGAAGAAGGCACAACGCTCGTTATGGTGAACTCTGTATGCGGCTGTGCTGGAGGAATTGCACGCCCTGCTGCAGCTTACATGAAAAACTACGAGACAACCCCAGATCGATTTGTAACGGTCTTTGCTGGTCAAGATAAGGAAGCTACTGCGAAAGCACGTGAATATTTTAAAGGATATGCTCCGTCATCTCCTTCTTTTGCCTTATTAAAGGATGGGGAGATTCAAATGATGGTAGAACGTCATGAGATTGAAGGGCATGAGCCGATCCAAGTTGTTCAAAAGCTAGAAAAAGCATTTGACCAACATTGTAAGTAATAGATTAAAGCTAAAAAGAACACTTTATACAGCTGCAGCAGATGCTTCAGCTGTATTTACTTGTAATACGTTTATATAAAGCTCGAACGCTAAATCAAGCTTCGCTTCAGTTTTAGAAATATGCTATAATAAGCCAGAATAGAAAAAGGAGTTGGCATGACATGCAATCATTATACGAGCAAATTCAAGTGTATCTAAATATGGAAGAAGAAATCCCTTTCAAAGAGTTTAACAGTTATTACCAAAAGGTTATTAAAGAATTAGGTGATTCTCATGAGCAATTTGATGAGGAAACACTATGGAAAGCATTATTTATCGTGGAAAATGTAATGTCTAATGCTGAGGGCCGTGCGAAAGAAACAAAAGGAACTGAAGCAAAAAAATATACAAAAATGGCACAACGTCTGCAATTATGGGCTAAAAACTTTGCAACTCGCCTAGGACAAGCTGGTTATACAGAAGAAGATATTAATGAGCGTTTCAACACAATGTTTGAAGAAGGCGCACCAGCAAACTCTTAAGCTGCAAGCACTTATATAAGGGGAAACGCTTGACAACTTCCCCTTATATAAGCTACATTTAATAGTGTCATTTTACCGGCGCCTATGGTGAAAGGGATATCACACGAGATTCCGGTTCTCGCGTTGTGGGTTCGAATCCTGCTAGGCGCGCCAATTTGTACATAGTCTACCTCTATTAACGAGTTGATCGTTAGTAGAGGTTTTTTAGTGGTTTGACCTGACATCTACTAGGCTAGTAAGGTCGAGCAGCTGTGTCTCGTGAAAAGAATCTTTAATATATAATCGTTTTTGAAGCTGATCTATACGTATTGGCTCCCCTACGATGGTTTTAAATGTGCCATTCTCCCAATAAGAAAAGTATAACTCGATATGTCTTTTAAGTCCTGCTCCTATAACTCTCTCCATCTCATGTATGGCTTGGTCATCAATCAGTGGTTTTTCTTTAGGCTGATTGTCTTTGAAAAGTGGCAGAATCGCTTCTTTATGTTCAGGAAGCAAAAAGCGACTCCCCTCCCATAGAAGGTTTCCGCGCTGTAATCTTTCTTCTGTTTGTTGTCTCATTTATAATGTCCTCCAATCTTATTTGCTCTCTCAAATACTTGGCCGGCTCTTGTTAAGGAAGAGGCACGAACAAGCGAAGCCGGACCATACCGTGAGTGAATCGAGTCCATCGCAGCCCCGATTCGTTCTTTTTGTTCCCAGCCTTGATCAAATAAGCTTAATTGTTTTTCGGCAGCTGAAGATAGGTTTGTGAGGGTTATACCTACCTGCCTAATTGGCTGGCCATCCCAAAATGTTTTAAACAATGGTACGGCTGTTTCGTATAAATCGAGTCCATAATTTGTAGCTTCTAAAAGCGGCTTTTGTCGTAAAAACGAACTTGGATGATCATAGCTTGCTCCTTTAGCAAATACTTTTAATGTGTCACCAATTACCTTTTTACCTCTCGCTCGTAACGCCACCTCTTCACATAATTCAAGTAGAATTACCTTTATCTCGCTCAATTCTTGGTAATCTCGAGGGAGCGTCATCGCATGGCCGATTGCTTTTTCACCGCCCAATGATTTGAAATGAACCGGTGATGAGTCATACCCGTTTGCAGACTCCCATAACACATGTCCTGGAATACCCCACTTTTTCTTTAAGCGCTCAAGAGGGGTAGTGGCCAATTGTCCGATGGTTCTTATCCCCATATTGTTAAAGTGAGTCCTCATACGGCTGCTGATCCCAAATAATGCTTCCACGGGGAGAGGCCAAATAGTATTAGATGTATCTTTATGCCAAATGGTAAAAAGTCCAGTGCTATTCTTTTTTGCAAAGTGATCACATGCCATTTTAGCGAGAAGTTTATTCTCACCGATGCCAATTCTAGCAAATACACCTGTTTCAGACTTTATCTCCTCTTGCAGCCGTACAGCGAGTGATTGCAAGGAACCAAAAAGATGCGAAGTGTAGGTGACATCAACAAACTGCTCATCAATGGAATAAGGTTCAACTAAATCACTGTACCGCTGTAAAATCGTAGTGATATGCGTAGAAACATCAACGTATGTTTGCATTTTTGGTTTTATAATATATAGATGAGGGCATTTACGCTTGGCTTCCCATAATCTTTCGGCTGTTTTTATTCCATATTTTTTTGCTAGCGGACATGCTGCTAATATCACTCCGCTTCTTCGTTCAGGATCGCCTGAGACAACGGTTGGAACTCCTCTAGATGCAGGGTGAAAGCCCTTTTCAACTGATGCATAGAAAGATTCCATATCAATCAACAATATTTCTCTTCTCTTCATAGCTCCCTCACCTAACAGAACGTTTGTTTGCTTTAAGTATATACGAACAAATGTTCAAAAACAATGGTAAGTTTTAGAGAGAAAAAGGGTTTCCTACATAAGTGTCGAACTCTATTGTTATAGAGATATATGTTTATGGCAGGGGAGGGGACTTATGTGGGAGTCGTCTTAGAAGGAAATATAAACCTTAATGTATTTTATAAAGTGGTTAGTCAATCACACGCTCCGACACTGTTATGTTGTTGGGGAGTAATAGAACAAACATTGGACATCCTGTGTGTAAATGAGGCAGCAACGCAATGTTTAAATAAGTATCAATTGAATTTACATGATTTCAAACAAATATTGTATGACAGTGCTTCTAACTGTTCAGCAGATATTAAACGAAATGAAGTGAAATGGCAGCGGACATTTACCGCATCTGCTGAAGTCTTTTCAGTTGAAGCTAATATCATCTTTCGTTCAGATGATGAAACGTATTTTCTACTTTATATTGAAGAAGAGAAAATAGAAGAAAAGGAAATAGAAGAAATAGAGGTTGAAAAAATAGATGGTAAAAAAACAGATGGTGAATTTACAGAAGACGAAGAGACAGAGACAGGCGATGCCTCTAAATTAAGCATTCATAATGTATTAAATGAAACGGAAGATGCGGTCTTTTTATTGGATCAGAGTGGATGCTTTATCGATATGAATAAAAAAGCTGAAACGTTATCAGGCCTCAATGGAGACGATTTTAAAGGAGTTCATTATGAGGAACTGTTACTTCAAGAGGATCGGCTGGATGTTGCCAAACACTTTCAAAAAGCGTTTGCAGGAGAAGTCCAAGTATATGATGTGACTTTAAATAGAAGACAGGGACTAATCGTATTAACTGTCATTAATATTCCTCACATCGTAAGCGGGAAGATCCGTGGAGTTTATGGTGTAGCGAAACCTAAAAGGCTCCCGTGTAATTGGAATAACCTTGCTAGCATCATTGAAGATAAATATAAGGTAATTGTGGAGAATTCCTATGATATTATCTGTCTCACTGATAAGGAGGGACATTATTTATTGGCCTCTCATTCTTATTTACCGGTATTAGGGTATGAGCCTTTAAAGCTTACAGGGCAATCGGTCCTATCTTATATTCATCCAAATGATCATAAAAGAGTTCAAGAAACCTTAATAAAAATGGTACAAACGAAAGAAGAAAGTGAAGCTGTCGTTTATCGAAAAATGCATGCTAACGGGCAATATAAATATTTTGAAGGAAAAGGAATGCCCATTTTATCATCAAGCGGTGAGGTTGTTTCTTTTGTAGTAATAAGCCGTGATATAACAGATATGAAAAATAGGGATGATCTCTTAATTAGATCAGAAAAGCTAGCCCTAGCAGGTGAGCTTGCAGCGGGGATCGCTCATGAAATCAAAAACCCGCTAACGACCTTAAAAGGCTTTTTTCAATTAACGGAAAGTCAATTAGAACCTTATCGTGATGTACTGATGCATGAGTTAAATCAAATAAATGATATTATTGAAGAGTTGCTCCTAGTGGCTCGCCCAAGAGCAATTAAGGAGGAAGAGGTGGATCTCTTAAACGTAATTAGGGAGTCTTTAACAAGCATCGACACAGAAATACAGCTTAAGAATATTACGTTAGACTTACAGCTTTGTGATGAGGCATATCTCCTCTGTGCACCACATCAATTAACTCAAGTATTTATCAATCTGCTAAAAAATGCCGTCGAAGCAATGGATAATGAAGGTAATTTATCTATCAATGTAAAAAAGGTCAATCAAACAATCCATATTATCGTTAAAGATACCGGTATAGGAATGACACAAGAAGACCTGGCTCGCCTAGGCGAACCTTACTATTCTATTTCAAGTAAAGGGACAGGCATTGGCTTGATGGTATGTTATAAAGTTATTGAAAATCATGGAGGGAGTATGTCAATCACTAGTGTATGTGAGGTAGGTACTGAAGTGAGTATTCAACTCCCCGGTTTACAAACCATGAGCCTCAAGTAAATTTGAGGCTCTGCTATTTCCAAGTAATAGAATTTTATAAAAGAGATTGACAATATGTCAATCTTAACGTATAGTTATAAGTGTCGTTACTACATATCTTGATCCGTTAGCTCAGTTGGGAGAGCGCCACCTTGACAGGGTGGAGGTCACTGGTTCGAGCCCAGTACGGGTCATACGTTTTTGAAAATCCTTATTCTGTATTCAGAATAAGGATTTTTTGTGTTTAGAACCTCTCGCTCCGAAAGTCCTATAGTTAGTAAATTATTTTTCGTGATGTGCGAATCTTTTAAGAACGCTTTACGTCTATTATAGATAGCTGGTCTTATATGCATCAATAAATTAGATATTTGGGGGAGGTTCATATTGAAGAAATCAACAATCATTTCAATTGGATCCGTAGTGATCGTTATAGCAGGGATTGGAATTTATTCATTATTTGGAGGAGACAACGAGATTCAGGTTGTTAGTGGAAGTGAAGAGGAAATAGAAATAGAGGTACAAGAAGATGATGAAGATGTTGGGGCATTAGAAGAAGAGGTCGTAGAAGAACCCTCTGAAGAAATCTTTAATGATGGGATGGATCCACTTGAAATTCGGGAAACAATTCAAACAGTCCATGGAGTCTTAAATGGGATAACAGGGCATGGGCAGCTTGACACCTATCGTGAAAGTGGTGACGGAGCTCATATTGATAACTTTAATAAAATTGAATCAAACTTATTGGACCAAGCAAATCTAATTGAAAAAGTAATTCCTCATGTTCAGCATGAATTACTACGTAAAGACCTAGAAACTTTTGTGGCTATTACAAGATATGCGACTGAATCACATGAGGTAGAACACTTGTTATATTCTCATCGGATTATCCATGATGTTGAAACGGTACTTAATGAAGTGAGTGGTAAAAACATTTTTGGGGCAGCAGTATTTGTGGCGAGTGCTGGATACGAGCCAACAGCATTTGAAGCTGCAGTTAAACCAATCTTACAAACTCTCGCTTCAGAAGAAAGCGAGGAGTAACTAGTTCGTTAATACTACCTAAGAAGTAAGGCTGGTCCATAATTAGAGTGTTTAAAATCAAAATAAGAACGAAGCGCAAAGCTAGCGGATGGACTATACTTGAACCTCAAGTGGGTACTAGAGCAAAAGTGAGAATTAAAAAACTTAAGTCCGACCTTCCGCAAGTTACTACATATCTTGGTCGGTCAGCTCAGTTTGGAGTGCGCCACTTGAAAGGGTGGAGGTCACTGGTTCGATCCCAATTTAATGCTTGTGAGAGAACAGTATTAAAAGGGTGTGCTCTTTTGTGATGAAATAGATAGACTTTTCCGAATATACCAACTGGTAAAATAATTGTTGCTATTGTTATTAAAACATAGTTTAATAGACAGTATATTAAAAGTGCCCTAAATTAGTTACGGGATAATAGGGAAATCAGTTGAAATCTGATGCAGCCCCCGCTACTGTATGTGTTGATGAAAATGTCGTGCCACTAGATACTATCTGGGAAGGGACATGAGTAAGCTGAACAACACAAGCTAGGAAACCTGCTTTTAATTCAATGTATCCAGTCTTCGGAGGGAGGACGAGGGATGTTCATATGTGAGATCTATCATTAATCTCTATATTTGACATGCCCACTAACCTATCTTCCAATATGAAGCTACGGTTTTTTTTGTGGTTAATTTTATATGTAAAGCAAGGTGTATAACAGCTCGTTATGCTTAAAAGGGAAGTACGGTGTAAATCCGTCACGGTCCCGCCACTGTAATGGGAAGTTTCGTTGTATGAAGTCACTGATTAATCGGGAAGACACAACGAAATGATGAACCTAAGTCAGGAGACCTGCCTTGTTTTTCTTCTTCAATACCTACGGGTTTATAGGTAGAGAAGTGTAGTAAATGCTGTCTTTTTTTTGTATGGCATTTTATGCACCTCTACCTAGGGGTGCTTTTTTTATTTTGAAAAAGGAGTGAGTGGATGACTACTTGGAATTTAAATGGTACACAAAAACATGTATTAATCTGTAATGGATCAAGCTGTATGCGTAAAGACGGGGAAGAGATCACCGTTGCAATCCGTGATGAAATTAATGAGTTAGAACTTGATGATAAGATTCATACGTCAAGAACTAGATGTAACGGTCGTTGTAAAGATGTGTGCGTTGTGGTCGTCTATCCTGAAGGGAATTGGTATGAAGTGGACTCTCCGGAAAAAGGAAGGTCCATCATAAAAAGCCATGTTGATCCCACCATTGAATTAGGAGACTCTCTTATCTACAGCTTTAATAATGAGGAGTTTAAAGCAATAAATACTGATAAACGAATTAAAGGCATTGAAAAAGGTGAAAAGAAACAAGCGAAAGTCTAATTGAAACGGCTTACATTATAGCCTGGATCAAGGAGAGGTAATCAACTCAGGAGGTGTGATAATGCTTGGGAAGTTATTAGTTATAGGGTTTGGTCCTGGCAGTTTTGAGCACATGACAAACAGAGCATTAACAGCCATACAAGAAAGTCATTGCATAATTGGATATAAAACCTATGTAGATCTGATTAGTGATTTATTAACAGATCAAGAGATTATAAGTACTGGGATGTCAGAAGAAGTGAGTCGTGCACAAGCTGCGGTAAAGCTCGCTGAAGAAGGAAAAACAGTGGCTGTTATATCGAGTGGAGACGCTGGTGTTTATGGAATGGCTGGCCTTGTTTATGAAGTCTTAATTGAAAAAGGATGGACAGAAGAGACTGGAGTAAGTGTAGAGGTGGTTCCTGGTGTATCTGCTAGTAATTCATGTGCTTCACTACTAGGGGCACCGATCATGCATGATGCATGTACGATCAGCTTAAGTGATCATTTAACTCCGTGGAAGTTAATTGAAAAAAGAATAGAGGCTGCTGCACAAGCAGACTTTGTCATTAGTTTATATAACCCTAAAAGTGGACGGAGGACAAGACAGATTCAAGAAGCACAGAGAATTTTACTTAGCTATCGTTCTCCTAATACACCTGTTGGATTAGTGAAGAGTGCTTACCGTGAAAGGCAGCATATTGTTATTACGGATCTTCAGAACATGCTCGATCATGATATTGGTATGCTCACAACCGTTGTAATAGGAAATTCCTCGACATTCCTTTACGATAACAAATTAATTACTCCAAGAGGTTATCAAAGAAAGTATACCTTAGATAAAACGGAGCAACGATTAAAACCTCATGAACGACTCAGGCATGAAAATGAGCCATGGGCACTTCATCAAGGAAAAAAAGAAGACGAACAAATCCAGAAAAAAAGTCAAACACGAAAAGCTGAAGCGGCACCGGCCGCAAAAGTCTCAGAACCTAAGGAAACATCTTTAGATTTAGCCTTAGAAGCTTTGAGTTTAGTAGCAGGTGAAAATGCGGGCGCACGAGCAAACGAGGGACAAAAAAAGAATGAGATCTACAATCCTGTTGTTTCGGTGTTTGAACTTGCGATAAGTCCAGGGGTGGTTAATAAACACTTTACTCCTAAACAAATGATTACACTAGCAGAAGTAGTTGGTAATGAAGGGACGATGGAATATACACCTCACCATCAAATTCATTTAAGAATACCAACAGCCGAGCCCGAGATGATTACAGGTAGATTAAAAGATGCTGGATTTCTTATTGAACCTATAGGCGATGTTTTTCAATTGAAAGCATGTGATTTCTGTGATGGTGAGAAAAAAGATGCTATTCCACAAGCAGAAGAAATCAATAAGAGATTAAGTGGCCTAGAGCTGCCTAAAGAATTGAGAGTAGGGTTTAATGGTTGCGGCATGGCTTGTTACGGAGCTGTTAATGATGATATAGGCATTATATTTAGAAAGGGAAAATTTGATTTGTTTTTAGGGGCAAAGACAGTAGGGCGTACAGCACATGCTGGTCAACCAGTGGCAGAGGGGATCGAACCGGATAAAATCGTACCACTCATAGAGGAAATCATCTCAGATTATAAAGAGAAGGGTCACCCAAACGAACGATTCTTTAAATATTTTAAACGAGTGGGGAAAATTTTAGATTATACATACAAAGATATGACACCAAAAATTGAGATTGAACCAGCTCCATGTGGAGACTAGAAAAATCAGGGGGAAATGAACATGAGAGCCATTTTACTTGTAGGGCACGGTAGCAGGGATCCAGAAGGCAATGAACAAGTGAAGCGTATGATTGAAGAATTATCAACCAAATTAGATCCTGGCCTTTTAATAGAAACCTGTTATTTAGAATTTGCCAAACCAACCATTGAACAAGGGATTCAAACGTGTGTAGAAAAAGGTGCGTCAAGTGTTTTTATCATCCCGCTTATGCTGCTTGCAGCTGGGCATTCCAAGATTCATATTCCTGCAGCAATTGATGAAGCAAAGGAGAGGTATCCACAGATCCATTTTACATACGGACGACCTTTTGGAATTCATGAAGAAACTCTTGAAATTTGTAAAGATCGATTGGTAGAGGTAGGCGAAAATGTAGATAATGCTGATCCTGATACAGCTATCGTTTTATTAGGCCGCGGTGGAAGCGATCCTGATGCTAATTCAGATCTTTACAAAATGACTCGTTTATTATGGGAAAAGCTTAATTATAAATTAGTGGAACCTGCATTTATGGGGGTAACGGACCCTCTCATAAAAGAAGGAGTTGAGCGGTGTATAAGGCTTGGAGCTAAGAGGGTTGTGATCCTCCCTTATTTCTTGTTTACAGGTATATTAATTAAGCGCCTTGAGAAAATGGTTAAAGAATTTGAACAAGAATATCCAGGTATTTCTTTTAATTTAGCAGGTTACTTTGGTTTTCACAGCAGGCTTCAGACCATCATCAAGGACCGAATTGAAGAAGCGCTGCAAGGTGAGGTAAAGATGAATTGTGATACTTGTATATATCGAATTGATGCAATGGAACATATTGACCACCATCATCACCACGACCATGAACATGACCACGATCACCACCACCATGACCATGATCACCATGAGGTTCAGAAAGTATGATTCTTTTTTTAGCAGGTACTAGTGATGCAAGAGAGTTAGCGATCCTGCTTAAAAGGTCAGGACATTCGCTCCTTACAACAGTAGTGACGCAGAATGCAGCTATTGAATTAAAAAAAGCAGGGCTAAGTGTGTATGTGGGGCGATTAACAGAAGATGATTTTGTAGAGAAGATTAAAGAACAAAACGTTCAAGCGATTGTAGATGCAAGTCATCCCTTTGCAGAAGAAGCAAGTACAAATGCATTAAACGCTTCAAAAGAAGCTGGAATTCCTTATATCCGATACGAACGTGCATCTCAATCGCATTTTGGAAAAGGAATCACGATTGTCGATGACTATGTAATGGCTGCAGAGCATGCATTAAGAAGAAGAGGAGTCATTATGTTAACGACCGGAAGCAAAACGCTTCAAGTCTTTACAGAACGTTTACTCGATCAACCGGACATCAGGCTGATTGCTCGTATGCTCCCCCGAAAAGATAATATGGAAAAATGTGAGGAACTTAAGCTGCCTCAAAGAGACATTGTTGCTATACAAGGACCATTTACAAAAGAATTTAATTCAGCCCTTTACAAGCAATATGCTGTAACGACAATGATTACAAAAGAAAGCGGCAAGGTTGGCTCGGTTGATGAAAAAGTAGAAGCGGCGCTAGAGCTAGGTATTGAAGTAATAATGATTAAAAGGCCTAAAATAGAATATAAAAATCTTTATTCTGATTATACAGATGTGTTAACTCATATTAATCGAGTTGTATTTACAGATCAATTTATGGATGGGAGAGAGTAATATGGATTTTCTAACAGATTTCAAACCTTTAACTGTACAGCCTCAGGAGATAGAAGGAATGAGCTTTAATATGATTGATGAGGAATTTGGGGCGCATTCTTTTAAAGAAGAACAGTATAAAATTGTGCAGCGAGTCGTTCATGCTTCAGCTGATTTTGAACTTGGACATAGCATGCTTTTCCATGAAAAAGCCATTCAATCAGGGATTAAAGCTATTAAAAATGGTGAGCAGGTGTACGCTGATGTTCAAATGATCGTAAGCGGAGTTAGTAAAGGAAGAATTGAAAAGCACGGTGGTAATGTTCACGTTTATATTTCGGATGAGGACGTCATGAAAGAGGCAAAAAGACTGAATACAACTCGTGCAATTATATCAGTTAGAAAATCAATTCAACAATTTGATGGTGGTATTTATGCAATTGGTAATGCACCAACTGCTCTGCTTGAATTAATTAGGTTAATTAAAGGAGGTTACGCGAAGCCTAGTTTAGTTATTGGGATGCCTGTTGGGTTTGTATCTGCGCCTGAATCAAAAGAAGAGCTTGCAAAACTCGATGTACCTTTTATTACTAATGTGGGGAGAAAAGGCGGCAGTACAGTCACGGTAGCAGCACTTAATGCACTCTCACTCTTAGCAGAAAAGGCATAGAAAATGGCGGTAAAAGCAAACAAGAAAGATAAGAAAGAAATGCGCTCCGGTTACACTACAGGTGCGTGTGCTACTGCTTGTACAAAAGCAGCACTAGTTGCTCTTATCACAGGTATAGAACAGCTAGATGCTACTATTTTCTTACCCGTTGGAAAGTTTGCTACGTTTGAAATGGAATGCTGTACTATAAGTCAGGGCTTTGCTGAAGCGGAGACGATTAAAGATGCCGGGGATGACCCAGATGCCACCCATGGGGCTTTAATCATTGCTAGAGTATCTTGGTCTTTTGTGCCTGGGATACATATTGATGGAGGAATTGGCGTGGGACGTGTAACAAAAGAGGGTTTGCCTGTCCCTGTAGGAGAAGCGGCGATTAATCCAGTACCTCGAAAAATGATTTATGAAACGGCTAAAGAAATCCTCCAATCATACGGAATTAATAGAGGGATATCGATTGTCATCTCCGTACCAGAGGGTGAAAAGATGGCAGAAAAAACACTCAATAAACGTCTTGGAATTGTTGGGGGTATTTCTATACTTGGGACAAGAGGAACAGTAATCCCTTTCTCAAGTTCTGCCTATATGGCAAGCATTGTGCAGGCAATAAGTGTTGCTAGAGCAAGCGGCTGCGAGCATGTTGTCATATCAACCGGAGGTAGAAGTGAAAAATATGGGATAGCCCAATACCCTGAGCTGCCTGAAGAAGCTTTCATCGAAATGGGCGATTTTGTGGGTTTTACCCTCAAACAATGTAAAAAGCAGGGGATAAAAAAGGTCTCGCTTGTTGGAATGATGGGTAAGTTTTCAAAGGTAGCTCAAGGCGTGATGATGGTTCACTCTAAAAGCGCTCCGGTAGATTTCAATTTTTTAGCAAATGTTGCACGAGAAGCTGGAGTGAACGATGAAGAATTAATTGAAGAGATCAGAGGGGCTAATACCGCTTCACAAGTCGGAGATTTACTGTTCACCAAAGGCTATCATGAGTTTTTTGCAATACTCTGTAACTATTGCTGTGCTGCAGGAATTGATGAAGTGCGGGGTGGAATGATGATTGAAACAAGTTTGTACTCGATGAAGGGTGCTTTTCTTGGAAAGGCAGGTAAGGATGATGGATAAGAAGATTAAAATCATAGGTATCGGTGATGAAGGACAAAATGGTCTTCTTCCTATATATAAAAAGTACATATTTGAAAGTGAGCTGTTAGTAGGAGGAGAAAGGCAGCTGAATTTATTCCCTGAGTATCATGGAGAGAAGAGGGTGATTAAGGGAGGATTAAAAAACCTTATAGATGACCTTGCTCAAGAATGTAGGAGGGTTGTTATTTTAGCCTCCGGAGATCCTTTATTTTATGGGATAGGAAGCTATTTAGGTAAAAAGTTAAAGGTGGACATCTATCCATATTTGAGTTCCATTCAACTTGCATTTTCCCGCATGAATGAAAGTTGGCAGGATGCCTATGTAACGAGTGTTCATGGTCGAAGTATCCAAGGGTTAATTCAACGAATCAATGGGCGAGAAAAAATAGCTTTGTTAACTGATGATATAAATACCCCTGCAAAAATAGCTCAGTATCTACGTTCCTTTCACGTCGATGAATACCTTGCATTTGTAGCAGAGAATCTTGGTGGAGAAAATGAACGGTGTGGCTACTATGAATTAGAAGAGTTGGAAAACATAGATTTCTCCCCGCTTAATGTAGTCATTTTGAAAAAAGTTGAAAAAGTAAAAGTATGGAGTTTCGGTATCGCTGACAATGAATTTTATCAAAGAAAGCCAGAAAAAGGATTGATTACAAAAAAAGAAATTAGAACTCTTAGTCTAATGGAGTTAAACCTAAAGGAAGACAGTGTTGTTTGGGATATTGGAACATGTACTGGTTCGATCGCCATTGAAGCTAGTCTTATTGCAAAAAATGGCCAAGTGTTTGCGATTGAAAAAAACGAACAAGACTTAGAAAACTGTTATAAGAATCAAGTGAAATTTCGAACGGATTTCACTGTGATCAAAGGGAAGGCACCTGACTATCTACATACGTTTTCTGAGCCCGATGCGGTCTTTATAGGTGGTACCGCTGGGAACATGGATGATATTTTGGCGGCTTGTTGTTCTCGCTTAAAAGAAGGCGGAAGAATTGTGTTGAATGCAGTTACGATTGAAAATTTGATGCAGGCAGTGGAAGGATTTAAACAAAATGGGTTTGAAACAACGATCACGCTTGCTCAGATTTCAAGGAGTAAACCTATTTTACAATTAACACGTTTTGATGCCTTAAATCCTATTTACATCATTACAGCCAAACATAAGGAGGGAGTAATCTAATGACTGGAACATTGTATGGTTTAGGAGTAGGCCCAGGGGATCCGGAATTGCTCACCATAAAAGCTTTCCGCAAGCTGAAAGAAACGGAGGTCATTGCATACCCCAAAAAAAGAAAGGGCAGCAAGAGTTATGCTCATAGAATTATAGATTTATATATTAAGCCAGAGGAAAAAGAAATGCTAGGTCTTGTCTTTCCTATGACAAAGGACCCTGTTATTTTAGAGCGTGAATGGTCAAATACCGTAAACCAAGTGTGGGAGTATCTGAAAAAGGGCAAGGATGTAGCGTTTGTAACAGAAGGTGATCCTTTATTATACAGTACATTTATACACATGATGAAATTAATGAAGTCACGTCATCCAGAAGTAAATATTCAAACAGTTCCTGGTATTTCTTCCATTAATGGGGCTGCTTCAAGGCTTGGTATTGCATTGGCTGAAGGAGATGATCATGTTGCTATTGTACCAGCAAGAGATGATTATGCTGAAATGAAGAGAGTAATTATTGAAAATGATTGTGTCATTTTTATTAAAGTAGCAAAAGTTATGGACTTGATGCTTGATGTATTAAGGGAGTTAGATTTAGTAGACAAAGCTTCCGTAGTGACAAAAGTAACTTCGGATGAAGAAATTGTATGGGACATTCATGAATTAGACCGTGCAGAACTTGAATATTTAACGCTGATGGTGGTGAGGAAATGAGGAAGTTAACGATTATTGGAGCAGGACCTGGAGACCCAGAACTTATTACGGTAAAAGGTTTAAAAAAGCTGAAAGAAGCAGATGTTGTGCTCTATGCCGACTCACTAGTTAGTAAAGAGTTAATTGAGCAAGCTAACTCTGATGCAGAAATTATCAAAACCGCAGGGATGCACCTTGAAGAGATGGTCCAAGTAATGGTTGATCGCTTGCGGGAAGGAAAGCAAGTTGTAAGAGTTCATACTGGGGATCCTGCTGTGTACGGGGCTATAATGGAGCAAATTTCCATGTTGAACAAGCAGGATATAAATGTAGAAATTATCCCTGGAGTCAGTTCAGTTTTCGCATCGGCAGCTGCTCTTGGCGCAGAATTAACCGTTCCTGACTTAACTCAAACGGTTATTCTTACACGTGCCGAAGGAAGAACTCCAGTACCTGAAGCAGAAAAGTTAAGAGACTTGGCGAAGCATAATTGTACTGTTGCTTTGTTCTTAAGTGCCACTTTAACAAAGAAAATCGTCAAGGAATTTTTAGCGGCAGGTTGGAGCAAGGATACTCCAGTAGGGGTGGTGTATAAAGCGACCTGGCCTGATCAGAAAATTGTGCGATCTACCCTTGAACGCTTAGATGAAGATATGCGAGTAAATGGAATTCGCAAACAAGCTATGATTCTAGCAGGCTGGGCTATCGATGAAAACATTCATGATAAACAGTTTAAATCAAAGCTATATGATAAAGAATTTACCCATGGATTTCGAAAAGGAGTGAAACCATGACCCTTGTTTTAGAAGAAGGTAAACAGGTAGAACTCAAGGAAAATGGGGTTTTTGCTATTGTCGCTATTACAAAGCATGGAGTGAATTTAGCAAGAGGATTACATTCAACATTTCAACAATCAGATTTATTTTATATGAGCAAATTTGAAAAGGGAGATGAAGATACCAGGCATATTCAATTATTTGAAGGGAATGTACGGCTGTTGCTGCCCTCTCTATTCCAATCTTATAAAGGGATTATTATGATCGTCTCATTGGGAGCTGTTGTACGGATGATTGCTCCAATATTAAAAGATAAAAAAACGGATCCTGCTGTAGTAGTCATTGATGATAAGGGAGAACACGTCATTAGTGTATTATCAGGACATTTAGGCGGGGCTAACGAATTAACAAAAGAAGTCGCAAACATACTAGATGCAAAACCTGTTATTACCACAGCATCAGATGTGCAAAAAACGATTGCAGTAGATCTATTTGGCAGCCGTTTTGGCTGGGAGTGGGAATCGGCGAAATTTTTAACACCTGTGAGTGCATCAGTCGTTAATGAAGAACATGTTGCCATTGTACAAGAGTCAGGTGAAAAGGAATGGTGGAATTATGACCACCCTTTGCCGGACTCGATTAAAGTCTATGCTTCAGTAGAGGAAGCTATTGAGGCAAAACCCAAAGCGGCATTAATTATCACACATCGTCAATTAAACAGAAATGAGCAGCTAATTCTTGAAAATGGAGTGCTCTATAGACCAAAGGTCATTGTTTTAGGGATTGGGTGTAATAGAGGCACTTCTTTAGCAGAGATTGAGAATGTCATTAAAAAAACATTGGAGGAATTGAGGTTTTCTATAAAGAGCATAAAAGCCATATGTTCGATTGATCTTAAAAAAGATGAAGAGGGGCTTATAGCTTTAGCTCAAAAGTATAATTGGGACTTTATTTGTTACCCAGCTGATGAGTTAAATAAAATGTCCATTCAAGATCCTTCAGATACGGTTTATAAATTTACAGGTGCGTATGGTGTAAGTGAACCGGCTGCGATGTTATACAGTGGATCAAAAGATCTTGCTCTTGTTAAGAAGAAATCAGGAAATGTAACGATCTCGGTTGCTTTAATACCGTACTAGTGAGGGGGAAACAGATTGAATCATCGAATGGTTATAGCAGGGACAGGAAGCGGCGTTGGTAAGACAACACTAACCATTGGTCTGATGGCGGCTTTTAAAAAAAGAGGATTAACAGTACAAGGCTTTAAATGTGGCCCTGATTATATAGACCCATCCTATCATACGGCGGTCACAAAGCGAGTTTCTAGAAATCTCGATAGTTGGATGCTTGATCGAAATACGGTTTTAGATATTATGACTCATGGTAGTAAGGGAGCAGATATTTCCATAATAGAAGGTGTTATGGGATTTTTGGATGGAAAAGATCCCAAAAATAATAAAGGCAGTACAGCTGATATAAGCATGATTACACAAAGCCCTGTTTTACTTGTTGTTAATTGTGCAAGTATGGCAAGAAGCGCAGCTGCTATCGTAAAAGGATTCCAAATGCTTGCTGAGGGGACGAACATAGTAGGTGTTATTGCAAATAGAGTAGGTAGTGAAGGGCACTTTAAGATTGTTAAGACGGCTATTGAACAAGAATGCAATATCCCTGTTATTGGCTATTTAAAACGAGAGCTTGATATTAAGATTCCTGAACGACATTTAGGGTTAATTCCTTCAATTGAGAGGGGAGAGCTAGATTCCTTTTTTGAAAAATTAGGAGATTTAATAGAAGAGACCGTAGATTTAGAACAACTGTTAGAACTCTCAAAAGCTCCTGTTCTCCCTAATCCTAAAATTTATTCACTGTTTACTCAGAGAAAAGAGAAGGTTGTTCAAATTGCAGTAGCAAAGGATGCTGCTTTTAATTTCTATTATCCTGAAAACTTGGAATTACTACAATCGTTAGGGGCTGAGATCGTTTATTTTTCTCCTTTAGCAAATGAATGCTTGCCTGATAATAGTGACGGCTTATATCTAGGAGGTGGATTTCCAGAGGAATATGCGGAAAGTCTTTCTCATAATAAAGAGGTTCAGCATTCAATTAAGACCGCTATTGAAAAGGGACTGCCAACACTCGCCGAATGCGGAGGGTTTATGTATTTAACTGAAGCGATTGAAACCACTAGCCAAGAGGAATTTTCAATGGTTGGCATGATTCCAGGTAAAGTAATAATGCAACATAAGTTAGCGGCACTGGGTTATCGAGAAATTACCGGTGAAAATAATAATTTCTTAATAAGCGGAAAAGAAAAAGCCAGAGGTCATGAGTTTCATTACTCTACTTACCATAATAAGGAGATTAAGGAGCAAATACGTCATGCGTATGTAACGAAGGGAATGCGAGGTACCAAGCAAGAAGGTTGTTTGATGCATAATCTTGTAGCAGGGTATACTCACTTTCATTTTGCTTCTTGTAAAACGATGGTTGAAAAATGGATTAACAAATGTAAAACCAGTAAAGCCATTTTGCAACGCTAAAGTCTACTAATCGTTCACTATCAGGAACTACATTACTATTACTACGCGAGTAAATAAATAGATACATCGTTATCTATAGAGGATCAAGGTGAGAGGATGAATAAAAAAGGGAAAGTTTTTTTGGTGGGGGCAGGACCTGGAGATCCTAAGTTAATTACAGTTTATGGACTTAAGTGCATTCAAAAAGCAGACGTCATAGCTTACGATCGTTTAGTTAATAAAGAGTTATTAAATCATGCTGCACAAGGTGCTGAACTTATTTATTGCGGGAAGTCTCCGGGAAACCATAGTCTTATGCAGGAAGAAATTAATCAATTACTCGTATCTAAAGCGTTTGAAGGAAAAAGTGTTACAAGACTAAAGGGTGGAGATCCCTGTGTATTTGGCAGGGGAGGTGAAGAGGCTGAAGTTCTCTCAAATGCTGGGATTCCTTTTGAAATTGTTCCGGGTATTACTTCTGGAATCGCAGCACCTGCGTATGCTGGTATTCCTGTAACTTACCGAAATTATGCCACTTCCTTTACTATGGTCCATGGGGCTGGAAGAAATGATAACGGCACGGATGGATTGAACTGGGAAGCGCTGGTTAACGGCAGTGATACTTTGGCCTTTTATATGGGGACTCGTAATCTGTCATATATTTGCGAACAAATGATCATTCATGGAAAAGATCCTAAAACTCTAGTGGCTGTGATTCAAGAAGGGACAACCGCCAATCAAACGTGTGTTACAGGTACACTAGAATCCATAGCGACGATTGTTATACACGAAAAAATACAACATCCTGCAATGATTGTCGTTGGTGAGGTTGTTAAATTTAAAGAAAAATTAAGCTGGTTTAGTAAAGAAGGAGAGATTCTAGATGACAGTGTTAGAGTTACTCCGTAATAGGAGAGCGGTTCGAAATTATACTAACGAGAAAATAGAAAGAGAAAAGATAGAGCTTTTGCTAGAAGCCGCAACGCTAGCTCCAAATGATCGTATGAGAGAGCCTTGGAACTTTTACATTATACAAGAAGAAGCAAAACTTAGGTATGAAAAGTTGGCAATGGAATTTCTAGAGGAACGATTTCCTACAAAACCATCTTTAATAAAGAGCTCGCTTGATGTAGTAAGAAATACTCCGCTCATTATTATTGTAACCTCAGATATTGCTTCAAATGATGCAGACTCAAAAGATAATGAGTATGCAGTTTGCTGTGCTATTCATTCTATGTGGTTACAAGCTCAAGAGCTAGATCTTGGATTTGTTTGGCGCACACGCGGTGTAGGTCTTGTTCATGATTCTCGTTCGTTTGATTTTATAGGATCACCCGAAGGAAAAAAAGTCATTGGCACATTATTTATAGGGCACCCTTCACAGAATGCATTAAAGCAACAAAAAGAAAAAGTAAGAACTTCATTTGAGAATAAAACCATATGGATGGAAAGATAGTAAATCTATTAATAGACTCGTATCCATTAGAAAGTAATCTATCAATAGTAGGTGAGCTGTAAAGGAGGCTAATATGAGCCAGCAGAAAAAGAGAAGGGGATTGACCCTTGTATATACGGGTGATGGGAAAGGTAAAACCACTTCTTCATTAGGGTTAGCATTACGTGGGATTGGAAGAGGATTTAATGTAGGGATATTTCAATTTATAAAATCAAAAGAGCGGACCTATGGAGAGGAAATAGCTCTAAAGAAGTTAGGTGTAGAGATGATTCAATTAGGGGTTGGATTTACTTGGACGAAAACCCCTGAAGAGCATAGAGAAGCATTGAAAAAAGGCTGGCCAATTGCAAGAGAAGCTGTTATGAGCGGGGAATACGATTTAGTCATCTTAGATGAACTGAATAATGCTCTAGCGATAGAAAAATTTCCAATAGAAGATGTTTTACCGATCAAAGAAGTAATAGATTTAATTCAAAATAAACCTTCCCACGTCCATTTAGTCGTTACAGGCAGGTCTGCAAAAGATGAAATAAAAAATATAGCTGATCTAGTTTCAGTTATTGAACCAGAAAAGCATTATTACAATGAAGGTGTTCCAGCAGTTAAAGGTATAGAGTTTTAGAAGGAAATTTAGATAAATTCAGATATCTATTGCTGTTAACACTGCTTCATAAAAAAAGGGGGAGTAGAAATGGGGGGCTTACAAGAAGCGGGTGGGGCCGACCCTTCTTTAAAAGCAGAGGAGGGTAAAAAAAATAAGCATCAAAGAGGGAGAACAAGGTTTCTCGTTCTCTGCCTAATCCTCATTTTAATTGTTTCGATAACTGTCTCAATAATGATAGGACCTATTTCAATCTCTCCAATTACCGTATGGAAAATTGCTTTATCGAAAGTTCCATATTTAGATACATATATCGTACAAGATTGGACAAAAGCTCAGGAACAAATTATTTGGGAGATTCGCTTTCCGCGGATTATTTTAGGAGCCATTGTAGGGGCAGGATTAGCGATTGTTGGTGTGGCTATTCAGGCGCTCGTTCGAAATTCCCTGGCTGATCCATTCATTTTAGGTATATCATCCGGAGCTTCAGTGGGGGCAACTCTTGTCATTGTATTAGGAGCATTTAAGATGTTTGGACTATATGCCCTTTCAATCGCTGCATTTTTGGGCGCATTGATCTCTGTTTTCTTAGTCTTTTTAGTTGCACAAGTAAGTGGGAAAATTTCTACGGTAAGACTTCTCCTATCAGGTATTGCCATTTCGATGATGCTCTCTGCTGTAACAAGCTATATTGTGATTTCAGCACCGCGTGAAGAAGGCGTGCGAGACGCGCTATTTTGGATGATGGGAAGTTTATCAGGAGCGAAATGGGAGCAATTGGCTATTCCATTTTTTTCATTGTTTATTGGCATGGTGCTGCTTCTTTTTTTTGCGAGACCACTAAATCTACTTTTAATGGGGGAACAAACAGCAGCAACTCTGGGTTTAAATATTAATATCTTTAAGAAAGTACTAATGCTAGTTACGGCATTACTAACGGGTGTTTTAGTTGCTGTAAGTGGTGCCATAGGTTTTATTGGACTGATGGTGCCTCATGTTGTACGGCTTTTTATAGGGTCAGATCATAGAAATGTACTCCCAATAAGCGCGTTCGTTGGCGCGATTTTCCTTATTTGGGCAGATGTTTGTGCACGTACATTTGTCGCGCCACAGGAGTTGCCAATTGGAATTGTGACTGCGCTTTGTGGAGGACCATTTTTTATTTGGCTGCTAAGAAGAAATTCGTATTCATTTGGAGGTGGGGGAGAAAAATGATGCTGTCCGTTTCGCAATTAACAACCACCATTGAACATAAAGATATTATTCATCAAGTATCTATGGACATTGAATCCGGAAAGTTTGTCGGGCTGATTGGGCCTAATGGCAGCGGAAAATCGACCTTATTAAAAACCATTTACCGTATCTTTGAACCACGTGCAGGTCTCGTTGCGTTGGATGAAAAGGATATTTCAACCCTTACTCATAAAGAATTGGCAAGGCGTATGGCTGTAGTGGCTCAAGAAAGTTCAGTACCTTTTGATTTTACTGTTGAAGAAATAGTTCTTATGGGAAGGAGTCCTCATAAGAGATTCTTTGAGGAGGACACGAGTGAAGATTCTTATATTACTAATCAGGCATTAGTAAAAGTTGGGTTAGAAGGTTATTCAAATCGTAGTTTCTCAACCTTATCAGGGGGGGAGAAACAACGTGTACTAATTGCCAGAGCACTTGTGCAAAAAGCGAATGTACTTATATTAGATGAACCGACGAATCATCTTGATATTCAGCATCAACTACATATTCTCGATGTGGTGAAAAATTTAAATGTAAGCACCTTAGCAGCAATTCATGACTTAAATCTGGCTGCAGCTTATTGTGACATCATTTATGTGATAAACGGTGGTGAAATAGTTAAGCAAGGATCACCGACTGAAGTGCTTACAAGGGATTTGGTAAAAGAAATCTTCCAGGTGGAATGTACTATTACGACCCATCCAATGACGGGAAAGGTCCAGATCTCTTATATTTCTGATGGGATGGTATAGCGGGTCGTTATCATCACAACGGATGGACAGTACGATGGGTTAGAGAGGAAGGACGCGAGATGGCGTTTTATACATGTGCTTATTGCAGCTTTCGATATAATGAGCAGCACGGGGATTCTAAAAATGGAGTTCCAAAAGGGACACCATTTGCACAATTAGCGGGCACATTATGTTCAAGGTGCGGTATGCAAGGAGATAGGCATATAAGGCAAGCAAACCCTAAATATAAGAGTTTAGAAGCGCAGTACTACGATTTGTTTGCTGGTAAAGCAGGAGTTGCTTTTTTTCGAGAATGGGTTTTAACCTCAAAGAACCTATCTCATGTTCTGGATTTAGGCACTGGTACGGGAAGAATCGCTGTGGAGCTCGCTAATGTTGGTATTAAAGTTACTGGGGTGGATTGGAGCAAGGAGATGTTAGCTTTGGCAAATAAAAAAGCTAAACGCATAACTAACCAAATGACGCTGATTGAAGAAGATGCTCTTAAATTAAACTGTAAACAGTCATTCAGCCATGTTTTATTAGCTGATGGATTCTTTCAGCACTTCACCACAGTTAAAGAACAACAAGAACTATTAGCGATGGTCAGGAACCATTTAGGGAATGAAGGGAGAATTGCCATCGATCTCATTATACCTCCTCCAACTACTTTGTGGAAAAATCAGCATCAAAAACAAATGACGTCCATAAAGATCGTGGAGTTGACGGTGGAAGGCTTCACTTCATTAAGGGAACAGCTTTTTCATTATTCAGCAATGTATGAGGTATATCGTGAAGGAGTTTCTCAAACAAAATATAAGGTTGAGCGAGAACTCAGTTTTATAACTCCTAGAGAACTTGCTTATTTATTGAAGCTTGAAGGATTTTCTGTGACTGATATGGTTTGTGATTATCAACCTAACCAAAAAATAGGCGATACAATAAAGGTTGCAGAATTCTCTTGTGATGTAACCCCCTTAAGTGTTGATGAAACATTGGAGGATAGATTTGAAGATATAAATAAAGGCAGGCTGCATCCTTATACAGGGGATAGCTGGAAAGATGGCGGCTACCCGTTTGGAGTGAAAAGTACTGCTAATAACCAACCGATTACCTGGACGATTATTGCCGAACTGAAGGAGAAAAACAGATGAAGAATTTACATAGGAAATTAATTATAGGTATGCTGTTATTATTAATAGCAGCATGTGGAAATAGCGAAGGAGTTACTGCTACTGAAGAAAAAGATGAGATTGATTCTGTGGAAACTTTGCAGCATGAAGAAGCATATAAAGAAGTAGAAATTGAAAACATTGAAGATGTACTTGTGTTTTCAGAAGTACCTAAAAGAGCTGTTTCACTGAACCAACATGTTACTGAGGTTATGCTGGCCCTTGGTTTAGAAGAGAGTATGGTAGGGACTGCATATTTGGATGATGAAATTTTACCAATATATAAAGAAGCGTATGAACAAATTACCGTTTTATCTGAGCAATATCCCTCCCAAGAAGTTTTGTTAGCCCAGGAGCCTGATTTTGTTTATGCTGGGTGGGAAAGTGCATTTCGAGAAGACAATATAGGCACAGTAGAACAGTTAAGCCAGTTTGGAATTAACGCTTATTTACATGAATCTTCTAAAATCGTAGGACCGAGCATTGAACATATTTACCAAGATATTCGTAATATCTCAAAGATTTTCAATGTGAATGATAAAGGCGAGGAACTAATCAATAAAATACAGAAAGAATTAACAACCATTCAAACACGAATCCCTGAGAACGAGGAGCCTTTAAGGGTGTTTGTATATGATAGTGGTGATGCAGCCCCATTTACTGTAGGACAAAACTTTCTGAACGAAATTGTGACAATGGCTGGTGCAGAAAATATCTTTAATGATATTGATAGTAATTGGGGTGAGGTAAGTTGGGAGGCAGTAGTCGATCGCGATCCAGAGGTTATTGTTATTATTGATTATGGTCAAACCACTGCAGATGAAAAAAGAAACCAATTATTAAACCACCCTGGATTAACAGATGTGACTGCTATTAAAAATGAGCATTTTATTGTAATGCCATTGTCTGCTGCTGCAGAAGGTATTCGAGTGCCGCATGCCCTTGAAATATTGGTTGAAGGTCTATATAAGTAAAAGAAGAGGTACTATGTAAAAAGTCTTTACCATAATTAGGTAAAGACTTTTTTGTCAGCAATACTTACTTCCTAGTTAGTTGCTTTAATTTCTCATCCCGCATTTTTTTCTCCTCTTCTGATGCTAAGTCATACTTCTTTAAAAGGTGAAAGAGTTCATTTAATTCTAGTTGGCTAGGCTTAGATTGTAAAAACACGGTGCACTGTGAGTACACATCTTCAGGAAGGTATTCCTCTTGTGATCCTAATTTATTTTCTACATCTTCAAGTGGATGATCTAATTTACAAGAACTCATGTTAAGTTCCTCCTTATTCGTCATTTATGAATCAAGTACAATTCGTTCTGGGTGAGAATAAATATTAAAAGACTGCCCGCGAATAAAGCCTACTGCGGTAATATTCAAATCGTGTGCTAACTCAATTGCTAAGTTTGTAGGAGCAGATTTTGATAGAACAATTCCAACGCCTATTTTGGCCGCTTTTGTTAAAATTTCAGAGGAGATTCGGCCGCTGAAAACGAGAATTTTATCTTTTACTGGAATTCCATTTAACAATGAATATCCATACAGTTTATCTAGTGCATTATGCCGTCCGATGTCTGAGCGGCTGACGATTAATTCATCAGCTGTACATAATGCAGCATTATGTACGCCGCCGGTATCCTTAAATACATGACTGGATTCCTGCATCAGCTTCATTAAGTTTATGCATTGCGTGGCTTTAATGGTCATGTTAATCATGGACGTCTTAGCCGTTGTTACGTCATTTTGGAAATAGAATTGTCTGCTTTTGCCGCAGCATGATCCGATAAATCTCTTTGAAAACAGCTGTTGGTTTTTTACCTCTTTTGAATGTAAGTGAATATAGGCAAAGCCACGGTTTTTATCGATTGTCATGTCTTTAATTTCTTTTTTAAATCGAATGACGCCTTCTGATGCTAGGAATCCGATCACCATCTCCTCAAAGTCACAGGGACTGCATACCATCGTTGCGAATTCTTCATTATTTATAAAAATGGTTAAAGGGAATTCGATCGCTATTTCATCTTCTTGTTCTATAAATTCGTGATGACTGTATTTAATGATCGACCTAGATGAACTTAGAGATTCGCTCAATTCCTTCTCCCCCTTTCGTGATCAACTAAAGCTGATTAAACTGACTTAGTCATTTAAAATAAGAACGCTACAAATATAAACATAATCTATAAATCTGACAAGTCTTAATGATTAGTGAAAAAGTAAATTTAATTGTTTGGTGGATATTTATTCTGCATAGATATTGAATTTTTTTTGAATTAACGGTATGATTTAAATAAATTCATTAGTCTGTAACATTTGAAATCCTGAGATAGCGCACCTGTCTTCAGTTTTATTTGACCAGACATTGTAAGCGATTTCTATTATGGGGGAGTAGGACCCACAAATACAGTCCTCAAAAAGATTTTATTAAAAACGAACTTGAAATGAATATATTCATAGTTGGCTTGGCACTTAGCAGCGATCCTGTAAAAGACTAACCACCGTTCTCGTCCATGATCTTGGATAGTTCGGTGGTTTTTTGTTTGATTACTGCAGTGTGAGGATTTGATTACTGCAGTATGAGGATTTGATTACTGCAATGGGATGAAAAGCAACATGTTAAACGTAATCTTAGGAGTGAAACAATATGGGAAAAACAAAACACCAAGGCCCTATTAAAGGAACAAAAATGCCGCAGCCCAAACATTGGGTAAGCCCGATACCATTTGGACTTGGAAAAGTGAAACCAAAACATATTAGAGATTCGATGAAAATTGCTTGGGAAAATAAAGATAATATTGGATATGCGACTAGAATCTTAACAAAAGGGGTGTGTGATGGGTGTGCTCTTGGGGTTTCAGGCATGTTCGACCAAACCTTAAAAGGCCCGCATATGTGTACAACACGACTTAACGTGTTGCGCTTAAATACCGCTCCGGCTATTGACGAGGAAATTTTGCATTCAGATATTGATGAATTAAGAAAATATGACAGTAAAGAGCTGAGGAAGTTAGGGCGTATTCCTTATCCGCTTATTCGCCGCAAAGGAGAAAGAAAGTTTTCTCGTTTAACATGGGACGATGCAATGGATATGATTGCAGATAAGATGAAACAGCTTAATCCGAGACAATATGGTTTTTATCTTACATCAAGAGGGATAACGAATGAATCGTATTATGTAGCAGCTAAAACGGCCCGCTTTTTAGGCACGAATAACATTGATAATGCAAGTCGTATCTGTCACTCTCCAAGTAAAACCGCGCTTAAACGTTCGATTGGCGTAGGAGCTTCAACTTGTAACTACCAGGACTGGTTCGGAGCAGACGTATTATTATTTTGGGGCAGTGTAGCTTCAAATGCATCTCCAGTTTCTACAAAATATATGTTAGAGGCTAAAAAGCGCGGGGCAAAAATCATTGTAATTAACCCGTATAAGGAACCAGCAATGGATAAATATTGGGTTCCATCTAATGTAGAGTCTGCTTTATTTGGTACAAAGCTTGCAGATGATTTCTATCAAGTAAATATTGGCGGAGATATTGCATTCATGCAGGGGATTATGAAGCATTGGTTTGAAATGGAGGCCATTGACCCAGGCTCTGCGATCAACCATGAATTCGTTCAGCAGCATGTAAATAACTTTAAGGAATTAAGAGATCATGTTCAGACTCAATCTTGGGAAGAAATCGTAAAATCTTCTGGGATTACAAAAGAGAGAATCATTGAGCTCGCAGAACTTTTGGCAAAAAGCAAAAATGCAGTCTATGCATGGGCGCTGGGACTCACTATGCACGCTTTTGCTTCAGACAATATTTCTCAAGTAGCAAACCTAGCTCTTCTTCGTGGTCATCTTGGACGTAAATATAATGGACTGATGCCTTTCCGTGGTCACTCCTCCGTTCAAGGGTCAGGTGAGATGGGGGCAGATCCGTTTGTCTTGCCTGGCGGGGATTTTGTGGAAGAGAACATTAATCGTATGGAGAAAATTTGGGGATTTGAAATTCCGAAATGGCAAGGTGATGTGGTAGGTGTTACGTTAGAAAATATCGTTCTTCCAGAAGACCATGAGCGTAAAATTAAACTTTATTATATGTCTGGCGGTAATTTCTTAGAAACAATGCCTGACCCGGATTTCATTGAGAAAGCTTTATCAGAATTAGAAATCCGAGTACATCAAGATATTATTTTAAATACTTCAACACTTGTAGATGCAAAAGAAGCGGTCATTGTATTGCCGGCAAAAACACGTTATGAGCAGGACGGGGGCGGCACGTCTACCTCTACAGAACGTATGGTATACTTCTCGCCAGAAATTGAAGGGAATAAAAATCGTATTGAAGAAGCCCGCTCTGAGTGGAAAATCTACGTAGACTTAGCCCGCCGAGTGAAGCCGGAGACTGCTCATTTAGTAGACTTTAAAACGGGGCAGGAGATTCGGGATGAAATGGCGGTCGCCAACCCGAATTACGAAGGTGTGCAAGACTTGAAGAAGCAAGGCGATGTGTTCCAGTGGGGCGGAGCGTGGTTGTGTGAAGATGGAATTTGTCCTACTCCAGACGGTAGAGGGAGCTTAATTCCAGTAGAAATACCTGATATGGGAAAAAAGGAAGGCAACTTTGTATTAACGACACGCCGCGGGAAGCAATTTAACTCAATGGTCTATAAAGAAACAGATCCATTTAATAATGCTGAGCGGTATGACGTGCTTATAAATGCGAAGGATGCACAGGAGTTAAGAATTGCCCAAGGAGAAGGAGTTGTTGTTTATAATGATTTCGGAGTCTTCCAAGGCAAGGCAAAATATGCGGACATTACACCTGGAAATTTAGGCGTTCATTTTCCTGAAGGCAACTTCTTATTACCTAAAGGGAGATATGAAAAGCTTGCTAAGATTCCTGATTATAATGTAGCTGTAAAAGTAGAAAAAGCAGACCGCTATAATGCACGAAAAGATACCAAATATGTAGAGAAGAAGATTGATGACTTAGAAATGACGGTCGGTTAATCTAAGTAACACTGTATTTGCTTAAAGCAATTACAGTGTTTTTTTATACATGATTCGAGGCAAATGTAAAAATTATCCCACTTTATTGTCAGAATTCTTTATTTTTCAAGTGATTTGTTATACAATAAAAAAGTAATGTTATATAACAGTCGGGTTCGTAGATTTATATTTCAAGGAGGCAGATTCATATGACTAAGTATTTGAAAGTTGGTAATTTGCAAGTAGCACCAGTTCTTTATGAGTTTATTAATAAGAAGGCTCTCCCGCAAAGCGGCGTCAATGAACAAGAATTCTGGTCTGGTTTGGAAACGTTAATTACTGAGTTCGCACCAGGAAATAGACAACTGCTTGACGATAGAGAGGACCTCCAGCAAAAAATCGACAATTGGCACAAGGAAAATAAAGAAACATTTGATTTTAATCAATATAAAACGTTCTTACAAGAAATTGGTTATCTTGAACCGAAAGTAGAAGAGTTTAAGATTACAACAGAGAATGTGGATAATGAAATTGCGCTGCAAGCAGGTCCTCAACTAGTTGTACCAGTAAATAATGCACGGTATGCCTTAAACGCAGCTAATGCGCGCTGGGGAAGTTTATATGATGCATTATATGGTACAGATGTGATTTCTGAAGAGAATGGTCAAGAAAAAGGGAAGGCATACAATCCTGTACGCGGTGAGAAAGTCATTGCTATGGCTAAGGAATTTCTAGATGAAACAGCTCCATTATCTAACGGGTCGCATAAAGATGCAGAAAAATATACAGTCGAAGGTGGAACGCTGGTTGTACATAGTAATGGGGTGACATCTGAATTAAAAGAGTCATCACAATTTGTAGGGTATCAAGGGACAACAGAAGACCCGTCTATTCTGTTGCTAAAGAACAATGGTCTTCATTTTGAGATACAAATTGACCGAGAACATCCTATTGGGAAAACGGACCGAGCAGGAGTTAAAGATGTGGTGATGGAAGCTGCAATTACAACCATCATGGATTGTGAAGACTCTGTTGCAGCAGTTGATGCAGAAGATAAGGTAGGCGTTTACACGAATTGGTTAGGGTTAATGAAAGGTGATTTAGAAGAGACCTTCACAAAAGGTGGTCAGTCTGTAACACGTGCTCTTCAAAAGGATCGCAACTATACAACAGCCACTGGTGATACATTGACACTTTCCGGAAGATCACTTATGTTCGTTCGTAATGTAGGACACTTAATGACGAATAATGCAATCCTTGATGAAAATGGTAATGAAGTGCCTGAGGGTATTCTAGATTGCATGGTTACAAGTTTAATTGCGAAGCATGACCTGCTTAATAACAGCAAGGTTCAAAACTCTACTAAAGGTTCCATTTATATTGTAAAACCAAAAATGCACGGGTCAAAAGAAGTGGCATTCTCTAACCAATTATTTAACCGCGTAGAGGATCTGTTAGGCCTTGAACGTCATACGATTAAAATTGGTGTTATGGATGAAGAACGTCGTACATCCCTCAATCTTAAAGCTTGTATAAAAGAAGTTAAAGACAGAGTGGTATTCATTAATACTGGTTTCTTAGATCGAACAGGTGATGAGATGCACACATCTATGGAAGCAGGTGCGATGATCCGTAAGAATGATATGAAAGGGTCAACTTGGCTGCAGTCTTATGAGAAATCGAATGTTAATACAGGGCTCGATTGCGGATTGCCAGGGCGTGCTCAAATCGGCAAAGGAATGTGGGCAATGCCAGATCTTATGGCAGAGATGCTTAAACAAAAAGATGGTCAGTTAAAGGCAGGAGCGAACACGGCTTGGGTGCCTTCACCAACGGCAGCTACTCTGCATGCTATGCATTACCATAAAGTAAATGTGGCAAATGTACAAGAAGAATTGAAGAGTACGATTCAAGACTTACAAGATCAAATTTTAGACATTCCTCTTGCAAAAGAAACAAATTGGAGTGCAGAAGAAGTGCAACAAGAGTTAGACAATAATGCTCAAGGGATTTTGGGCTATGTAGTCCGTTGGGTAGAGCAGGGTGTCGGTTGTTCTAAAGTTCCGGATATTAATAATATCGGCTTAATGGAAGATCGTGCGACCCTGCGTATATCAAGCCAGCACGTAGCAAACTGGCTGCATCATGGAATTTGTTCCAAAGAGCAGGTGTTAGAAACGTTAAAACGTATGGCGAAGGTTGTAGATCAGCAAAATGCTGGAGACCCTACTTATCGTCCGATGGCAGATGACTACGAGAACTCCGTTGCTTTTCAAGCAGCACTTGAGCTGGTATTAAAAGGATGCGAACAGCCTAGCGGGTACACGGAGCCTATCCTTCATAGACGTCGTATTGAATTTAAAGAAAAAGTCGCTAGTGTAGCTCAAACAAAATAACAGGCTATATGGTTCATGAAAATGCGTAGGGGAGATATCCCTTACGCATTTTTCATGTGTAAGAAAAAACTTTTATTTTTTTGTTGACAATATACCTAATGGGGTATAATATAGTCATTGAAGGCAGCACACAACTTAAAATAAATAAATAATGATTAAATAAAAAGGGAGGGTCACTTATGAAAGAAATGACTGCAAGAGAAGTTGAATCACTATTAATGAAGAAAGCACCACTAAATATTATTGATGTGCGTGGAGTGGATGAAGTGGCTGAAGGGAAAATCCCTGGTGCCCTTGTAATTCCTTTAGGGTTGCTTGAATTCCGCATGCATGAATTAGATAAGTCTAAAGAGTATATTATTGTATGTAGATCAGGTGCTAGAAGCGGGCGTGCCACGCAATTCCTTTCAGAGCGCGGATATCAGGTAACCAATATGGTTGGTGGGATGATAGCGTGGAATGGAGAAGTAGCATAAATTTTTTTGGAACATAATATACCCTATTGGGTAATAGGGGGCGTTAATTTTGAAGGGTGTTACAGTCTATACGACAAATAGATGTCCATATTGTGTTATGTTAAAAAACTTTTTGAATGAATTTCAAATTACTTTTAAAGAAGTAAACGTGGAAGATAAGCCTGAATTAATGCAGCAGCTTGTAAATACGACAGGTCAAATGGGAGTTCCACAAACAAACATCAACGGTAAGTGGGTTATTGGGTTTGATCCAAATGAAATTATGAGTTTGATGAATAAAGTTTAATCATAAAATTCAAATTAAAAACTAGGGGGAAATTTTAAATGAGTAATAAAGTAGCTATTATCGCAAGTAATGGTGGAATGTTTGATGCATACAAAGTATTTAATATCGCTACAGCAGCAGCTTCAACAGATCAGGAAGTAGCCATCTTTTTCACATTTGAAGGATTGAATTTGATCCATAAGGAAGCACATAAACAATTAGCTATGCCAGAAGGAAAAGAACAAATTGCTGAAGGGTTCAAGGAAGCAAATGTACCAGGCATCCCAGAATTAGTAGAGATGGCTCAAGAGTTAGGAGTTAGATTTATTGGTTGTCAAATGACGATGGATGTAATGGGACTTGAAAAGAAAGATTTTGTAGATGGAATTGAAGTTGGCGGAGCGGTAACCTTTTTAGAGTTTGCTAAAGATGCCGACGTAACGTTAACATTTTAATTAAAAAATTTTACTATTAATTATACTATAGGGGGTAACTTGAATGTCAGTAAAAGCGATGACTGCTAAAGAAGTAACAAGAAAAGTAATGGACAAAAAAGAACTATTTATTTTAGATGTACGTAACGAAGGAGATTTTGCTGATTGGAAAATTGAAGGAGAAAAGTTTGAGTACCTAAATATCCCTTACTTTGATTTGATCGATGGGGTAGAGGGTATTATGGATAAACTGCCAAAAGATAAAGAGATCCTAGTGGTCTGTGCAAAAGAAGGTTCTTCAATCATGGTAGCTGAGATGATTCTAGAAGCTGGCTTAAATGTATCCTATCTTTCTGGCGGTATGAAAGCTTGGAGTGAGCATTTAGAGCCTGTGAAAGTTGGGGAGCTAAGTAATGGCGGAGAGATGTATCAATTTGTTCGTATTGGAAAAGGGTGCTTATCTTACATGGTTGTCTCTAACGGAGAAGCAGCTATTATCGATGCAACGAGAATGACAGATATTTATATTGACTTCGCTAGTGAGATAGGAGCAACGATTAAGCATGTATTCGATACACATCTTCATGCTGACCATATTTCAGGCGGCAGAAAAATCGCTGAGGCTACAGGTGCAGCTTACTGGCTTCCACCAAAGGATGCTGAAGAAGTTATTTTTGAATATCATGCACTACAAGATGGAAATGAAGTGAAGATAGGGGATACAAAAATTAATATTCACGCCTTATATTCACCTGGTCATACGATTGGTTCTACATCATTTGTAGTCGATGAAAAATACCTATTATCTGGTGATATCCTATTCATTGACTCAATAGGCAGACCAGATCTTGCTGGAATGGCAGAGGACTGGGTTGGCGACTTGCGTGAGAGCTTATACGTTAAGTACAAGGAGTTATCTGAGGAATTAATTGTACTGCCTGCTCACTTTATGATTATTGAGGAATTAAATGCAGATGGAAGCGTAGCTAAGAAGTTAGGGACTTTATTTGCAGAGAATCATGGCTTAAATATTGAGGATGAAGAGACTTTTAGAAAGTTAGTAACTGAGAATCTTCCCCCGCAGCCTAATGCATACCAAGAAATTCGTCAAACAAATATGGGGAAAGTAACTCCTGATGTTGACGAACAACGTGAAATGGAGATCGGCCCTAACCGCTGTGCCGTTCGCTAAGAACACTTTAATAGCCCCGCTGCCTAAGCAGCGGGGTTTTCATTTGGGACATGGATTAAAGTTTTTTGGGCTTATTCATTAAGTAACGTGAAAATGAAAGTATAGATAGGATGAAAAAAACACCAGTTAAAATGACGAATAGGATGCTTATATTGTGATTAAAAAGCAATCCGATTCCACTAATTAAGGCGGCAATAAGGTAAATAATGCAATAAAATAGATGTTTGTTTACATTTCGGAACATACCTGATTCCTCCTCCTTTTATCTATCCCTTACCCATGGTTCAAGTGGAGCTAAACAGGGTATTAACATTTACAAATTATTATATGAATTAGATTTTCCTTCCAATATACGTTTATATGATTAATAATATAGGTATAGGGGTAAAGAAGGCATCGGTATCGGTATTCATATATTAATGAATCTACAATCATGTTGAGCCAAAGAGATATCGGAAAAGGAGGACCGTGATGGGTAGACTTAATACTTATTCACCTCGCTTTATCAGTAATCCCGTGGACTTAGTAGCAGAACATAAAGAAAAATTAGTAGCCTTGACAGGGAAAACGATTGAAAGTATATGGATTGCTTGGGATCATCAAAGTAATAGGTGGTTGAGAGAAATGCCTGTGATTATTGAGGCAGGGAATGAGCAAATTGAGCTTTGTGCAAATCGGATTGGCGAGTATTCAATCACCTTTAACACAATTAATTTAGAGTTCGCACCTTCTAGTATGCAGATATCATGGGAAGAGAACAAATTAAATGAAATACATAGAGTATTAAATCAAGAGATACGATCAATAGAAATGATTGAAAGCACGGTTCATATCTCCTGCCTTAAAGAAGATCAATTAAGTGGAAAGGTAGCGGTTGATTATGTGATTGACGGGATTGGATTTAATTTAGAGCGGGGGTATTTAGCAGTGTGTAATGGGCTTGATGAAAATATTATTTTAACAAGTAATGACTTTCATCAAACCATAAAATGTACAAGTATCAAATGATTTGGTCCTAGTGGTGTCGTGCGCTAGGGCTTTTTTGCTGTATATTTGCAGGAATAGTCATCTTGCCCGCGAATTATCTAAGGATGGACTATATAAATAAAAAGGCGCCTAAAGGGGTGTTTACATCTGAAGATACAAAAAAGCTCTGTTATTTTATTTTTATTGTTTTTGACGATGCTTGCTAGTCTTGGATTTGGCCGCTTTTCTTTAGGAGCCATTTTACCTTTTATGAAAGATGGAATAGGTCTAGATTACAGGCAGATCGGCTTTGTCGCCTCTGCTGCTTTTATAGGGTATTTGATAAGTGTAGCTGTTGTAGGTTACTTTGTCGTTAAGATTGGTGCAAAAGTTGTCATTAACGTCTCCCTTACGATTATTATTGTCGGGATGCTTATTAATGCCAATGCAGCAAATTTCTTTGTAGCTGTCGTTGGTGTGCTTCTTTTAGGGATAGGCTCAGGCGGTTCTTCTATACCAGCAATGGGCTTAGCTGGAAGCTGGTTTTCAAATAAAAACAAAGGAATGGCGATAGGGATTGCAATGGGCGGCCTTGGAGTCGGGATGGTCATAAGCGGTATACTTGTTCCACAAATCGTTCGTGAGAGTGCGGAGGGTTGGAGAGACAGCTGGTATATCCTAGCGGGGATTACTTCTATATTTATCTTGTTTAATGGGTTATTCTTAAAAAATGCACCAGCATTAAAACATCAGGTTCAACCCCCGATAAATAATGACCGTTCCTTAGATATGAATTCAACACCCTCTATTTATCGTAATAAAAGAGTGTGGACAATAGGATTTATATACTTATCTTGGGGATTCAGTTATTTAGTATTTTCTACTTTTTTAGTTGATTATCTTATGTTTGATTTAGGTTACTCAAAAGAACGATCAGGGCTCTATTTCTCTATTGCAGGAGCGCTCAGTATAGCAAGCGGGTTTATATGGGGGACGATATCTGATAAATTAGGGAGAATGTACGCATTATCAGCTGTATTGCTGATTCAATTTACAATGCTTATCGCGTTATCTATTTCTATATCTCCATTATTGGTTGCTATTGAAGTAGGTATATACGGGCTTACTTTATGGGCCGTCCCAACGATTATGAATGCGGCTGTAGCAGATTTTGTTTCTCCAAAAGCTGTACCTATAGCTATGGGGTTTGTCACGATCTTTTTTAGTGTCGGCCAGATCATTTCTCCTTTAGCTACGGGGGTCATTATAGAAATGACAAATCAGTATTTTGGAGCACTTATTTTATCAGCATTTGTTAGTTTAATAGGGGGCATGACTTGTATGAAGATGCATCAATTCCAGCGAAAAAAGGATGTCTATTCATTTGAACAAGAAAAAGCACATTTGTAGCAGGAGTGAGAATAAAAAAATGCAGCCACGATTCGTAGTTACAGGTACAGACAGCGGAGTAGGGAAAACAACCATTACGTTAGGTTTAATGGCAACCTATAAAAAGAAAGGTAAAAGCGTTCAAGGATATAAATGCGGCCCCGATTATATTGATCCAACGTTTCATCGCGCTATTACAAAGCGTACGTCTCATCAACTAGATACATGGATGACTTCATCTGAATGGGTTAGGCAAACATTTATAAATGGAAGTAATGATGCGGACCTATCAATCATTGAAGGAATGATGGGTTATTATGATGGCCGTTCAGCCTTAAGTGATGAGGGGAGCACATACGAAATAAGCAAAATCTTAGCTGCTCCTAGTTTATTAGTAATTAATATCAGCGGAGCAGCTAGAAGTGCAGCAGCGATGGTGAGAGGATTTCAACTACTTCAAAGCGATGCCACGATTAAAGGAGTGATTCTTAATCAGGCAGGGAGTTCAGGCCATGCGGAATTATGTAAGAGCGCAATTGAACAATTATGCCAGATTCCTGTAGTCGGGTACCTTAAAACAGGGGATACACCCACTTTGCCAGAGCGTCAACTAGGACTGATATCCGCTCTTCAAGAAGGTGAATATGATCGTTTGATTGAACAATTAAGCGTTACGATCGAAAAGCAGTTTGATCTAGATCTGATCGATAAGATAGCGAGCGAAGCACCTATTATTCCCCCTCCCCCACGTGAAGTCAAATACAGTTCACCTGCTAAAGAAAAGGTGAAAATAGGAGTTGCTTATGATGAAGCATTTCATTTTTATTACGAAGCAAATCTCGAATTGCTAAGGCAGGCAGGAGCTGATCTATGCTACTTTTCTCCATTGAAAGGAGAAGGCATTCCAGCTGATTGTGACGGGCTTTATTTAGGCGGGGGCTTCCCAGAAGAATATGCGAGCCGACTTTCCTCTCATCCATTATTATTTAAACAACTAAAAGAGGCGGTTGTTGACCAAATGCCGATTTTTGCAGAGTGTGGGGGCTATATGCTCTTATGTGAAAGCCTTAGATTGACAAACGGAAAAAGATACCCTATGGCAGGTATTATTCCGCAGCAAATTCAGATGAATGAAACCTTATCAGCTATTGGGTACAGAGAAGTAAATATTGTAGAAGATTCAATACTAGGAATAAAAGGGACGAAGCTTAGAGGACATGAATTTCATTATTCTTCTATTAGAAGCCATGAAGAAGTTAACCCTTGTTTTCAATATGATAGCTGGGGTAAGAACCAGTTCCAAGGATATTTAGGAGATTCTCTTGTAGCTAGTTATATCCATCTTCATTTTGCCTCCAATCCTTTGGTAGTCAAAAATATAATTAATGCCTGCTCCGAATATAAGAAGAAAAGGTCTAACCTCATATAGAGTTAGACCTTTTTTTGTACGTAAATAAGAAAGCTGTGTTTCTAAACCCCAGTTTGAGATAGATGCTGAAGCCCATTTGACTAGAAGCTAAAATCCAGCTCGTTGTATGGGGGGCGGAATAGAGAATGATTTTTTCACATAAGTGGCTCCCTAACCCTTGCTTTCGATAATCAGGGTCAATATAAATATTATCTAAACAGGCTCGTTTTGACTTTCTCGTTGAAGAGATTCGGCCAAATCCGACAGGTGTTAGGTGATCGTACATTACATATTGGTTAATCCCTTCCTGTTCTATCTGTTCTAAATTTACAGCATTTAACTGAAAATACGTGTTCACTTCCTGTGCTTCTGTATAATCCGTTATTTCACTAAGTTTCATATCTGCCGATTTGTAAGAAGTGCTCAATTCGAGTGCAGCAATATCTTCTAGGATCATGAGATAGTGAGAGGATGAAAGATAATAAGAATATAGCTGAGGTGCTTCTTGCCTTGAAGTAACGAGTGTCAAATAATGAGGGCTAAAGGGAGCTTTTTTGAATACTTTTCTAAGCCCAAAGGGAGTAATGAAAAGCTCATGTCTTCTATCACCAACAGGATATCCGTATGTAACCTGAATTAGGTTCTCTTCCTCTTTAACAGTTGTTCCATAAGTATAACGGCATGCGATTAAGCCCCACACGAAATCGTGCAGCGCTTCTTGAGAGATGTTCAAAACAAACATCCTTCCTCTCTTAATGTTGAATAAATTAAAAATCCTTAATCCTATACTTATACCCGATAAAATATGAATCAAACATCTTTTTTAAATAAATATATGCTAGAATGACAACGGTAGAAAAATGAAACAAATATGAACAATCATCGTATAAGGTAGTGGAGGTGTAAAAAATGAATAAACCGAAAACGGATCGCTTGCTAAAAGGAATAATTGGTACAAGCTTTGCCTTAGCAAGTTTGAGTGCATGCTACAGTCCCAATACAGAAGACTTAGTAAACATCCCGCAAACATCACCTGAGGAACCCCCTCCATCTCCAGAGGAAACAGGCTGTGAAGTTTGGACTTGGGATGCAGAGGCAGAAGCTTATCAATGTGCCGAAGAAGGGTCAGAACACCATGGTCACTATTATGCAGGTGGAAGCTGGTTTCCAACGTTTGCCGCATTTATGGCCGGAAGAGCGTTAGGTAGTGCAGGAAGCTCACCAGTAACGAATCAAAGACAAGATGGCTCCACAAGCACAAATTCACAAACAAACCAGCAGTCAAATCAAAATCAACAAACGAACCAGCAAAATCAATCCCAGCAAAATAATAACCAAACAACGAACTCCCGCTCAGGAATGGGTGGAGGTGGTTTTTTTGGAGGGTAGTTACAAAGAGCGTCGTGATAGTTTTTACAATCAGATCGATCATTTTTGGGATCGATTATATGGTATGGAATATGCTTTATATGATTATATTCCACTTTCTAATAGGCAGGTAGCAGAAGTTCAGCAAGCAACTCAAGAGGCATACTCCATTTTTAAGAAAACGAATCAATTAGTAAGACTAGCGGAAGAGGAAACGTTCATACAGCTTGGCGTTCCTAAACAAACCCTCTCGCTTTTGAAAAAGGAGACTATCAGCTTTGAAACGGTTATCGGCCGTTTTGACTTTGTCGACACTAAAAACGGATTAAAGATCTTAGAGTTCAATGCGGATACACCGACCTTTATAAGAGAGGTGTTTGAAGTAAACGGCAAAGTCGCAAACAGCTTTGACTGTGCTGATCCTAATGAAGGAGAAGATGAGAAAATAGGCGAGAATGTGCGAGCAGCCGTTAATCAATTATCTGATTACTTAGGCTTGATGGAGTATCCATATGTTGTATTTACCGCTCATAAAGAGGATATAGAAGATCGTGAAACCTTAAACTATTTGATGAAGTCTGCTAAGATTCCAGGCGCTGCTTTTATCCCATTAGATGAACTTATTGTAAATACTGGTGAGAGGGAAGCTGGAGTATATGATCAAGATGGAAAGAAGATAGATATAGTCTACCGTCATACTTATCCGCTTGAAGCATTAGTGCGAGATCAGACAGATGATGGCTATCTGATTGGAGAAGCATTTTTGCAATTAGTCGAACACAAAAAGGTTGGAATCCTTAATCCGCCATCAGCTTTTTTAATGCAGACAAAAGCAATGCTTGCTGTTATATGGGGGCTGCATGAAGCGAATCATCCATACTTTTCTGATTACGACCACCAAATCATTGAAACGTATTTTTTGCCGACATACTTAGATGAGGAGCCTTTCGTAGAAACAGGAGAGAAATATGTTTCTAAGCCTATATTCGGCAGAGAAGGTGATACGGTAAGAATAAAAGAATTTGGCCGCGTGATTGGAGAAGAGACGCACAATACATACGACGAGTTTATTAAAGTATTTCAAAAATACGTGGAACTGCCAACGGCCGTCGTTAACACAGAATTAGGTGCAAAAGAAATGCATTTGCTAATTGGCAGTTTTGTTGTTGGAGAAAAAGCGAGCGCATTTGGGTTTCGTGCAGGTGCAGCCATTACTGATAATTTATCATATTTTTTGCCTTGTGTAGTGAAAGGGGATACCTAACTAGTGGACATTTTATATTATCTACAAACATTTGATCATTTTCTCATTTATTTAGCAACATCATTTATATTATTTCTAATAGGAACGTTTATTTTTAAGCGGCTAACTCCTTATTCAGAAAGAGACTTGATACGAGCAGGGAATGTGGCCGTTTCTCTTAAGTTACTAGGGAAAATGGCAGGCCTGGTTGTTGTGTTGCAATCAGCGATCAGAAGTTCAATCAATTTAGTAGACTTAGCGATCTGGGCATTAATTGCTATTATTATTCAAGTGTTGCTTCATTTTGTATTAGAACATGCCTTTACACGAAATACCAATTTAGCAAATGAGGTAGAAAAGGGTAATGTGGCAGTCGGGTTGTTCCTTGGAGGCATTTCTGTATTAGTAGGCATTATTGTCGCTGCAACAATCAGTTATTAACTTGATAGGAGGAGCAGATATGTTACCATACCGCTCATTGACAACACCTTTTGAGCAAGAAAAGTATCTTAATCGTTTTGAATCACTCTATGATGAAATGGCGAAAGCTGGTTTTACATGGGCTACTCTATATGAGAATTACGAAGAACATCAATATATGAGTGATTCTATGCTAGAAGTTCCTCATGCGATGTATACCGAGATTAAAAATGCAACAAGGGCAGTAGATGCAATTTATATAAAAACATATAAAATGATCAAAGAGAATCCTAGTATCATGCATCGATTAGGCATTCCAATTATGCTGTGGGATCTTTTGTTGGAAGATCAGAGTAAACGCTTTTCATACTTTACTAGATATGATTTTATTGCTTCAGTACATGGATTAAAGGTAATAGAAGCAAATACTGATACACCTGTTGGACTAGTTGAAGCAGCTATTGCTCAGAACCGTCTAGCGAACGTGCATCAAGTGGAAAATCCTAATGAAGGGATAAACCGGCTTGTAAAAGAAGCATGGGATCAGGTTATAAAAGATTACCAGATAAGAAGTTCAGATACGCTCTACTTTACAGCTGCGAATTGGCATGATGAGGATAAGCTAACAGCAAAGTATTTGATGCAACACTACCCTCAAAATGCAGACTACATCCCATTAGAGGAGATAGAAGTAAGAAAAGATGGGGTATATGATCCGAGCGGCAATCAGATCCACTTTTTATACCGTCTTTATCCACTTGAATACTTTCTTCATGAGAAAAGCGGTACGGGCGAGTCGATTGGTGAGCAATTTCTTGTAAACGTATTAGAAGGCAAAGTAAAGTTGATAAATCCTCCACAAGCATTAATGATGCAGTCCAAAGCAGTCCTCTCATTGATTACTGAGAAGAAAAAAGAATGGTATACAAGAGGGGAACAAGAAATAATTGAGCGTTATTTTTTACGCACGTATGACGATCAGGCAGGTCTATATTCCTACGTTAAAAAGCCCGTACTAGGACGAGAGGGCGGGGGGATTACTGTAGTAGAAAATAATCATATTCTAGATCAGGACCTTGATTACTATCAAGATCAACAAATGGTTTATCAAGAATATTACCCGATGCCAAGTCAAACGATAGACACATGGGATGGACCTTATACAGGCAGATTACTTATTGGGTCTCATACTATGAATGGTGAACCAGCAGGACTATTTTTCCGGGTGGGTGAATATATTACTGGTAATTTGTCCATGTTTGTTGGATTTACTATAATGAAATAATCAAAAGAGGCAGCAGTAAATGTGGCTGTCTCTTTAAGATGGTGATAAGTATGGAAGCAGACATAACTAAAGATAAACAAATCGCACAAAAAAACAAATGGATCTTTGCATATGAAGTTCTTTTATTTACATTAGCATGTGTAACGTTTGGACTCGTCTTTATTGATGAAAATCAGTATTATGTATTAGATTTAATTGTGTGGCTCATTTTTACAATCGATGTACTTATAAGATTCATTCTAAGTAAAAATAAAACCGCTCATCTTAAAAAGAACCCTCTTGATTTGATCATCATCATACCATTTGATGCGGTATTTCAGCTGGCTAGAATTGCAAGAGTCATCAGGGCACTTAGACTTTTGGTGATTGTTTCTAGATATGCAAGGCCCTTAGCAGTAATATTAAATAAGCACGGATTAGGAAAAGCTGTCACATTCATGACGTTGATGGTCTTTTTAAGCTCGATTCCTATTGTTCACCTTGAACCGAATATTGAAACATATGCTGATGCACTATGGTGGAGTATTGTGACAACCACGACTGTAGGTTATGGAGATATATCGCCATCAAGCCCTATAGGTCGATTAATTGCTGTGTTTCTGATGCTTTTTGGAATAGGATTAATTGGGATTATTACAGCTTCAATCACCAGTTATTTTTTAACAGGGACGATTAAAGAGGAATCTACCCAAGTTACGTATATGAAAGAAAAAATCAATGAATTAGATCACTTAACTGCTGCTGAAATAGACATTCTTATAAAACTTCTTGAAGAAGAAAAGCGTAATCGAGATACGTGTTGAATTTATATTAGAATAATATTATCAAGGTGTAGGTATCTGCACCTTGATTTTTTTATGCCTCGAAAATTGCCCTGGAAATAAATAACCGCATCTTTTTTACTATGAAAACAGAGAATTATCTGTTTTTTTGCAATTAATTGTAAAACTGCTTGTTTATTAGCTTGTTTAATGTTAACTTAAAATAAAAAGTAGTTAACAAACGGGAGGGCAAAACACAATGAGTGAATGGTTAAACTATGCTAAAAGAGCGATAACTGGAGAAAAATTATCCTTAGATGAGGGGCTGTCTATCTTACAGGCAGACGATGAAGAAGTACTGCCTATCTTACAGGCGGCTTTTAAAGTTAGAAGTCATTTCTATGGAAAAAAAGTGAAATTAAATATGATCATCAATGCTAAAAGTGGACTATGTCCTGAAAATTGTGGGTACTGTTCACAATCAATTGTATCAACAGCACCAGTTGAGAAGTATTCTTTCTTAGATAAGGAAACATTGTTAGCGGGTGCAAGAGAAGCGATGGAGAGAAAAGCAGGAACCTATTGTATCGTAGCAAGCGGACGAGGTCCGACTGAGCGAGAGCTCGACGGGGTTATTGAAGCAGTAGAAGAGATTACAGCTACGATGCCTTTAAAAATATGTGCGTGTTTAGGGATTTTGACAGATGAGAAAGCCAAAAGACTAAAGCAAGCTGGGGTTCATAGATATAATCATAATATTAATACTCATCGCGATCATCATGAGGCGATTACAACAAGTCATACATATGATAATAGAGTCGAAACAGTAGAAAGTGCAAAGAGTGCAGGGATGTCACCTTGTTCCGGTGTCATTATAGGAATGGGAGAAACAGATGAGCAAATTGTAGAAATGGCATATGCCCTGCGTGAGATCGATGCGGATTCAATTCCAGTAAATTTTTTACATGCCGTACCAGGTACTCCTCTTGAGGGGAAAAGCCGGACAGCGCCAATGAAAGCCTTACGCGTCTTAGCGTTAATGAGATTTATTAATCCATCAAAAGAAATCCGTGTCTCAGGGGGCAGGGAATTAAATCTCAGAACATTGCAGCCGCTCGCGTTGTATGCAGCGAACTCTATTTTTGTAGGAGATTATTTAACAACAGAGGGACAAAGTGTTGAGATTGATCATCATATGATTGAAGACCTAGGGTTTGAAATTGAAGAGCGCGCTATTCCAGTTACTTAAATTAACAAAATAAATTACATTCATAAGAAACGCTTTATAACCTCATACTATTTGAAAAGGAAGGGGTTGTAGGGATGTTTAGAAAGAAACGTTCATCTCGTTCAGGATACTTTATCGGATCACTTGTCGGCACAGCAGTTGGTGTTGCTGGTTATTACTTATTAGCTAGTGAAAGAGGCAGCCAAATGAGAAAAGGTCTGGTTAATAAAATGCCAGAAGCAAATTCAAAAAAAGGAGGCGCCTTATCCCACCTATTGCTTGAATTTGGCAGTGAATGGAGCGAGGATATAAAAGAAGTACTAAGTGACAGCAAAAAACCTGAACAGACGAAAAACCAAAGTGCTGGTGAACAATCAGAAATTGGTGAATTAATACAAGGTGTGTTAGAAGAGGAGTAGTCAATTCATTTTGACTGCTCTTTTTTAGGTTTTAATCCATTGTTTTGAGGAAAATGTAAAAGGTATTCGTATTATTATGTGATTGCCATCTCATATGAGGTTTTTGTGGTAAAATATTAATTTTAATGGAGAGGTTAATGTGAGATAGAGGTGACTATTTAATGGATAATTCAATGGAACGCTGGAGAATGCTGATTGCATCCTTTCAACGTCTAGAGTGGATAGATATTTCAATTGCCTTTGGAATATTTCTTATCTTCTTGGTTTTTCGTAAGCTATTTACCAAATATGTGTTTAAATTTATTGTTTCTCTGACACGGAGAACCCCAACTCATGTGTTTACCGATGTGCTGCTTTCATTTGAGAAGCCCTTAAGGCTTTTTTGGATTGTATTAGGTACATACTTAGCTTTGTTGTATCTGCCTTTCAACATAACCACAACAGAGTTTGTTCAGCATATTTACAGGTCGTTTATAATTATGCTTCTTGGATGGGGCTTACATAATTATATGTCTGCTCATTCCGCTTTTTTCTTCCGTTTTGCTAAAAGAGTAGAACTTGATGAAGATAGTATGTTAGTTCCTTTCTTATCTAAGATCCTAAGGTTTTCGGTGATTGCCTTAACAATCGTGGTCATAGCTGGTGAGTGGGGGTATAGTATTAGTGGTTTCATTGCTGGTTTAGGGCTTGGTGGTCTGGCATTTGCTCTTGCAGCACAAGATACAATCGGTAACTTCTTTGGAGGAATTATTATTATTACAGAAAAACCTTTTTCAAAAGGAGACTGGATCAAAACGCCTTCAGTAGAAGGTACTGTAGAGGATATCACTTTCCGCAGTACACAAATAAGAACTTTTGCTGATTCTATTGTTACGGTTCCTAACTCTACCCTTGCAAACGAACCGATTACCAACTGGTCACAGATGACAAAGCGTCAAATTACTTTTAAAGTCGGTGTAACGTATTCTACCCCTCGTCATAAGTTAGAAAACTGTGTTCATAGAATTGATACGTTGCTTAGAGAGCATGAAGAAGTCAATCAAGATTTGATTATGGTTCGTTTTAGTGATTTTAATAATTCAAGCTTGGACATTTTTGTTTACTTTTTTACGAATACGACTGCATGGACCGAATGGTATCGAATAAAAGAAGATATTAATTTTAAGATCATGAACATATTAGAAGAAGAAGGTGTAGAGATTGCATTCCCAAGCAGAAGTCTCTATGTTGAAAAAGATCATCAAGATGTCATGCAAGAAATGTTAAAAGAAGAAGTGGAAGAAGATCATACCGCTGAAAACGAGAAGAGCTCAAAATAATGAGCTCTTTTTTTTATGGCACTTTCAAAGAGTCACTTCACTGTGTTGTTCTTATCATAAGAAAACAATAAATGATGCACACTATTAGATGACACATCAATTGCAGTTGTGAAATTGGCTAATGAGAAGGAGAATTCTGTGTGAAAAATCTAACGATAACCTTTAAAATATCAATTGTTATGGCGCTTTTATTTGTTTTATGGGGAACATTTTTTCCGGCAAATCTCGGTCAAGTAATGGAGAGTGCGCAAACATTTTTTTTGACAGCTTTTGGTTGGTTTTATCAGCTTGCTGCTTCATTCTTTCTATTGTTTGCTCTGTTTTTGATCTTCAGTAAATATGGAAAAATAAAATTAGGAAAGGAACATGATAAACCTGAATTTAACCGGCTTACTTGGTTTGCCATGCTTTTTAGTGCGGGGATGGGGATCGGGTTACTCTTTTATGGTGTCTCAGAACCTATATCACATTATGCAGAACCTCCGTATGGCGGGGAAGAACTAGCTAGAACGTCTGAGGCAGCTCTCATTGCATTGAGATTTACATACTTACACTGGGGATTTCATGCATGGGCCATCTATGCGACAGTAGCATTAGCTTTAGCTTATTATAAGTTTCGCAAGCAGGTACCAGGTTTAATGAGTTCCACATTGCAGCCTATTTTTGGAGACAAAGTCAGAGGACCTATTGGATATACAATTGATATTATAGCTGTATTTGCAACGTTATTTGGAGTTTGTGCTTCGTTAGGCTTAGGTGCTCAACAAATTAATGCAGGATTAAATTATTTGATTGGGATACCTATTAATTTTAACATCCAGTTATTGATTATAGGTATTATTACAGTTTTATTTATTATTTCAGCTTCAACAGGTATTAAAAAAGGAATTAAATATTTAAGTAATACGAATATGATTTTAGCGGTATTACTCTTAATCATTATGATCATTGTTGGTCCGACGTTATTTTTATTAAACCTTTTTACTCATACATTAGGGCAGTATATTCAAAACTTGCCGCAAATGGGGCTGCGTATTTCTCCATTTAATCAAGAAAGTGCTGCCTGGACTCAAGGGTGGACGATTTTTTATTGGGCATGGTGGATCTCTTGGTCTCCATTTGTTGGAATGTTTATTGCTAGAGTATCAAAAGGGAGAACAGTTAGAGAATTTGTTGTAGCTGTATTAATCGTTCCTACACTTGTTTGCGCATTCTGGTTTGCCATCTTTGGCGGAACAGGAATTTATTTTGACTTAATAGAGGGGCTAGATGTAGCTGGCCAAAGTTTAGAGACGGGGTTATTTTACGTCTATAACTTTTTACCGTTAGGCGGGGTGTTATCTGTATTAACTGTATTGCTTATAAGTACATTTTTCATCACCTCTGCTGACTCTGCCACATTTGTTCTTGGAATGCAGACGACTGAAGGAGATTTAAATCCCTCCGTCTTTATTAAAATCTCTTGGGGGCTGATTTTAAGTGCGTCTGCGGTTGTATTAATGGCATCAGGAGGACTAAATGCCTTGCAAACGGCGATTATTGTCAGCGCATTTCCTTTAACCTTTATCTTACTTGCTATGAGCTACAGCATACTTAAGGTGTTTAAGCTGGAAATGAAGGCACAAAAAAAATAAATTCAATACTGCACAGAACTTCTCTTAGAGATGTTCTGTTTTTTTCTTTAGCCTAGAAAAGCGGCTGTGATGTTCAAATGATTCTGAATCCTTTATAATGTTTTTATTAACTATTAGAGAGAAAATGGTGTTAGCTGCAATTTAAGGAGTGGAGAAAAATGATCGAAGAGAAGACCGCACAGTTTAGGCGGACTACATTTGCTTTAGGAGTAGCTGCTTTCTTTATTTTTGCCAATTTACATTTTCCGCAGCCGATTTTACCTGTACTAGCAAGAGAATTTCAAGTTTCGGATGTAATGATTAGTTTACTTGTTTCCGTTCCCTTATTTGTTCTAGCCATAGCCTTTTTCATTTACAGCCCATTGTCTGATGCGCTGGGGCGTAAGAAAATAATGAATACAGCAATGGTTATTGCTTGTTTGTTATCGCTTGGTCTGGCAGTTGTCCCTGGGTTTGAAGGACTTTTACTAATCCGGACGCTGCAAGCCATCGCACTTGCTGGGATCCCAACTATTGCGCTAGCGTATATAAGCGAAGAATATGCAAAAAAAGCAATGACAGTAGCAATCGGCGTCTATATTAGTGCAAACAGCTTTGGAGGAATGACAGGCCGTTTTATGAGCGGGGTATTAACGGATCTTTCAAGCTGGCGAATAGCTTTTTTAGTTATGGGATTAATCAGTGTCTTGTCTGTAATATTAGTATTACTGTTTCTCCCAAATTCAAAGCAATTTACACCGCAGCCTTTTCACTTTAAAGAAGTGATTGCTAATTACCGGCATCATTTAAGTGACCGGCAGCTGCAGCCAGCGTATATTGTTGGAGGACTACACTTTCTAATTTTTATAGGGTTTTACAGTTATGTTGCGTTCTTACTGTTAGCAGAGCCATTTTCTTTATCAACTACAGTTGTAGGGTTTGTTTTTATCACATATATGGCAGGTACTTTTTCTTCAACGCTTGCCGGAAAGCTTGCTAAAAAATACTCACAGGCTTATTGTCTTAAAATCGGTATCCTGATTATGGCTGTAGGTATTACTCTTACACTGATTATGAATTTGTTATTGATTGTGCTGGGATTGCTCTTGCTTAGCTTTGGATTCTTTTTTGCTCATTCATGCTCTAGTGCATGGGTATCAAAGTATGCAACAACAGCGAAAGCAAGTGCTTCAGGATTGTACCTAACTGCTTATTACATTGGGGGCGGACTTGGCGGTATTTATTTAGGGTGGTTTTGGGTGCATGCTGGGTGGATAGGAGTGGTGGCTGGGTCAATGATGATTCTGGTGGTGACCACATACACATCTATTCAAATGAAACATTTAGAGGAAACAGACCATCTTAAATCGACTTCTTATACGGTAAATTAAAAAGGAATATTTCGTATATCGACAAATTACGTTATCTTTGACAATTTTTGTGCTGATTATGTCTTAATTATTGGAATGGTTTTCATAGGAATCACAAAAAATCACACGAATATTTAATTTTAACAAGATAAACGTTTTAAAAAGCGGGTGAGCAGGGTAATTCTATATATAGATAATATTTCCGTTTAAAACGTTTTAAAAGGTTAAAGGCAGGTGTGTGAGGATGAAATATATAAAATATTTTATTGTGATGAATATGGCTATCTTCCTATTTGGCTGTGGACAAGGGAATTCAATAGTAATGGATATCGAGGAGTTAGACAAACCAGGATCAGTCGTTTCAGCTGCGACCCCTTCATTTCTTTCATTTACTTGGATTGAAAAAGGATTTAACGGTATCTTTTTTCCGACTGATCAAGCTTTAGGAGAATCGCAGACAGATGTGTTAGAAAGTCTTGGAGAGCCTAATGAAAAAGGGTTATATGAAGGTGGAAATTATTATACTTATGACCGTACAACCTATATTTTTTCAAGTGAGAACTACTTATTAGAAGCCATCATGATGGACATATCTGACTACCGGGTTTCGGTAGAGGAAATGAAGCGAGCTTTAGGAACACCGGACCGCAGCGAATTAGATGAATTGGATGGTTATTGGACCTATTCTTATGAATTAGATGATTATACGTTGTTTTTTGAAACCTCTGAGGAAGGAAGCCCGCTTGAATTTGTATGGTTAGTTGAATCAGAAAAACAATAAATAACAAGTAGGAGCGAGAGTACTAACGAAAACGTTGGTACTCTTTTTGTGTTGTTCTGCTACAGTGAATACCTGCTCGTATATTTTTTTCAAATGAAGGAAGTTAGCCAAATAAAGATAAAGTGTTTTCGTTAAGGCGGCGTAATAGTGTTATTACTTCTGGGTATGTCACTTATAATTTCTTCAAAAGTATAATTTTTCAAAAAAATAAGAAAAAACTATTGTAATTATTTGAATACTGTTATATTATAAAACACGTAGAAACAAACTGTAATAATACAGAGAGAAAAAAGGGGTCGAACTAGGAGAGGGTGAATGTACGAAAAGTGACAATCAATGACATCTAGAGCATCTTAACTTCGTAAGAATCCTGCAAGAAGTGCATAACTGTTAGTCCATTGAAAAGACATTGATTCAGCTTATGAATTCTGTTATTGAACAGTATGAGGATCTGAAGTGTGTGACGCTTAGAGACAGAATCAGGATCATGGGCAGTATCAACACTTTAAAAAAAGGGAGAGATTATCATGACAAAAGAAAATCTAAAATTAGCAGCTGAACAATTACAAGCACAGTGGGAAAATGATGAGAGATGGCAAGGGATTGAACGTACATATTCTGCTGAAGAAGTAGTCAAATTAAGAGGATCAGTTCAAATTGAACATACATTAGCTAAGCGCGGAGCTGAAAAGCTTTGGAACTATCTTCACAATGAAGATTATATCAATGCACTAGGCGCTTTAACTGGTAACCAAGCTGTTCAACAAGTGAAAGCTGGTTTAAAAGCTATTTATCTTAGTGGATGGCAAGTAGCTGCAGATGCTAACTTATCTGGTCAAATGTATCCAGATCAAAGTTTATATCCTGCAAACAGTGTTCCAAGTGTTGTTAAGCGTATTAACCAAGCACTTCAGCGTGCAGACCAAATTCAACATATGGAAGGTGAAGGAGATATTGATTATTTCCAACCGATCGTGGCTGATGCGGAAGCTGGATTTGGCGGTCAGTTAAACGTATTTGAATTAATGAAAGGCATGATTGAAGCTGGTGCATCAGGTGTTCACTTAGAAGACCAACTTGCTTCTGAGAAGAAATGCGGACATTTAGGCGGTAAAGTATTAATTCCTACACAAACTGCAGTACGCAACCTTACAGCTGCTCGTCTAGCTGCAGATGTAAGCGGTGTACCAACACTCCTAATTGCTAGAACAGATGCAGATGCTGCTGATCTTATTACGAGTGATATTGACCCGGCAGATCATCCATTTATTACAGGAGAACGTACGCCTGAAGGATTCTACCGTACGAAACCAGGCCTTGACCAGGCTATTGCGCGTGGTTTAGCGTATGCACCATATGCTGATCTTATCTGGTGTGAAACTTCAAAACCATCGCTTGAAGAAGCTCAAGCATTTGCTGATGCTATCCATGCTAAATTCCCAGGAAAAATGCTTGCTTATAACTGCTCGCCTTCATTTAACTGGGAAGCTAATCTTGATAAAGAAACAATTGAAACGTATCAAGTGGAGCTTGGGAAAATGGGTTACAAATTCCAATTCGTTACGCTTGCAGGATTCCATGCTCTAAACCACAGCATGTTTGAATTAGCACATGGCTATAAAACTCGTGGAATGGGTGCATATTCAGAGTTACAACAAGCTGAATTTGCAAGTGAGTCAAAAGGCTACACTGCAACTCGCCACCAACGTGAAGTAGGTACAGGATACTTTGATGAAATTTCACAAGCAGTTTCTGGTGGTACATCTTCAACAACAGCATTAAAAGGTTCTACTGAAGAATCACAATTCCAAAAGCAATAATAAATGATAAAATAACCGGCCATCATTAGATGAGCCGGTTATTTTACGATTTACCGTAATTGATAATGAGCTAACTTACTTGAGATCAATTCTTGTGAAGATTGAGCCTCCATGAATAATTCAAACAAGCTTTTGTAATTCATATGATTCGTTTTATTATAGTGGACAGTTTTGCCCATAGGAATATGCTGTGCTATATCTTCAAGTTTAGATTCTTCTCCAATTGCCATTAAACTGAACCAAGCAGCTCCCCAAGCTGCACTTTGATGAGATAAAGGTAATTCAAGATCTCTGCCAAAAATATCAGCAACAAGCTGCAGCCAAAAAGGTGATCTTGCAAAACCTCCATTTACAAATATCCTCTTATTTTCTCCTGTTTTCTCTTCAAGAATAAGGCTGATCTGATAAAGGTTAAATACAATCCCTTCCAAAGTGGAACGCAGTAAGTCTCCTGTTGTATGGGTACTGCTGATGCCCAACCAGCTTCCTCTAGCTTCTGCACGCCATAATGGTGCACGTTCCCCATTTAAATATGGTAGAAATAGAAGGCCTTTTGAACCAACAGGAGAACAACTGGCCAAATGAAATGCACGGTCAAATGAGTGAGATTCACTCATTTGGGGGGGAGTCACTGTTTCAACAGCCCATTTCCATACATTCCCTCCATTATTTGAAGGCCCTCCTAAAATCCAATGCGATTTTGTGATGCTGTAACTAAATAGGTGGGTGACCTTATCAGCAGGTGTTGAACTAATCTTTCGGATGGCCCCGCTTGTTCCGATGGTAAGAGCTAAATCCCCTTTATTTATCGCTCCTACCCCGATGTTAGCTAAAGGCCCATCACTAGATCCAAGGGCAATAGGTGTATCTTTTTTCAGACCTGTTTCGAGGACGATTCGGTCATTTAGTCCTTTTAATATATAGGTAGGGGGTACAGGGGTGAATAGATTCTCTTTTTGAATCCCTGCAAGTTTTAAAGCGCTCTCATTCCACTTCAAGGTATGGACATTAAATAACCCTGTAGCTGATGCTATGCCGTAATCAACAACGGATTCATTAAACCATCTAGCGGTAATGAACTCTTTTATTGATAGAAATCTACTTGCATGAACATACGGTTTGTACTTCTGTTCTTTCATCCACATCAGCTTGAATAGTGGTGACATGGGATGAATCGGCGTACCGTTTTGATGCAATCCAACTCCATTTTTATCCCTGTATTCATTTGTAGTGTATTGATTAACCTGACTAACACTTCTTCTATCTGCCCATGTAAGCATAGGAGATAAAGGTTCATTATTAGAATCAACACAAATTAAAGAGTGCATAGCTGCTGATAACCCGACACTAAGGAGTTGGTCTGCATGCACATTACTTTGTTTTATCACATTAGAAATAGATTTTATGACAGCCTTTTCAATAAGTATTGGATCTTGTTCAGATCGGTCTGGCTTTGGGGAATGGGTTGGATATAGAACCTCATCTTCGCATACAACATATCCTTTTCGTGTAAATAATACAGCTTTACACGAAGTCGTACCGATATCGATCCCCATTACATAGGTAATTTCACTCATATTTTGACACTCCATTTAATTAAATTCGTTTATTTGAAATCGCCTTTCTCATTCGTTGCAGTGAATCTTTCATTTGTTCCTTTCTCTGAATGCTGACATTTACATAAAGAGCGTCAATAATACTCAGCTGAGCCAGTCTTGAGGCAAGAGCTTCTGAACGGTATTCTGTTTCTTTTGAAACAGTGTAGAGCGGAATATCTACTTGCCGGCTTAAAGGTGACTTAGCTAATGTAGTAATGCAAATGGTAGTCGCACCATGCTCTTCGGCTACATCAAGTACTTGTAAAATATCTCGATTCGTACCTGAATGAGAAATTAAAACAACGACATCTTCTTTTGTAAGCTGAGAAGCAGACATCACTTGAAAGTGAGAATCTTGATAGGCAGCTGTAGGTATACCAGTCCGTAAGAATTTATGATGGGCATCAAGGGCGATAATTCCGGAACCTCCATTCCCGTAAAATTCAACACGTCTAGCGTTCACAATGGCATGGACTGCTCTTTTATAGTGATCAGACTCAATGACATGCAATGTGTCCTCTAATGTGCGTATATTAGATTTAAACACTTTTTCAGTAATGGCTTTTTCATCATCATCTTCTTGAATCGTCTCATGAATGTCTTGAATAGGTGTAACCACTTCACTAGCTAAAGCAATTTTCATCGCTTGAAACCCTGAGAACCCTAATCTCTTACAAAATCTGAAAACCGTCGCTTCTGCTATTCCTAAATCCTCAGCTACTTGATTGATTGTGGCATGAATCATCTCTTGTGAATTTTCAAGAATATAGTCAGCCACCATTTTTTCTTTTTCACTAAAGGAAGAATAGGTGGCACGTATTTTAGTCAGGCATGGAATATGTTCATTAGTCATGAAAAACGCCCCTCTACAATCGATTGATATGTTCTATTATATAAAAAAAACGGAATAAAAAAATATTTTTTCATATTTTTTATTGTAAAAGAAAAATTTTATTCTATAATGAGAAGCAAGGGAATAATATTTCTGTTGGAAAAAATTTTAAGAAAAATATTTTCATTGAGTACATGTAACGGGAGTTGAGGAAATGCAAATTGGTATGGTAGGACTAGGCAAGATGGGTTACAACCTCGTTTTGAATTTACTCGATCATAAGCATGACGTTGTCGCTTATGATGTGAATCAAACACAAGTAAAAGAGATTGAAAAAGAAGGGGCTTCTTCTGCTTACTCATTAGAAGAGTTAGTAACAAAGTTAGAAAAGCCTAGAGTTGTTTGGCTGATGGTGCCTGCAGGGGAGATTACCGAACAAGTATTGTCCAGCTTGAAAAACCTTTTAGACAAAGAAGACATCGTAATTGATGGGGGAAATTCAAACTATAAAGATACTCTAGCGCGAGCAGAGTCTTTATCTGATAAAGGAATTTCTTTCGTCGATGTAGGTACTAGCGGCGGAGTAGAGGGTGCACGTAACGGTGTATGTATGATGGCTGGTGGAGATGAACGTGTTCTTAACTATTTAGAACCAGTTTTTAAAGATATCTCTGTGAAGGATGGTTACTTAGCTAGCGGGAAGCCAGGAAGCGGACATTTCCTTAAAATGATTCATAATGGGATTGAATATGGGATGATGCAAGCTATTGCAGAAGGCTTTGATATTTTAGAGAAAAGCCCGTTTGATTACAATTATGAGGAAGTAGCAAAGGTATGGAATAATGGTTCGGTTATCCGTTCATGGCTCATGGAGCTTACGGAGAACGCTTTCAAAAAAGATCCTAAGCTTTCTGAAATTCGTGGGGTGATGAATTCCTCAGGAGAAGGAAAGTGGACTGTTGAAACGGCACTTGATCTTCAAACAGCAGCTCCAGTGATTGCCATGTCATTAATGATGCGATATCGTTCCCAGGAAACAGATACATTTAATGGTAAAGTGGTTGCTGCGCTAAGAAATGAATTTGGCGGCCATGAAGTAGTCAAAGTAAATAAGTAAAGAGCAATAAGACATTATGGAGGGGCCGCCCTCTTTAATGATTGTTCATTTTAATTAAGAGTCCATTAAAAGGCGAGGGGAGAAATAATTATGAAGAAACTTATGTCATCATTTCTAATCGGATCAATGGCTGTTTTGTTAGCAGCATGTGGGGGAAGTGATTCTACTCAAGGAAATGGAAGCGCTTCAAATGAAGGGGGAGAAGCAACTGAACAAGTAGATTCTAAAACGATTCGTGCAGGAATCGGACTAAATAGTGAGCATCCTCAATATAAGGGGTTAGAAAAATTTAAAGAGTTAGTCGAGGAAAGAACAGATGGAGCAATTGTAGTTGAAACGTACCATAGTGGGCAGCTTGGTGATGATCGCTCAATGATGGAAGCGCTGCAATTAGGTACACAAGAAGTTACTGTTCCATCTACAGCGCCAATCGCTAACTTCGTATCTGAGTTCTCGGTATTTGATTTCCCATTCTTATTCCCAAGCAGTGAAGTAGCTGATCAAGTACTTGATGGAGAAGTGGGGCAAGGCTTTTTAGATAGATTAGAAGATCAAAGTTTAGTAGGGCTTGCCTACTGGGAAAATGGGTTCCGAAATCTTACAAACAGTAAACAAGCGGTTGCAACAGCAGAAGATTTTAAAGGCTTAACCATTCGTACAATGGAAAATGATCTTCATCTAGAAGCATTCAGAGCACTAGGAGCGAATCCTACACCTATGGCATTTACCGAGTTATTTACAGCAATGCAGCAAGGGACTGTTGACGGGCAAGAAAATCCATATGCAACGATATATTTAGAAGGCTATTACGAAGTTCAAAAGCATGTCTCCAATACCAACCATATTTATAGTCCATTTGTTTTTATGATGAGCAAAACATTCTTTGATTCTTTAACAGAAGAAGAGCAGGAAATCGTGAGCGAAGCCGCACTTGAAGCAGGTGCTTACCAACGTGAATTAAATCGCGAAGCAAATGAAACATACTTAGCAAATCTTCAAGAGGAAGGTATGACTTACACTGAAATCAGTGAAGAAGAGCGTCAAAAAATGATCGAAGCGGTTCAGCCTATTATTGATAAATATGCTGAGAATATTGGTACTGATGTAGTAGAAGAAGTGTATTCAGCCATTGAAGCTGCACAGTAATCAGAAAGCAAAGGGCTTGACCTATCAGGTTCAAGCCTTTTTTTCAAAAAAATCAAAAAAAGAAGTCCAAAAGTGAATATGGCTATAGACATAATTAGTTTTGTGCTTCTTAATTAATAAGAGAGAAATAGATAGATAAGGGGAGATATTTGGTGAAATTGCTCAGATGGATCGATGAACATTTTGAGGAAGTGTTCTTAATAGGGTTTTCTGTCGTCATGGTTGTAGTGATTGCAGCCCAAGTATTTATGCGGCATGTAATGGAATCTTCTTTGTCTTGGTCAGAAGAGCTTGCGAGATATTGTTTTATCTGGTTAGTTTACTTAGGGATTAGTTATGGAGTAAAAAAGCAACGGCACATTAAAGTCGATGTAGCACTTCTTCTCTTAAAAGGGAAAGCGAAAGTATTGCTTGCTATGTTTGCTAATCTATTATTTCTGGCGTTTGCTTTGTTTGTTATTATTTACGGCTATGATATTGCTGAAAGGCTTCTTGCTTTTGGTCAAACGTCTCCAGCCTTACATATTCCAATGGGTCTAGTCTATATGGCGACACCAGTTGGAATGGCGTTAACCTCTATTCGGTTAATTCAACAATTAATTATACAAGGGAAATCCTTAGTAGGTGAAGGCTCTTTCGAGGTGAAAACGGAGCAGGAATTAATTGTTGAGCAGCGTCTGAATGAGGAAGATCATACTCCTCTTGACCGAAAGGAGGATAAATAAATGACTGCTATTGTCTTATTTGCTAGTTTTGCACTCTTTTTATTTTTAAGTGTTCCAATCGGGATAGCTCTTGGACTGGCGACGCTGGTCACTATTTTATATTCTGGGTCGATTCCTGTTGAGTTTCTTGTTCAAGGATTAGTTACATCGGTTGACTCTTTTCCTTTAATGGCGGTGCCTTTCTTTATTTTGGCGGGTGAAATTATGGGTAAAGGCGGTATTTCTAACCGGTTGTTTTTATTTGCCAATTCAATCGTAGGGAATAAAACGGGTGGATTTGCGATTGCTACAATCATTACGTGTATGTTCTTTGCAGCAATTTCTGGCTCAGGCCCGGCAACTGTTGCAGCAATTGGCGGGATCATGATACCTGCAATGGTCCGTCAAGGTTATGATAAAAAATTTGCAACGGCTCTTGTTGCTGCTGCAGGTTCATTAGGTGTTATTATTCCACCTAGTATACCAATGGTTATTTACGGGGTGGTCGGCAGTGCCTCCATTGGCGATATGTTTATTGCCGGGATTATTCCAGGTGTACTAGTAGGGTTAGGGCTCATGATTTATGCCTATTTTCATTCTAAGAAAAAAGGCTATACAGGGACTGCTGAGAAAACATCAGTGAAAAATATTCTGCGGTCTGCATGGGAAGCAAAATGGGCACTTCTCATTCCAGTTATTATACTTGGAGGAATATATGGGGGGATTTTCACCCCGACTGAAGCTGCAGTTATTGCAGTAGTTTACGGCCTTATTGCAGGTTTGTTGTTATACCGTGAATTAAAGATAAAAGACCTGCCGCGCGTCTTTGCTGATGCGGCATTGACGACTGCAACGGTATTAATTATCGTTGGTTCAGCAACGGCTTTTGGAAGACTATTAACAATTGAGCAAATCCCAAATCAAGTAGCGGAAGCAATGCTTGCGATTTCAGAAAATCCAATTGTCCTTATCTTGCTTATAACGATACTGCTGTTAATTGTCGGCTGTTTTATGGATACACTTGCAGCAATTATTATTCTGACACCGATTTTATTACCGATTGCCGTTAATTTAGGATACGATCCGATACATTTTGGTATTATCATGGTTGTCAATTTAGCTATTGGCTTCATTACCCCGCCGCTTGGAGTAAATCTCTTCGTTGGTTCAGGAATCTCGGGACTATCCATTGAGACGCTCTCAAAGGCGATTATTCCATTTTTTGTAGCGATGCTTGCTACGTTGCTACTAATTGTCTTCATACCTGAGCTTTCATTATGGCTCCTGCAATTTAAACAATAAAATCGTAAAAGAGGTTAGAATGCTAGCCTCTTTTACGTGTTTCTTTTAGTAGATTTATTGAAGTAGATTTATTTGAATAAGAGAATATGAATAAAAATAAAAAAGAAGGCGTTATAATGACTATATTCATTCATGTCATGTTACCTGTATTACTTGTCTTTGTACTTGGTTTCTTGATACAAAAGTGGAAGCAGGTAGATATCAAACCGATTTCTACTGTTGCTATTTATGTTATGACCCCTTGTCTTGTATTTCGCACCTTTTATACATCAGAGCTGAATTTACAGTATGTCTATATGGTTACGTTTGCTATGGCATTGTTATTTGGTTTAATTTTCATTAACAAGCTATATGCAAAGATTAGAAGACTATCAACTTCTGAAGAGAGCGGGATGATCCTAGCCACTGCCTTTATGAATTCAGGAAATTACGGCGCGCCTATTATCCTTTTTGCATACGGTGAAGCGGGATTTGCTTATTCTGTATCATTTATGGTTCTACAAGCGATTATAATGAACTTTTTTGGGGTGTATTACGCAGCGAAAGGTAAAGACGGCATAAAGATTGCTAAGAAGGCTGTACTTGCTATGCCGGCAACGTATGCTGTAATTGTTGCGCTGCTATTTAATGTGTTAGCACTAGAGATGCCAAATCCATTAATATTGACGATCGATATGATAGCTGAGGCAACTGTACCAACTGTGATGCTTATATTAGGAATGCAGCTAGCACTTATTAAGTGGGGAGATTTTGATTGGCCTAATCTTTCTTTTGGATTTTTGACAAGATTGTTTATTTCACCTGCTTTAGCTTTTCTAATTTTACTATTTCTTCCTGTTGACCCGCTCCTGAGTAAAGTATTAATTGTATCTGCCGCTATGCCGTCAGCTGCAACGATTGTTATGTATGCGGTCCAATTCCAAGCAGAACCTAGACTTGTTTCAAGTATTACTCTTATGACAACAATAGGCAGTGTACTGACCATTACAGGGTTGCTTATTTGGTTAGGGTAAAATGGATTTTCTTTAACTTTATCAGCAACATCATTGCAATTTTGTACAGGTTTCTTTATCATAATGAAGAAGTGTTTTATAAAGATGTAGGAGGTTTTTTACGTGAAAATGATGGATGCTAATGAAATTATTCAATTTATTTCAAACAGTCAAAAGAAGACACCGGTAAAAGTACATATTAAAGGTGAAATTGAAGGAATCGATTTTGGTGCAAATACAAAATCATTCGTTACAGGAAATACAGGCGTATTATTTGGTGAGTGGGAAGAAATTGAACCGGCTTTAAAAGAAAATGAAGCAAAAATTGAAGATTTTGTTGTAGAAAATGACCGTCGCAATTCAGCTATTCCGCTTCTTGATATGAAAAACATCAAAGCACGCATTGAGCCAGGTGCTATCATTCGTGATCAAGTAGAGATCGGTGATAATGCTGTTATCATGATGGGTGCAAGTATTAACATTGGTTCAGTTGTTGGTGAAGGTACAATGATCGATATGAACGCTGTACTTGGTGGACGAGCTACAGTAGGGAAGAACTGTCACGTTGGTGCAGGTTCTGTCTTAGCTGGAGTTATTGAGCCGCCTTCTGCAAAGCCTGTTGTTGTAGAAGACGATGTAGTGATTGGTGCTAACTGTGTTATCCTTGAAGGGGTTACAGTAGGTAAGGGAGCTGTAGTAGCAGCTGGAGCTATTGTAACAGAGGATGTACCTCCAAACACGGTAGTAGCAGGTACACCAGCTCGCGTGATTAAAGAGATTGATGAAAAAACAAAAGGTAAAACGGAGATCAAGCAAGAACTTCGCCGCCTTAACGATTAATAATTAGGAAAGAAAGCAGCTTTGCTCTATATTTTAGAGCAAAGCTCTTTTTCCATTTCCATACATTCACTATCCTCCAACTGAAGACAAGTCGATGATATAATTAGAAGAGATAGTTATTAAAAGAAAGGGGAGGGGCCTTTTGAATGCTTCAGACCTTATTAAAATAAGAAGAGATTTACATCAAATTCCTGAGATTGGATTTAATGAATTTAAGACGCAAGCTTACTTACTTAATAAAATTAATGAGCTGCCTCAAAACTTCTTAGAGATCAAAACGTGGAGAACGGGTATTTTAGTTAAGGTGAATGGTAGTCACTCTGAAAAAACCATTGCGTACCGTGCTGATATTGACGGACTTCCAATAAAAGAGAGAACAAATTGTATAGGTTATCAATCTACTCATGATGGATTTATGCATGCCTGCGGACATGATTTTCATATGACCATCGCGCTAGGGGTCCTTGGCTACTATAGTAACAACCAGCCTGCCCATAACCTCCTCTTTATTTTTCAACCGGCTGAAGAAGGTCCAGGGGGAGCGGAACCTATGCTCAGCTCTCAAGAACTTCGTGAGTGGTGGCCTGATGAGATCATGGCCTTACATATTGCACCTGAATACCCGGTAGGAACGATTTCCACGAGAGTCGGTATGCTTTTTGCCAATACTTCTGAGCTATTTATTACTTTGAGGGGGAAGGGAGGGCACGCAGCCTATCCCCACACGGCAAATGACATGGTTGTGGCAGCAAGTCATTTAGTTACTCAGTTACAGAGTGTTGTCTCACGAAATATTAACCCGCTTGATGCAGGTGTAGTGACAATCGGTGTCATTAAAGGTGGTACAAAGCAAAATATTATTGCAGAAGAGGCGACTATTGAAGGGACCATACGTACAAAGTCCATGGAGACAATGCAGATTATTAAACAGAGAATTGAGCAATTGGTGCAAGGAGTAGAAGTGGGTTTTACATGTAAAGCTTCCATTGACTATGGCGCAAATTATTGCCAAGTATATAATGAACAAGAAAGAACAGAAGAATTTATAGAGTTTACAAAAAATCGTCCAGAAGCAGTATTTATTGAGAGTCCTGAAGCTATGACAGGTGAAGATTTCGGTTATTTTCTAGAAGAAATTCCTGGATTTATGTTTTGGTTAGGGGTAAATAATCAATATGGCCTCCATGATGCTAGATTAGAACCAGATGAAGAAGCGATCGAATTTGCTGTCCATCATTTAATTAGTTTTATCAATACAAAATAAGTTCACGGTTTTCATTTGCCTTATCTTTTTAAATGAGTAAGATATACATACTTTGGTGAATGTTGGTTACTCTATAGATGTAACAATTTATATTCATACGGAGGTGTATCTGATGCCGAAAATTGGTGTCGAACAATCGCTTACAGATGTACAACAAGAACTTCAATCTAAGGGGTATGAGATCGTTCAATTAAGAAATGAACAAGATTCACAAGGCTGTGACTGTTGCGTCATTACAGGCCAAGATCAAAATGTAATGGGTATGCAAAATGCGGCTTTTGATGGGTCAGTTATTAACGCTGATGGAATGACGGCTCAAGATGTTTGTCAGCAAGTAGAAGCTAAACTAGGACGTCAGCAGCAATAAAGGAAAAGGACTTCGATTGGTCAATCGAAGTCCTTTTTTCCACGAAAGCCTAGAAAAAAATGCAGGCACTCATATAGCTGCCTGCATATAATGCAGTATTACAGATCCAAGTTAACAAGTAACGCTATCAATAACTGAACTAAAAGTTGAATATTTGCTGTAACTTGTGCATCTGTAGTTATAACCTCAACATTATGGCTATTCTCAATCACTGTTTTTTGATAAGAGAGTTGTTTGAGTTTAGCCGTTTGTAATAAATCTTGTGTAACTAGCTCTGCAGTTTCACCATTATCAAATGCAAGACGTACTACGATCGCAATGGCTGCTTGTAAGGATGCTTGAAGTGATAATGCTGCTTTCACATCAGTAGAGATGACATTAACATCGGTAGAATCCTTAATGATGATATGTTCCTCTGATAATTGTAAAGTCTTATTTGCTTGAGCAGCACCTTGTTCTACATTTTCTTGGTTATCGATGTCATTTGCATCACAAATTCGGTGGTTCGAAGCTGCATCTAGAGCAGACCACCTTCTGTTATTTGTTTGGGCTGCTGCTTCTCCGTTGTAAACATACATTCTTTTCATGGTTTTTCCTCCTTTCGAGTTATAGTTCAGCATATGTAAGAAAAGGAAGATGGTCTGGACAGATTAACAGAGGAAAAAGCACAAAATAAAAACCACTCTCACATAGAGAATGGTTTGTCCGTAGGTTGTTCTAGAATTTATTTCTTTTTATCTAGAAATTGCTCTACTTCTGCTTGAATATTTTCTACAATGGCACGGATCTCACGCTTTTGTTCAGAACTGATATTGTCTAAGTTGAGGTCAGCCTGATGCTTTTTTAATACATTTTTAACCATGAGGTTAATTAGATCACGTTGATGTTTCCCCATTTTTACCCTCCTTACATAATAGGAATACTATAAACGTATGAAACTTTCACCAAAGGGTGTTAGGTATTAAATCTAATTTCGTCATAAAGAAAAAAGGAAGGCTGTGTGAGCCTTCCTTTGATGTGGAGAACAAGTTATTTTTTTTCAATATAAACTTGATGAGGATAAGGTATTTCTATATTATTTGCATCTAATGCTTCTTTTAGTTCCTTACGCAGTTTTCGTTCAACAGCCCATTGCATCATATTTTCTGTTTTGGCAATCACTCGAATGACTACATCAGAGTCCCCAAGTCCTTGGACGCCGATCACGTTAGGACCTTCTTTAATTGTTTCATCCTCTAAAGCAATCTTGTCACATACCGATTGCATAACAGCAATTGCTTCATCAATATTATCATCATAAGAAATACTCATATCAATTAACGCACGCATGTTACCGCGGGAGTGATTGCTGACACTTGAGATCTCTCTATTTGGTACAAAGTGGAGCGTTCCATCAAATCCGCGAATTTGAGTCGTGCGAAGGCCTACTTCTTCTACCACTCCATCAATACCAGCGGCAGTTACGTAATCATCTACGTCAATCTGTTTTTCTAGAAGTAAAAAGAAACCTGTTACTACATCACTTACAAGACCTTGAGCTCCAAAACCAATCGCAAGACCTACAACCCCGGCACCCGCTATTAAACCTCCGATGGGCAGCTCAAAAATTCCTGCTATGATCGTTACGAAGACAAAAATTAATATGTAGGAAAAAATATTTAGAGTTAATTTCTCGAGGGTTTTCATTCTTCCATGAGTCATGTTTTTTTGAGCCTGCATTCTTTCAAAACCGGAACTAATAATTCTCCTACCAATTGCACGAACAATTAAAAATGCAATAATGGCAATAAAAAGCTGTCCGATTACTAATAAAACAGCTGTTAAAAATGCTCCTTCTGTTAAATAACTGGTCCATTGATCCAATTTACCCACTCCTGACATTCTGTTCTCTAATTTAGTAATAACCTATTGCGACTAAATAAAACGCGTATTTAACCGAATACGTTAAAAATCGTAGCATAAGTCCAATTAAACTACAAATTAGAAACCACTCTCTTTTGTATGGAAAGATTGAGAAATATTCATACAGCAGGTGTAGGCAAGAGCGTGAATGATTCGTTTACTTACGGGTGAAAATAGTAAAGAGTCAGCGTTTAAGGGTTATGGTTATAATAGTTTATTCAACTATTGTTTAGTGTTTTTGTTGTCATAAAAATGAATAAAAAGTTCAACTATTTTTAGGAGGTACTACATATGTCAGATAAGCGTATGGTTGCAAAGCAAGCCCCGCGATTTGAAATGGATGCGGTGATGCCAAACAAAGAATTTTCTAAAGTAAGCCTTGAAGATAATATGAAAGATGATAGGTGGACCGTGCTTTTCTTTTACCCAATGGACTTTACGCATGTTTGTCCGACAGAAATTATATCTTTAAGTGATCGATACGAGAAATTTGATGACTTAGATGCTGAAATAATTGGTGTATCAACTGATACCATTCATACTCATAAAGCATGGATCAACACCTCGCGTGATGATAATGGTCTTGGCGAGTTGAAATATCCATTAGCGGCAGATACAAATCATATAGTATCGCGTGAATATGGTGTGCTGATTGAAGAAGAAGGGATTGCTCTTCGGGGTCTATTCATCATAAGTCCAGAGGGAGAGTTAATGTATTCAGTTGTAAATCATAACAATGTCGGTCGAGATGTAGATGAAACCCTACGTGTCCTGCAAGCACTGCAAACAGGGGAACTCTGTCCAGCAAATTGGAAGCCTGGTCAGAAAACACTTTCATTATAAGATTTAAACCATAATGATGATTTAGCTTTCATGTTAGACTTTTTTTCGCTTATTCCACAAATAATCGTGTGTTAGAGACAAAAGAATAGTCATGCTAAAGACCTCTCTTCAAAGAGGTCTTTTTATTTTGCCTGGAAAATATGATGAGATAGGTCCTATTGGAGGTGATGTATGAAGAGGCAATTTGCTGTCATTGGTTTGGGGCGTTTTGGAGGGAGCGTTTGTTGTGCTCTTATTGAACAAGGAGTAGAAGTGTTAGCGATTGATCAGTGTGAAGCAAAAGTCAATCAATATCGTGATGTAGTGACCCATGCGGTAGTGGCTGATTCGACTGATGAACAAGCATTAAGGCATCTCGGAATACGTAATTTTGAACATGTCATTGTTGCGATTGGTGATAATATTCAAGCTAGTATTTTAACAACACTGATTCTCGATGAATTAGGGGTAGAGCATATCACAGTTAAAGCACAAAATGATTATCATGAAAAAGTGCTCGTAAAAATAGGAGCAGAGAGGATTGTCCACCCGGAAAGAGATATGGGTGCTAGAATCGCTCATCATTTGATGTCTAAAAACGTACTTGATTATCTAGAAGTCTCTGATAAGTATAGTATTATAGAGATGTTTGCTGGAAGTAAAATGCATGCAAAAACACTTGTCGAGTTAAATGTGCGGGCTTCGTTCGGCTGTAATGTAATGGCTATAAAGCGTGGAGCAGAAATGATTGTTTCACCTAAAGCAGACCAATTGATACAGCAAGATGACCTTCTTATTGTGCTTGGAGCAGATGAAGATATTAAGAGGTTTGAACAGATGTTTGATGATACCAAATAAAAGCGGATATCATTTGATATCCGCTCGTACTTTCTTACACTTCCATAATAATTGGTAAGATCATTGGTTTACGTTTTGTTCTCTCATATAAAAACGGTCCTAAAAGATCTGTCATTTCATTTTTAATTTCGGACCATTGCGATGTTTTTCTTGCCATGACCTCATCAAGGTGCTTGCTTAGCAGCTTTTGAGCTTCATGTATTAAGTCACTGGATTCACGCATGTACACAAATCCGCGTGAAATAATGTCTGGCCCCGCCGTCACCTTGAATTCTTTCATATCCAGACTTACTACTACAACGACAAGTCCTTCCTCAGAAAGAATTCGACGATCACGCAATACAATGTTGCCAATATCACCAATACCGTTTCCATCTACATAGACTGAGCTAGATGGGATTTTCCCTACAATACCAGCCTCATTAGGGTGAATAGCTAATACATCACCATTATCCATAATAAAGCAGTTCTTTTCTTCCACACCGCAATCCGTTGCTAGTTTCACATGCATTTTTAACATGCGGTATTCTCCGTGGATCGGCATGAAATATTGCGGCTTCATTAAGCGAAGCATTAATTTTTGCTCTTCTTGCCCGCCATGACCTGACGTGTGAATATCACTTAATGCTCCGTGAATCACGTTTGCGCCAGCACGGTAAAGTTGATTAATTGTCTTACTCACGCTCAATGTATTACCTGGGATAGGGGAAGAAGAAAACACAACTGTATCTCCAGGAATAATTTGAATTTGACGGTGCGTCCCAAAAGCAATTCTTGAAAGAGCTGCCATTGGTTCTCCTTGTGAACCTGTACATAAAATCGTAACTTGATTGTCTGGCAGTTTGTTTAACTGCGAAGGTTCAATGAAGGTATTTTTAGGAGCTTTAATGTAACCAAGCTCTTGGCCGATTGTCAAAGCATTTTCCATGCTGCGTCCAAACACCGCTACTTTTCTACCGTGCTCCACTGAAGCTTCAACCACTTGCTGCAATCGATGAATGTTTGAAGCGAATGTAGCAAAGATTACGCGGCCATCGACTTTTCTGAAGATGGAATCGATACTTTCGCCAACTTTACGCTCCGACATTGTAAATTCAGGAATTTCACTGTTTGTACTATCAGATAATAAACAAAGAACACCTTCTTCACCGATCTTTGCCATCTTAGTTAAGTTGGCTGGTTCTCCTACAGGTGTAAAGTCGAATTTGAAATCCCCTGTGTGAACAACATTTCCTGGAGGTGTCTTCACGACAATTCCGTATGAGTCTGGGATACTATGCGTTGTTCTAAAAAATGTAACAGAAGTTTTGGTGAACTTAACCACTTGATCTTCATGGATTTCATGAAGTTTAGCTTTACGTAATAACCCATGTTCTTCAAGTTTACCTTTTAATAAACCAAGAGCAAGCTTACCGCCATAAATTGGGATATTAACAGCTCTTAATAAATAAGGGATTCCACCGATATGGTCTTCGTGTCCGTGAGTAATAAAAAGGCCTTTAATTTTATCTTCATTTTTTACTAAGAAAGAATAATCAGGAATTACGTAATCAATACCAAGAAGCTCGTCCTCTGGAAACTTTATTCCGGCATCAATAAGAATAATTTCATCCTGAAACTGCACAGCATAGGTATTCTTACCGATCTCACCTAATCCGCCTAATGCAAATACAGCTGTTTGATTGTTTTTCATTTGTTTCATTTGTTAGATAGACTCCACTTTAAAGTCTTCATGTTGTTTTTCATACTCAAGATATGCCCCAGAGACAGGTGTAACGAATTCAATATTATATTCACGAGGTACGAGTTTTTTACGTACATCGGATTCTGATTCACCTTCGACATAAATAGTTTCTGTTAATTCACGCACTGGAACTTGGTGAAAGTTCTTTTGGAAATATACTTTAAAAATCATAAATAAAACCTCTCCTTAACGTTGGTTATATTTTCATTATAAAGCAAATGCCGCTCTTTTTCATGTTTTTCTTTTAAAGTAGCATCAGCCAAGTAAATGCAAAGAACCAAACGTTGAATTCTAAACGATATTTTCATCTATGGAAAATAGACATAAATGGCTTGTCTAATCCTTAACCAGTCATTCATGTCATTCTCGTCAGAATAAAAAAGAGTTATACTTCCAACAAACGATTTTTTGGTAAAAGATGACGACAGCCTTTAAGCAGTTTTTTACGAATACGCTTTAACATAATAGGTCCTCCTTTAGTTCTTGTTTGACGAACGAAGCGCCAATCGATATATTTTTATACCTTTAGTATGTGTCGTCGAATTATTGTTTTTCGAGGTAAAATATGGGAGAGGTAATCCTGCCATTGGATTAAAGAAGAAAAAGAAAAAAAGGAAGCCCGGGTTGAGCATCCTTTTATGGTAATTCTTTTTTAAATGGGTCTTTAAAACCTTCTATTCGATCATAAAACATAATTCCGTTTAAATGGTCCATTTCATGTTGAAAAACAATGGAAACAAGCCCGCGAAGACGTAAGGTAACTTCCTCTCCGTCAAGATTGGTTCCTTTAACAGTGATCCTGGCATATCTTGGAACAATCCCAGGTATGTCACGGTCAACTGATAAGCACCCTTCGCCGCTTTCTAGATGCGTTTCTTCAACAGAATGGCTTATAATCTTCGGATTAAATAACCCCATACTGTATAAATTGTCATTGTCATCAGCAACATGAACAGCAAACATTCTTTTTGCGATGCCGATTTGAGGGGCAGCGATCCCGACACCTGGACGTAATTGATATTTCTCTGAAAGCTCCGGGTCTTGACTATTGATGACAAAGTCAAGCATGCGCTGCAATGTTTCTTTATCTTCCTTTGAAGCAGGAAGAGGAACTTCTTTAGCAACTTCTCTTAATACGGGATGTCCCTCACGGACTACATCCTTCATCGTAAGCATGTATGTATCACTCCTTTTATTTCTATTCTTACTTTAAGAAGAATAAACTGAAATAGCAAGTTATTTTGAAAGAAAAAAGAGCAAGCACAAGGCTCACTCTCGTTGTACTAATTAGCAGCAGTGTCCGCCGTGACCAAAGCGAGACGCACCCACGATAATCAATAGGATGAATAATACTACGATTAACGCGAAGCCTTTACCGCATCCGCCACCTGCATAACCTGCTACTGGTGCACCATAACCGTATCCACATGGATCGTAACAACCTTGACCGCCATAATTGTATCCGTACATTTGAATTCCTCCTTTTTGTTGAAAGCCATCGCATCAGGTGCGACTCACTATCTACTCTATGCAGAACCTAGGTGGGTGGTTGGATGAATGCCCATTTTTCAAAAAAAGATTAAAAAAACTAAAATACAGGCACATAACTATATTTTTTGGACATAGAGTTTAATTAGATGTTATTTCCACAATGGTTAACACTTGTTATTTATTGTCGGTTCATATACTGTTTTAGGTAGCTAAAGACAGTTAATAGGTTAGGGGGAAACCGGATTTATGTTTAGGAAAAGATACGGATTTGTTTCGTTAGCAATAGCGGTTGGGCTGCTTGCTGGGTGTGGCAGCAGTGCGACTGAAACGATTTATGAACATTTAGAGAGTGCAGTCGAACTAGAAGAACCATTTGTATCAAATCAACAAGCACTTCAAGAAGCGGAAGAAAAAGAATATGAGCTGTATGAACAAATGATTACGATGGGGACAGATGATTTAGTTGAGATTGAGCAGCTTGCAGATGAAGCAATAACATCTATTGAACAAAGAGAAGAGCTCATAGAAGAGGAAAAAGAAAGTATTGAACAAAGCAAAGAGGAATTTGACCGGATCAATGAAGCAGCAACTGAGTTGGATCAAGAAGAATTAGTCGAGCTTGTTACTCGTTTAGAAGAAGAAATGAATAATCGATTTGATGCGTATCATGGTTTATATACAAATTACATAGAAGCAATGGGTGAGGATCGTACGTTGTTTGAGCTGTTAAAGGATGAAGAGTTATCAATAGATGAGCTTCAAGCGCAGATAAACACAGTAAATGAGCAATATGAAGTGGTAGAACAATACAAAGAAAGCTTTAATGAACATACACAAAAGTACAATCAATTAAAACGAGATTTCTATGAAAAAGCGGAGTTAGAAGTTCAGTATGAAGAGTGAACTTTTAGTTCGCTTTTTTTCTTGTTTCAAAAGCAAGGGCGATGAAACGCCTTTAACAAGAATGATTATAAGGTGGAAAGGGGTATCTGTATTATTCTTTTGACGATTGACCTATAACACAGTTTTTTTAGTAGAACGAAATGTTTGTGAAAAAATATGCAAAGAAAACGATAAACAAAAGGATTGACGGATTTAGATTTAGTGTTGTAGACTTAATTCCGAAAGAATAATTGTATTAATTTGATTTAGATTAGACTAATACAGGAGACGTGTTAGCTTATCTATATTGATTAAGCAATCGTGAAAAGTTACATAATTCGACAAAAACTACATATATACCCGAAAAACTTTCTAGAAAAACGTTTTATTCATACAAAAGAAGGTTATTTAACTTCTATGAATGGGTATCCTAATGAAGAGTTTTGCCGAAGAGATAATCAACAAGACTGTTTCAGATGAAGACTATATTCACGATTGTGTGAATTTGCTAAAAGAAAGGTAGAGGTGAAGGTAGATGAGTACAAAAACGTTAGAGCAAGTTGAAAATCAATTTGAAACGTTTCAGATTTTAAACGAAGAAGGCGAAATTGTTAACGAAGCTGCAATGCCTGAACTAAGTGATGAAGAGCTGCAAGAGATTATGAAGCGTATGGTTTATACACGTATTTGGGACCAACGTGCAATCTCATTAAACCGTCAAGGGCGTTTAGGTTTCTATGCACCAGTTGCTGGTCAAGAAGCTTCAATGCTTGGTTCTCAATTTGCGCTTGATAAAGAGGATTGGATCCTTCCAGGTTACCGTGATATTCCGCAAATTGTATTCCACGGTCTTCCATTACACCAAGCATTCTTATGGTCACGCGGACACTATGGCGGCGGTGAGATTCCTGATGGCTTGAATATTATGGTGCCTCAAATTATCATCGGTGCTCAAATCATTCAAACAGCTGGTGTGGCATTAGGCCTTAAACGTAAAAAGAAAAATAACATTGCGATCACTTACACAGGTGACGGCGGTGCATCTCAAGGTGACTTCTACGAAGGAATGAACTTTGCTGGTGCATATAACGCTCCTGCTGTATTTATCGTTCAAAATAACCGTTTTGCAATTTCTGTACCAGTTGAAAAGCAATCTGCTGCTAAGACGATTGCTCAAAAAGCAGTAGCTGCTGGTATTGAAGGAATTCAAGTTGATGGTATGGATGTACTTGCTGTTTATGCTGCAACAAAACAAGCTCGTGAGCGTGCATTAGCTGGTGATGGTCCAACACTTATTGAAACAATGACATATCGTTATGGTCCACATACAATGGCTGGTGACGATCCTACTCGTTACCGTTCTTCAGATCTTGATGATGAGTGGACAAAAAAGGATCCATTAGTACGTTTCCGTAAATTCCTAGAAGGTAAAGGGTTATGGACAGAAGAGCAAGAGAATGAAGTTGTAGATAAAGCAAAAGAAGATATTAAAGATGCAATGAAGAAAGCGGACAGCACTCCAAAACAAAAAGTCACTGACTTAATTGGTTTTATGTTTGAAGAGCTTCCAGCTAACCTTCGTGAACAAATGGAAGAGTACACAGCAAAGGAGTCGAAGTAAGCGATGGCACAAATGACAATGATCCAAGCGATTACGGATGCTATGCGTAATGAGCTTAAGAATAACGAAGATGTTCTTGTGTTTGGAGAAGACGTTGGTCAAAACGGTGGGGTTTTCCGTGCGACTGAAGGCTTACAAAAAGAATTCGGTGAAGAGCGCGTATTCGATACACCTCTTGCTGAGTCTGGTATTGGTGGTTTGGCTATTGGTCTTGGTCTTACTGGTTTCCGTCCGGTAATGGAAGTACAATTCTTTGGTTTCGTGTTTGAAGTATTCGATTCAATCGCAGGTCAAATGAACAGACTTCGTTACCGTACAGCAGGTAAGCAGCATGCACCAATTACTGTACGTTCACCATTTGGCGGTGGAGTAAAAACGCCTGAAATGCACGCAGACAGCTTAGAAGGACTTATGGCTCAAACTCCTGGTTTAAAAGTGGTTATTCCTTCAACTCCATACGATGCAAAAGGATTATTAATTTCTGCGATCCGTGATAACGATCCAGTTGTTTACTTAGAGCACATGAAACTTTATCGTTCATTCCGTGGAGAAGTTCCTGAAGAGGAGTACACAATTGAATTAGGTAAAGCTGATGTGAAGCGTGAAGGTAAAGATGTTTCTATTATCACATACGGCGCGATGGTTCACTCTTCTCTAAAAGCAGCAGAAGAGCTTGAAAAAGAAGGAATCGATGCTGAAGTTATCGATTTAATGACGATCAGCCCGCTAGATATTGATACAATTATTGCATCTGTTGAGAAAACAAACCGTGCAATCGTAGTGCAAGAAGCTCAAAAGGCAGCTGGAATCGCAGCAAACGTGGTAGCTGAAATCACTGAGCGTGCAATTCTTAGTCTTGAAGCTCCAGTTCTTCGCGTTGCTGCACCTGATACGGTTTATCCGTTTGCTGCAGTAGAAGATGAGTGGTTACCTGATTATCAAGAAATAATTGAAGCAGCTAAGAAAGTTGTTAACTTCTAATTATTAAACATAGACAAGCATTGAGAAGGAAAGATGAACGTCTTTCCTTTTCACTCATTTTAATATTTCATGTAAATGGTTAAATAAAGGAGGCACTTCAAAGTGGCATATGAATTTAAACTGCCTGATATTGGTGAAGGAATTCACGAAGGTGAAATTGTAAAATGGTTTGTAAAACCAGGCGATGAAATTAAAGAAGATGATATTCTTTTAGAAGTTCAAAATGATAAAGCAGTTGTTGAGATCCCTTCTCCAGTTGACGGGAAAGTTCTCGAAGTGAAAGTTGAAGAAGGAACAGTAAGCATAGTTGGTGATGTTCTTGTAACAATTGACGCTGGTGATGCAAACCCTGCTGAAGAAAGTGCTTCACAAGAAGAAGCAGAGCCTGCAAAGGAAGAGCCAAAGGAAGAACCAAAAGAAGAGAAAAAAGAAGAAACTCCTAAAGCTGACAATACGAATGATGACAACGACGACACACGTGTTATTGCGATGCCTTCAGTTCGTAAGTTTGCACGTGAAAAAGGTGTAAACATCAAGCAAGTAAGCGGTACGGGTAAAAATGGCCGTATTCTGAAAGAAGATATTGAAAACCACCTAAACGGCGGCGGTGCAGACACTGCTTCTGATGCTAAAGTAGAAACTGCTGATACTAAACAAGATCAAGCAGCTGCTAAGAGTGAACCAACGGCAATTCCAGCTGGCGAAATGGAAGAGCGTGTACCATTCAAAGGTGTACGTAAAGCTATTGCAAAAGCAATGGTTAACTCGAAGCACACTGCTCCTCATGTTACTCACATGGATGAAGTAGAGGTTTCAGCTTTAGTTACTCACCGTAAGCAATATAAAGAAATCGCAGCTGAGCAAGGTACTAAGCTTACTTATTTACCATATGTAGTGAAGGCACTTACAGCTGCATTACGTAAATACCCTGCATTAAATGCGTCAATCGATGATGCAAATGATGAGATTGTTTACAAAAAGTACTTCAACATCGGTATCGCAGCGGATACAGAGCACGGTTTATTCGTCCCTGTAGTTAAAGATGCGGATCGTAAATCTATTTTTGCATTAGCGGATGAAATTAATGAGTTGGCAGTTAAAGCTCGTGATGGTAAACTTAGTGGTGCAGAAATGAAGGGCGGATCAGCAACAATTTCTAATGTTGGTTCTGCTCGTGGTCTATGGTTTACACCAGTTATCAATCACCCAGAAGTTGCTATTCTAGGTATTGGTCGTATTGAAGAGAAGCCAGTCGTTAAAAATGGCGAGATTGTAGCCGCGCCAGTGTTGGCTCTTTCTATTAGCTATGACCACCGTTTAATTGATGGCGTAACAGCTCAGAATGCTCTAAACCACGTTAAGCGTCTGTTAAATGATCCACAATTACTATTAATGGAGGGGTAATGAATGGTTGTTGGAGATTTCGCAAATGAAGTAGACACACTTGTCATTGGTTCAGGTCCAGGAGGATATGTTGCAGCAATCCGTGCAGCCCAACTCGGACAAAAAGTAACGATCGTTGAAAAAGGAACTCTTGGAGGGGTATGTCTTAATGTAGGTTGTATCCCATCAAAAGCACTTATCTCAGCTGGACACCGTTATCACAATGCTAAGCATTCTGAGGATATGGGAGTTACTGCAGAAGGCGTTTCAATCAACTTTGATAAAGTTCAAGAGTGGAAAGGCTCTGTCGTTAAGAAATTAACAGGCGGTGTTGAAGGCCTTCTTAAAGGAAACAAAGTTGAGATCGTACAAGGGGAAGCATACTTTGCTTCTGAGAACTCTGTACGTATTATGGACGAGAAAAGTTCGCAAACATACAACTTCAAAAATTGTATCATTGCAACAGGTTCTAGCCCGATTGAACTTCCTAGCTTCAAATACACTGAGCGTGTTATCAACTCAACAGGAGCTCTTGCTCTTAAAGAAGTACCTAAGAAAATGGTTGTAATCGGTGGTGGATACATTGGTATCGAGCTTACTGGTGCATATTCTAACATGGGTACTGAAGTAGTAGTTCTAGAAGGCGGCAAACAAATCCTTCCTGGCTTCGAAAAGCAAATGAGTAAACTTGTTGAGAAGAGACTTAAAAAGAACGGTGTTGCATTCCATACCGAAGCTCTAGCTAAAGGCGTGGAAGAAACAGAAAACGGCGTTAAAGTTACAGCTGAAGTTAAAGGGAAAGAAGAAGTGTTTGAAGCAGACTATGTTCTTGTAACAGTTGGTCGTAAACCAAACACTGAAGAGCTTGGCCTTGAACAAATCGGTGTGGAAATGACAGAACGCGGTTTAATTAAAACGGACAAGCAATGTCGTACAAATGTAAGCAACATCTACGCAATTGGTGACATTATTGAAGGTCCTGCATTAGCACACAAAGCTTCTTACGAAGGTAAGATTGCAGCTGAAGCTATTGCTGGTGAAAAATCAGAAATTGATTACTTAGCTATTCCGGCTGTTGTATTCTCTGATCCAGAGCTTGCTACAGTTGGTTACAGTGAACAAGAAGCAAAAGATGCAGGCTATGATATCGTAGCAGCTAAGTTCCCATTTGCAGCTAACGGACGTGCTCTATCTCTTAACGATACTGATGGCTTTATGAAGCTAATCACTCGTAAAGAAGATGGACTAGTGATCGGAGCTCAAATTGCTGGACCAAATGCTTCTGATATGATTGCAGAACTTGGACTTGCAATTGAAACGGGCATGACAGCTGAAGATATTGCTCTTACTATTCATGCGCATCCTTCATTAGGTGAGATCACAATGGAAGCTGCTGAAGTTGCTATTGGTACACCTATTCACATTGTAAAATAACTTTCTTAAAAGCCACTTGTTTTCAAGTGGCTTTTTTCTTTTTTTAATTCACATTTGACAACTCGGATTAATATGATTTATAGTAAGACTAAGGTAACTGATCGGACAACCGAAGGGACTCCTAAATACGTCTTAAATCTTAATGAGGTGATCGTATGAAACATAAATCTCTCTTTAAATGGACGCTGGATGCCTTAACATCCTTCGGGCAAGTTCCACTACCTATTCTCTTTTCAAATCAGTTTATGAAGAAATATACGGCTTATAATGAGTGGAATGAATGGGTCGCACAAAGCAATCAAAATATCATTACCATTAAGGACTTTGAAGTAGAAGATGAAAGTTGGACGCAATTTATCCAACATTCAACGGCGTTCTCTAGTGGAAAAGAGATGATTGAAGCAGCTGAAGAATTTTATTTCTCTCAACGACCATACGGACCGTTTCCAATCATATAAAAAAGGATGCTTCTTTTGAAGCATCCTTTTTTTCATTACAGCTATAATTCTAATTGGTTTTTTTGAGTATTAATCATATTTGTTAGGTTAGATATAATATTATCTTTTCTCTGCGGTCCTTCTAGTCTTAAATGTATATGTTCACCACTTAAAATGAGCATCGTCGGAAACGTTTCAATGTCATACTGTTTGACCTTATCCTTGTCTTCAGCTTCTATTACATAAAATGAAGAAAGTTGTTCAGGGTGATTTGTTTGAAACTCTAATAAAGCGTCGTAATACGTGTGTTCTTTATCTATAGCTTTAGGGTCAGAAAAGAATAAAGTGACCATATTAGATTCTTCGTAAAATGGTTGGTTGCCTTCATTTGAAGCAGAAGAGACACAGGCTGATAACATGAATATTGGGGCAAGAAGCATTGATAAAAGTAGCTTTTCCATGTATGTCACTTCCTTGCATAAAATATCCGTTAAAGTAAGATACCTCATTTTAGCATGGATCAAACCTTATTAGAGCAGGCGTAATAGAACTGTAAACGAAAAGCAAAGACTATGACAAAGAGTTCGATGATAAAGGGGAAATTGAGAATTAATTAATAAAAAAAGAGTGCATCTTTTTTGGATGCACTCTTTTAACCTTATTTTTTCTTTTTATTTGCCGTTTTTTCTTCTTTAAAAAGTATTTTCTCTTGCTTTAGCTTTTCTCTTTCTTGTTTTAACTCAAATCGTTCTTGTCTAATACGTTCTTTTTCTGTTGCTAGAGTAGGCTTTTCTTCTTTTAATGCTTTCATGACTGATATAATCATAAAGATCATAATCACTGTAAAAGGCAGAGCCGCGATAATGGCTGCGGTTTGCAAAGCTCCGAGTCCTTCTGGAGAAGTTAATAAAACAGCTGCAGAAGCTGAAATAATTAACCCCCACACGAATTTCACAGAGTTAGGCGGGTTTAAGCTTCCATTCGTTGTCTGCATTCCAAGAACAACTGTAGCAGAGTCCGCAGATGTAACAAAGAATGAAGAAATTAAGAAAACCGCCACGATAGACATGATTAGACCAAGAGGAAATTGTTCTAATACAGCAAATAAAGCTACTTCCATACCTGAGTCTGTCATAATACCGTTAATATCGGCAATTCCTTCACGCTGCATATAAATTCCTGTTCCGCCAAAAACACTGAACCATAATGCGCCAAACGTAGCGGGAACAGCAAGAACCCCAATAACAAATTCTCTAATGGTACGACCTCGTGAAACCCGTGCGATAAACGTTCCTACAAAAGGAGCCCAAGAGATCCACCAAGCCCAGTAGAAGATCGTCCATCCTTCAACCCAGCTTGTCTCTGCATTGTAAACGTCTAATCTAAAACTCATGCCAACCAGGTTTTGAATATAACTGCCTACACCCTGAGTAAACACACCCATAATATAGCTTGTAGGTCCTAAGAATAAGACAAATAACAAAAGAATAACTGCTAAATATACATTTGTCTTACTCAAAATTCGAATCCCTTTATTTAACCCTGTTTGGGCAGAAACCATAAATAGAACAGTGACAATTAATATGACAATTAATTGGAGTGCAGCATCACTGAAATTTCCTAGCCCGGGGATAAGATAAGCAAGACCAGCAGAAATTTGGGCAGCACCAAAGCCAAGGGATGTAGCAACCCCGAAAATAGTCGCAAATACAACAATGACATTAATTGTCGTACCAATTTTCCCGTTCACTCTATCACCTAATAGAGGTTGGAAAACAGCACTCATAATACCTGGAGCACCTTTTCTGAATTTGAAATAAGCTAGTGCTAGGGCAACGACAGAATAAATCGCCCAAGGATGTAATCCCCAGTGGAAAATCGAGTACCTCATAGCTTCTCCGGCAGCGGCATTTGAAGCGGGATCAGCACTCGGGGGTTCAAAGAAATGATACATAGGCTCAGACACACCCCAAAAAACAAGCCCAATCCCCATACCAGCTGTAAATAAGAATGAGAACCATGTGAGGTAATTGTATTCAGGCTTTTCATCAGGTTTACCAAGTTTAATTTTTCCGTAAGGACTAAAGATCAAATAAAGAGAAAAGATTAAAAATCCTGTAGCGGCAAGCAGGTAAAACCAGCCTAATTCGTTTGTGATAAATCCTTGTGTACTTGAAGTAACAGCTTCAAGATTTTCAGGGGCAACTACACCCCAAACAATAAAAGCAAAAGCTATAGCGACAGAAATAATAAAAACAGGCGTAAGCTTTTTCATTCATATCACCTTCCTATTCAGTTTTAGTGGCTACAAATTAGTAGTACCAATTTTGGACGTTGGAACAAATTGTTTCGATAATCCTGTTAAGTATAAGCCTGCCCTTTGTATGTGCGTAAAATCACAATCTCTAAACTAACATATCTTTGGGCTAAATAACAACCAATAACCCTTAGATACGACGATAAAGCAGATGGACTATATTCTTTAACCGCTTTTGGATTATATTAAACATATTTTTTGATAATTTTACACAAAAAACACCACTTTAGACTGTTATTTACTAAAACGACATTAAATGGTTCGTTGTGTGTGGTTTTATATGTTTTATTCATAAGGGTTTTATTGTTTTATTCATAAGGGTTTTATTTTTTTATTCATATTGAATGGCTCGTTTAAAAATATAGTCAGGGTATGAGGATTCCTGAATAGAAAACCGTCGCTCATCTTGAGTAATATGGGCGAGCTCCTCGGTTGCTTTATGCAGCGATAATAATTCAAGTGTCATTAAAGAAATCGTCTCTTCTTCGGTTGTGTGAAAACCTCTCTTTTGTTTTAGATCCTCGATCACCACATGATGACTTGTTGCGATTTGGTGAAGAGGGTCAGCGATAATTTTTTTGAATGACCGCACGGCTGCAATCATTTCTTCTCTTTCTTTTTCTGAAATATGGTGGTTTACACGCAAGTGACAAATCTTCCCGATGTGAAAAAGGACTAAGTGTAAGTAATCTAGTTTGCGTTTAAGAAAGCCGAAAGAACGTCTTTCAAATTCATTTGATTTACGATAACGCCATTCATCATATTGAAACTGAGTCAATTGATAAGTAGTCGTCAGCTGGTTATGTAAATCCCTGTATAAATGAGTTCGATCGTTTTCTTCATTATCTAAGAGATGTTCTACAGTCTTTTCTAAGGTGTGAGCCGTCTTTTCAAATAAACTGTCCACTTTATTTACAAGGATCGGCCCAAATTTAGGAGGAAGAATAACAAAGTTAACCAATGTAGAGACAATAATACCGGTTGATGTTCCAGACATTCTGGTAAAAAAATCAGCTATAACATGGTCGGTCGTACCTGGAATCATGGCAACAGCGGTTAAGGTGGCTACAAGAGTGCCTGTATCTAATTTTAATTTAGAGCAAGTAAATATGGTTAACATAGCTACTAATGCATAGGTCAAAGCAGATTGTCCAAGTGTAACATCAAGGACGATAGCAAATATTGCACCGATAGACGCTGCCGGCAGACGGACTAACCCCTTCTTTAGCGAGTCCACTGCAGTCGGTTCTGTCGTAACAATCGCTGTGATCACAGCGAAGGTGGCCGGGAGATCAAACCAATGACATAGTAGGGCTGTTAAAAATACGGCGAGCCCTGTTTTGAGCACTCTTCTCCCAATAACAACTTTTTTTCGCATAATATCCCTCTTTTTGCACCAGCCTTGAATCATATTTAGTATGATGCATGTCGAAAAAAGTTATACACATCTACCAAGTTAGGAAAAAGTTTGATATGATTTACAAGGTCTAGTTAAGAAAGGGTGTGTTTCAAGTTGAGTAAGTCATCTTTTTACCTAGTGATTATCTTTGCTGTACTGATCATCATAGCGGGTTGTACGACTACTGTGGAACAAGAAGAGATTAGTGATCAAGAAGCTGTAGAAGAAATCGAAGAAAAAGAGCAAGGAAATTCTGATTCCAAAGAATTCGAGTCAGGAGAAGGTGAGTCTAAAAGCAAAGATCAGCAAACTGAAGATAACATTTCTGAGCAGGAACCTAAAGCTCTATATAAGGTAAATGAAACAAATTGGAAGGTAGAATCATTAACTGAAAGTGAAAAAAATATCGTCTTGCTGACAATTGATGATGCGCCTGATAAATATAGTACAGACATGGCAGATACGTTAAATGAACTAGGGGCTGGCGCAATATTCTTTGTTAACGGCCATTTTATTGAAAGTGAAAAAGGACAAGCTGACTTAAAAAGGATACACGATATGGGCTTTGAGATTGGCAATCACACAATGAATCATCCTAACTTAAAAGAGTTAAGCGAAGAGGAACAACATAGAGAAATTGTCGAGTTAAACGATTTGATAGAAGAGGTTACTGGGGAGCGCCCAAGGTTTTTCAGAGCACCTTTTGGGGCGAATACAGCGTATACTGAGTCTGTCGTTCGCGACGAGGGAATGATTCTGATGAACTGGACATACGGCTATGATTGGGAAGCTGAGTATATGGAAAAGGAAGCTCTAGCAGACATTATGGTGAATACCCCACTATTAACGAATGGAGCTAATATTCTTATGCATGATCGAGAGTGGACGATGGAGGCCATAGAAGACATTGTTACTGGCTTAAAAGAGAAAGGCTACGATATTGTTGATCCTAGGGAAATTAAAGGCTTAGAATAATCATCTATACGTCTATTAAGACATTCTCGGGTTATACTGGTAAGAAATAAAGAATCCTATTTTAAACAGAAATGAGAGGCATGAATGGTGAAACGTTTTTTGGTTAGTTTGCTCCTTTTGGGAGCTATAGCTGCTGGGTGTCAGCAAGAAACAGAGCAGAATGAAGAAGTAGAAGAAGTGGCAGAAAATGAAGAAGCTTTAGCAGAGATTCCGATTGAAGTTTTAGAAAACGAGGCAGTAGTCCATATTGATGATTTAGTTCAAATCACAGGAGGGGAATATTCCTTTGATGAATTACATCGTACATTGCAGCTTACGATCGATGAAGATCAGTTTTATATGATAGATGAAGTGCCTGTTCTAGAAAGAAACGGAGAATACTTAGCTACTGATGATATTTATTTAGTTATAAATGAAGAAGATGAAGTGTACTTACCTATTGCATTTATTGAAAAAGGCTTAAACACTCCAGTTACCTTTAAAGAAGAGACTGCAACGTTCTCATGGTTTGGTCCAGCTGAAGCAGTAGGAGGGCCGCCTGAGTCATTTAATTTTGAAGAGTGGAATGTAGATCAGATGGTTGATTATTTAGACTTTCTTGAAAAGCCTATTAAAGGGGCTGAAGTAAGTACCATTGCTAGTCATCTTCCTGGTGCGCCAAGAACGTATCGTAACGGCTTTCATGAAGGGATTGATTGGTATGATCATTCTTCAGGAGGTAACATCTACACAGACACCCCTATTTATGCTATGGGTGAGGGGATTGTCGTTCGGGCCGATCACGACTTTGTAGAATACCCGTCGCCTGAAGTTCGAAATCAAGACTTAGCATTGACTTCTCAGCTAGGCGAAACACCTGAGTATATATTTGACCGCTTAAGAGGCAGACAAGTATGGGTGCAGTATCCAAATGGTGTGATGAATCGTTTTGCTCATTTATACGATATCCCAGAAGATATTCAAGTCGGCAGCCGAGTAAATGCAGAATCAATTATTGGCTATGTTGGAAACTCTGGGACAAGCGGGGCAGTTAATCAAGATTTAACAGAGCTTCACCTTCATCAAGATTTATTAATATACGGAGAGCTGTTTTGGAAACCTCTTAATCAAGAAGAAGTAAAAGAAGTACTTCAACGAATTTGGGATTGAATTAGGCATTGAATTTGGCATTAATGAGGGGTTCGACACGTTTCGACTGAAGCTTACAACCTTTTTTTACTATAATATGCTATTGTAATAATCATAAACCATTCTTTGGTTTATGATTATTTTTTAGGGGGGCGAGGGCTTGGTTGATAAATCACAACTCCTAGATGAATTAAGACTTGCTGTGGGCTCTGTACCTGATTATGCTAGAACATTGCCAGATTTTTATCGTGGGATTGTACATAAGCTTGTTAGCAAAATGGATCAACAATTTTCAGTGTGCTTATATACAGCAAGTGAAGCGAACTTTACTCAAGCGGCGTTTGCTGGGGTGGCTCCATGTGAGGAGGCTGTTATTCCATATGGAGAAGGACTGCACAGTATTGCAGCTATTCGAGGGGAAATGATTTTTGAAAAAAAGGCTGATAAACAGTACATTATTGCTCCATTTTATAAGGGGCATCACTTGATTGGTCTGTTATCTTTTCAAATCCCAAGAGAATTTTATGAAATAGGCGAGGATGATCTTATCTTTATTCAAGAAGTTACAAATTTTATTGAGGCAAATTATAAATACTACGAATAAGAGGGCCGTTATCGGCTCTCTTATTTTTTATGCCAAAAAGGTAGGACATAATTATAAAAATTTTTTTAATGTGACATACAAATTAATGGTTGACGAATTTAATGTGACATATTATTATAGATTTATAGAAAATAAACCGCTTACAAAAACGCATAAAGGGGATGCTCTCATGGGTACAATCATTTGCCAAAACTGCAACAAGACGATCGAACATTTTGAAGGTGAAAAGGTTACAAAACTTTATGCTCAAGGACATAACTGTATTGACTGCAAATCAGCTAAGAAGCAAAAATAATTATAAAAGAAGCATGCCCCTCATAACGGGGGCATGCTTTTTTGTTATTTGATCGCCTGATGTTCTTTAATGACTCTTAATGTATTAAATGTAGCATCTTCAGGCCCTTGTACTGGTAAGCCTGCTTGTAAATTTTCTTTTATATAAGCTAAGTTTTCTTGTGAGATGATTTCACCAGGAATAAGAATAGGTATGCCTGGCGGATAGACCATAATGAATTCAGCAATGATTCGGCCTGCAGATTCATCAAATCGAATCACTTCCGTTTCTGCATAAAACGCATCACGCGGTGATAAGGCTAATGTCGGGATATTTGGTACATAGACAGCTTTTGGTTCTAGGCTCTCTGAACGTTGATGAGCTTTTGCTAATTCACTGAGAGCTTGCACAAGGATCTCCATTTTTTCTTCGGTATCCCCCAAAGATACGATGCACAATATATTGTAAAGGTCAGAAAGTTCAACTTCGATTTTATAACGCTCTCTTAACCAATTCTCAACCTCATACCCATTCATACTTAATTCTTTAATAGATATGATTAATTTGGTAGGGTCCATATCGTAAGTTGCCTTTGTGCCAAGAATTTCACTGCCGACACATATAATTCCCGGAATTTCATTTAAGCGAGCTCTTGTTTGTTGAGCTAGTTTTATCGTATGGTCGATTAAAGCTTCACCATCTGTCGCTAACCGTTTTCTAGCCACATCTAAAGATGATAATAGTAGATAAGAGGTAGACGTGGTTGTCAACATACTAATAATGGACTGCACTCTCTTAGGTGAAACTAACCCTTCTTTAACATTAAGGACTGAACTTTGAGTCATCGATCCCCCGAGTTTGTGAACACTTGTAGCTGCCATATCAGCACCAGCCTGCATCGCTGATAGCGGAAGTTTATCATGAAAATGAATATGGACACCGTGTGCTTCGTCTACTAGAACAGGAATGCAATAAGAATGGGCAACTTCAACAATTGCCTCCAAATTAGCTGAGATTCCAAAGTATGTTGGGTTAATAACGAGCAGCCCTTTTGCATCGGGATGTGATTCTAAAGCTCTCTCCACAGAATCTAATGTAATTCCGTGAGAGATCCCGAGGTCCGGGTCAATCTCGGGATGAATAAATATAGGTGTTGCACCAGAGAAGATAATCGCTGACATAATAGACTTATGAACATTCCTCGGTACAATAATTTTATCTCCCGGTCCGCAAACGGACATGATCATCGTCATGATAGCCCCGCTTGTCCCTTGTACAGAAAAAAAGGTATAATCTGCGCCGAATGCCTCTGCTGCAAGTTCCTGTGCTTCCTTAATGATTCCATGTGGATGATGGAGGTCATCTAATGGGGCAATATTTATTAAATCAATTGATAATGCATTCTCTCCAATAAAATGTCTGAATTCAGGATCCATGCCTGTTCCTTTTTTATGTCCCGGGATATGAAATTGGATCGGGTTTTGTTCTGCATGCTCTTTTACCCCTGTAAATAAAGGAGTTATATCTTGTCGTGACAACACGTTCACCTCATTTATAATCATCGAATAATAATCTTTACTAAAGTTGATTTCAATTGTGTTCTTTCATATTTTATAAAACAAATTAGAGTATACCAAATCATAGAGCACTCTGCATAGATTCAAATTTAGTACTTATATGCGACTCATAAAAAGCTGTGTTAAACTATAAGTAATGAAGTCTAATTATTCATTCTATTTTGATTACGCTTACAATTTAAAATGTGCAATTACACTTGGAGGGATGGACGATGTGGGAAACGAGAGTGACAAAACTATTAGGTATTGAATATCCAATTATTCAAGGGGGGCTTGCTTATTTAGCATATTCTGACTTGGCTGCTGCCGTATCAGAAGCAGGGGGGCTTGGACAAATTACAGCTATGTCGCTAGAGTCTCCTGAAGCTTTAAGAGATGAAATTCATGCAGTTAGGAAAAAAACATCTAAACCATTTGGAGTAAACTTTGCAATCGGCCAGCATGGACGCCCATTTGAACATATGCTTCAAGTTGCGATTGATGAAAAGGTGCCTGTTGTATCAATGACAGGTGGAAACCCCACACCGATTTTTGACATGTTAAAAGGGACATCCATAAAAACCCTCGTTTTAGTAGCTGCAAGAAGGCAAGCAGAAAAAGCCGAAGAGTTAGGTGCTGATGCGGTAATGGTAGTTGGTCAAGAAGGAGGAGGACATCTTGGGCGCAGCGATACGGGAACGATGGTGTTGATCCCTCAAGTCGTAGACTCAGTAAAGATACCCGTCATTGCTTCTGGAGGAATTGGGGATGGTCGTGGTATGATGGCTGCATTGGCTCTTGGTGCAGAGGGAATAGAAATGGGGACCAGATTTATTGCAACGAAGGAATGTATTCATGCTAGTTCAGAATATAAAGAACGTCTTGTTGAAGCATCTGAAGAAGATACTGTAGTGATTAAGCGCTCACTCGGCGCACCTGCTCGTGCAATTAAAAATAGCTGGACGGATAAAATATTAGAAATAGAGGAGAAAACTCCTACATATGAAGCGTTAAAGCAGTATATTAGCGGGGAAGCTAACAAAGCCTATATTTATGATGGGAAAGAATCAGGATTTGGCTGGGCTGGGCAAGTGATGGGACGAATTCATGATATTCCAACTGTACAAGAGTTGATGGACCGTATGATTTCAGAAGGTCTAGACATAAGAAAACGCTGGCACTAAACTAGTGTCAGCAGGCAGGAGAGGTTTTTATGGAAATGAATATGCCGATCTCACTCGATTGGTCTACAGAAGAAGTGATTGATGTGGTGGAATTTTTCCAAGCAATTGAAAAAGCTTATCAAAAAGGCATAGGCAGGGATGAACTGTTAGCTAAATACCGCCGCTTTAAGGAAATTGTCCCTTCAAAAAGTGAAGAAAAACAAGTATTTAAAGAGTTTGAACAACAAGCTGATGTATCTTGCTATCACACAGTAAAAAAAGCGAGAGAACAAGACGAAAATACCGTCGTGAAGATGAAGTAGCTAAAAAGGCTGGCCTATTTAAGGTCAGCCTTTTGCTTATCATTTTAGGAAGGAACGGATGCTTTCTGTGCTTCTTGGTAAAGGGGGAGCAGATGTTGATACGTTTCTTCAATGCGTTTTAACAATGCATCCCCATCTTTTAATATTGGATCTTGACGGTCAATATGAATCCCGCATAATAATTCGGCTTTTTTTACATCGCGAAGGCGTGTGAGCATTGATGTGAATTCGTCAGCATCGACATCACTTTGCGAGATCGCTTCAGGTTTCATATGATCAATAGACCAGACAAAATCTTTAGGGACCTTTTTAAGCCATTCGCCAGGGTTATCTAAGAGCCTCTCTGCAAACTCCCCTTTAGCAGGTGCTTCATAAATCATTGCAAACCAGACAAATAAATGAGTACCGAATAACCCAACCTGAAAATGAGGTAATTTTTTATACCCTCGTTTATTCGCAGCAAATGCCACCCACGTATCATTTGGAGGGTTTACTTTTCGTCTAGCATGCTTAGCTACATGTGTAAAAAATTCATCGCCAGTCATTGAAGATAGGGTGGGAGCAAGCTCTATTCCTAAAGCTTCAAATTTTGGGCGGATTCTTGTTTTTAATGCTTCCATTCTTGCATCTAATCCCTCGATGTCAAATACATCAAAATCCTCTTGTGTAAATTCGATTTCAGCCATCGTTTAACCTCCTGAAGTCTTTATTTCCTTATATTATCATAACAGCTTACTTTTAATCATAAACTATGCTCCACACACTTTAACTTGATGCCAAAAATTTCACAGAAAATTAAAACATTGGTTGCATTTTATCTTGTCTTAACATATGCTATACTATAAATAACTAAATTTACTGAAAATTTAGTAAAATCTCTCATGAACTTATCCTATCTGCTAAACTCTACGTTAAAGGGGTGTTGGGCAATGAAACAAGTGATCCAAGAGGTTAAGCGAATCGATGTAGGTAAGCGAATTCCAGCTTTGAAGCTTGAAATTGATTACGAACTAATGACACTTCATGATGCGATGATTCAAGAAGATATTGATCAAATGAATGAAGCCAAACGCATTCTTGAGCTACTAAGAGAAGAACTTGTACAATTAAAAGGACATACTCATTAAACAGTACTTAACCAAATAAAAGAATTTGAAGCGAGGGTTCTCCCTCGCTTCTTTATGATTTATTGGCGATTGTGACAACTATAAGGTATTAAAGGCTGGATGATTTTCATTCTAGGAAAGTTATGTCATAATAGCTGTAAGATAGAAAAGGGGGCAGCATTATGTCAATGAATTGGTCAGAACTTGAAAAAGTTGCTACAAGTTGGGTATATGAAGCAGGTCAAAAAATCAAAAAGACATTAGCTGGCCCAATAGATATTGAAACAAAGTCGAACCCAGATGACCTTGTAACTGAAGTAGACCGCTCAATTGAGGAGTTCTTCTATGAGAAAATTCAAACGACATATCCAGAGCACTACTTTCTCGGTGAGGAAGGGATTGCAAGTGAGGAACCTTCATTAGAGGGAACCGTATGGATTATTGATCCTATAGACGGAACAATGAACTTTATTCATCAAAAGCAGAATTTTGCTATATCTGTCGCGGTCTATCATAACAAAGTAGGCATGATAGGGATTATTTACGATGTGATGAGAGATGAGTTATTCCATGCAGTGAGAGGAGACGGAGCTTATCTTAACAATGTTGAACTCCCTCCTGTAAAAGAAAGACCTCTGCACGAATCAGTGATTGGATTAAATGCTAGATGGCTCGTCGAGGAAAAAAATCAATATCGCAATCCGTTGAAAGCCTTGGTTAGAGATGTAAGAAGCATACGATCTTATGGGTCTGCTGCTCTTGAGATGGCTTATGTAGCATCTGATCGATTAGACGGGTATTTGAGTGTCCAGTTATCGCCTTGGGACTATGCTGCTGGTATTGTGATCCTGAATGAAGTGGGATGTGTGGCTTCTAATTTTCAAGGAGATCCATTATCTTTAACTGAGCCTGGAACCTTATTTGCATCAAAACCGATCTTACATAAAGAAATTATTTCCGTATATATAGGAGAAGAATATTAAAAAAGCTTGAGTAAGATTTTTCTTACTCAAGCTTTTTTTATTCACTAGCTTCGTTTACTTTCTTTCGCAGTGAAATCCCTAAAAATAATGCAATGACTATACCGATAAGAGCTAAGAGAGCAATAACAATACTCCGTTCAGCTACAGCTACTCCAATACTCATAATGCAAATAACTGTAATAACAGCTAATAATAAAAAAAGTACATTCTCCTTCTTCATATAAATCCCCCTAAGATTCAATCACTATCTATAAGTGTATCGTGAAATGCTTTAAAGAAAAAGCCTGACAATGTGACAAATAAGTTAAAGATAAGCATAAAGCACAGAATTAAGCTGGCTTTTACACATAATTATGGACTTGCCTTCAATATGTGCTATACTTAGACAGTTAATCAACAAATAAGGAGAGAATTTAATGACACATCGTGATGATATACGTAATATCGCAATTATTGCCCACGTTGACCATGGTAAAACAACATTGGTTGATGAGCTTTTAAAGCAGTCTGGGACATTTCGTGAAAATGAACAAGTAGAAGAAAGAGCAATGGATTCAAATGCTATAGAAAAAGAACGTGGTATTACAATCCTTGCTAAAAATACTGCAATTAACTTTGAAGATAAACGTATCAATATTATGGACACACCTGGTCACGCGGATTTCGGCGGCGAGGTTGAACGTATTATGAAAATGGTTGATGGTGTGCTTCTTGTCGTTGACGCATATGAAGGCTGTATGCCTCAAACTCGTTTCGTACTTAAGAAAGCACTTGAACAGAAATTAACACCAATTGTTGTTGTTAATAAAATTGACCGTGACTTTGCTCGTCCGGCTGAAGTGGTTGATGAGGTTGTTGACTTATTCATTGACCTTGGTGCAGATGAAGACCAACTTGATTTCCCTGTTGTTTATGCATCAGCTATTAATGGTACTGCCAGCATGAATGCAGAAAAACAAGATGAAAATATGGCTTCATTATTTGAAACGATTGTTAATGAAATTCCAGCTCCAATCGATAACAGCGATGAGCCGCTTCAGTTCCAGGTAACTATGCTTGATTATAATGATTACTTAGGTCGTGTCGGTATTGGACGAGTATTCCGCGGAACAATTAAAGTAGGTCAGCAAGTATCTTTAATGAAGCTTGATGGCTCAGTAAAACAATTCCGTGTAACGAAATTATTTGGTTTCCTAGGCTTAAAACGTACAGAAATTGAAGAAGCAAAAGCTGGGGATTTAATTGCTGTTTCAGGGATGGAAGAAATTAATGTTGGTGAAACGGTTTGTCCTGTAGAACACCAAGAGGCACTTCCAATCCTTCGTATCGATGAGCCGACTCTACAAATGACATTCCTAGTTAATAACAGTCCTTTTGCTGGACGTGAAGGAAAATTTGTGACAAGCAGAAAAATCCAAGAACGTCTTCGTGCTGAACTTGAAACGGATGTTAGTTTAAGAGTTGAAGATACAGATTCACCAGATGTGTGGATTGTATCAGGCCGTGGAGAACTTCATTTATCAATTTTAATTGAAAATATGCGTCGTGAAGGATATGAGCTTCAAGTTTCAAAGCCTGAAGTAATTATTCGTGAAGTTGATGGTGTGAAATGTGAACCGGTTGAGCGTGTGCAGATTGATGTTCCGGAAGAATATACTGGATCTGTCATGGAATCATTGGGTGAGCGTAAAGGCGAGATGGTTAATATGACAAATACTGGAACAGGTCAAGTTCGACTTGAGTTTATGGTACCTGCACGTGGATTGATTGGATACACAACTGAATTCCTATCGCAAACGCGCGGTTATGGTATCATTAACCACTCATTCGACAGTTATCAGCCAATGGCTCAAGGACAAGTAGGCGGGCGCCGCCAAGGGGTTCTTGTTTCAATGGAAACAGGTAAAGCAAGTCAATATGGTATTATGCAAGTAGAAGACCGTGGTACAATTTTCGTTGAGCCAGGTACTGAAATTTATGAAGGTATGATTGTCGGAGAGCATACACGTGATAATGACTTGGTTGTTAACATCACAAAGATGAAACAACAGACAAATGTACGTTCAGCTACTAAAGATACGACAGTAACGATGAAAAAGCCTCGTATTTTGACTCTTGAAGAAGCTCTAGAGTACTTGAACGAGGACGAGTACTGTGAATTAACACCAGAATCAATCCGCTTACGTAAGAAGATTTTAGTGAAAACAGAGCGTGAGCGTGCAGAGAAGCGTAAGAAGCTTGCTGCTAAGTAATAAAAAGGCATGAAAGGTTGGGGAGATAGGTGGACAACCAACAATTACAAGAGGCAGATCTTGAAGGCTATTCGTGGCTGATGCAGGCAACTGCTGAGAATCCATGGTATGGGCTGTTAGCATATATAGCGATTGTGATTTTGGCTATCTTGGTTTTTAACCTTGGATTTGCAAGAGAACTGCCAATCCTAAAAAAGGTCGTTGTATATATTATGCTTATTATCGGCTGCTTTGTATTGTGGCTGATGGAATTTGCATTCGGCGCACCGATTATTGTCGTTCTTATTATTTCTGCACTAATCCTTGCGATTTATCGTTACCGTTTGTACAGACACCGGGAAGAGAAAAAGGAAGGCTAAAATAATAAGGATAAAATAAAAGAAAGCGAGTGGTTTATAGCCACTCGCTTTCTTTTTCAGTTTTATAGGTTAAAGTGAAATTCCCGCTTGCTTGTCTTTCTAGTGTCCGCTCCCTGATCCGCTCGTCACATTCATTACACATATACGTATGAATCGGACGATTGCGTAAGCGTTTTGCTAATGGGAGCTGGTCATCTATTTTGTCAATTTTATCACAGAGTACACATTTTACTCTCATGACCTTATCACTCCAATCGGTTAACCCTTGGGTCCTATCAACATAATTCATCAACTTTTTAAGTCTGATCGCTGTCTATAAGAAATGGGATTCTATCTTTATTGTAAAGGGATCTTCAAAAAAAAGAAACAAGTTTTAAAAAATGATTAATATAGGTATAGTATACTTATAAGTAACTAATTATAGGGGGGATCAATATGGCTAATCAAGTAGAACATGAGTTGACAAACGAACTGCTGCCTCATTTACAGAAAGAGCGGTATGTTACTCTAGCTACAGTAGACTTTGAGAAAAAATCTCCGAATGTAAATGCGATATCCTGGGTGTATGCGCCTACAAATAAAAAGCTCCGTTTTGCGATTGATAACCGATCACGCATTATTACAAATATTAAAGATGAGCCTGGTGTGGTCTTGACGATCATTGCCAATGGTTCGACCTATTCAGTTTCAGGAAAAGCAATGATTAAAAGTGAAAAAATGGATTCTGTTCCATTAAAGCTGTCATTAATTGAAGTGGACGTGGAAGAAGTACGTGATGTTATGTTTTATGGTGCAAAAATTGTACAAAATCCTGAATATGATAAAACTTATGATGCTGAGGCGGCAGCGAAGTTAGACCGTCAAGTGATGGAAGCATTAAAAACATATAATAATGAATAAGAGAAGGCGGCCTGCGCAGTATTTGTGCAGGCCGCCTTTAGCTTTCACTTGTTCTTCATTTCATATGATCTTATTTCATATAATCATTCCAAGCTATTTATAGATTCCTCGTCTATCTTATAGGGCTTAGACATATAGTGTTAATGAGAAAGAGTAAATGAATTAGAGACATTATTACAGGCACTCGCATAAATTAATAGCAAGCAGCGTAACGATACTTGAGTCAGGAGGCGGAATGTTGAATAAAATCTACGTTTTAGATACAAACGTACTACTACAGGACCCTCACTCCATTTTCTCATTTGCAGAGAATGAAGTGGTTATTCCAGCCGTTGTATTAGAAGAAGTGGATTCGAAAAAGAGGTATATGGATGAGGTAGGCAGAAATGCCCGCCATTTCTCAAAACTTATAGATAAATTACGGACAAAGGGTAAGCTGCATGAGGGTGTACCATTAGAAGGCGGGGGAAAACTCCGAGTGGAATTAAATCATCGCTCCTTTCAACGATTAAAAGATTCATTTGCAGAAATGTCAAATGATAATCGGATTATTGCTGTAGCCTTGAACTTAATGCTAGAGGAACAAGAGCGTGTTGAAGGGAAACATGTAATCTTAGTGAGCAAGGATGCCCTAGTTAGAGTAAAAGCAGATGCACTTGGCCTTCCGGCAGAAGATTTTTTAAGTGATCGTGTTGTAGAATTTGATTCAGTCTATCCTGGTTATGTAGAAATTTATGTTGATGCAGACGTGATGAAACGCTTTTATTCCCAAGGAGAGCTGGCCATCTCAGAATTGACCAAGCATCCTTTTTACCCCCATCAGTTTATCATTATGAAAGATGCGCTCGGCAGTTCGAGCTCTGCACTAGGTAAAGTAGAGCCTGATGGGAAGAAAGTGAAGCCTTTTGTAAGTGACCCTGATCAAGTGTGGGGAATTAAGCCAAGAAATGTACAGCAAAGAATGGCATTTGAATTATTGCTTAGAGATGATATCAGTCTCATTACTATGATTGGAAAAGCAGGAACAGGTAAGACGTTATTGTCTCTTGCTGCAGGATTAATGCAAACAGAAGATATGGGTAAGTTTAAAAAGCTAGTCGTAGCGAGACCTGTTGTCCCGTTAGGAAAAGATTTAGGTTATCTTCCAGGAGAAAAAGAAGAAAAATTAAGACCTTGGATGCAGCCTATTTATGATAATCTTGAATTTTTGTTCAATACAAAGAAGCCAGGAGAGATTGATCAGATCTTAGCTGGTATGGGGTCAATTCAAGTAGAAGCACTTACCTATATTAGAGGAAGAAGTATACCAGACCAATTTATCATTATTGATGAAGCTCAAAATTTAACAAAACACGAAGTGAAAACGATCTTAACCAGGGTAGGGGAAAGAAGTAAAATTGTCCTGATGGGTGACCCTCAGCAGATCGATCATCCGTACCTTGATGAATATAATAATGGCCTGACCTATGTAGTAGAGAAATTCAAGGATCAAACTGTAAGCGGTCATGTGAAGCTCGTTAAAGGGGAACGATCAGGCTTAGCCCAATTAGCAGCAGATTTATTATAAAATTGATGCTGTTTTAAAGAATTCTATAACTAGAATGGGGAAAGTGTGATAACTTAGCGGATGAAATATACGTAGGCTCCGGTGGAAGCAAAAGCAAAGGTGAGACCCCGCAGTGCAGTAGCACGAGGAGGCTCACCAGCTTCCCGCGGAAGACGTAGTATATTTTAGGAGAAGTGCAATGCGAAATCCATCAGTTAGCAGGCATTGCATGTTGCAAATGGTATTGTCTCACCCCGCGCTGTACCTTATTTTAATACAAGCTTTCTTACATGAGTAATTGGCTCTTCTCTGTTACGGCCGTCTCCGTAATAAAGGTGAATAGGGCCGGTTTCTATAAGCGGCTTCCCTTCTTTTGAGAACCCAGCGACCATTTCCATCGCTTCTGATAATGGTATGGTTTGAATCGTTCCGCCTTCTTGTTCAACTAAAACCTCACGAACGTCTTGATTCGGTTTCACATTTTGTAAGAAGGGAGCTAGCGGCATGCCAAAAGAGCCTGTTGTTAATTCTTCTTTGTTGTATTGAATTTTGTTGTCATTTGAGTTTGGGTTTGGGGGAGCAGAGCCCTCGATAATCTCTTTATCCCACTGAGCCGAGATGGCTTTGGTATAAGCTTCATCCTTATCTTCCACTATTCTTTCCTCTGTAAAGTATGTAGTTAAATCTACTTTTCGCTCATCAAAGATCCAAACACTTGGGTCAATGGTTAAGGGATGGTCTACATTCCCTTCAATAAAAATAACAAATTCCTCCATTGCTGAAATTCCTCCAATCTAGTTAATCTTTCATTCGTACTCTAATTTCATCTCCATCTTCCTATCAAGTATAAAGCGTTACCATGTATTTGTCACATCTGGGTATAATAAAAGAAATAATCTTTTTGGAGTGAGTGCGATGGTCTGTCAGTACGGTGAACAGTTAGAGAAGTTAGTAAAAGAAGCAGAACCATATGCTGCAGAGGGCAAAGTGGCAGATTATATACCTGCGCTAGCTAAAGCAGATCAAGGTATTTTAGCCGTCTCAATTTTCGATGGCAAAGAAACATGTTTTTCAGCAGGTCACTCAACCGAGATGTTCACATTACAAAGTATTTCGAAAGTGCTTACTTTAGCCCTTGCCTTAATGGACCATGGGGAGGAAGTCGTTTTTGATAAAGTAGGGATGGAACCTACGGGAGATCCTTACAATTCAATAGCAAAATTAGAGTCGCTTGTCGCCAAACCGCTTAATCCAATGATCAATGCAGGAGCCTTGGCCGTCAGTCACCTCATAAAAGGTGAATCAACAGAAGAGAGGCTTGAGAGGCTTCTTCAATTGATTAGAAAAATGAGCGCACGTCCTAGTGTGACCTATAATCGTGAAGTAGCACAATCTGAATTTAACACAGCTGATCTTAATCGCTCCCTTGCTTTTTTTATGAAGCAACATCGCATTATTGATGAAAACGTTGACCAATTATTAGACTTTTATACTAAGCAGTGTGCCATTGAAGTCGATTGTGATGATTTGGCGAGAATCGGATTTGTGTTAGCTAATGGCGGTAAAAATGAAGAAGGTGAAGAGATTATTCCGTTTGAAATTGCAAGACTTGTGAAAACATTTATGGTCACTTGCGGCATGTATAATTCATCAGGAGAGTTTGCTATCAGAGTAGGAATTCCGGCAAAAAGCGGTGTGTCTGGCGGAATTGTTGGTGCTGTACCTAATAGCATTGGTATAGGTATTTATGGCCCGGCATTAGATGAGAAGGGGAATAGTGTGGCTGGAATGAAGCTGCTTGAGGCATTGTCTAGTTATTATCACTTAAGTATTTTCTAATGAGTTTGAAAATCATTTGCAACTAAATCGTTAATTAGTCTTAAAATCATTGCATTTTTAGTATATAAAAGATACTATTAAATCATTGATATAAATAAGTAAGGAGGGGGATCTCGTGTCTCAAGAGATGGTCAATAAGCATAATGAACGAGCGTATGCCCTTCTAAAATCCGATGCTGAGAAGATCCAACAGCTTATCGAAGTGCAAATGGAAAATTTAACGATGCCACAGTGTCCTCTTTATGAAGAGGTTTTAGATACACAGATGTTTGGTTTGTCTAGAGAAATTGACTTTGCCATTCGCCTTGAGCTTGTTAGGGAAGAAGAAGGTAAACAGCTGTTAAATGAATTAGAACGTAAGTTAGCAGCCCTTCACGAAGCATCATTACGCAAATAAAAAAAGTCAAGCTCCATTTAGGATGCTTGACTTTTTTATGTTCAATCCTAATTATCGCTGGATTGAAAAATATTTTGTAAACGCTTTTAATTACCCGATGAATCAAAATTGTCAAAAATTTATTTGCCAAATCGATCACATTTTCTCTATACTAGAATACAAGCATGATGAGAAAGATATAACAGGATTATTTAGGAGAGTGGAGGAGAAAGTATATGAATGGTTTAAACAACATTAAAAAGGTCTTAGTAGCTAACCGAGGAGAAATTGCAATTCGTATATTCCGTGCTTGTACTGAATTACATATTCGTACGGTCGCAATCTACTCAAAAGAAGATGCGGGTGCTTACCACAGATATAAAGCGGATGAAGCCTATTTGGTTGGAGAAGGTAAAAAGCCAATCGATGCCTATTTAGATATCGAAAACATCATCGAAGTGGCTAAGTTACATGATGTAGATGCAATTCACCCTGGATACGGATTTCTATCAGAGAACATTGACTTTGCTACTCGCTGTAAAGAAGAAGGTATTATCTTTATCGGTCCTGAACTTGAACATCTCATTATGTTTGGAGATAAGGTACAGGCTAGAACCCAGGCTGTAAAAGCAAATCTACCTGTCATTCCTGGAAGTGACGGGCCTGTATTAAGCCTTGAGGAAGTGGAGAAATTTGGAGAGGATCACGGCTACCCGTTTATTATTAAAGCTTCTTTAGGCGGCGGCGGACGTGGGATGAGAATTGTCCGTTCAAAGTCTGAAATGAAGGAATCGTACGAGCGTGCAAAATCAGAAGCTAAATCTGCTTTTGGTAACGACGAGGTTTATGTAGAGAAATTTATTGAAAACCCTAAACATATTGAAGTACAGATCTTAGCAGATAAACATGGTTCTACGGTGCATCTATATGATCGCGATTGTTCCGTACAAAGACGTCATCAAAAAGTAGTTGAAATTGCACCGAGTGTTTCATTAGATATAGAACTGCGCGAACGAATTTGTGCTGCGGCTGTACAATTGATGGAAAATGTGAACTATTTAAATGCAGGTACGGTTGAGTTTCTTGTAACTGATACGGGAGAGTTTTATTTTATTGAAGTGAACCCTAGAGTACAGGTAGAGCATACCATTACCGAAATGGTCACAGGTATTGACATTGTACAATCACAGCTTTTGATTGCTGACGGCGAGCAGCTGCACAGTGCAAAGGTTGGAATACCAGCTCAAGAAGAAATCGTTTGTAATGGTTTTGCTATACAGTCTCGAGTAACAACTGAAGATCCAAGTAACGGATTTATGCCTGATACTGGCCGTATTAATGCCTATCGTACGGGTGGAGGGTTCGGTGTTCGACTTGATGCTGGAAACGGATTCCAAGGAGCGGTTATCACTCCTTACTATGATTCCTTGTTAGTGAAAGTATCGACTTGGGCTTTAACATTTGAAAGCGCCGCAGCGAAAATGCTTCGTAACCTAAAAGAATTCCGAATCCGCGGTATTAAAACGAATATTGCGTTTTTAGAGAATGTGGTTCAACACCCTCGTTTTCTAAACGGTGAATATAATACATCATTCATTGATACGACACCAGAATTATTCGTTTTCCCTAAGCGAAAAGATCGTGGTACCAAAATGCTTTCGTTTATTGGAGAAACGATTGTAAATGGTTATCCAGGACTTGAAAAAGCCAAAAAACCAATTTTAGATAAGCCGCAAGTGCCAAAACTGAAATTGACAGAGCCTATCCCGGACGGAACAAAGCAAATCTTAGATAAGGAAGGACCTGAAGCCTTAGCGAAATGGGTTAAAGAACAAAAAGACGTCCTTCTTACTGATACCACTTTCCGTGATGCTCATCAGTCATTACTTGCAACCCGAGTGAGAACACATGATCTTAAGCAAATCGCAGAGCCAACAGCTCGTATGCTTCCAAACTTATTCTCAATGGAGATGTGGGGCGGAGCTACATTTGATGTTGCGATGCGCTTCTTGCATGAGGACCCTTGGGAGCGTTTAATTACGCTGCGTAAGCAAGCACCAAATGTCCTCTTTCAAATGTTGCTTCGTGCATCAAACGCGGTAGGATACAAGAATTACCCGGATAACGTTATTGAAGAGTTCGTAGCAAAATCAAGCAATGCCGGCATTGATGTATTCCGTATCTTTGACAGTTTAAACTGGGTGCCAGGTATGACTTTAGCCATTGATTCTGTGCGAAATAACAACAAAATTGCTGAAGCTGCCATGTGTTATACAGGAGATATTCTCGATTCGTCAAGACCAAAATATGATCTTGTCTACTACAAAAATCTAGCTAAAGAGTTAGAGCAAGCAGGTGCGCATATTTTAGGAATTAAAGATATGGCAGGATTATTAAAGCCTGAAGCAGCATATCAATTGATCTCTACCCTTAAAGAAACGGTCGATATCCCTATTCACCTGCATACTCATGATACAAGCGGCAACGGACTATTTATGTATGCCAAAGCGATTGAGGCAGGCGTAGATATCGTCGATGTAGCTGTAAGTTCTATGGCTGGCCTTACATCTCAGCCAAGTGCAAACAGCTTGTACTATGCACTAAGTCACTCAGAGCGCAAGCCGAATGTAGACATTAAAGCCTTAGAGCAGTTAGGCGAGTTCTGGGATGGGACTAGAAAATATTATGCTGGTTTTGAAAGCGGCATGAACGCTCCTCATACGGAAGTATATGAGCATGAAATGCCAGGGGGACAATACAGCAACCTTCAGCAGCAAGCAAAAGCAGTAGGACTAGCTGCTCGCTGGAATGAAGTAAAGAAAATGTATCGTACGGTTAATGATATGTTTGGAGATGTTGTGAAAGTAACACCTTCTTCTAAAGTAGTAGGGGATATGGCATTATACATGGTTCAAAATAACTTGACTGAAGAAGACATCTACAATAAAGGAGAGTCACTTGACTTCCCAGATTCTGTGGTTGAATTATTTGAAGGTCAGTTAGGCCAGCCGTATCAAGGTTTCCCTGAGAAACTCCAAAAGATTATCTTAAAAGGCCGCAAGCCGATTGAAGGCCGCCCTAGTGAAAATATGGAGCCTGTCGATTTCCAAGAAATTAAGGAAAAATTATTTAAGCAGCTTGATCGTCAAGTGACAAGCCATGATATGCTTTCTTATGCACTTTATCCAAAGGTGTTTACTGAGTTTGAGGCATTTAGAAATCAATTTGGCGATGTCTCAGTTCTTGATACACTGACTTTCTTCTACGGCATGAGGCTCGGAGAAGAAATAGAAGTGGAGATCGAGAAAGGAAAAACATTAATTGTGAAATTGGTTTCCCTTTCAAAACCACAAGACGATGGAACACGAATTGTCTATTTCGAATTAAATGGCCAGCCGCGTGAAGTGGTTATTAAAGATATGAATGTGGCAAGTACGACTGTAGCAAGACCGAAAGTTGATAAAGACAATCCTAATCAAATTGGGGCTTCCATGCCAGGTACAGTTGTAAAAACATTAGTACAAAAAGGCGATAAAGTACAAAAAGGCGACCATCTCATGATTACAGAAGCAATGAAGATGGAGACGACGGTTCAAGCCTCATTTGATGGAGAAGTAAAAGAAGTATTTGTAAGTGATGGAGACCCAATCTTAACTGGTGATTTGCTCATTGAATTAGTATAAGTTACCGACACAACCTGTCATTGGCAGGTTGTGTTTTTTCTTGTGGACGGGTAAGATGATATACTATAATTGTATATGTTTTGTTCATTGTATGTGTAAACTATTGTGTAATTGGAGGTGAAAGTGTTGGGGAATAACGATACACTTAAAGCAGTTTGGTTTCGGAGAGACTTTAGACTGCATGATCATACGGCATTAAATCATGCAATAGAGGCGATTGAACAACAGAGTGGCAAGTGGCTGGCCTTTTTCTATTTAGCTCCTCAAACAGCATCAGTTGAGCCGGTTCATCACGATTACTTTTTTCAAACCGTCATGCATTTTAAACGAACCCTTAAAGCAAATGATGGAGATCTCTACATTATTACGGGTACAATTGAAGACGCACTTTCTAAATTGCTCCAAGCTTTTCCTGAAATAGATGCCGTGTATGCAAACGATGATCGTGTAGGGGATGGAAGGCTAAGAGATGAAGCGGCAGAACATTTCCTTACTAAACAATCGATACCCTTCTATACATTTGAGGATGCTTATTTAACAGAGCCTGATCAAGTATTAAAAAAAGACGGCACTCCTTACAAAGTATTTACCCCATATTATAAGGCTTGGGCAAAAGAAAGGAAGCGTACCCCGGCTGTTATTAAGAGAGATGTGTTGTTAGGTTCAGTTCATAAAGGTACTGCACCCGACCGGGAGGCGGAAACTTTATTTAACAACCTAATAAAGAAATGCAGCTATGATTGGTCTGCCATAGGCGAGGAGCATGCAATAAAGAGACTTCAAATGTTTACGAAAAAAAGGCTCTCAGGCTATAAGGCGAATCGTGATTTTCCAAGTATAACCGGGACCAGCCAGCTTTCACCATATATAAAAACTGGCGCCGTGTCTAGTAGAACTATTTATTATCATATTTTAAATGCTGAAGCAGATTCCTATAGTGCCGAAACATTTTTAAAAGAGTTAGCATGGAGAGATTTTTATCGTATGGTTCATTTTTACGAGCCAGATTGTAAAGACCGTGAAATAATGGAGGGGTACCGAGAGTTGAAGTGGAGTCAAAATCAAGACGATTTAACTTCATGGATACGTGGAGAAACTGGCTTTCCGATAGTAGATGCGGGGATGAGGCAATTGTCGAAAGAAGGCTGGATGCATAATCGGCTTAGAATGATCACTGCCTCGTTTCTTACCAAAGATTTGTTAATTGATTGGCGGTTGGGGGAGCGGTATTTTGAACGCATGCTGATTGATTACGATCCTTCTTCTAATATCGGAGGCTGGCAATGGGCCGCCTCAGTAGGGACGGATGCTGTACCTTATTTTAGAATCTTTAATCCTGTTACTCAATCAAAACGATTTGATGAGAATGGTACCTATATACGGACCTATATCCCTGAGCTTAATCATGTGCCTGATCAATATATTCATGAGCCGTGGAAAATGAGTGAAGAAGAACAAGTCAAGTATAAATGCAGGCTAGATGAGGATTATCCTCTGCCTATCGTTGACCACAGTAAGCAAAGGAAGAAAGCTTTATCGTTTTTTAAAGGTGACGATGAGGAATGAGGAATGAGGGTGTATGAAATAGATAAATATGGGTATAAATAAAAAATGACAGCAATAGACTGCTGTCATTTTTTTGTGGTTAATTATTGTAGTTAAATACTGTAATTAATGTGAAGGCCTTGTAATAATCATAGTCATGTAAGACAAGGCCGAGAAAAGTATTGAGATAATTAATGCATGAATAAGACCTACAGATAAAGCATTTTGAGTAAATACAATCGAAATACCGCTAATAAATTGGCCGACAACTAATAAGAAAGATAACACAGCTGTCCAAGTCAGTACTCTGTAATGTCGATAACGAGATAAAGTCCAAATCATAAGAATGAGTAAAAAGAGTAAGAGAATCGTTCCCACAACTCTATGGAAGTAATGTGCCCCGATCGGACCGTACAGTCCAGGGAAAATCTGGCCGTTACATAATGGAAAACCGGCGCAGGCTAATGTAGCTTCTGAATGCTTTACATATGCTCCTGAATAGATTACTGCATAACAATAAGTAATAACAAAGAATACATAATACTTAAAGCCTCTGCTTACTTTAGGAGCCATTGTATGCGCTCTGCCATCTTCAAATGCTAGAATGGTTAGCAATACGACTGCAGCAAGAGACATAGCAGAAATTCCAAAGTGGAGGGCAAGAATCGCCTTTGATTGACCAAATACGACGGCGCCTGCTCCTAGCAGACCTTGAAAAATAATAAGTATGACAGCAGCGATTGATAATGCTTTCGCTTCTCTCATATGCTTTAGTTGCTTCCAAGCCCAAATAGCAAGAATAATAATCATTGCACCTACTAAACCTGATACAATTCGATGACTATATTCAATAATCGTCTCAATGGCAGGGTTTGTCGGAATCACTTCGCCAAAACAAAGCGGCCAAGTTGCTCCGCAACCTTCACCTGAACCAGTTTTAGTAACAAGTGCACCTTGTAAGAGGACGATTAACACCCCAATTGAGGTGATGACACTATAAATCTTCAATCGTTTGTGCACTAATTTCACCTTTCCTTCTATAAAATTATCTAAATATATGCTAGAGTAAGCAAAGAGAAAAACATTTGTCTCCTTTTGATCTTAAAAATAAAGCAAATAAAAGTCAATTTCCTCACCGTGAATATTTTATGTCGAATCCTAAATGTGAAGAAAATGTGAAACTCATGATTTTGCTGAAACAATTGAGATTTTGAGATATAATGTGTTTGTGACAGATATTAGGTGTGTGTGAAAACGGCGCCTAATTTATTTTTTGTAGAAATGTCTGTATGAATGGTTCATTCTACAAAGGGGGTGAAGAATTGATGAATAAGTCTAATACAGCCATCGATCCGACAAATGTAATCGAAGCTGGTCCTGATTCATCAGTTGCTGACGTTCAGCAAAAATCATGGAAAGACTATCTTGTGCTTGCAAAGCAAGGGATCGTTACTTCTAATCTAATTACAACCTTTGCCGGGATTTACTTGGCAATTGTTTATACCGGTACAGTGTTTACGATGCATCTTGATACAATGATTTTTGCGCTCTTAGGAGCAGCATTAGTCATGGCAGGCGGTTGTACATTAAACAACTATATTGATCGTGACATAGATCATCTTATGGAACGAACAAAAGAAAGGCCTACTGTAACTGGACGCTTTTCTGCTAAACATGTGCTGCTGGTTGGACTTGCACAGGCTGCTTTAGGGATAATCTTTTTAGCGCTTACAACACCGACTGCAGCTGTTATCGGGTTAATTGGTTTGTTTATTTATGTAGTGTTATACACTATGTGGACTAAGAGAACTACTACATTAAATACAATTGTAGGAAGCTTTTCAGGAGCAGTTCCTCCATTAATTGGTTGGGCAGCGATCGATGGCGGTTTACACTTGTATGCTTGGTTGCTATTTTTTATCATGTTTCTTTGGCAGCCTCCACACTTCCTTGCATTAGCAATGAAGCGTGTAGAAGAATACAGAGCAGCTGGAATTCCAATGCTGCCGGTAGTTGCAGGTTTTGAAATGACTAAACGTCAGATGGTCGTTTATGTAGCTGCACTTCTGCCAGTTTCTTTAATGCTCTACCCTTTTGGACTTGTCTACACAATCGTCGCAGCTGTTTTAGGAGTAGGTTGGCTTGCTCTTGGAATTGCTGGTTTTAAGATGAAAGATGATATTAAGTGGGCAAGATTAATGTTTGTTTATTCGTTAAATTATTTAACGATTCTATTTGTTCTTATGGTCATAGTTCATTTCTAATTTATTAGAGATATCTAACTAAGTTAGAGAACCTAACTCATTAGAAATGAATTTTTGATGATAAATATTTTTATGTAGTCATGACTACTTGACGAAAGTGAGGTTGGATTGTCAGATGAAACTTTGGAAAACAGCATCGCGTTTTCTACCTCTTTCATTTTTAACCCTTTTCTTGACAGGGTGTCTGGGGGAGGAAAACCTAACGGCTCTTGATCCTAAGGGTCCTCAAGCACAATGGATTTATGATAATATGATTCTTTCAATAATTGTCATGGCCCTTGTGAGTATTGTCGTATTTGCAATCTTTTTCATCATTCTTGCAAAATATCGTCGCAAGCCTGGTGACGACGAGATTCCTAAACAAGTTCACGGGAATACGGCACTCGAAATTACGTGGACAGTGATTCCGATTATCCTGCTTGTAATCTTAGCGGTACCTACAATTACCGGTACGTTTATGTTTGCGGATAAGGATCCAGACCCTGAAGTAGGGGATAACACTGTCTACATCAAAGTAACAGGTCATCAGTTCTGGTGGCAGTTTGATTACGAAAACGAAGGATTTACTGCTGGGCAAGATGTTTACATTCCAGTAGGAGAGAAAGTAATCTTTGAGCTTCACGCGCAAGATGTTCTTCACTCATTCTGGGTACCTGCTCTAGGTGGTAAAATTGATACCGTTCCTGGTATCACCAACCACATGTGGTTAGAAGCAGATGAGCCCGGCGTTTTTAAAGGTAAATGTGCTGAGCTTTGTGGTCCTTCACATGCCTTAATGGACTTTAAACTGATCGCTCTTGAGCGTGATGAATACGATGCTTGGGTAGAAGGTATGTCAGCTGAGGTAGAAGAGCCTACCGAAACTCTTGCTAACCAAGGTCGTCAAGTATTTGAAGAAAACTCATGTATTGGATGTCACGCGGTAGGTGGAACTGGAACTGCAGCAGGTCCGGCTTTCACTAACTTTGGAGAGCGTGAAGTAATTGCTGGTTATCTTGAGAATAACGATGAGAACCTAGAGGCATGGATTCGTGATCCTCAATCTCTAAAACAAGGTAATGTTATGCCAGCATACCCAGATATGAGCGAGGAAGATATGGAAGCACTAATTGCATACCTTCGTTCATTAAAAGTAATGGAATAAGACTAGCGAACTTGATTTAGAAGGAGGTTAACCCATTGGCTACACAGAAACAAGAAAAAAGTGTTATCTGGGATTGGTTAACAACAGTTGACCATAAAAAGATTGCGATTATGTATTTAATTGCAGGAACACTTTTCTTTGTAAAAGCTGGTGTAATGGCGCTATTCATGCGTATTCAGCTTATGTATCCAGAAATGAACTTCTTAAGTGGTCAAACATTTAATGAATTCATTACGATGCATGGTACGATTATGCTATTCTTAGCAGCTACACCATTATTGTTTGCATTTATGAACTATGTTATTCCACTACAAATCGGTGCTCGTGACGTTGCATTTCCATTTGTCAACGCTCTCGGGTTCTGGATCTTCTTTTTCGGTGGATTACTTCTTAGCTTAAGCTGGTTCTTTGGCGGCGGTCCTGACGCTGGTTGGACAGCTTATGTGCCGCTATCTAGTCGTGATTACGGCGGACTTGGAATTGATTTCTATGTACTAGGTTTACAGGTTTCTGGTATTGGTACGCTTATTTCAGCGATTAACTTCCTTGTTACAATCGTTAATATGCGTGCACCAGGTATGACAATGATGCGTCTGCCATTATTCGTATGGACGTCATTCATTTCGTCTACATTAATTTTATTCGCGTTTACACCACTTGCTGCTGGTCTTGCACTACTAATGTTAGATCGTTTATTTGAAGCTCAATACTTCATTCCGAGCATGGGTGGTAACGTAGTATTATGGCAGCATATTTTCTGGATTTTCGGTCACCCTGAGGTATATATCTTAGTATTGCCGGCATTCGGGATTATTTCTGAAGTTATTCCAGCTTTCTCAAGAAAGCGTCTATTTGGTTATACAGCGATGGTATTCGCTACAATGATCATTGCATTCTTAGGATTCATGGTTTGGGCTCACCACATGTTTACAGTAGGTATGGGTCCTGTTGCTAACTCTATTTTCGCGGTAGCAACAATGACGATTGCGGTACCAACCGGTATCAAGATCTTTAACTGGCTATTTACAATGTGGGGCGGTAAGATCACATTTAACACAGCGATGTTATTTGCATCTTCTTTCGTACCGACATTCGTACTTGGTGGGGTAACAGGGGTAATGCTTGCTATGGCACCTGTTGATTACCTATATCATGATACGTACTTTGTAGTAGCTCACTTCCACTACATTATCGTTGGTGGTATCGTTCTTTCATTATTCGCGGGTCTATTCTATTGGTACCCGAAAATGTTTGGTCATATGTTAAATGAAACACTAGGTAAACTATTCTTCTGGGTATTCTACATTGGTTTCCATTTAACATTCTTTGTACAACATTTATTAGGTCTAATGGGTATGCCTCGTCGTGTTTACACATATCTTGGCGACCAAGGTCTTGATGCATTTAACTTCATCAGTACAATCGGTACATTCTTCATGTCTGCTGGTGTTATCTTACTTGTTATCAACGTTATCTACTCTGCATTCAAGGGTGAGCGTGTAACGGTAGCAGATCCATGGGATGCTCGTACTCTTGAGTGGGCAACACCAACTCCGGTTCCTGAGTACAACTTTGCGCAAACGCCGCAAGTACGTTCTCTTGATCCATTGTTCTATGAAAAAATTCATGGTGACGGCACAATGAAACCGGCTGAACCTGTAACAGACATTCACATGCCTAACGGTTCAATCCTGCCTTTCATTATGTCCATCGGCTTGTTCTTTGCAGGCTTTGGTTTAATCATGTTAAACATGGATAATCCTATTATTAATCCATGGATCGTAGCAATTGGCGGTCTTGCTCTTACATTCGGTTGTATGTTTGTTCGTTCGATCAAAGAAGATCATGGTTACCATATTCCAGCTGAACAAGTGAAAGCTGATTTAGCGGAATTAAAGAAAGGAGGGAACTAGGAAATGGCAGGTGCAGTTGATACGTCAAAAGGTCTTCCTTCTCATCCGGAGAGGGCTACACTTGAAGGGAAAAATAAATTCCTTGGTTTCTGGTTCTTCCTTGGTGGTGAAACCATCCTTTTTGCAACATTCTTTGGTACATTCTTGGGTCTTCGCGGTGGTACAGCTGATGGTCCTACTTCAGCTGACCTCGTTGCTCTAGATCTTGTCTTTATTATGACAATGCTGCTTTTAACAAGTAGTTTAACAAGTGTGTTAGCAATGTTTGCGATGAAGAAAAATAATTTCAAAGCCATGATGATTTGGATGTGGATTACAGTTGTATTAGGTCTTGCATTCTTAGGCTTTGAAATTTATGAGTTCCATCATTATGTGGTTGATTATCAATTTGGATTCTCAACTAGTGCATTTGCATCGGCATTCTATTCCTTAGTTGGACTGCATGGTGCCCACGTTGCCTTTGGTTTAAGCTGGATTATTGTCCTCTTAATCCGTTACAGAAAGAGTGGAATTACGTTGACAAATGCTCCTAAGTTCTATGTGGCTGGTCTATACTGGCACTTTATCGACGTTGTGTGGGTATTCATCTTCACAGTTGTCTATCTTATGGGAGTAGGAGGTTGATCACATGGCAGATAATTTAAGTCAATCATTTGATAAAAGTGCAATGACTGAGGAAGAAAGACGTCACATTAAAAAAGAAATTCGTAAGCAAATTGTCGTATTTGCTCTTATGATTTTCTTAACATTGATGTCATTTATGGCTGTCGCAACGGATGTGGTTCCACGTTCATTTGCTATTCCATTTATTTTCATCCTTGCCGTGATTCAATTTGCTCTTCAATTGTTCTTCTTTATGCATATGAAGGATAAAGACCATGGCTGGGCAAATGCGTTCATGATTTCTGGTATTTTCATTACCGTTCCAACAATTGCTGCTTTAATGCTGCTGCTTGGAGTCAATAAAATCTAAGGTTATACTTCAAAGCTCTCATTCATAATGAATGAGAGCTTTTTTGTTCATGAGATTGTGACAATCAAATTTAAGTAAAGATAATCTTTCTATTGTATAATATATGTGTACTACTCATATGTACGAGTCAAAAGAATTGATACAGCAGTGAAAGGAGTTGTGATTTGTGAGTAATCACCAATACGCAGCAGACAACCCTTCGTTTAAGAAACGAAATTATAAACCTTTTATTATTATTGTAACGATCGTCATCAACGGTTTAGTTGTATTATTATCAGGGATGCCAGGCTATGAGAACTTTAATGCTTTTGATGTAAAGGTTCTGCCGCTTATGAATGCTATTTTTAATAGTTTCACATTCTTATTCTTACTAGCAGCATTGATTGCTATTTTAAAGAAGAATGTAGTTGTTCATCGACGTTTTATTTATGCAGCCTTTATTACAACTACTTTATTTCTGGTTACGTATGTCGCGCATCATTTCTTATCTGCATCGACACCGTACGGGGGATCAGGCATCATGGCTGGGATCTATTACTTCATCTTAATAACTCATATCGTACTAGCAGCAATTATTGTCCCATTAGCTCTAACTTCAGTAGCTAGAGCATGGAATATGGAAAATGAGCGTCACCGTAAAATTGCACGCTGGACGATGCCGATCTGGCTTTATGTAAGTTTAACTGGTGTGTTAGTGTATGTAATGATATCACCTTATTATTAAAGCGATAAAAAGCATCATGCAGAGCATGATGCTTTTTCTTGTAGGATGCAATTGAATCGAACCGATTATAATTTAAAGTTCAATTTAATAATTCCTGCTTCTTTAGCTGATGTAAAGGCGATAACAAGGAGGGGGCCAATAATAAAGCCGATTACTCCAAATAACATTAACCCAAGGTACATCGCAATAAGTGTAGCAAGTGGAGATAAACCGATATGTTTTCCCATTACTTTTGGTTCTACTGTTCTCCGAATAATCAATAAGACAGCAGCCAGGATAAGCAGCTTAGAACCTGTATTCACATCACCGACAATTAATTGAAAAATGGCCCATGGTGCTAAAATGACGATTGATCCTATAATAGGGACAAAGTCAATCAGCCAAATTATAAATGCCATTAATAAAGCTACTTCAGGAGCAATGAAGAGCAGGCCGATCAACGTTACAATAAAGATAATAATACTAACTAAAAATTGTGCTTTGAAAAAACCCCAGATCACGTAAGAAAGACGTGATGTCATAAAGTTTACTTTCTCTTTTGTTCTCTCAGAGAGGTAACTATACAGCTTTTCTCTCAGTCTAGGCAGTTCAAGCATAAATAAAAATAACGCAATCAGATAAACAAGAAATGTAACAAGATAACCCGGTATACTTGATATTAATGAGGTAATATCTTGAATAAGATTACGGTCACTAATATTTGAACGCAGGTCACTTAATGTATTGGTCACTGTAATATTAATCTCTTGCACCAATTCAGGAGGGAGATTCTCATATTTTTCTTCTAAATTCCGTTGGAAGTTTAACCAAGCTCTGTTTATATCGCTAATATATTGCGGACTATTTTCAACAATTTGTGTACCTTGTGTGATCGCTTTCGTTGCAATATAGTAACCACTTAGGCCGATAAACACAACAAAAACGGTAAATACAAGCATAACCGCAACATTTCGCTTTATCTTGGTCTTCCTTTGTAGTGCATTAACAGCAGGTGTTAGGATTAGAGCTGTTAATAATGCGGCAACTAATGGAAGTGACACTGGTAAAATAAAGTATGCAGCGACTAAAAATAAAAGAATAGAAATAATAATCCAAATCGTACGTCTCGTGAAGAAAGCTGCCAATTCGAAACCCCTCTCTACTACATAAAAGCTTATCTTCATTATAGTATGAAGTTGAAAACTTGAACAAGTATATGCGTTTATTTTATTTACTTTGTTCACAAATCCGCTCTAGGATGAAAAAGAATTCATTTTTTGGTGTGATATAATGGGTTGTGTGCTTACTAGTTGTGTGCTTACTATAAGTAAAGCAATTTGTAAAGATGGTGAAAAAGGTGAGGTATGTAATGAATAAGTACTGGATACGGACAAGTATGGTCTTTTTAATTCTAAGTATATTAGCAGCATGTGGTTCGGATGATACGAATTTAACACTAGTAACAGATGAACGTGAAGATCTTGTTCGTGAGTTTGTGACAGAATATAAAGAAACCATGGTAGAGGCTTATAACACGGGTAATTTCAACGAATTAGAACCTTTTCTGATTACTAATAACAGCTTTTATCATTCTTTAAGACGTTATGTCTCTGATTCACATAGTGAGGGAAACACGAAGGAATTGTTAGACTTTCAAGTTCATCAGGTGTTTGAAGACCCTGAGGGTGATTTATATGTGGATGCAACAGAACGAGTTGAAGTGATAGAGCATGGTCAAGCGAATGAAGTTGAACGTGACGTACGGTTTGAGTTGACTAAGGGTGGAGCTGACTCTTTTCGTATCGTAACGATCAGACATGTTAAATCATAGGATCGTAACCAATAAATAAGAAAAAGCCAAGCAGGTTGCTTGGCTTTTTCTTATTTTGCTTCTAGGTTTGTGTTAAGTAGTTCTAGTTTTTTTGCACATTTGTCAATGATTGATTTAGGGAACGTTTCACCATCGTATTCAACCCCATGCGGATAATAGTGCTTACCTAAAATAGGCGTCATTAATTTGACGATTGCATCGTCGTGAGGAATGTCACCTTTAATAGCATAAGCAGGAACACGTAGGTAGTATGTATCTCCTTGATTAACAATTTTGTAATCAAATGTAACGCGCTCATAATCCCATTGACCTGCATGTACTAAACCAATTGATTCTGCAGCATGTCTTAATGTTTCAAATTTCACTTCTTTATCTGCTAAGTTAATTTGCTCAAATTTCACCAGGAACCCTCCTTATTTCGTCTGCTTCATTACTATACCCTCCTAATAATAGTATGAAAAGGCGTTTGTTGCAACGGATAATGGTGAATGTTTTATGTATATCGAGCGAAGTTCTAACAGATTGATGATATAATGGCGTTAAAATTCGACAGAATCGTTTAAAGGATTGACAGCAGACTACATAACTAGCTGAAGGAAATGTGCAAAAGGAATAAGAATAGATATAGATGAGGGAAAAGCAGGAGGAGAAGCCTATGAAGCAAAAGGTGTTTATTGGGATCATGTTAGCTCTTTTTCTAAGTATGGCTGTATTTGAATACCAATTTGAAGCAGAAATTAAAGAATGGTTTCAAGCCGACGATCAATCTGTGTTTATGCAAGATGACAAGGAAGAAGCAATAGCTGCTGCTGATGAAATAGTCGTAGAAACTGCACCAGTGGAAAACGAAAACGAGTCTAAAACAACTTCAACTACAGGAAACTTTGAGTCAGATGAGCCGCTGCTTGGGGCTGGGGTAGAAGAGGTTAAGGAATTGTTTGGCGAACCTTCAAGAATAGATCCTTCAGCTTTTGGCTATGATTGGTGGGTTTATGAAGAAGAAGATTATTATCATCTAATTGGGATAGAACAAGAGCAGGTAGTTACTACATTTACTAGCTGGTCAGAACTTAATTCAGAAGAAACAATGTTTGGAGAGAGCTATCAGACCTTAGACGAACGTTATACGTTTACTCAACAAGTTGAATTACGAGCGGGAGGTAACCATTACCAATTCGAATTGACCCCAGAAGACCGTAATATGCGGCCAATCGTAGAAGTGGATGATGGATGGATGCAGCTATATTTCGATATTCATACAAATGAATTATCAAGTATCCGTTATCTGACAGATGAGGTATTGTTAAAACAAAGACCTTATTCTGTTTCGTATCGAGGAGCCCTTCCTGAGGAAGAGAATGTAAAGGAAGCTGAATGGGAGGAGATTGAAGCAGGACAAGCCAGGCATATTTTTAGCTTCACCAATGTGTTGAGAGAACGTCACGGTTTAGAACCGTTTACCTGGAACGGTGAAGTCTCAGACGTAGCCTATCTTCATAGCAGGGACATGCAAGAAGAGCAATATTTTTCACACACCTCCCCTATATATGGCGAGTTATCTGATCGATTTGATCGTGGTGAGTTAAATTACAGACTCGCAGGGGAAAATATTGCTGCACAATATGTAGATGGGCTCGCGGCTACAGAAGGCTGGTTAAATAGTGAAGGGCATAGAGTAAATGTGTTACACGAAGAATTTGAAGAATTAGGAGTTGGGGTGTACAAAGATTTTTACACGCAAAACTTTATGACTGGGTGGGGATTCTAAAAAGCAAACAAGCAGGTCGGGTAAGTACCCTGACCTGCTTGTTTATTTTACATGCGGGCGATTAATAACAGCGAATGTTCCAGTTGCCATTGCAACTAATTTCTCTCGATCATCGTATACTTTCGCTTCCGTAACACATAAGCTGTTACCCTTGTGCGCCAAATGAGCTACGCATTTAAGGTTGCTGCCAACACCTGGTTTTATGTAATGAACATTCATTTCAGCGGTCACCGCTGCTTTATCTTCAGGTAAAATACGGTTAATCATCGATCCCATAGCTGTATCAAGCAGTGTAGCGGTTATTCCCCCGTGCACCATTTGTAGTGGATTATTAATCAGAGGCTGAATTGGTAAAACCACTTCATAATCACCATTATCTAAAAAGCGTGTTTGTATCTGAGTTAGAGCTGATAAATAAGTTGCGTACTTCTGTTCTTTTTTATCATTGAGGCCTCTTAACATAGAAGAAAGAACATGTAATTCTTCATCATTCGCTGTGCTAATTAATTCTTGAAACGTATCATTTAATTCTTGCTTTAATGTTGTCATCATTTAGAGCCTCCACTTGTTTTAACTGCCTATTGATATTGTAGCAAAAAGAAAAAGCTTCCTGCAATCATATTAAGCTGCACATTGGACTGGGCAGATGTATAGGATAGAAGAGAAGGGTATGTTTTTACTCGATTAAAATAGGCAGGAAAACCAAGTAGCAGAATGAAGGAGGAGGATGAAGATGGCACAACATGAGGGCATGCATCCTTCTGTTGAACAGTTTAAGCATTTTGTAAAAGAACATCCTAAAATAAGTATGGAAATCCGTTCCAATCAAAAAAGTTTACAGCAATTTTATGAGGAATGGTCAGTTTTAGGTGCTGATCACGAACAATGGATTCCGTACAAAACCATGGATCAACAAGCTGAAACATTTCAGCAATCGAGTCAAGAGATGAATCAACAATCAACTGCCCAACCAAATTCTGATTCTACACAACAATCGGAACAGCAAAATGCAACAGATACTCTTGGCCAATTAATGAATATGATGAGACGCTTTAATGTGCAAGATTTACAGAATCATCTAGCACAATTTAGCTCAGTCCTCTCCAATGTACAAAATGTGATGCAGACATTCCAACAGCCTACAAATTCTCAATCAAGACCTACCCAAGATCAGCCTTTTTCATTTAGACGAGATTAAAAAAAGGGGGAAAGTCAATTGAGAGCAGAAATCCAGCAGCTGTTAAATGAAAGACCTGAATTACGGCAATTCATCCGGCAGAATCCGATATGGTACAGGAAGTTAGGAAGAGATCCGAGTTTAATTCCAGCGCTTGAAAAAGAGGCAAACTTCTTTTACGGCAAAACGATACCGCAACGTGTAGAAAAGATGCAAAATCACTTAGGTCTAGCAATGATGATGATTGAAATGTTGAAAATGGGCCAGCAAACAGTGGCACAAGCAGCACAAGGACCGCTTCAATAAGTGGTCTTTTTGTTTTTTGTTTATATATCGGTGTACATAAAGTAAGCCTTGATGACACATGCTTATGATAGATGATTTGTGAATGGAGAGCTGTGTATGAAGCTTTTGGCTAGAGTCGTTATAATGATTTATTTTTTCTTAGTGATCTATCCAGCTAATGGTGTGGCAGGGCAGATTGATCTAGAATCAATTTCTATTAAACCGCTCTATCGTTCCCTACCTATCGAAGTTATTTCGGGTACAAGTGAGCCGCATATTTCATTGTCCTATTCATTGAGAGAAAATGATGTCTTCATTGATTGTGTGATTAGAGGGGTGGTCGTAACTGAAGAAAAAGAAGGAGCCCTCCACCAAGACGCTGAAGGGCATTACCGGCTTTATATTAATGATGAGCACGCTGCTACGTTATTTACTAACAGCTTTGTCATAGAAGGATTGCCTCGGGGTGAGCATACGATTAGAGTGGTGTTAGTGAAAAATGATCGTACCCCTTATGGTAGTGAAGACTCAGTGACGATTACATTGTAGAGTGTTTCGTTTGAAGATACGTGTAAATCTTTTGTTCAATCGAAATACCAAGCTGTTGAAAACCTTGATTTCCAAATAGTGTATTGAATTCTAGAAAGTAAAATTGATCATTTGCAAATACTAAATCAAACCCAGCGTGATCGATCCCTAGTGCACGTGCGGTCTCTGTAACCAATTCAATGGCCTCTTGTGGAATATTTTCAAAGGAGATTTTTCCGCCTTTGGCTACATTGTTATGAAAACTGTTTGATTCATTTATGCGCCAATAGCTCGCAATGACTTCATCACCCACAAAACAAACTCGCAGATCTCTGTCTATTTCTAAGTATTCTTGAATGTACATTGTAGGGTTGTTTTCAGCGTATTCTCTTAGTTCTTCTTCATTATGAATCAGAAATACCCCATTTCCCATTGAATTTCTTATTTCTTTTGCAACAAACGGGAAAGGGAAGTTTTGAAGGATTTTCTGGATGCTGTCCTCACTATGTCCTAGTATTTGTGTATAAGGAACATGCCCGGGACACACACTCCAAAGAGCACGAGTTACTTCTACTTTATTAAAGCCTAGTTGAATAGATTGAATACTTGGGAAAATAGGTTTTTTCATGCCGTATACAAGAGCATTTACCTGCCAGTTTTCAGGGAATAAGCACACATCAGCTTGATCAATTTTTTCTCTTTCAGAAAACAGATGTTCAGGCTTCACATACTGTATTCCTGGAATGCCTATCGTGCGAAACGGGTTAAACGTGACAAATTTCATTCTAAATTCACCTTTTCTTTTAAGGACGTAATTTGCAGACGAAAGAATTATAGTTGGAAGGGAGGGGGTTGTCAATGACACATCAAGGTTGCCCCATGAAGATACGCTTTGGTTACGTGGCGATGAGCAAACAATTATCTAACGCATCACCTTCACAAACTATGACTGTTAAACAGTTTATGGAAATTGATGACAAAGAAGCTGCGATAAAGAAACTTGAACGTATAGCTAAAAGTAATATTGAAAATTGTATTCGGTTAATGAAACATAACAAAGCAGAGGAAATTCATTTTTTTAGGTTAAGCTCACGCTTAGTTCCCCTTGTAAATCATCCGCTTACAGAAGATTGGAAATATGAACGTGTTTTAGCACCCTATTTAAAAGAATTGGGGGAGTATATTAATAAGTTTGAAATTAGGACAGGTTTCCATCCAGATCATTTTGTCGTCTTAAACTCTCCATCGAAAGAAATATTACAGCAATCGGTCAAAACCCTGTTGTATCATTATAAATTATTAAAAGGGATGAATATTGATCCAACTCATCGTTGTGTTCTTCATATTGGTGGAAAAAAGCAAGGGATTGAAGGGGGATTAGAACAATTTATTACAAATATCCAAGATGTTCCTCATGCTCTAGTTAATATGTTGATACTTGAAAATGATGATAAAAACTACGCGGTTGAAGATGCTCTTTATTTAGGAGAAAAAGTAGGAATTCCTGTGGTATTTGATTTACACCATTTTGATGTCTATCAAAGAGATACGGACCTGCACGCATTATGGAACAGAGTGGTAGCTACTTGGGAAAACAGTCCTCATCCGATTAAGATGCATGTCTCCAGTCCAAAAGATGGTCCGCTTGACAGGTCTCATGCTGATTATATTGATGCAGGCCGCCTAGAACGGTTTTTAAGAGAGATAAGCGGAACGACGAGTCAAGTTGATATTATGATTGAAGCAAAAGAAAAGGATGTTGCATTAATTAAATTAATGGAGGATCTGCAAGCTTTTCGCTCTGTTCGGAAGGTAGCAAATGCCCAAATAGAGTACTATTCCACATAAGGAAAGTAGTGTGCAGGATGTGTTTACGTGCAAGACATGGTATAATGGCAGTTAGGAGGTGTCGTTATGCTTCTTACGATGTCAACCATTGAATTGATGGATCAATCAGAAGAACTAGCTAAATCAATCGGACAGTCCGATGTGTTTATTCAATATATACATGCCAAAAAGGCACTTGAGAACGACCAGCCAGCCCAAAAGCTTATCGTTGAGTTCACAGAAATGAAAGAGCGGCATGAAGAGGTACAGCGCTTCGGACGTTATCATCCTGACTATGATACGGTTTCAACAGAAATACGACAGTTGAAACGAAAGGTAGATGTAATGGAGTCAGTAAAGGAATTTAAAGCAGCAGAGCGTGAACTAGAGATGCTGTTAAATGAAGTAAGTGAGCTGATTGCTCATTCTATTTCAAAATCAATAAAAGTTCCTACAGGAAACCCGTATTTTGATCAAATGTCTTGCAGTGGTGGATGTGGGTCTGGCGGAGGATGCAGTTGTGGATAGGAAACAGGCGCAATAAGCGCCTGTTTTTTTTATGTGGCCTCACGAAATCTGATACAATCTTTGCAGCCTCTGCCGCAGCAAACAAGCTTCTCATTTGGTACGTAAAATCTCATTCTGTAAACAAAAGTTTGGTCTTGTTCTCTGACAAAAATAATATCAGCCTGTAATCGTTTACCTTTCATTACGGTCGCTGCATTATAGAACAATAGTCGTTCTATATCCTCTTTTGTGATATAAGAGTGAATATATAGAAACGGAAAGCCGCTAAAAATTTTCTTGCTAATACTCTCAATCGCAGGTTCTGTAGAAGTCATAGTCATAAACTTCTCCCAAATGACGTCTAAATTCATACACTTCATCCTTTAAAGTAGGGTGCTCGCTATGTTCATTATATAATAAGTGTATCGTAATTTTTGAATATCATCCATACTTTCAGCCGGCAGATGAAGTTGCTCTCGGTGTTAATGCATGCTAGACTAAAGTAAGTAGATGAAAAAGGAGAACGAAATTATGGGGAACCGTCAAGGGATAGCTGTATGGCTGACTTCTCTTAAGTTTGCAAGGCAGCTTAGGCGTTTTGGAAACGTACAATATGTTTCTAAGAAGATGAAGTATGTTATTTTCTATTGTGACCAGGATAAAGTAGAGGAAATTACAAAAAAGCTGCAATCCTTTCATTACGTGCGTGATGTTCAACCTTCGATGAGACCTTTCATCAAGACTGAATTTCAAAATGCTAAGCCGGATAAGGCTAAAGAATATGATTATAAAATGGGTATTTAACCAGGTGATAACCTGGTTTTTTTATGTAAATTAGAAATTTAGAGATTCGAAGAGGTTCCGGAAGTTAAACTGCTGTTACAGTTTCTTTTACGCGTTAAAGGGCTGTTTTTACTTGTTGAATACTTCGTGAATCGAAATATATAATGGGTGTAATAGAAGAGGAAGTGATCGTTGTGGACGGTTGGAAACGAAATTTACGTATTTTAGTTGTCTGTCAATTTATCGTAATGAGTGCTATGACTATGATTATCCCTTTTCTTCCCCTGTATTTAAAAGAACTTGGTGTGACGAACCCACAGACGTTAAGTCTGTGGGCTGGTATTATTTTTGGGGCTAACTTTTTAACGGCCTTTTTATTTTCACCATTTTGGGGAAGAATGGCTGATCGACATGGACGAAAAATGATGATCTTACGGTCGGGTTTTGGTATGGCTTTAGTTATTAGTTTAACTGGATTTGCTACAGGTCCGGTTTCTCTTTTGATTTTAAGACTATTAAACGGGGTGATCTCTGGTTTTATCCCAGCCTCGATTGGTCTTGTATCCACTAATACTCCAAAGGAAAAAGTGGGCTATGCTTTAGGTGTGCTGCAATCAGGAACTGTAGCAGGAGCTATATGCGGCCCTTTAATTGGAGGTGTAATGGCACAGGCCTTCAGTTATCAAATGGTTTTCTTTTTAACTGGATTATGTATTTTGGTTGCTGCTTTAGGCGTGTTGTTCTTCGTACGTGAGTCATTTACCCCAGTTTCTAAGGAACAGAAAACTAGCACGAAAGAGGACTTTATAGCTGTAACGAAGCAAAAACCTGTATTATCTCTTTATTTAGTTATCTTTTTAATTCAATTAGCGATTATGGGTGTGAACCCGCTGCTTTCTTTGTTCGTAACAGAATTAACACCTGCAGAAAATGTGGCATTCTTTGCAGGGCTAGCTATATCTGTAATGGGATTTGCTAATATGATGACCGCTCCGTTTCTTGGTAAGCTGAGTGATAAAAAAGGCGCTCATCATGTTTTGATTTACTCTATGCTTGGCGTTGCCATGTTTTCAATCCCTCAAGCTTTTGTTGCAGACATATGGCAGTTAATTGCCTTGAGGTTTATGGTAGGTCTTTGTCTAGGAGGCCTTCTGCCAGCAGCTAATACACTAATACGTCTACATGCCCCGAATGGGATGGAGAGCAGGACGTATGGCTTTTCAAACAGTGCTATGTATCTTGGCACAATGATTGGGCCAATCATTGGCGGCTGGATCATAGCAAATGTTGGAGTACGCGGTTTGTTTTTAGTGTGTGCTGCAATTCTTCTTGTAAATGTAGCCATAGTAAAGCTTAAAGTTCTGCCGCCAGCAGAACGGTTATTTATGAGGGAATTTCATCAAAAAAAGAAAGCTGCTTCTCATTAGAGAGCAGCTTTCTTGCTTTTGATTTGAATAGTGCCGCGACGAATGCCTATTGAAGAGGAGGAATATAGCGGTTCATACGTAAAATACCGATAAGATATTGATAGTATAATTCGTCTTCTTTAAATTGCTTAGAATCTTTGACTGATAAACTATGGATAGTAAGGTCAAGCTCCTCTGCCATCTCTGAGAATAAATCATACCTTTGATTAGGAGTTACATCAGGGTTTGTCACGCCTTCTCTGCAAATATAGATCGGCATAAGTTTCCCGGGTGCAGCAGGCTCTAACACCACAGCTAAAGATGTTTTTTCATTGTTGCCTATTGTTGTATCTAAACGTATTAAACGGTGGATACGTTCTCTATTCAAACGAGCTAGTTCAAGCAGTTCATAAATATCAGAGTACCCCTCGCCAAGTTCTATGAATCGTTGAATCAATTCCAGTCTCTCCTTTTTCAGCAAAGCATTTAATAAATAAATTGCACGCTAATATTACAAAATATGTATTACGAATTATGTATTACTATGTATTACAAAATATGTATTACAAAATATGTATTACAAAAACAGAAAAACAGCACACAAAAAATGTAGCATGTCTTCATTGGAATGTCGAGACAAAAAAAAGCCTCGTAAGATGAACTTACGAGGTGCCATGTAACATACCTATGTATGTACTAGGCTATGGGAGAGGAGAAACCGGAGGAAGAACTTATGGGGAAACGTAAGTCTTCTCCGCGGTTGTCGCAACATTGAATCAATGCCGCTATCTGTCATTATGAACAAAACATTTGGGCAATATACATGATGTATTAAAAAAGTTAGATGATCTGATAGTGCTTGTTTAAGGGGATTTATGGTAGGATGATGAAGAATGGTTAAAGAAAGTTAGGTGGATAGTATGAGAGTGATTTCTGGCGAAAAAAAAGGCTTGTCAATAAAAGCTGTCCCTGGCGTGTCAACTAGACCAACTACGGACAAAGTAAAGGAATCCATTTTTAATATGATCGGTCCTTACTTTAACGGGGGACTTGCCTTAGATTTGTATGCAGGAAGCGGAGGTCTTGGGATCGAGTCTCTTAGCCGCGGGGTAGAAAAAGTAATATTTGTCGATCAGGATAGGAAAGCTGTCCAAACAATAAAAGAAAATCTTAAGCAGTGCGGGTTAAGTGAGCAGGCTGAGGTATATCGCAATGATTCAGACCGTGCACTTAAAGCATTAATTAAGCGTGAGCTGGCATTCTCGCTTATCTTTTTAGACCCTCCCTACGCAAAACAAAAGCTTTCCTCTGACATCAGTATCATCAGCGATCATGGTCTCTTAGAGAAAGAGGGTATGATTGTATGTGAACATGATGCCAAAGTAGAAATGCCTGATAAGATTAATGAATTAACGCTGATTCGGGCCGAAACATATGGAGATACGACCATCACAATTTTTGAGTATGATAAGGATTAATTAATTCTTATGTAAAGCAACCGCTAATCAAAAAAAGTCTAGGGGGTAAGGAAATGGCTAGTATAGCAGTTTGTCCAGGGAGCTTTGACCCAGTTACTTATGGGCATCTAGATATTATTACTCGAGGTGCTAAGGTTTTTGATCAAGTTATTGTTGCAGTTCTACATAATCGAAATAAGCAGCCTATGTTTTCGGTTGAGGAAAGAGTACAGCTGTTAAAAGAAGTAACATCTCATTTAGACAATGTGGTGATTGATTCATTTAATGGACTTCTCATTAATTATATGCAAGAGAAAAAAGCAAACACGATTATCCGGGGGTTAAGAGCCGTTTCTGATTTTGAATATGAAATGCAGGCTGCCTCTATTAATAAAAAACTCGGTCCTGAAATCGAAACCTTTTTTATGATGACGAACAACCACTATTCATATTTAAGTTCGAGTATTGTAAAAGAAGTAGCTAAATATGAAGCAGATGTTTCAGATATTGTGCCTGATATTGTAGCAGAGGCGTTAAAGAAAAAGTTTAAAGAATCATAAGCAAAAAGAAAGCAGACCTGAGTAATTCTCTGATCTGCTTTTTTATATGTGCTTTATGGCCCGATTAGCTTTTAACAGGATATAGATAATAAGAGTGATAAGAGTAAATATGGAACCATATTCAACGACAAGCTGCCAGATCGGGTGAATCCTTTCTGATTGATCGATGAGAAAAACAGGAATGACTCCCCACTCCTGGGTACTTTGCTGATTTACATAAAGGGGCTCCCATAAAACTAATGCAAAACAAGCTGCAAAAAAACCATGAATGATTCGTGCTAAGAAAAATGGCTTAAAACGAATATCTGTATCCGCTAAAATACTGGCAACCTGAGCTTGGATGGAAAACCCGCTAAAAGCAAGGAAGAAGCTGGTGACAATGATTTGATGCAGGAGCATGGTGTCAGTACTCTCACTAGTCTTCTTAGCTCCAAGTGTTATTTCAAACAATCCCGAAATAAAAGGGATGCTTAAATCACTTGGTAACTTGAAAAATGTCAGTATAATAGAGATTAAGGCGGCAAGAATGGATGTTATTCCAATTAATAACAGCAATTGATTTAAAACGGAAAATAAAATGATAAAACCGCCGATCATTAACAAGGTCTTGACAGAGGACTGCACGGCATCTCCTAATAGTTTTCCAATAGGACGGCCATCTTTTAAGCGTTCTTGATGCAAAAGGCGAAGAGCCTCTTTTATAGAAAGACTGCTGCTTTTAGCATTGCTGTCTTCTTCTTGGTCACGACCATGAAAGCGAAATAGCAGCCCGACACAGATATTACCTAGATAGTGAGCAAGTGCAAGCACAATACCTAATGCAGGGTTATGAAAGAAACCTACAGCAATGGCGCCGAATATAAAAAGCGGGTTAGAAGAGTTCGTAAATGAGACGAGGCGTTCGGCTTCTATTTGAGTCACTTTTCCTTCTTGTCTAAGGCGGGCAGTCAGTTTAGCACCTGCAGGATTTCCTGATGCTAGCCCCATCGCCCATACAAACCCTCCAACCCCCGGCACGCGAAAGAGGGGTCTCATTAATGGCTCTAAGAGTGCCCCGATAAATGAAACAACACCAAACCCTATTAATAATTCAGAGACAATAAAAAAAGGCAGCAAGGATGGAAATACGACATCCCACCACATCGTCATTCCACGAATCGATGCTTCAAACGATTCTTTTGGAAAAACCATAAGTGAGCCTGCAAGAAATATAGCTACAGCTGCAAGCAGAATTGTTTTCATTTTAGAAGAATACATCGAAGGGGCAGCCTCCTTTTAATTAAAACGCTGGTCTTAAATGTTGTATATCGGATTAAGGCATTTTTGAATTCTTGTCCATAATTAAATATACGTATAGAGGCTTGGTTTAGACCATATGATTGAAAATGAACAGGGGAAGCCGTAAGATAGGAGAGGGTATAGTATGGAGAAGTCGTGTCCTAAAATCGGTCTCGCACTCGGTTCAGGAGGAGCAAGAGGATTTGCGCATATTGGTGTGTTAAAAGCATTCGAAAAAGAGAGGATACCCATTCATTATCTAGCTGGGAGCAGCATGGGGTCGCTTGTCGCAAGCTTGTATGGTATTGGACAAACAACGGCTTCAATGGAGCGTTTTGCATCCATGTTTAGAAGGAAATATTATATTGACTTTACTGTGCCGAAATTAGGGTTTGTAAATGGTAACCGCGTAAAAGAGCTGATCCGTTTATTAGCCAAATCTAAACACCTTGAACATACGGATATTCCGGTTGCTGTAATCGCTACTGATTTGAAAAAGGGAGAACGTGTTGTCATGACAACAGGTCCGATAGCCGAGGCTGTCAGGGCAAGTATTGGGATACCGGGGATTTTTGTACCAGAGCAGCGCAATGGTCAAGTGCTCGTTGACGGAGGGGTGATTGATCGTGTCCCTGTATCAGTGGTAAAAGAAATGGGAGCAGATATTACAATAGCAGTTGATGTGTCCTATTTTAGACAGGAATTAGAGTTTAATTCTGTTTATGATGTCATTATGCAAAGCATGGATATTATGGCACGAGAGATGATGAAACCAATGGAGCTTGATTGCTCAGTTATGATTAGGCCTATTGTTACCCATACAAGCTCACTAGATTTTTCTAATGTCGAGAAGTTAATTGAGCGGGGGGAAGAAGCCGCATATGAACAAATGCCCAAGATCAAGCAGATAATAAACGACTGGAAGGGGCACGGGAATGAAGCAGACAAAACAGAGTAACTGGATAAAGTGGCGCTGGCCGATATTAATCATTTTATTATTAGGGTTGTATTTTACTCCCCTGCCGTATTACTATTCTCAGCCTGGTGATGCCTTAGTATTAGATGATGTCATCTCAGTAGATGGAGCAAGTGAAGAAGCCGGGGGATCTTTTATGCTTACGACAATAAGAATGGGAAAGGCAAACCCTATTTTTTATGCGTGGGCTCAGTTCAGTCCATATCGAATTCTTCATCCAGAGAGTCAGCTTCGATTTGAAGATGAAACAGATGAAGAGTATCAACATAGGCAGCTGATGATGATGACTGATTCACAAGAGGTAGCAAAAATTGTAGCTTATGAACAAGCAAATAAAGAAGTAAGCTATGAATACTTTGGTGTGCTGGTCACTGTATTAATTGAAGGAATGCCTGCAATTGAGGTATTAGAGCAAGGAGATCGTATCCAACAAGTAAACGGAGAAAGTATTCGGACGGCTGATGAATTGATTGATCGTTTAACTGGATATGAAAAAGGCGACAATGTAACTCTTACGATTGAAAGAGAAGGAGAGTTAATGGAGGTAACGGTTGGTTTTTCACACTTCCCTGAAGAGATGAACGCACCAAGTGATCGAGTGGGGATCGGGATACAAGCCCCCGTTACGGATCGAGAAGTTACTTTTTATCCTGATGTACATATTGATACAAGCCAAATAGGGGGGCCATCTGCAGGGTTAATGTTTTCTCTAGAAATTTATGATCAACTAACAGATGGCAATCTGACGAAAGGATATTTAGTGGCTGGTACTGGAACTATCAGAGAAGACGGGACGGTCGGACGAATCGGCGGAGCTGCCCAAAAAGTAGTAGCGGCGGATAGAGCAGGTGCCGATTATTTTCTAGCACCGTTTGAAGACGGAGCAGATGATTCAAATTACAATGAAGCGGTATTAGCTGCAGAAGATATTGGGACCGACATGGAGATTATTCCAATTAATCGTTTTGAAGAAGCCATTGAATTCCTAGAATCTTTATAAGAAGAAGAGGACTGCTGACGCTTGCCAGCAGTCCTTTTTATTTACTTAATCATAATAGGCGACATAGTGTAGTCTCTTTTTAAAGCTGCTATATTCCCTTTCATAGCTAATGGAGAGGCATATATTTTCCCGATACGATCATCTTGCGCGGCCATCGTTCCGCGAGCTTTGGCAAAGCGGCTTAGAAGAGGGCAGTCTAAGTCTTTTTTTATGAGGTTTACATATTGTTTCCCTTTAGGATTCATACCTAGCAGTCGAATATAGGGAAGCGGTTCGGTCGTTATCGCTTTCATTTCTTGTTTTGTCGTATTTGTTAGAATGTGGGTTAACAGCCTCTGAAGTCTTGTCCAAGTATAACGTTTCGTTTTTAAGGCTTCCATCCATTCATTGAAATTTGATGCGTTACTGATTGTATCTTTCACTCTGTACTCCAAGCCTTCTTCACATTCATATATTTCACGAAGCTGTTCGATACTGCTTCGTTCGATTTCAAACTGGAGTAAAGGAAAATATAAATCCCAGGAATGGAACGTTCCGTATTGATGTTGATAGCGCTCTAATATATTCATGCTTACATGCGGAACGACGTGTTTGATGCCAGTCAAATCACCTTTTTCTGACATCACCTTCTTCCGAATACTCGTTGCACTGGCGATAGGATGATCGGTCACTTTAGGGTCATGGTAGTTGGCGCTAGTCCTTTTAGTTGTCTGTGTCTCTATATTGAAGTCAGAATCAATGATAGCTTTTGTGTAATGATAACCTAGAATGTTATTAGGCTCACTCAGTGACAGAATAGAATCATGTTGATCTAGACTGTTAAACGCTTCCATACAGGCTCTTGGGTAGCTGACTCCGGCTTGGAGTTGATTTCGTACTAATTCATCCCAAGCATCTTTATGTGTATGCATAAAGTTGACGAGACGAATGAAAGGCTCGATTTCTCCAACTTCACTCCCGAAATTAATACAGTCTACTTTTAAATGGTTCAGAATACGCACAGCTCCTTCTGCAAAGGTCTGCGCTTTTTGAGTAGAGTATGCATACGGTAGTTCCACAATAACATCTACACCTGAATGAAGCGCCATTTCAGCACGCTCCCATTTAGAGATAATAGCAGGCTCCCCTCTTTGCAAAAAGGACCCGCTCATAACAGCCACTACTACATCGGCTTGACTCATCCGGCGAGCTTCTTGTAGGTGATAGGCATGTCCATTATGCAACGGATTATATTCGACAACGACCCCAACAGACTTCATTCAAATCCCTCATTTCAATGTCTTACTCAGCTTTCTTTACTAAGCTATCACAACATGGTACAATATGTCTTATTGCGAAGATTAAACGAAAAAATATTCGTTTAATCTTTTTATGTGTTTTCTTTGACTACATTATCGGTTTGTTGCCTATATTATAGACAAAACTGTGTAAAGAAAAAAGGTTGACAAACAAATAGCGTAAGTCTATAATTACTTTTGTTGCCCAAGAGGTGATTGATCATGAAATGGACATTGCAACAGCTGCAAATTGCTAAGCATAAACCTTTTATTTTTGATGAAACGATCGATTTATCAGATTTAAAAGAACAAAATGCTGAAATTCGCAACATATCTCCTATTCGAGTTCAGGGGGAGTTGACTTATTCAGGTCAGCTTTTAACGTTTAGCCTTCATATTACTGGAGAATTAACGCTTCCTTGTTCACGAACATTAGTGGATGTTTTATTCCCAATAGATCTTAAGGTGATTGAGCAGTTCCGACCTGAGAACGCGTATCACATTTCAAAAGAAGATCATGAAGAAGCGAATGTCATTACTGGAGACCTGGTAGATTTAACACCAGCGATTAAAGAGTATATTCTTCTTGAAATTCCGCTTCAAGTGTATGCTGAAAATCAAGAGGATCCACAAGCTCCCCCTTCAGGAAAAGGATGGGGAATTGTGACTGAAGAAGATCAAGAAAAGAAAGTAGATCCGAGACTTGCGGATCTAGCGAAATTTTTTGATGACAAGAAGTAAGAAAATCGAAGCACCGACATTTGCTCGGCCCTTCATTTCATACAAGCTAGCTTTCGTTTAATATGAACTAGTAATCATTTAAATCCTGTAAGGAGGTGGGAATGATGGCAGTACCTTTTAGAAGAACTTCTAAAACTCGCAAAAATAAGCGTCGTACTCACTACAAATTAGCAGTACCTGGCATGACTAAATGCCCTGAGTGTGGAGAATTAAAACTTGCTCACCGCGTATGTAAAGAGTGTGGCTCATACAAAGGCCAAGACGTAATCAGCAAGTAATATTGACGTGATAACAACGTATAAGCAAGGAGCTTTTAGCTCCTTGCTTATTTTTTTATGAAAAGGAATTTATGAGAATTTGTCGAATCAATGTTTTAGAAGGGGGAATCAACAGTGAAGAAAGTAAATATTGTACAAGAGAATGAGGTTACATGGATTATATTGAATAGAGAAGAACTTAGAAACGCAATAGATGAAGAAGTGATGGATGAGCTCTTGCAAGGACTCAAAATAGCTCGAGATGACGATAGTAAAGTAGTCATCTTTACCGGAGAAGGCGATACGGCCTTTTGTTCAGGCGGGGATCTCTCTGTATTCCATAAGCTGAAGACAGAGGAAGAGGCCTTAGGGATGTTAAGTAAAATGCGAAACGTCTTAGAAGAAATTTTCTTCTTTCCAAAGCTTACTGTGTGTGCGTTAAACGGTGTGGCAGTCGGGGGAGGCTGTGAATTAGCATCTTCTTGTGATATTAGGATAGCTGCTCCTCATGTTAAAGTTGGTTTTATTCAAGGGAAGCTTGGCATTACGACAGGATGGGGTGGTGCGTCTATGCTATATGAGAGACTTCCTCAGCCAGCAGCGATGGAAATGTTAATGACGGCGAAAATATATAAGGCAGATGAAGCGAGAGCGCTTGGTTACCTGCAAGGTATTATTTTAGGAGAACCTTTTAGAAGCGGAGTGCTTGAGTGGCTCACTCCATATATTGAGTTAGAAAAAGGAGTCCTAGAAGCATATAAATCTAGATTTACAGGTAAGCTGGATCGAAAAGCATTTTCAAGCAGAATGCGGGCAGAAACCGCAGAATGTGCGAGACTATGGGAAACAGATGCTCATCATCAAGCAGTAGATGCTTTTTTAAATCGTACATAATAGGTTTGTTATAGAATAATTAAACACTTGGCGAATAGAGTTCATATAAGTAGGACATAATCTCTTACTAGAACAAAGTCTATCTCCTCTAGTAACTGCATACTATCAATTAAGGATTGCGCACTATGGTTAGCGTACGATCATTTACGTACCGTGGTTTGCACAGATTGGTTCGTCTATTAATGAATCAACGCATTAATGAATCAACATTAATGAACCAATGAAAGTAAAGGAGGGTATTTGATGACAACTATTCGTCAAGATGCTTGGAGTACAGATGAAGATTTAATATTAGCAGAGGTTGTCCTACGACATATTAGGGAGGGCAGCACTCAATTAGCGGCCTTTGAAGAGGTAGGAGAGCGCCTTTCTAGAACGAGTGCTGCTTGCGGGTTTCGCTGGAACTCTGCTATTAGAAAAAAATATGAATCTGCTATTAGTTTAGCTAAGAAGCAGCGCTCTAAGGCAAAGGTTGCTGCAGAGCCTTTTGAGGCCAGTGTTGAAGAAGAGATACGTACTGATGCTATAGGAGATTCTATTCAAGCAGCTGAGCCGCACAGCCTTGAAGAGAAAGATCTTACTATGGAAAAAGTCATTACATTCCTTGAGGCTTACCATCAAAATGATAAGAGTATCGAGAATGTACAGATGATTAAACGGTTAGAAAGTGAAAATGCTGAGCTGATTAAAAAAGTGGAGAGACTTGAAAAAGAAAAGAGAATTATTGCTGAGGATTACAAGGCTTTGATTGGGATCATGGACCGAGCTAGACAGCTCTCATTTTATGATCAGGAGCCCAGAAATGTGGCCAGGTCTACAAAATAAAAGAAGCGATCCAAGCGGATCGCTTCTTTTGATTAGTGTGATTTGGTCGAATCATTATCAATTAATTTGCTTGCAATTAAAACGCTTGCAATTAAAACGCTTGCAATTAAAACGCTTGCAATTAAATAGATGAAGAAGATTCGATGGTTGGCATCTCAGGAGCAGCACTTACTTGTTCTTGCACACCTAAAGGATACCATACAAACGGGCTTTCTCCACGGTCACGGCTTGGTTGGTAAGTTGATGATTCAAAGCCCATGCGCTCCCAGAAATCGCTTGATCCTTGACGGGCATTTGTTTTAATAGGAAGTTTAAAGCTTTTAGCAAAGTCAACAAGAGCCGAACCATACCCTTTTCCTCTATATGGCTCTAGTACTTCTAGCTTCCATAATTCAAGGTAGTCTTGTTGAGGCTCAAAATAACGGTCAAACTTACCTTCAATACGATAAAGGCTCATTCGTGCTACGAGCTTCTTGCCAAAATAGATTCCATAAAAAGGTGACTCGCTGTCATTTTCAATAATATTGGCTTCAAGATCATCTTTCATCGAAAGCTCTGCTGCTCCAAATTCACGGAAGTTTTTAAATTCCTCAAGTGTTTTATAATTAACAAGTAAGCGTTGAACTTCAAAGTGTGTCATATCATTTCCTCCTTATGAAAAGCTTCATTGTTGTTGATCGGTACCAAAATGTTTTTCTGCAAAATCAAATTTTGATTCCAACCATATAGTTGATGCATGGAACTTCTACTTATATTCTACTACAAAATGTAATGTAAGCGTTATAAAAACTAAAAATTCTGGCCCTTAAATAAAAAGAAATAATATTCAGAAAAATAAAAGTGTGTCTGAATTATGGATGATTATGGTACAATTTGAAAAGAATTATGAAAAAGGTGAGACGAATGAAGGTGCATTTGGTAGGTGGAGGAGCTATAGGGTTACTTTGCTCCTATTATTTAGCGCGAGCTGGCAAGAATATCAGCTTGCTTACACGTACAGCAGAACAAGCTGAAGCAATAAAAGAAAAAGGCATAACCGTTATACATAAGGAAAAAGAAGAAACGGTATCTCTTCATGCAATGCCATTAGATGAGTGGCGCGATCAATCAAGTGATTGCCTTATCCTTGCAGTAAAGTCGCATCAGATCACATCTGTTTTAGAGATAATAAGAAACAACCGTATTAACTTCGATCATATCCTTTTTTTATCTAATGGTATGGGACATATACCCGTTATCTATGAATTGCAAACGGATTCCAAAGCAGCTGTTGGAGTAGTAGAGCATGGGGCTGTCCGCAAATCTCTTACAAGCGTGCATCATACTGGTGCCGGCAGAATTAGATGGTCACCTATTAATTTTTCAAAAAAGGAATTAGACCCATTATGGGAGAATACTAGTTCTATCGGATTTCCGGTGAAAGCAGAAACTGATTGGATGGATATGCTTCAAACAAAGTTAATCATTAACGTTTGTATTAATCCGCTAACCGCTATTTTAAAAGTGAAAAATGGTGTTCTGCTTGAAAATTCATATTATAAAGATCTTGTAAGGCCGCTGTTTAATGAAGCCATGAGGATTTTAAATAGAAATGATTACGACGAGATGTGGTCGTTGTTAGCGCAAGTATGTGAAAAAACAGCTAGTAATCAGTCTTCGATGTTAACTGATCTTTTAAAGGGAATTCCAACTGAAATTGACAGTATCACTGGCTATCTCATAAAAGAAGCAAGAAAAAATAATGTTCCTCACCCATACATCACATTTGTCCATCATGCTGTTAAAGGGTTGGAAGTTTAAATGGAAGGAGGAAAACCATGACAACTGCGTTTGCATGGCTGTTAGCAACCGTAATTACGCTGCCATTGTTGGGGTGGTATATTTTTTATATTGTTACGGTGAAAATGACAAAGAACAAATCTAGGGCTATCCGTCTTGCTTCAGATGTGTCTGTGTTATTTTTTGTGGCCGCTGTATATTTTATTATTTTAGAAATCTGGTCCAGGTCTTTCTTTTGGCTATTATTAACTGTATTCTTTTTAGTTGCACTTATCTTTACCATAATTCATTGGAAAGTCGCAGAGGATATCCATGTGAGGAAGTTGTTTAAAGGCATTTGGCGATTTAATTTTTTATTGTTCTTCTTTTTGTACCTCGTTTTAAGTGGATATGGATTAATTACAAGACTCATTTATAGTTTATAATGAGTCTTTTTCTTTTTGGAAATTGAAGCTTATAATTTGGTGTGAGTGCTTTACTTTGCTATTATAAAGGATGATTACATAAACGAAGGGATGTCTTTTCAATGGAAGTTAAAGAAATGGACATTGCAGCGAAGTCAGGGTTTTTGTTTGATTACTTAGAAGGTCATCCAAGCATAGGGGATTGCTTTGATTATTCTCAAACAGATAATGAACGATTTAAAAAACGCGTTCGAGACCTTAAGGCTCGTTCTTTTCCAAGAGATGCACTAGTAGAACATTTATATCAGACTCACAATGAACTGCCGTACAATCATGCGGTGAAACAAAATATAGAAAAACTATTAGATCCACAAACAGTAGCTGTAGTTGGCGGTCAGCAGGCAGGGCTTTTGACAGGTCCTCTTTACACGGTATATAAAGCAATGACGATCATTTTACTTGCTAAGGAACAAGAGCGTGCATTAGATGTTCCTGTCGTACCTATTTTTTGGGTGGCCGGGGAAGATCACGATCTAGAGGAAGTCAGGTTTGTGTATACAAATAACGGCAGCGCGTGGAAAAAATCAGGTCTTGATATCGTTGACAACATGCAGTCATTATCTAAGACCAATTTACCTGTAGATAAAGTATCTAGATGGCTCGATGATGTGTTTAAAACCCTGCCGGAAACGGATTATACGGAAGACTTAACTGCTCAAATAAAAGGATATCTTGAAAATAGTCATTCTTTTGTAGATTTCTTCTCTATATTAATGAATTGGCTATTTAAAGATGAAGGGTTAATATTGCTTGATTCTGATCACCCTGCCCTAAGAAAAGTTGAGACCGATTATTTTATGGCAATGGTTGATCAAGTGGAAGAGCTCCAAAACGCTCAGGCAGAAGGGGAAAAGAGATTTAGTGAAAAAGGGTACGGGGATCCCATCTCAACTGACAAGGAAAATGCTCATCTCTTTTATACTGTGAAAAATGAGCGTAAACGTTTAGATTATAAAGATGGTTCCTTTTATGTGAGGGGAACAGATATCCAACTTTCTAAAAGTGAACTCGTCGATCTAATAACCAAACATCCAGAGCATTTTAGTAACAACGTAGTAACCAGACCCATAATGCAAGAGATGCTCTTGCCGGTGTTAACTTTTGTTGCTGGTCCTGGAGAGCTTCGCTATTGGGCGACATTAAAGCCTGCTTTCACTCTTTTTAATTTGAAAATGCCGCCGCTCACTCCTAGAATGCAAATGACCATTGTTCCTAGACATGTGCAAAGATGGGTGGAGGAATGTGGGTACTCCTATGAAAGCCTCCTAACTGGCAAGGCAATGGATATGAAATCAGAATGGTTAGAGGCGATTGAGGACTACCCAATAGAAGAAGTTGTTACTAAAGCAGAACAATCGATACGCGATGCTCACAAAGATATACAGCTCTTAGCAAATGAAATGGATGACACCCTTCATAAGCTTTCGCAGAAAAATGAAGTAATGATTTTAGATCAACTTGACTTTATAAAAAGAAAATTAGAACTTCATCTTGAACAAAAACATAGTAAGGCGCTTTCGAAATTTGACGAAGCTGACTCTTGGCTTTATCCGTTAAAACGACCGCAAGAACGCGTGATTCATCCCATACTTTTACTAAACTTAGCTGGTTATGATGCAATTGGCCGAATAATGAAACAAAAATTGTCATTGAATCCAACGCATAAGCTTGTCTTCTTGTAAAAAACTGTTTGAAGACACCGTCGAAAGAATGAGAACGAAAAATCCTGTCAAGCGGCAGGATTTTTTTTGTTTATACGAAATTTAATTTATAGTGGTACAAAGTGGAGGGTTGTGGTAACTTAAGGGTAGTAAGTGGGGGGAGATGACTGGAAGATGTTCATGGGGGAATATCGCCACAACGTCGATGAAAAAGGAAGAATGATTATACCAGCGAAGTTTCGTGAGTCGCTAGGATCATCCTTTGTAGTAACCCGTGGACTCGATCGGTGTTTATTTGTCTACCCGCTAGATGAATGGAAGCGATTAGAAGAAAAACTGAAAACACTCCCTTTCACAAAAAAAGATGCTAGAGCTTTTACTCGATTTTTCTTCTCAGGTGCCGCTGAATGTGAACTTGATAAGCAGGGAAGAGTAAATATTGCCCAAACATTGCGTGAGTACGCAGAACTTGAAAAAGAATGCGTCATTATTGGGGTATCAAATCGCGTTGAAGTATGGAGTAAAGCGAAATGGGAAGAGTATTTTGAGGAATCCGAAGACTCTTTTGGGGAGATCGCTGAAAACTTAATTGACTTTGATTTATAGAATGAATGAAAAGAATCAACCAAGTCATGGACACCAAGAGGCAGACATCAAGATTGGAAAGAAAGTGAAGGTGATATCATGTTCACCCATGTGACTGTATTAAAAGAAGAATCAGTAAATGGACTGGCGATCAAGCCAGATGGAATTTATGTGGATTGTACATTAGGAGGAGCCGGCCACTCATCACTCATTTTAGAACAATTGAATGATGAGGGTCATTTATATGCATTTGACCAAGATGACATTGCTCTTTCAAATGCAGAGGAAGTATTAGCTCCTTATAAGGGGAAATTCACTCTTATTCGCAGCAATTTCCGTTTTTTAAGAGAAGAACTTGCAAAACATGGTATCTCAAAAGTAGACGGAGTCTTATTTGATTTAGGTGTATCGTCCCCGCAGTTAGATGAAGCAGAGCGAGGCTTTAGCTATCATCAGGATGCCGCATTAGACATGAGAATGGATCAGACAGCACCTTTGACTGCTCATCAAGTGGTGAATGAATGGGAGTTTAATCGTCTTGTTTCCATCATCTCAAGGTACGGTGAAGAAAAATTTGCAAAACAGATAGCCAGAAAGATCGAGGCTAGACGTGAAATTAAAACGATTGAAACAACAGGAGAATTAGTAGAGATCATTAAGGATGCGATACCTGCTCCGGCAAGAAGAACAGGTGGACATCCAGCTAAGAGAACATTTCAAGCAATAAGAATTGCGGTTAACGATGAGCTCGGTTCGTTTGAGGAAGCGCTAGAAGATGCAATTACAATAACGAATCCAAAAGGAAGAATATGTGTCATTACATTTCATTCCCTAGAAGATCGTTTATGTAAGGAGATTTTTAAAGAGAAAAGTAAAGGGCCGGATCTCCCGCCAGGATTGCCGGTTATACCTGAAGGGTACGAGCCTGAATTAAAGTTAATTACAAGAAAGCCGATCGTAGCAGGAAACGAAGAGTTAACAGCTAATAACAGAGCGCGTTCTGCAAAATTAAGGATTGCTGAGAAGCAAAAATAAGGAGGTTTTATTATGAGCATGGTTGCCCGTCAAATTCAGCATCAACAGCAAACGGAAGTGAAAACTAGAAAGGTTGTTGAGCGCCGCAGAACTAAGATTACCTTAGGAGAAAAGATTATTGCTTCTGCAATGGCGGTCATTGCTTTTGCTTTAATTGGATTAATGCTACATAATTACGCATCAATTTACAGCTTAAATAAAGATGTTCATCAACTTCAAGGAACGATTGCCCAACAGTCTCAAGTCAATGAGGGACTTTCACTCCAGGTTGTTGAATTAAGTGCACCTGATCGAATTCTAGACATCGCAACTGGTGAACTAGGGATGTCATTAGATGATAATAAAGTAAAAGTCGTTCAAAACTAGTTCATTATTTGAACTAGTTTTTTTTACAATCGATTTAGCAAAAACTATATTTATACTAATAGGAAGTGAGAATGATGGAGATAAAACGTGCTGCAACAAATGTGCGAGCCGTAGTTGTCTTAGGGGCCTTTATCCTCCTTTTTATCCTTTTGTTGGGCCGATTCACTTATATTCAAGTGACACAGGAAGTAAAAGGACAAGAACTCGCATCAATGGGTGAGGACCGCTGGTCAAAAGAGCAGGTAATCGAGGGGAAACGCGGGACGATTTATGACAAAAGAGGAAGCGCCCTTGCCGAGGAGCTGAATTCCTACAGTGTCTTCGCGATTTTAAGTACAGATTACCCAAATCATGTATCAGACCCTAAGGAGACAGCAGAAAAGCTTGCTCCTTTTATCTCGATGGAACCTTCTGCACTTCAGCGGCTTTTATCAAGTGAAGGTCGGTTTCAAGTAGAGTTAGGGGCAGGGGCTAGAAATCTCACACATTCTGAAATGCAGGAAATTAAGGCGTTAGATTTAGATGGTATTATGTTTAACGAAGAGCCTAGACGTTATTATCCTAAACAAACCTATGCTTCACATGTCCTTGGATATACAGAGAGTGATATGTCCACAGCTAGAATGGGACTTGAGAGAAGCTTAGACGATTACTTAAGAGCAGAGGACGGTCTAGTTCAATATCAGAGTGATCGAAAAGGTGTTCCCCTGCCTAATGCAGAACGGCATGTGAAGCCTCCGAAAAATGGGAATGATATCTATTTAACGCTTGATTCCAATATACAAACGGCATTAGAGCAAGTAATGACTCAAGTAGATGAAGAGTATGAACCAGAAAAGATGGTTGCTATCGTAGCAGATCCAAAAACTGGTGAAATATTAGCGATGAGTAATCGACCGAGCTTTAATCCAAATCGCTATAATGAAATCTCTAACTATATGAATTATGCGGTTTCTAATCATTATGAACCGGGATCTACCATGAAAGTATTCACACTTGCTGCGGCCATTGAAGAGGGTGTTTATAACGGCGATCAAACATTCATGTCCGGTCAATTAAATGTTGGCCCTAACACAGTTAGTGACCATAACAGAGGACGAGGCTGGGGTGAAATTACATACAATGAAGGGATGCTGCGCTCTTCAAATGTTGCCTTTACAAAGATCGCGCTTGATCTCCTTGGACCTGAGAAATTGTATGAATATCTAGACCGCTTTGGCTTTGATGAGCCTACTGGGATTGACCTGCCGAATGAGGCTACGAGTTTAATTGCTAATCAAAGCAGATACGATGCAGCAGCTACTGCATTTGGGCAAGGGACAGCGGTCACGCCTATCCAGCAGATTCAAGCAGCAACAGCTATAGCTAATGGCGGAGAAATGATGAAACCTTATGTGGTTGACCGTATTGTAGATTCAGAAACACAAGAGGTGATAGAACAGAAAAAACCAGAAGTAGTGGGAAATCCTATTTCAAAAGAAACGTCAGAGCAAATGTTAGACATTTTAGGTGAAGTTGTGACATCATCTTCTGGTACTGGCCGCCCGTACAATATTGAAGGGTTTGATGTTGCAGGGAAAACGGGAACAGCTCAAATTCCTAACCCAAATGCAAGAGGGTACATTAGAGGACACGGAGAGAATATCTTTTCATTTCTTGGAATGGCTCCAAAAGATGATCCGAAACTAATTGTTTACGTTGCTGTAGAACGTCCTAACCTTCAATCCTTTGAGTCTGGCTCAGAACCGTCTGCTAAAATTTTTAACACGATCATGAAGCAGAGCTTACAGTATCTAAATATTACGCCTACTCTTGAGGAAATTAATGAAGAGGCAGAAGAAGGGTATGTCACAAGAGATTATAAGGGTGAAAAAGTAGAGAGTTTAACAAGTGAGTTAGAAGAAGAAGGCTTTGAGGTAGTTGTTTTAGGTAATGGATCTAAAGTGCTTGAACATTCTCCTGAGGGAGGAAATGCTCTTTTAGAAGGCGAGAAAGTATTTTTATTAACTGATAATGACTCTTTCTCCATGCCGGATGTAAGCGGCTGGTCTAATAGGGATGTATTGAAGTTTGCTAATGTAGCTGGTGTCACTCCTACTATTTTTGGGAACGGCTTTGCGGTGACTCAAAACATCGAAGCTGGTACCGACATTTCGCCAGGTGAAAATATTGTGTTTGAGTTAGCTAGTTTAGAGGAAATAAATGAAATGGAAGATAGCTTAGACGAGGAAGACGAGGATGTTGATTCCGATCAGGAGGAAGAAGAACAACAAGTCGGTGAATAAAAAAGGTCATTTGCTTTTTCTGATGGCGAATGAACATATGTACTGCTAGATGAACTCGCACCCATGTTCTAATTACATTCTGCCAAGCATAGGTTAGAACAAGCCTACGTCACATTTATGGCGTACTTGATCTAACAAAAAGGCGGGAGGTAGAAGTGGTGCGAGTTTCTAATGTTACTGTAAGAAAACGGCTTGTTTTAATGTTGTTTTTAGGACTGGCTGTTTTTACAATTATTGCACTAAGGCTTGGCTATGTTCAATTTGCTTTAGGGGATTGGCTCACCGATCGAGCGGAAGATTCATGGAGCCGGGATGTACCTTTTGAAGCAAAACGTGGAGAAATAAAAGACCGTAATGATATTGTGCTTGCAACGAATATCAGTGCACCCTCTATATTGGTCGTACCTAGACAAGTTAAAGACCCAGCAGATACGGCAGAAAAACTTGCTTCCGTTCTTGAAATGGATGTACAAAAGGCCTATCAGCTAGTAACAAAATCAGAATCCATTGTCAGGCTGAATCCAGAAGGCAGAAAAGTGAACAAAGAAAAGGCCAGTGAAGTGAGGGCTTTAAGACTTCCTGGGGTATATATAGCAGAAGATAGTAAGCGTCACTATCCATTTGGTAGTTATCTCTCTCATGTGCTCGGTTTTGCAGGTATTGATAATCAAGGGCTGACGGGCCTTGAACAATATTATGATGAAGAGTTAAAAGGGGAAAAAGGCCATGTTTCTTTCTTCTCTACCGCAAAAGGGAATCGGATGCCGAATTTAGCGGATGAATACACCGCACCTAATAATGGTTTTGACCTAAGGCTGACCATCGATAGTCAAGTGCAGACGATCATGGAAAATCATCTTGATATTGCTGAGGCTACGTATAATCCTGACGGGGCCATTGCCATTGCAATGAACCCTAATACAGGAGAAATTTTGGGGATGAGCTCCAGGCCGCATTATGATCCTGAGAATTTTAGAGAAGTGCCACCAGAGATCTATAATCAAAATAAACCGGTGTGGATGCAGTATGAGCCTGGTTCGACTTTCAAGATTATTACCCTGGCAGCTGCACTAGAGGAAGGCGAAGTGAACCTTGAAAAAGATTCATTTCATGACCCAGGCTTTATTGAAGTCTCCGGCCACAGACTCCGTTGTTGGAAAAAAGGCGGACACGGCTCGCAAACCTTCCTTGAAGTTGTTCAAAACTCTTGTAACCCGGGCTTTGTCGTTCTTGGTGAACGCCTAGGAAAAGATCGATTATTTGATTACATTGAGGATTTTGGTTTTGGCCAAAAGACTGGTATCGATCTTCAAGGAGAGGGAAAGGGGATTTTATTTAACCGGGATAAAGTCGGGCCTCTTGAACTAGCAACTACAGCATTCGGGCAAGGGGTTGCTGTAACACCGCTTCAGCAAGTAACAGCAGTTTCAGCAGCGATTAACGGAGGGTACCTTTATCAGCCATTCTTAGCTAAAGAGTGGGTAGATCCGATGACAAACGAAGTCGTTGACAGTCAGGCACCAATTATGAGAAGGCAGGTTATTTCGCAGGCAACATCGGAGAAAGTGAGATATGCACTCGAGAGTGTCGTAGCTGAGGGGACAGGTAAAGGAGCATTTGTTGATGGCTACAGAGTCGGAGGGAAAACAGGAACTGCTCAAAAAGCTAAGGATGGCCGTTATCTTGAAAATAACCATATTGTTTCGTTTATAGGGTTTGCCCCAGCAGATGATCCGCAAATTGTTGTCTATGTAGCTGTTGATAATCCTAAGGATACGCTGCAATTCGGGGGAATCGTTGCTGCTCCAATTGTAGGGAATATTATAGGGGACAGTCTTCGGGCTATGGGGGTAGAGCCGAGAAAAGATCAGATTGAAAAAGAGTTAGCATGGAATGATGAACCATTAATTGAAGTGCCGGATCTAGTCGGAAGAACAAAAAGAGAGATCCACGAATCCTATTATGAACTAAAAGTTGATGCAACAGGAGAAGGAGAACATGTCCTTGCTCAATCACCATCTCCGGGTGTAAAAGTGACAACGGGATCAACAATCCGTCTTTATATGGGTGACAAATAATCAGGTTACGACTAAAATAGAATTTATGTGCTTTTTTAAAAAGGCCTCTTTTCGAAAAAGTAGGGAAGAGGCTTTTCCATTTAAAAGATTTTCAAATGATTAAAATGACTGTAAAAAAGTAACGATGATAGAAAAAGGTTTGAATGTGAGGGTTAAACATGATGAAATTAAGCGAATTAACGAACGTGTTAAGATCATATGAATGGAAAAATGAAGGGGATCCAGAGATTACTCATATTGAAATGGATTCTAGAGAAGTCGTTTCGGGAACATTGTTTTTCTGTATTAAAGGATATACAGTGGATGGCCACGATTTTGCCAAACAAGCAGTTGAAAAAGGGGCAGTTGCTCTTATTGCTGAGCGTGAAGTCAAAGGTGTCGAGGTGCCAACGATTATTGTGCAAGATACCAAGCGCACAATGGCTCGTCTTGCTAATCTATTTTACGGAGATCCCACATCTAAATTGAATTTAATTGGGGTTACAGGAACAAATGGTAAAACGACCGTCACCCATTTACTTGAACAAATAATGAATGATGCCAATAAAAGAACAGGTCTTATCGGCACCATGTACACTAAAATTGGTGATGTAGAGCTGAAAACCCAAAATACAACACCGGAATCGATCACTTTGCAAAAGAGGTTTAAAGAAATGGTAGATGCTGATGTAGAGACAGCATTAATGGAAGTCTCTTCACATGCTCTTCATCTAGGCCGTGTTCGGGGGTGTGACTTTGATATTGCGGTATTCACAAACCTTACACCTGACCATCTTGATTATCATGAAACGATGGAAGCCTATCTTTTTGCTAAAGGGCTTTTGTTTGCTCAGCTCGGAAATCGTTTCACTGAAGGAAAAGTTGCAGTGTTAAATCGTGACGATGAAGCAGCCAATGAATTACTTAAAATGACGACGGTAGATGTCCTTACATATGGTGTGAAAAATAAGGCAGACATTATGGCAGAGGATATCGAGATTACAGCAAGGGGAACAACATTTACACTTAAAGCAAGAACAGAGTCAATTGAAATAGGGATGAAGCTTATTGGTATGTTTAGTGTGTATAATGCGCTAGCTGCAGCAAGTGCAGCCATTGCATCCGGTATTCCTTTAGAACAAATTAAGAAAAGCTTAGAAGCTGTACACGGAGTAGCAGGCCGTTTTGAACCGGTCGATGCAGGCCAAGATTATACTGTTATTGTTGACTACGCACACACTTCAGACAGCTTAGAGAATGTATTAACAACAGTGAGGGAATTTGCGAAAGGGAAAATATCTGTTGTCGTCGGATGCGGAGGAGACAGAGATCGCACAAAGCGTCCAGTGATGGCGAAAATTGCCACAAAATATGCTGATAATGCGATCTTCACTTCAGATAATCCGAGGTCAGAAGATCCAAAACAAATTCTTGATGACATGACTTATGGGCTCGAATCTTCAAACTATACAGTTTGCGTAGACCGAAAAGAAGCGATCTATCAAGCAATTAATGATGCAAACAAGGATGATATTTTAGTTATTGCAGGAAAAGGTCATGAAACCTATCAGATTATTGGTGCTAATACAACCCACTTTGATGATAGAGAAGTAGCAAAACAAGCAATTGAGGAGAGGGTGTAAGCATGCTCACATCATCTTTATTAGAAAGCCTGACCATCAGTACTCGTTTAAACGAAACAGAACAGTCGTTTACAGCCGTTTCTACTGATACTAGAACGATTGTAGAAGGAGCCTTGTTCGTTCCTTTGAAAGGGGAACGATTCAATGGACATGATTATGTCGATGCGGCTATAAAATCAGGAGCGCAAGCTGCACTTTGGGAAGAAGGACAACCTGTCCCAGCTGCCCTGCCGGATGACTTTCAGTTGTACGTGGTCAAGGATACATTATTTGCCTTACAAGAAATGGCAAGTGCCTACAGAGTGAAAATTAATCCTAAAGTCATTGGGATTACAGGCAGCAATGGCAAAACAACGACAAAAGACATCTTGGCTTCTCTTTTGTCACTTGAGGGTGAAACATATAAAACTCAAGGTAACTATAATAATCACATTGGCTTGCCATTAACCATTTTAGCTATGCCGTCTACGTGTAAGTATCTGATTTTAGAAATGGGTATGAGCGGCTATGGTGAAATAGAAAGGTTAAGTAAGATTGCCAAACCTGATTTGGCGATCGTTACAAACATCGGCGAGTCTCATATGGAGCAATTAGGCTCTAGAGCCGGAATTGCTAAAGCTAAAATGGAAATTAAAGAAGGCTTAAGTCCAGCTGGTTTTCTTTTTATTGATAGTGACGAGCCTTTACTTGATGGCTGGAAACAATCTTCCATTATGCGAGTAGGCTTTAATCATGCAGATATCCTAGTTGAAAATGTAGCGGCGACTGTTGACGGGTATCAATTTAACATAGAAGGTCATCATTTTGAGTTATCATTACTAGGCAAACATAATGTAAAAAATGCCGCATATTGTATAGCTGTTGCCCGTAAATTCGGGTTAGCTACAAGCAAGATTCAAACAGGACTTAGACAAATCTCACTCACTTCCATGCGATTAGAAAAGCTTACTGGGGACAAAGGTGAGCTTATCGTGAACGATGCTTATAACGCTAGTCCTACTTCAATGATTGCTGCTATAGACGCGCTAAAAGCGATCCCTTCCTATGAAAAGAGAGTGGTTGTACTAGGGGATATGTTTGAACTTGGTACGGAGGAAGAGGCGTTACATAAATCTGTAGCACAAGTAATTACGCCGCCTATTACCCATGTTCTGACACTTGGGGATCGTGCAAAGTGGATCTATGAAGAGGCGAGCCATATCTCTTCATCAAGTACTTTTGATGAAATTGCCCATTTTACTACAAAGCAGGAGCTCGCCGATCACTTATCAAAGCTTGTTGATCAGAAAACAGTCATTGTGTTTAAAGCATCAAGAGGAATGAAGCTTGAAGAAGTGATAACAGCGTATCAAGATAAACAGCAAGATTAAATACAACAAGAAAAAGATGCAAAAAGAAAGGAGGAATGATTAGCAATGTTAGAAAGAGTTTTACTGATAACTTTACTCGTTTCATTTGGAGTTGCTGTCATTTTATCACCATTATTTATTCCGTTTTTAAGACGTTTAAAATTTGGCCAAAGTATTAGAGAGGAAGGCCCTGAGTCTCACCAAAAGAAGAGCGGAACACCTACGATGGGTGGAATCGTTATTGTATTGTCTATTATTGCAACGACGCTCTTCGTATCCTTTCAATATCTATCATTCAGCATGGAAATCCTATTGCTTTTACTCGTTACAGTAGGCTTTGGCCTTGTTGGATTTTTAGATGATTATATTAAAGTTGTAAAAAAACGAAATTTAGGATTAACCTCTAAACAAAAATTAGCAGGCCAGCTGATCATTGCCGGGTTATTTTACTGGGGACTCCTGCACCTTGGGATATCAACAGAGATCATGATTCCTGCAACAACAATTTCCATTGATTTAGGCTGGTTATATTTGCCTCTTGTGATCGTAATGCTAGTTGGTGCGTCGAATGCCGTTAACTTAACGGACGGCCTTGATGGCCTTCTTGCAGGAACGGGTGCGATTGCTTTTGGTGCGTTTGCTATTTTGGCATGGTATGCAGACTTAATTGATGTAGCTATTTTTAGTGCTGCTATTGTTGGGGCGGTGTTAGGGTTTCTCGTATTTAATGCCCATCCAGCAAAAGTGTTTATGGGAGATACAGGGTCGCTTGCACTTGGAGGAGCGATTGCTGCTATTGCCATTTTAACAAAACAAGAATTATTGTTAGTGTTAATTGGCGGAGTATTTGTTATTGAAACTCTTTCTGTTATCATTCAAGTCATTTCATTTAAAACAAGAGGCAAGCGAGTATTTAAAATGAGTCCGCTTCACCACCATTATGAATTATCAGGGTGGTCAGAATGGCGAGTTGTTGTCACATTTTGGATGGTCGGGATGATCTTAGCGGTGCTTGGAATATACTTAGAGGTATGGATGTAAATGAGGTGTAAACATACATGAAAAATACAGAAATGTATCGTGGTAAAAACGTATTAGTCTTAGGGCTTGCTAAAAGCGGGGAAGCAGCAGCGCTGCTGCTTCATGAGCTTAGTGCAAAGGTCATTGTGAATGATGCAAAATCCTATGATGAAAATGATCAAGCAAAAGCACTCGAGAAAAAAGGAATCAAAGTTGTTTGCGGAGAGCATCCGTTATCTCTTTTAGATCAAGAGCTTGAGTGTGTTGTGAAGAATCCGGGCATACCATATCATAATCCAATTGTAAAAGAGGCTGTTAGACGTAACATCCCTGTCATCACGGAAGTAGAGCTAACGTCTGCCTTATCTGAAGCTGACATGATCGCGATTACTGGCTCGAATGGCAAGACAACCACCACAACGTTAATTCATGAAATGCTGAAAAAAAGTGCCAAGAATCCACTTATTGCAGGAAATATCGGCACGGTTTCATGTGAGGTGGTTAAGGGGGCAGCAAGTGACGACGTGATCGTTTTAGAAGCCTCGAGTTTTCAACTTCTTGGTACGGAGAACTTTCATCCGAAGGTAAGTGTTTTGTTAAATCTTTTTGATGCTCATCTAGACTATCACGGCACAAAAGAAGAGTATGTAGCTGCAAAGTCTAAAATAACAGCGAATCAGACAGAAGACGATGTCTTTGTATACAATCTAGATGATCCACTTGTCTGTCAGGTTGCCGAGAAAAGCAAAGCAGCAAAACTTCCTTTTTCAACAAAAGAAGTAGTGTCTGAAGGTGTCTATGTTAATCAAGGCTCTATCTACTTTAAGGATCAATTAATTATCGCTCTCTCAGAGGTCGTTCTTCCTGGGTCACATAATGTGGAGAATATCTTAGCTGCGGTAGGTGCTGCCATGACAATGGGAGCAAAAGTCACTCAAATCCAACATGTTCTAAAGACGTTTAGCGGTGTTGAACATCGTTTGCAGTTTGTTAAGAAAATAAACGACCGACTGTTTTATAATGACTCAAAAGCGACGAATATTTTAGCTGCAAAAAAAGCACTTGAAGCATTTAGCCAGCCTGTAATCTTACTTGCAGGAGGACTAGATCGAGGAAATGAATTTGATGAATTAGCGTCTTCACTTTCAAATGTAAAAGCACTCGTTGCCTTTGGAGAAACAAAGGAGAAGTTAGCCCGTACGGCTAAGGGAGCTGGAATTGCGGAAGTGGAATATGCAGACCGTGTAAAAGATGCAGTAGAGTGTGCTTACCGCCTTTCAGAAGAAGGCGATGTTATTCTATTGTCACCAGCATGTGCTAGCTGGGATCAATATAAGACCTTTGAAGAACGCGGGAATGAATTTGTTGCTGCGGTTGATAAATTAAAGTGAATAGCATAATTATTGGTTAGAAAGCTGTTATCTAAAATGGTAGCAGCTTTTTTGCATGTTTTTTAGGACATGTTTTTCTAGGTTTGTACATATGGTGTATAGAGAGAAGGTGGCTGCGACAGCTTAGCAGCAAGACAAAATGGGTTAAAATGAGGTGTCCCTATTGCAAAAAGAAAGACATGCACCAGATTATGTATTATTTATAACAACGATTGCTTTACTGACGATTGGTTTGATCATGGTTTATAGTGCATCAGAAGCATGGGCCTCATACAGATTTGATGATGCTTTTTTCTTTGCCAAGCGTCAGCTGTTTTTTGCCGGTGTCGGTGTGGTTGTCATGATTTTTATTATGAATGTGGACTATTGGACATGGAGAACGTGGTCAAAATTAATATTGATTATTTGTTTTATATTGCTTGTCATCGTTTTGATCCCGGGTGTTGGGCTCGTTCGAGGCGGGGCCAGAAGCTGGCTTGGTGTCGGAGCATTTTCCATTCAGCCTTCTGAATTTATGAAAATGGCGATGATTGCGTTTCTAGCTAAATATTTGTCTGAGAATCAAAAAAGAATAGTTTCTTTCAAAAAAGGACTCATTCCGTCTCTCTCGCTAGTCATGCTTGCCTTTGGAATGATTATGCTTCAACCTGACCTTGGTACAGGAGCAGTAATGGTCGGGACTTGTGTAGCGATGATATTTGTAGCAGGGGCGAAAATAAGTCATTTTGTCGGGCTTGCTATGGTTGGTGTTGCTGGTTTCGTCGGATTGATTGCATCAGCACCCTACCGGATAAAGCGAATTACCTCATTTCTAGATCCTTGGTCCGACCCTCTCGGCAGTGGATTTCAAATCATTCAATCACTCTATGCTATTGGTCCTGGCGGGTTAATGGGGATGGGGTTAGGGGAGAGCCGTCAAAAATATTTCTATTTGCCCGAACCTCAAACTGATTTTATTTTTGCCATCTTAGCAGAAGAGTTAGGTTTCATAGGTGGATTGTTTGTTATCATTTTATTTGGAATCATGTTATGGCGGGGGATTAAGATAGCCTTAGGAGCACCAGATTTATTTGGCAGCTTTTTGGCTGTAGGAATAATCGGGATGATTGCGATTCAGGTAATGATTAATATAGGTGTAGTAACTGGCTTAATGCCGGTAACAGGAATTACACTGCCTTTTCTAAGTTACGGAGGTTCTTCTTTAACGCTTATGCTCGTTGCTGTAGGAGTTCTATTGAATATAAGCAGGCATGCCAGGATGTGATTTCTATATGGCTCATTTATGTGACTCTTCTTTTTTCAGGAGAGTCACTTTTTTGTGGGAAACAAGCGGTAGTAGGCGATTCCTACAAAAAATCACACAGAATTGCGGTATAAACCAAGCATTGTTCGTGATAAAATGAACAATATGAAACAATTGTTGGAGGTACAATATGAGAGTAGTAGTGAGCGGTGGAGGTACAGGCGGACATATTTATCCTGCCTTATCCTTAATTAAGGAAATAAAGAAACAAGATCCCCAAGCAGAGATTTTATATATTGGTACGGAAAAAGGGCTAGAAAGTGAACTTGTCCCAAGAGAGGGAATTCCATTTAAAACGATACATATCACCGGATTTAGACGGAAACTATCAGTGGATAATGTTAAGACCGTGCTACGCTTTTTAAAGGGTACAAAAGACAGCAAGAGAATGATGAAGGAATTTAAACCAGATGTAGTGATCGGCACAGGGGGATACGTGTGCGGACCAGTTGTTTATGCTGCAGCAAAAATGGGAATTCCAACGGTTATTCATGAGCAGAATAGCGTTCCTGGCTTAACAAATAAATTTCTTAGCAGATATGTAAATAAAGTAGCTATCTGCTTTAATGCAGCATCTGAATACTTCCCTAAAGAAAAGGTGGTATTTACTGGGAATCCACGTGCAACAGAGGTAAAAAGTGTAAATGCAGCTGCTGGAGCAAAATCACTAGGGCTGGATAAAACTAAAAAAACGGTCTTAATTGTGGGTGGCAGCCGCGGTGCAAAACCGATTAATGATGCGTTTATTAGTGTATTAAAGCAAGCTTCCACTAGAAACTATCAATTTATCTATGTGACAGGTGCCGTACATTTTGATGCTGTTGCTAAGAGGGTAGAAGAGGCAGGCAGCCCTGAAAATGTAATCATAAAACCTTTCATTCATAACATGCCGGATGTTTTGGGGGCAGTAGACTTGGTGGTGGCAAGAGCAGGAGCAACGACACTTGCAGAACTGACAGCACTTGGCCTGCCAAGTATTCTTATCCCAAGTCCTTATGTGACAAATAACCATCAAGAGAAAAATGCAAGGTCTCTTGAAGAAGGCGGGGCTGCCATTGTTCGTCTTGAAAAAGAAATGAATGGTGAACAATTACTACAAGATATTGATTCGGTGTTTAATGAACAAGAAACGTGGGAAAAGATGCATGGTGCCGCGTTAAAGCTTGGTGTGCCAACGGCAGCGAATGATTTAATGAATGTCTTAAAAGACGTTTCACGCTGAGTAGCAAAACACATAGAATATGAAGATATACGAGGCGACAAAAAATAGAATCATCAAGAAGAATGCGGGATTGTAGAAAGAGGGATGTAAGAATGGAGCATGTTATTCAAAAGTTAAAAGAAAAAGAAGTTGGAACGATTAAAGTGAGTGAGCCGCTTAGCCAGCACACAACATGGAAAATCGGCGGACCAGCTGATGTTTTAGTTGAACCAGCAAATATAGAAGGCTTAATCAATACGATGGAAATAGTGAAGGGAGCAGGAGTCCCTTGGCGTGCAATCGGCAGAGGTTCTAATCTGCTTGTTTCCGATGAAGGGATCGAAGGCGTTGTCATTAAGCTTGGTAAAGGCTTAGATCATTTAGAGATTGATGATGAAGAAATTACAGTGGGCGGGGGTTATCCGTTAATTAAATTAGTAACGATTATCAGCCGCCAAGGTCTATCTGGTTTGGAGTTTGCAGGGGGAATTCCAGGTTCAGTGGGCGGAGCTGTTTTCATGAATGCTGGTGCTCATGGGGCGGAAGTAGCAGATATACTAATCAAGGCGCGTGTTCTGTACCCTGATGGCCGCCTTGAATGGATTAAGGGAAGCGATATGGAGTTCTCTTACCGTACATCACGCCTTCAACATGAAAAGGGGATTTGTGTAGAAGCAGTCTTTAAGCTTAAAAAGGGTGAGAAAGAAGAGATTGTTAAACACATGCAAAAGAATAAAGATTATCGCCGCGAAACACAGCCGTGGAGTCATCCAACATGCGGCAGTGTGTTCCGTAATCCACTGCCAAACCATGCTGGTGCTTTGATAGAAGAAGCTGGCTTAAAGGGCTACCAAATTGGCGGTGCTCAAATATCGGATATGCATGCAAATTTCATCGTAAATGTTGACAGTGCAAAAGCTGAAGATGTGTTGAATTTAATTAAGCATGCTAAAGAAACGATTAAAGAGTCAAAAGGAATTGAAATGGAGACAGAAGTAGAAATGATTGGAAGAAAGCTTAAAACCCCTTAAACATCAGTGAATCTCTCGTTTGTCTATGGTATAATTAAACAAATGTAAAGATAGCCCCTCTTATATACCTATGAAAAAGGATTCGGCTATTATACTATTGTATCGGAGACGATAATCGGGGGATGGACAATGAGTAATGAAAAAGTGGTTACCATTAATGAGCGGATACCTTCACTAAAAGAACAGCGTAAGCAAAGAGCCAACAGAAGGCTGCTGTTCTTTTTATCGCTTTTCTTTTTGTTATTATTATTAATGGTCTATTTTCAATCTCCTTTAAGTCATATACGAACGATAGAAGTAGAAGGGAATTTTTTAATAAGTGATGACCAAGTGATTGAGAGCTCTCAGTTAACAACTGGGACAAGCATGTGGAATCTTGATGAAGAAGAAATCCGCAATCATTTATTGATTCGTCCTGAAATTGCCAATGTCACAATCAGCCGAAAATTCCCAACTACAGTTGTCTTAAATGTGCATGAGCATTCCCGTATTGGTTATTTATATTCGGATGGCAAGTATTACCCATTGCTAGAAAGCGGCACATTTTTAAGTGAACTGCCACGACATCAATTTCCTGCAGATGCTCCTATTTTAATTGGGTGGGAGCAGGGAGAAGCCTTGACGGAATTTGCTCAAGAGTTGATCAATACACCTGAACAATTAATCGCACGAATGTCAGAGATTTTCTATTCGCAGACTGAGACGGAATCAGATGAAGTGATCATACATATGAATGATGGGTTAGAAGTACATTCCACAATTAAAGACTTCTCTTCTAGAATGCTTCCTTATCCTTCAATCGTGCGAGAACTTGACCCTTCAAGAAAAGGGATATTACACATGAAGATGAGTCCGTATTTTGAGGATTTTGACCTTGAGGAGGAAGAAGATAGTGAAGTTGAAAGTGAAGGGTAAACATGTAATCTTATCCTTCGTTCTGCTCGTAACTGGCTTTATTCTGGCACTGAGCTATGAACTGACGAATGAAAGACAGGCTGAATTAACACCTGGTTATGAAAGGCAGTGGAGACATGAGGATGAGCTTCGTAACCAGATTTCACATTTACAAGAGCGAAATCAAGAGTTACAAGAGGAACTTAGGGAATATCAGACAGAAGTTCGGCTGCTTGAAGACGACATAGCATCTGAAAGTGCGGAACAAGAACTTCGTACGACAAATTTGATTGAAGATCTAGATCGGCTTCGTAAGGTGGTAGGGAATGTACCTGTTAAAGGACCTGGATTAGAAGTGACTTTGGAAGATGCATCCTATGTTCCTGAAGGGTCAAACCCTAATGATTACATTGTACATGAGATCCATGTTCAAAAAGTAGTTCATGAGCTCTTTGTAGCAGGCGCAGAGGCTATTGCAATAAATGGACATCGCATTTCTCATAAATCCTACATTCAATGTGCAGGGCCGGTTATTATTATTGATGGTAATACATCTTATGCGCCGTTTGTGGTCACAGCTATTGGGGATGGAGAGAAGTTTGAACAAGCCATTTCTCTCGTCGGAGGAGTAAAGGACCAGCTGTTAAATGACGGGATTAGTATTAGAATCCAACAGCAAGGGTTAATTGAACTCGACCCATATTTAACAGAGGGTGGGTGATGGTTGTTGGAACGTAAATGGATTTTTACTATTGTGGTTTTTATTATCGGGTTTATGCTCGCAATTCAATTTAAAACAACCCAAGAACCTGTTGTGCGTGATACGCGTGACATAAGAGAATTGCGTCAGGAAATTGAGCAAGAACGTGAGAGAGAAAGGTATTTAACGAACGAAATAAATAAAGCGCAAGAATTAATAGCTCAGTACAGTTCGCCTCAAAATTCCGACCAAAATCATTTAACAGATGTTTTGGATCAGCAGATAAGTGACCTGCGGGTAGAGGCTGGATTAACTGAGGTAAGCGGATCAGGTGTTATCCTTACGATAGAGCCCTTTTATGATGAACGAGCCCCTCATTTAATGAGAAGAACACCATCACCAGAACGTTTTCGATATCTAGTGAACGAGCTGAATGTATATGGTGCCACTCATATTGCAGTAGCAGATGAAAGGCTGATTACAACCTCTGCTTTTAGGGACGTAAATGGAATTACACACCTAAATTATCGCAGGCTTCCTCCTACCCCTCTTAAAGTGAAAGTGTTGACGGATGATCCAGAGAGGCTTGCTAACCGCATGATTGTATCAGAGTCTGTTGAATATTTTGAAATAGATGGTTTCATGTTAACAGTGGAGCAAGTGGGGGACTTAACATTGCCTGGATACGATCAAACACCTCGCGTAAGATATATGGAAGAAGTAAAGGAGGGGTAACATTCGATGTGGCTTCCGTTAATAGGATTACTTCTTGGTGTTTTATTAGGTATAATGACCGAATTTAGAGTCCCTGCAGAGTATTCAAACTATTTATCCATCGCCGTTTTGGCTGCTTTAGATACTTTATTTGGCGGGATTCGAGCGCACTTACAGGAGACCTTTGACTCAAATGTATTTGTGACCGGTTTTTTCTTTAATATTTTACTTGCTGCAGGTTTGGCTTTTCTAGGTGTCCATCTTGGTGTAGACTTATACCTAGCAGCGATTTTTGCTTTTGGTGTGCGACTTTTTAATAATATTGCAGTGATCAGGCGTATGTTACTATCTAAGTGGCAGGCTAAACGAAGTGAAGGACAAGCTTAAAAACCATTAAATTAATGAAAAAAAAAGAAAATGAGCGATTTTAAAAGGAAAACCAAGCTTAATGTTGAATAATTCTAATATTCAACATTTGAGCTTCGGTATGGTAAGCCCAATTTCTAAAAAAACTTATGAAACAATGAAAATCGGGATTAGTTAAAAGGAGGTGCCACAGTTTGAACAACAGTGAAATCTATGTAAGTCTTGACATCGGTACATCCAATGTGCGAGTAATCATAGGAGAAGTGGCCAACGGAACAATTAATATAATTGGAGTAGGAAACACTCATTCTGAAGGAATTAGAAAAGGTGCAATTGTAGATATTGATGAGACTGTTCGATCTATAAAAAGAGCAGTTGAACAAGCTGAGAGAATGGTAGGGCTATCGATTAAACAAGTCATAGTCGGAGTGAATGGCAACCATGTTCAATTACAGCCGTGTCACGGAGTTGTCGCTGTTTCAAGCCCTGACCGTGAAATTGGTGATGAAGATATCGCTCGAGTGATCGATGCTGCACAAGTTGTATCTATTCCGCCAGAGCGAGAAATTATCGATGTTATTCCGAAGCAGTTTGTAGTAGATGGTTTAGATGAAATTAACGATCCACGTGGAATGATTGGTGTTAGGTTAGAAATGGAAGGTACAATTATTACTGGATCTAAGACCATATTACATAATTTACTTAGATGTGTGGAACGCGCAGGGTTACAAATTGCAGATATTTGTCTGCAGCCGCTTGCATCTGGTTCTGTTGCTATCTCAAAAGATGAGAAGAATCTCGGAGTTTGTTTGATTGATATTGGCGGCGGTTCCGCTACTGTATCAGTTTTTGAACAGGGTACACTCCAGTCAACATCTGTTCTTCCAATCGGCGGGGATCATATTACCAATGACATAGCGATTGGCCTGAGGGTGTCGACGGAAGAAGCGGAACGAATTAAAGTAAAATACGGGCACTCTTTTATTGATGAAGCTTCTGATGAGGAGCGCTTTAGCGTTTCTGCTATCGGCAGTGGAGAAAAAGATGAATTCAGCCAATATGATTTAGCTCATATTATTGAACCTCGTATGGAAGAAGTGTTTGAGCTGATCTATAAGGAGATCATGAGGCTGGGCTATCGAGACTTTCCAAGTGGCTATGTCTTAACGGGCGGGACCGTGATGATTCCTGGAGTGTTAGAACTTGCTAAGGAGTTATTGCAAGGTAACGTCAGGGTAGCTATACCTGATTACATTGGTGTACGTGAACCTCAGTACACAACAAGTGTTGGTTTGATACAATTTGCGTACAAAAATGTTAAAATTCAAGGCAAAGAAATTGCTGCTTCTGTAGCAGATTATGAAGCGACAGAACAACCGCAAGATCAGAAACGCAGTACGAAGAATGAAAAAGCACAATCAAGAACAGAAGAAAAACCAAAAGCTAAATCTAAGATGAAGAATTGGTTTAAAGTGTTCTTTGAATAAGAGCGAACGAGGCAATAGTCTGATTAGGGGGACCTTAAATGTTAGAATTTGAAATGGATATGGATCAGTTAGCACAGATAAAAGTTATTGGTGTAGGTGGCGGCGGTAGTAATGCCGTTAACCGAATGATTGAAAATGGACTGCAAGGAGTAGAGTTTATTGCAGTTAATACAGATGCTCAAGCCCTCCACTTATCGAAAGCTGAAACTAAACTTCAGCTAGGCGGAAAGTTAACACGCGGTCTTGGTGCAGGAGCAAATCCTGAAATCGGGAAAAAAGCTGCTGAAGAAAGCCGCGAGCATTTAGAAGAAGCACTTCAAGGTGCTGACATGGTATTTATCACTGCTGGTATGGGTGGTGGAACAGGGACTGGTGCAGCGCCTGTTATTGCAGAGGTTGCTAAAGAAATTGGAGCTTTAACAGTAGGTGTTGTTACACGTCCATTTACGTTTGAAGGCCGTAAACGTCAAACGCAGGCAGCTACAGGAATTCAAGCTTTAAAAGAAAAAGTAGATACACTTATTGTGATTCCAAATGACCGTCTTCTTGAAATTGTTGATAAAAACACACCGATGCTTGAAGCATTCCGTGAAGCAGATAACGTGCTTCGTCAAGGTGTACAAGGTATTTCTGACTTGATTGCTGTACCTGGATTAATTAACCTTGACTTCGCCGATGTGAAAACAATTATGACAGATAAAGGTTCAGCATTAATGGGTATTGGGATTGCTACAGGTGAGAACAGAGCATCTGAAGCGGCTAAAAAAGCCATCTCAAGTCCATTACTTGAAACATCTGTTGATGGCGCACAAGGTGTTTTAATGAATATTACGGGTGGATCTAACTTAAGTTTATATGAAGTGCATGAAGCAGCTGAGATTGTTTCTGCAGCTTCAGATGCTGAAGTGAACATGATCTTTGGTTCCGTTATTAATGAGAATTTAAAAGATGAAATCGTTGTTACTGTTATTGCAACTGGATTTGATGACACTGAAAATAAACCTCAGCGTCAAACACCTCAAAATCAAATGAAACAACAGCAACAACAACAACAAGCAAAACCACAGCAAGAAGAACCTCAAAAAGAATCTAGGTTCCAGCAGCAAGCACCGCAACCTCAAGATTCTTCTGACACATTAGATATTCCTACGTTCTTACGTAATCGTAGAAATCGTTCAAGATAACAAGGGAAGCATCAGCGCCTAGCGCTGATGCTTTTTTTTATGTTTTATACTCTTCGTCCAGAGATAGACATATTCAGTGAAAATCTATCAAAATTACATCGAATTACTCGTCATGAATTGACAGACTAATTAATAGACTTTATATATACTTAATTTCAAAAGAATGGTAAGAAGGGATGCGATGACTCTTTATCTTGATGTAATCTGGTTTCTTAATTTTTGTATTGATTATTTATTAATTGCTCTCACAGCCATTGTACTAAAGAGACGATTTAACCGAATCCGCTTTATAGTTGGCGCGCTTTTTGCATCTTTGATTGTTTTTTTGATGTTCACACCATTAGGCGCTTTATTCTATCAGCCTTGGATGAAAGCAATCTATTCTATATTTATAATCCTTATCGCATTTGGTTTTAAGAGATGGAGTTATTTCTTTCAGGGACTATTGATGTTTTACTTTGTCACCTTTATGACTGGCGGTGGATTGTTTGCTCTTCACTTTTTTTGGCAGACTGAAATTGATTTTCTAGCTGCTGTTTCCTCTCCTGCACAAGCCGGGTTTGGGAGCGGAATCAGCTGGGTGTTTGTAGTCTTTGGATTTCCACTCGTATGGTATTTTTCTAAAGCTAGAATCGAGACGATTGAAGTGAAAAAAATTCATTACGAGCAGCTAGCAATCGTTACGATTCACCTCTTTGGCCAGTCTATTAAAACACAAGGCCTAATAGATAGTGGCAATAAGCTGCATGATCCTATAACACGTGTGCCAGTCATGATCATTGAGACAACTTGCTTAGAGGAAACGTTCGGACAAGATGTCATTTCTGCTATCTCAACTTTAGACGTATTTAATGATTCAGGTAGCAAATTATCAGATGAATGGATGAAGAGGACGAAGATTATTCCGTATAAAGTAATTGGACAGAGCAATCCATTTCTAACGGCCATTAAACCAGATAGTGTCTCGATTGAACATGATGGACAAGTGTACCATTCCAACCAAGTTTTGATTGGACTTCAAGAAGAATCACTATCACCTGATCAAGCCTATCAATGTATCATTCACCCCGCGCTTGTAAGACAACCCTCTATAAGCCCTGTCGCAAATTAAAGATTATTACCTTACATCATAGGAGGCGATTTTATTGTTAAAACTTAAATTAAGGCTATTGTGGTATCGAATTATGCACAAGCTGGGAATGAAGCCAGATGAGATTTATTATATCGGGGGCAGTGAAGCCTTGCCCCCGCCGCTTTCTAAAGAAGAAGAAGCCGTATTGTTGAAGAAACTACCAACGGGTGACAAAGCCGTTCGATCGATGCTGATCGAGAGAAACCTGCGTCTTGTGGTGTATATAGCGAGGAAGTTTGAAAACACAGGAATCAATATAGAGGATCTAATCAGCATAGGAACCATCGGTCTCATAAAAGCGGTAAATACCTTTAATCCTGAAAAGAAAATTAAGCTCGCAACCTATGCTTCTCGTTGTATAGAAAATGAAATTCTGATGTATTTACGGAGAAACAATAAAACAAGGTCTGAAGTGTCCTTTGATGAGCCTCTTAACATCGATTGGGATGGCAACGAGTTATTGTTGTCAGATGTACTTGGAACAGAAGAGGATATTATTACGCGCGGAATTGAAGAAAAAGTAGATCGTAAATTATTAGTAAAAGCTCTTCATACGTTAAATGAACGTGAAAAGCAGATCATGGAGCTTCGTTTTGGACTTGCTGGGGAAGAAGAAAAAACACAGAAAGATGTGGCAGATATGCTTGGGATCTCTCAATCCTATATATCCCGTTTAGAAAAACGAATTATTAAACGACTACAAAAAGAGTTCAATAAAATGGTGTAAAAAATTTTTTTACTGAAGTTTTCGTTTCGTATCAAGCTCTCTCCCTTTTAGTCAAAATTGACTGATTTTAGCTTGTGCATATTTTTCCCACCTCAGGAGATACTTTACTTGACATCATCTCCCGCGTTAGGAGGGAAAGAATTGACACGAAATAAAGTTGAAATCTGTGGGGTAGATACATCAAAGCTTCCAGTATTAAAAAACACCGAAATGCGCGAATTATTTACTCAGTTACAAAGTGGTGATGACAGTGCAAGAGAAGTGTTAGTTAATGGTAATTTACGTTTAGTGTTAAGCGTTATTCAACGATTCAACAATCGCGGGGAGTACGTCGATGATTTATTTCAAGTAGGTTGTATTGGGTTAATGAAATCAATTGACAACTTTGATTTAAGTCAAAATGTCAAATTTTCAACGTATGCAGTACCTATGATTATTGGTGAGATAAGAAGGTATCTGCGTGATAATAATCCAATACGAGTTTCAAGGTCTTTACGTGATATCGCTTATAAAGCGCTGCAGGTCAGAGATCAACTGATGGCTGAAAAAAAGCGTGAAAATGAGCCGACAGTACAAGAGATTGCAAAAGTTCTTGATGTGCCAAAAGAAGATGTGGTTTTTGCCCTTGATGCAATTCAAGACCCTGTCTCTTTGTTTGAACCGATTTACAATGATGGGGGAGACCCAATCTTTGTAATGGATCAAATAAGTGATGAGCGTAATAAGGATGTTAACTGGGTAGAAGAAATTGCATTAAAAGAAGCCATGATCCGCCTGAATGATCGAGAAAAAATGATTTTAAATATGCGCTTCTTCCAAGGGAAAACTCAAATGGAAGTCGCTGATGAAATTGGTATTTCACAAGCTCAAGTATCAAGGCTAGAAAAGGCCGCTATCCAACAAATGAATAAGCATGCTCAAAGTTAACACGTTTTGTAAACAAATCAATCAGCAAAAGGCTCTTACGAACGATTTCGTAAGGGCTTTTTGTCATTTCAACCCATAGTCTCAGTTAACTTGTTCATAATTTATAGAACTAAGCGCATACAATGGGAGGAGAGGGTATGACTGAAAAAGAGGTGATGATTCACATGATGAAAATATCTGATCTGCAGGCAAAAGATATCGTTAACATGGAGAATGGAAAAAGGCTGGGTCACTTAACCGATTTAGATATTAATTTACAAACAGGTGAAATTGAAGCAATGGTAATTAACGGGTCGGGTAAGATGATGGGGCTTTTTGGCAGGGAAGAACAGGAAGTGATCATTCCATGGAAGAACATCATTAAAATTGGTTCCGATGTTATATTAGTTGAAGTACCTGAAGGGTTTAGACGGCCATTTACTAATATGAGCCAGCAAACGACAACAAGAAGGCGTTGAAAATGGAATAAAGTCGTTTCTTGTAAGCGGTCAATTATGGTAAACTATAACCAAACTAAGTTTTTAGAAGCAGCAAGTCGGAGGTGTAACATAATGGGAGAGGTATTTAGTGAAATCCACCCAGAGTGTTTAGCAGTAGAACAATGGCAAAACGAAAACTCAGATCTTGTTGCTGGCATTACAACAAGAAAGGGCGGATTAAGCGAGCCGCCTTTTAATACCCTTAATATGGGGTTCCATGTGAATGATGAATTAGATACTGTATTAAAAAATCGTGAGAGATTTGCTGAAATTATTTCCTTTCCTTTGAGTCAATGGGTAGGTTCAGAACAGGTCCATGGTTCAACAATACAAAAAGTAACAAAAGAAGACATGGGTTTAGGAGCAAGAACAATACAGGATGCGATTTCTGCTGCAGATGGTTTGTATACCAAGGAGCGAGGAATCTTATTAACCAGCCTATATGCAGACTGTGTACCTTTGCTTTTCTTTGCAAGAAATCACAGAATAATTGGTGTCGCCCATGCAGGCTGGAAGGGAACTGTCCAATTAATTGGTCCTAAGATGATTGAGAAATGGAACAATGATGAAGGAGTTCCTCTTAATGATATTCAGGTGGCTATTGCACCTTGCATTAGTAAAGAGGCATACGAAGTTGATGATTTTGTCATTAATAAGGTGATTAATGCACTACCCTATGCTGAAGAAAAAGTAGTTTACACAAAAAAGGCAAATGGAAAATATCAATTAGATTTAAGGTTATTAAATAAGCATTTATTAATTGAAGCTGGCATCGAAGAACGAAATATTTATGTTTCTTCTATTTGTACAGCTGAAGATGACAGACTCTATTCATACCGGGCTGAATCAGGTAAAACAGGCAGATTTATGAGTTATATCGGCCTTAGGTAAATGGTTGGTAAGAAGAAAGTAAGGTGAAGTGAATATGTCAGTCAAGGAGAATTTTGACAAAATACAAAGTGAAATAGCGTCTATTTGTGAGCGGATCGGTAGAGATCCTGCCTCGATAAATGTGGTTGCAGTGACCAAATATGTCAGCAACGAGCGAGCAAAAGAGGCGATTGATGCAGGCGTTGTTCATTTAGGGGAAAATAGAGCGGAAGGATTAGCTATGAAACAAGAAGACATTCAAGAACAGGTTTCTTGGCATTTTATAGGCTCCCTCCAGTCAAAAAAAGTAAAAAAAGTAGCCCCTCATATTTCTTATCTGCACTCTCTTGATCGGGTGTCGCTTGCTAAAGAATTGGACAAGCGTTTAGATAGGGAACTGGCATGTTTTGTTCAAGTAAATGTCTCAAAAGAAGAGTCGAAAGCAGGTCTTGATATAGAGGAAGTAGATGAGTTTATACAAGAGTTAGCAGCGTACCCTTCCTTGAAAATTATAGGTTTAATGACAATGGCGCCATTTGTCAATGATCCCGAAGAGACGAGACCAATCTTTAAGGCCTTAAAGAAACTTCAATTAGATATTCAGGCTAAAAACTATTCTCATGCTCCGTGTACAGAGCTGTCAATGGGAATGTCTAATGACTACCAAGTAGCTATTGAAGAAGGAGCCACCTTTATACGTATTGGTACATCACTTGTCGGCAATGAGAAAAAAGAAGGAAATTGATAAAAGAGGACAACTATTAAGAGGAGGGATGGTTTATGGGGATGAAAAAGAAATTTAAGCGATTTTTTGAATTAGAAGATGACGTAAGGGAATATGAAGAGGTTGTCGAAGAAGCTTCAGAAGATGAAATAGAGCCCACTCCCCAAAGAGGGAAAAAAAGCAGTGATAAGCAGCAGGCAGCAAATGTTGTAAGTCTACAAAGCGTGCAAAAAGGGGCTAAAGTCATTTTAGTGGAACCTAGAACATATGATGAGGCACAGGAGATTGCCGACCATCTTAAAAGCCGCAAAGCCGTCATTATCAATTTACAACGCGTCTCCCATGACCAGGCAAAGCGGGTAGTCGATTTTTTGAGTGGGACAGTGTATGCTATTGGAGGAGACATTCAAAAGCTAGGTCAAAATATTTTCTTGTGTACACCTGATAATGTAGATGTTTCAGGAACCATTACAGAAATGATGCAAGATCAGTTTGATCGTTAAGGTATGGTAAAGGTGGTGAAGTATTCGTGCAAACAATAGGTGCATTGCTTTATAACGCAATGTATATATACTCATTTTTAATTATTGGATATATTCTTATGTCTTGGTTCCCGAATGCCCGTGAATCCTCTTTCGGGCAATTTTTAGGAAGCATTGTCGAGCCATATTTGGAACCATTCAGACGTTTTATTCCGCCGCTAGGTATGATTGATTTATCGCCGATTGTAGCGATTATTGTTCTACGTTTAGCGAGCGCGGGAGTTCTTGCCATTTTTAGTTAAGGTGAAGGATACGGGCAGCTTAATTGAAGGAGTTCGATTAAAGGAGTTCGTTCATGTCGATTTTTCAGCATTTTAGGGAAGAAGAAAGGCCTTTTGTTGAACAAGTATTATCGTGGAAAGAGGAAGTCAGTGTGATGCATCAAGAGCGCAGAACCGATTTCCTTGACCCAAGAGAGCAAGATATTGTTCGATTAATTATTGGAAATGATGACGAGCTGTCGTATCAATTTTTTGGAGGAGCAGATGACTCTGAGAGAAAGAGAGCTTATCTTTGCCCTTCCTATTTAGTAATTGAACAATCTCATTTTAATTTAGCTTATTTCTCGATAAATTACCCTGCCAAATTCATTACGCTCACCCATTCTGATGTATTAGGTTCTTTGATGAATATTGGGCTTAAACGAGAAAAATTTGGGGATATCATGATTACTCAGGATGATATTCAATTAGTTGTAGCAAGTGAAATCGCTGACTTCGTGAAAATGAATGTAGAGAAGATTGGTAAGGCTAGTATTGACTTAGTGCCTATTTCACTTGAACAACTAAAAACACCTGAAGATAAATGGACGGAGGAAGGTATGACCGTTTCCTCAATGAGGCTTGATGTCATCCTCTCAGAAATTTATAATCTTTCTCGTGCAAAAGTGAAGCCGTATATTGAAAGAGGCTTCGTAAAAGTGAATTGGCGGGTAACAGATCACGTGGACTTCTTAGTTAAAGAAGGAGATTACATATCTGTTCGTGGACACGGACGCAGTAAAGTGCTAGAACAATTAGGCCGGACAAAAAAAGATAAAATTAGAATTCGTTACGCGAGATTATTATAGTCAGATAATGATGTTTCCAATTATTTCTTTGTGGGAATAAAAGGTTTTACTCTTTTTTTGTCGAATATAAGAAAAATAAACTACAGAGTAATGAAAAAGTGAAATTCCAAGAAAAGTTTAAAATTGGGGGTGGCAAAGGTGCCTTTAACACCATTAGATATTCACAACAAGGAATTTACCAGAGGTTTCAGAGGGTATGATGAAGATGAAGTCAATGAATTTCTTGATCAAGTCATTAAAGACTATGAAGCTGTGCTGCGTGAGAAGAAAGAATTGTTTGATCGAGTAACTGATTTAGATGAGAAGCTTGAGCACTTTAAGAACATTGAAGAAACATTAAACAAGTCTATTCTAGTTGCTCAAGAGTCAGCAGAAGAGGTAAGGCGCAATGCGCAAAAAGAAGCTCAGTTAATCGTTAAAGAAGCTGAGAAGAATGCTGATCGTATTATTAATGATTCTTTATCAAAGTCACGTAAAATCATGATTGAGATGGAAGAATTAAAAAAGCAGGCATCTGTTTATAAAATGCGTTTCAAAATGTTAATTGAAGCGCAATTAGAGATGTTAAAAACAGATGACTGGGACGAGTTTGTCGAGCCAGAAGAACATGAATTGGAAAAAGAACAATCCTAATTCATTCATTTTCGCTGTGCACCTTGCACAGCGCATCTCATTTAGCATATAATAATGATTACTTATATAGCATACGACAATGATAAGGGATAGTATGTAAGGAATCTTAGAGAAGCGATTCAGGGGTGGTGCGAGCCTGAACTATAGATCTTTACAGAAAATCACCCTTTAGTTTTGCACCGAACGAAGTTGATCTAGTAGGCTGCGACGTCACGTTCACGTTACGAATGCTAAGTGGAGAGAAATCGTTATTGCACGGTATTCATGCATTACACTATTTCTTTTCATTAGGGTGGTACCACGGGTAAGTCTTCTCGTCCCTATTTGGGATGAGGGGACTTTTTTTGTTTTCGTGCTATACGTTAGGAATGATTCACATAAATGTTTCACAATAATCGAGTGGTGAAAACAACAAGGAGGAAATAAGGAATGGATTATAAACAAACGTTACTTATGCCAAAAACGGATTTCCCGATGCGCGGGAACTTACCGAACAATGAACCGAAACGTCAAGAAAAATGGAACGAGCAAGATATTTACCAAGCCGTGCAAAAAAGAACAGAAGGTCGTCCTCTATTTGTACTGCATGATGGACCTCCTTATGCCAATGGCGATATTCACATGGGTCATGCTTTAAACAAAGTACTGAAAGACTTCATTGTTCGCTATAAATCAATGAATGGATTTCATGCTCCATATGTACCTGGTTGGGACACACATGGTCTGCCAATTGAAACAGCCTTAACTAAAAACGGTAAAGTAAAACGCAAGGAAATGACCGTTGCTGCTTTTCGTAAGCTTTGTGAAGAGTATGCACGTGAGCAAGTCAGCCGTCAGCGTGAACAATTTATGCGGTTAGGTGTCAGAGGAGATTGGTGGAACCCTTATGTAACCCTGGATAAAGAATATGAAGCTCAGCAAATTAAAGTATTCGGTGATATGGCTAAAAAAGGCTATATCTACAAAGGGAAAAAACCTGTTTATTGGTCGCCTTCTTCTGAATCAGCTTTAGCTGAAGCTGAAATTGAGTATCATGACAAACGTTCGCCTTCTATTTATGTGGCTTTTAATATTAAGGATGGCAAAAATGTTTTAGTTGGTGATGAGAAAATCATTATTTGGACAACAACTCCTTGGACGATCCCAGCAAACTTAGGAATTTCTGTACATCCTGAGCTTGATTACAACGTAGTCAAAGTAAATGACGAGAAATATGTCGTTGCAGCTGGCTTACTTGAAAAGCTTCAAGCTGAATTTGAATGGGAGCAAGTAGAAGTTGAAAAAACTGTAAAAGGTCAAGAGCTTGAGCATGTTGTGGCCACCCACCCGCTTTACGGACGTGATTCACTCGTTATGTGTGGAGACCATGTAACACTAGATGCTGGTACAGGTTGTGTTCATACAGCACCAGGACACGGGGAAGAAGATTATCTTGTCGGACAAAAGTATGGTCTGGATGTTTTATGCCCGGTTGATGATAAAGGGAATATGACAGAGGAAGCTCCTGGATTTGAAGGAATGTTTTATGATCAGGCGAATAAGCCGATTACTGAAAAGCTCGATGAAGTGGGCGCATTAATGAAATTAACATTCATTACACACTCTTATGCTCATGATTGGAGAACAAAAAAGCCGGTAATTTATCGTGCTACAGCTCAATGGTTTGCTTCCATTGCTGATTTCCGAGATGAGCTTCTTCAAGCGATTAACGATGTAGAATGGATCCCTTCATGGGGAGAAACAAGACTTTACAACATGGTTCGTGACCGTGGGGATTGGTGTATTTCGAGACAGCGTGCATGGGGTGTGCCTATTCCGGTATTTTACGGGGAAAATGGTGAACCGATTATCACGGATGAAACGATCGATCATGTATCAGCACTTTTCCGTGAACACGGGTCAAATATTTGGTTTGAATGGGATACAAAAGAGTTATTGCCTGAAGGCTTTATTTCAGAACATAGTCCAAACGGTGAATTTACTCGTGAAATGGATATTATGGATGTATGGTTTGACTCAGGTTCATCCCATCAAGCGGTACTTGAAGAACGAGCAGAATTAGCTCGCCCGGCAGATCTATACCTTGAAGGTTCAGACCAATATCGCGGCTGGTTTAACTCTTCTTTATCAACTAGTGTTGCCGTAACTGGAAAAGCACCATATAAAGGCGTACTAAGCCACGGGTTTGCTCTTGATGGTGAAGGGCGCAAGATGAGTAAGTCGGTAGGTAATGTTGTCGTTCCTAACGATGTTATGAAGCAATTGGGAGCCGACATTTTAAGGCTTTGGGTAGCTTCTGTAGATTATCAGTCTGATGTACGTGTTTCTGATAAGATTTTAAAGCAAGTATCTGAGTCTTATCGTAAAATTCGTAACACCTTCCGTTTCTTGCTCGGTAATTTACATGACTTTGATCCTGCTGTGAATCGTGTAAAGAACGAGGATCTTGATGGCGTTCATTTATTTATGCTTGTTAAATTAAATGAAGTGATTGAAAAGGTAAAAGATGCATATGATCAATACCAATTCTCTACTGTTTATCACACGATCCATAATTTCTGCACAATTGAATTAAGTTCGTTCTATATGGATCTGGCTAAAGATACTCTTTATATTGAACATGCAGATCACGCTGAGCGTCGTAAAATTCAAACGGTTATGTACGAAAGTGTTCTTACGTTAACGAAGCTAGTATCACCGATCCTATCTCACACTGCTGATGAAGTATGGGAAGAGATCCCTGCTGTAAGTGAAGCAAGTGTTCAGTTAACAGATATGCCAGAGGCTGAATCATTTGGTGATGTGGAACAATTGAAAGCCAAATGGCAGCACTTCATGGCTGTTCGTGATGATGTTCTTAAAGCATTAGAACAAGCAAGAAATGATAAGAAAATTGGTAAATCATTAACAGCAGCTGTTACATTATATGCAGATGGGAATGTATTAGAGTTATTAAACACTACACCTAATTTAGAGAAATTATTTATCGTCTCAGCGGTTCGGGTAAAAGCTGGCGTTGAGGCAGCACCTGAAGATGCTATGAGCTTTGATACTCTTCGTATCGTTGTTGAAAAAGCAGAAGGTGAAACATGTGAGCGCTGCTGGGTAGTTACACCGACAGTTGGAACAAATGATTCTCATCCTGGATTGTGTAAGTCATGTGCAGAGACGGTTGAGACGCATTACAATAACTAACACTACAAATCACCACTTTTAATAAGTGGTGATTTTCTTCTGTTTACATCAATTGGCTAAGTTCTCTTTTCGTTGTTTTCACTAAGTTTGGTTAAGCTATAACAGAGCTTATCTGGAAGCTGAAAGCTCAAAAGGGGAGAATTTTTATGCGGAATTGGAGTAAACAGAAAAGACAGCTAGAAGAAATGAAAAAGTCATTAGAAGCACGAATTAATTCAGATGACCATCATGAATCAAAGCATGCATTATCAGCTTCAACTGGTGAATTATCACAATATGATAATCATCCCGCTGATACGGCGACGGATCTTTATGAGCGTGAGAAAGATACAGCGATATATGCGCATCTTGAAAAAGAGCTAGCGGATGTCAATCAAGCGCTTGATAAAATTGAGAACGGGACGTACGGTGTGTGTGCACGTACAGGGAGAGATATTCCTATTGAGCGGTTAGAGGCCAATCCAACCGCAACGACAACGGTTGAAGAGGCACGAGCGCATATTGCTGATGATCGTCCTGTTGAAGAAGAGGTGCTGGATTCTTTTGGCCGCTACAACTATGACGATGATGATACAGAAACAGAGTTTGATGCAGAAGATGCATATCAATCAGTAGCCCGCTTTAATGAGAATTCGATGATTTATGAAGATGCCTCAATGGATGATGGGGATGAATTAATAGGGTATGTTGAAGAGCTAGAAGGGTTTCTCTCAACAGGAATAGAAGGGTATACTGGAGATGAGAATGTTCAGTTCCAGCGCAACGTGCATTATGATCACTATATGGATGAATTGTAGGGGGAGGACATCCCCCCTTTTTTGTGCTACAATGCATAAGTATGGAAACAAGTGAACAAGAGCGGAGGAACGAGTTTGATGTACTATATCATTGCCCTCATCGTGATTTTGATTGACCAAGTAACAAAATGGATTGTTGACACCTCAATGGAGATTGGTGAATCCATTTTAGTGATTGAGAATGTGTTATACATAACATCTCACCGTAATCAAGGGGCTGCCTTTGGTATTCTTCAAGGACAAATGTGGTTTTTCTATATTATTACGACTATCGTGATTATTGGAATTATTTATTACATGGAAAAAGAAGCAAAAGGTGATGTTTTATTTGCTACTTCCTTAGCACTAATTTTAGGCGGGGCTGTCGGTAACTTTATTGACCGCGTTTTTCGAGGAGAAGTTGTTGACTTTGTAGATACATTTATTTTTGGTTATAATTTCGCGATCTTTAACGTAGCAGATGCGGCTCTTTGTATAGGAGTCGGACTACTATTTATTAAAATGTTTCAAGATGAGCGAAGGAAGAAGGAGACAGCTTAAATGGAAGAAATTCAATGGACAATTTTAGAAGAGAATAAAAACGAACGAATTGATAAATTTCTAACTGCTCAAAATGGTGAGTGGTCAAGATCTCAAGTGCAACAATGGATCAAAGACGGTCAAGTCCAAGTTAATGGAAAGGCCACTAAATCTAATTATAAAATGCAAGTAGAGGACCAAGTCACTTTATCTATTCCTGAGCCTGAAGAGTTAGACGTTATTGCAGAAGACATTCCATTAGATGTCGTGTATGAAGATGCAGATGTCATTGTGGTGAATAAACCGCGCGGTATGGTTGTACACCCAGCTCCAGGCCACTATACGGGTACACTGGTAAATGCCTTGCTGCATCATTGTAAAGATTTGTCTGGAATCAACGGTGTTATTAGGCCGGGAATTGTACACAGAATTGATAAAGATACGTCAGGATTACTGATGGTAGCAAAAAATGATCATGCACATGAATCATTAGTGAGCCAGTTAAAAGCAAAAACAACCAAACGACATTACAAAGCGATTGTGCATGGGGTCATCCCGCACCAACATGGAACGATTGAGGCGCCAATTGGTCGTGATAAAAAAGATCGTCAAAGCATGACGGTAACAGAAGATAACAGCCGCGATGCAGTGACTCACTTTACTGTACTCGAATGTTTTAAAGACTTTACGTATGTACAGTGTGAATTAGAAACAGGACGCACCCACCAAATTCGTGTTCACATGAAGTACATTGGATATCCTTTAGCTGGAGATCCTAAATACGGTCCAAAAAAGAAAACGCTCGAGATTGAAGGGCAGGCTCTGCATGCGGCAACGTTAGGTTTCACCCATCCGAGAACAGGGGAGGAGTTAGAGTTTTCTGCCCCTATCCCAGAAGATATGGAACATTTACTTCATTATTTACGAAAGAAGTAATTGACACTTGCGCTTTATTCTGCGATAATGAAGTCAATCAAATAGTCCTTTAATAAAGTCCCGTGAGGCTTAGAAGGAAACGGAATGATTGTGGGGATAAGTGTATCTGCTTATCACACATCACAAAGCTGTTCGTTTACCTCTAGCCTGCTTGGCTGGAGGTTTTTTTATGCCGGCATCACGGTAGTTAATGGATCATAAGAAGGTGAGAAAAATGAGTCGAGTGATTTTAGATGAACAAGCTGTAAGGCGAGCAACTACACGAATTGCTCATGAGATTATTGAGCGAAACAAAGGAGTAGAGCGCTGCGTCTTAGTGGGTATAAAAACACGCGGGATCTACTTAGCTAGGAGACTTGCTGAGCGAATTGAGCAAATTGAAGGTGTGAAAGTAGAAGTAGGAGAGGTCGATATCACGCTCTACAGAGATGACTTGTCGCACAAGTCAGAGACGGATGAACCGGTCCTGCAGGGAACGGACATTCCAATTGATATTACCGACCGCAAAGTGATCTTAATTGATGATGTATTATATACCGGAAGAACAGTTAGAGCTGCACTCGATGCATTAATTGATTTAGGCAGGCCAGAGCAGATTCAACTAGCGGTTCTCATTGACCGGGGACATCGCGAGCTGCCGATCCGCCCTGATTATGTAGGAAAGAATGTACCGACATCTAAAAGTGAAAAAATCGTTGCTAAGCTCAGTGAAGTGGATGCAATGGATGAGGTTACAATCGAACAACGAACAGAATAAACGAACGAACATAAAAATAAAATGTACACAGCAAAAAACCTCATACGTATACCTCTTTAACCCAGTCCTGCGAGGCTGACAAGAGGGTAAATCCTTACATGGAGTCTGACGGCTTAAGTCAACTTTGTTAGGTGAAACCTCTTTGTCATACGCAAAGAGGTTTTTTGTTTGGAAAAACGAGGAGGAATCATCATGAAACAACAAACAGAAATCGGAATTAGAGACATACCCCGTTTTGACAAATGGTTCGTATTAAGTCTTCAACATTTATGTGCCATGTTTGGAGCAACCATTCTTGTCCCATTTTTAGTCGGCTTATCTCCATCCGTTGCCCTATTATCAAGCGGTCTCGGAACTTTAGCTTACTTGCTGATCACAAAAGGACAGGTGCCAGCTTATCTAGGGTCATCCTTCGCCTTCATTGCACCAATCCTTGCTGCCACATCGCTAGGCGGACCAGAAGGAGCAATGCTTGGAAGTTTCTTAGCAGGTCTTGTTTACGGAGCAGTTGCTTTATTAATCAAAACGAGCGGAGTAGGCTGGATTATGAAACTCCTGCCACCGATTGTAGTAGGTCCTGTTATTATCGTAATCGGTCTAGGGTTAGCAGGTGTCGCAATTGATATGGCGATGTATATACCAGGTCTTGATGAACAAGTTTACAGCACAACCCACTTTACAACAGCACTAGTAACACTGTTAATTACCATTATCGTTTCAATGTTCTTTAAAGGATTTTTAGGTCTTGTACCAATCATGTTTGGAATTATCGGCGGGTACTTATTCGCTTATACTCAAGGGTTGGTTGATTTTACTCCCGTTAGAGAGGCAGCTTGGATTGCTGCACCAGAAATGCTGATCCCATTTGTGAGCTACACACCGCAATGGTCATGGGCGATCGCCTTCATTATGATGCCGATTGCGGTTGTCACAATCGCTGAACATATCGGTGATCAAATGGTATTGAGTAAAGTCGTTGGCAAGAATTTTATTAAGAAACCAGGCCTGCACCGATCCATTCTTGGAGACGGAGTGGCAACAATGATTGCTTCCTTCATCGGGGGGCCGCCAAATACGACGTATGGTGAAAACATCGGCGTATTAGCGATTACAAGAGTGTTTAGTGTGTTTGTTATCGGCGGAGCAGCAACACTAGCAATCGGGTTTGCCTTCATCGGAAAAATTTCAGCACTTATCTCTACGATTCCGACTGCTGTTATGGGTGGTGTATCGATCCTCTTGTTCGGTGTGATCGCATCATCAGGTCTTAGAATGTTAATCGATAACAATATTAACCTTGGCAGTAAACGAAACTTAATTATCTCATCAGTGATTCTAGTCATTGGAATCGGCGGAGCATTCATTCAAGTAACTGATGAAATTCAACTAGCAGGCATGGCGCTTGCAACTATTATCGGAATGCTTCTTCACCTGGTGCTTCCGAATAAAGAAGAAAGCTACAGCAAAAAAGATCCATTTGCTGAAGATGAAAAACAGGCAGCTTAAAAAACAAGTTGCTTAATAAAAAAACTAGCTGCTTAATATGTTGCTACACCTTTAAAGAAGTACAGAGAGACTTCAAAGGAATAGTGCAAGAAGGAGAGGCCCCAACAGACCTCCCTGCTTCCCTATACCCTGAGAGTCTTCTCTCAGGGTTTTTTGTATAAAAATGGATGTAAATAAGGAGGCATTTAGCGATGCAGATGAGCTTAGAGAAGGTAAGTGTGAGAGGACTTCATACAATGACGGATTTGACTCTTCAAGAGATTGACTGGATTTTAGCTGAGGCTGAAGCATTCTCCAAGGGAATGAGCTGGAGACCTTTAAATCAACTGTTTGTTGCCAACTTATTTTTTGAGCCGAGCACCCGTACAAAAATGAGTTTTGAAGTTGCTGAACGAAAGCTTGGACTAGAAATTCTCTCTTTTGACGGAGAAACATCAAGCGTACAAAAAGGAGAAACTCTGTATGATACAGCTAAAACACTTGAGTCAATCGGTGCGAACGTTCTAGTCATCAGACATCCGCAAAATGAGTATTACGAAGAAATCAAAAGTAAGCTCGAAATTCCAGTCATAAATGCAGGGGATGGTTGCGGCCAGCACCCTACACAATCACTGTTGGACCTTCTTACGATTAAACAAGAATTTGGAACATTTCAAGGTCTCAGGGTCGTAATCTGCGGTGATCTCAGGCATAGCCGCGTCGCACGTTCTAATGCAGAAATCTTAACTAGATTAGGTGCAAATGTGATGATCTCTGGACCAAAAGAATGGATGGAAGGTTTCGGCAGCCACTATCGTTATATTTCAATGGACACAGCAGCTGAGAAGTCTGATGTCATGATGCTGCTTCGAATCCAAAATGAACGCCATCAACAAAATAATGAACTTACCAATGAGCTTTATCATAGCCGCTTTGGATTAACAGTTGAAAGAGAAGCAAGAATGCAAAAACATGCCATTATTATGCATCCGGCACCTGTAAATAGAGGGGTAGAAATTGCAAGTGAGTTAGTAGAATCAAGACGGTCTAGAATTTTTAAACAAATGCAAAATGGGGTCTATGTTCGTATGGCAGTCCTAAAGCGTGCATTAGAACAAATTCAATAAGACCAAATCAATAAAACAAAATCAATAAATGGGGGAATGAATGATGATTACAACATTAAAAAATGGCTTCATCTTATCAGAATCTGGTGAATTAGTAAGAGCAGATGTTTCTTTTGAAAATGGAAAACTAGTGAGCACCATCCCAAACGATGCAGAGCAACAGATCATCGATGTGGCAGGAAAGTTAATCACTCCAGGATTTGTTGATGTGCATGTACATCTCCGTGAGCCCGGCGGTGAAAAGAAAGAAACGATCGAGACGGGAACTAAAGCGGCAGCAAGAGGTGGATTCACGACCATTTGTGCAATGCCTAATACAAGACCTACACCTGACACAAAGGAACAACTTAACTGGATGAATGATCGCATTAAAGAGACAGCAAGTGTAAATGTACTGCCTTATGCAGCGATTACGACACGATTGCTTGGCCGTGAATTAACCAATTTCGAAGAGCTAAAAGAGTCAGGTGCATTTGCATTCACTGATGATGGTGTTGGAATTCAGTCAGCTAGTATGATGCTAGAAGCGATGAGAAAGGCAGCAGCACTTGATATGGCGATTGTTGCTCACTGTGAAGAAAATACACTTATTCAAAATGGTTCAGTACATGAGGGACGTTTCTCTAAAGAAAATGGCTTGAATGGCATTCCTTCAGTATGTGAATCCGTACATATTGCAAGAGACGTGCTGCTCGCCGAAGCTGCAGGTGTTCATTATCATGTGTGTCATATTTCAACAAAAGAATCAGTCCGAGTGGTACGTGATGCCAAACGCGCTGGTATACGAGTAACAGCAGAAGTAACACCGCACCACTTGCTCCTATGTGAAGACGACATTGACGGGCTGGATGCAAACTATAAAATGAATCCTCCCCTTCGCAGCAAGGAAGATCAGGAGGCATTAATTGAGGGACTGCTAGATGGAACGATCGATTTCATTGCGACCGATCATGCACCGCATACAGCTGAAGAGAAAGCACAAGGAATCGAACGTGCACCATTTGGCATTGTAGGTCTTGAAACTGCATTTACCTTACTAAATACACATCTAGTGAAGAAGAACGTAATTACATTAAAACAGCTGATTGATTGGCTGACAGTAGCACCAGCCAAAACATTTAAGCTGAATGCGGGTGGATTAAAAGAAGGTGCTGCGGCAGACCTTTGTGTGATTGACTTAGAGCAGGTGGAAACGATTAACCCAGATGATTTTGCATCTAAAGGTAAAAATACACCTTTTAAAGGCTGGAAGACAACAGGGTGGCCGATGATGACTTTTGTTGGCGGTGAACTTGTATGGGAAAAGGAGCGTGTAAAGTAATGAAAAGACAATTAATTTTAGAGGATGGGACGTATTTTGTGGGCAGAGGATTTGGAGCAGATACGGAACTAAAAGGAGAAGTAGTCTTTAATACAGGAATGACAGGTTATCAGGAAATATTATCTGATCCTTCTTACTGCGGTCAAATTGTTACATTGACTTACCCGCTGATTGGAAACTACGGAATCAATCGTGATGATTTTGAATCAATTACACCTGCCATTCATGGTTTGATTGTGAGAGAAGTAGAACGCGAGCCTAGCCATTGGAAGAATGAAGAATCACTTCATACATTTCTTCAGGCAAGAGGAATCCCAGGATTAGAAGGAATCGACACACGGAAGCTTACTCGATTAATTCGTGAGCATGGCACATTAAGAGGGCGCATTTGCTCAATGGATGTAGATCGTGACGAAATCGTACAAGAGCTTTCAAACACTGGATGGCAGCACGATCAAGTTGAAACGGTTTCTGTAAGAGATGCCTACCATGCACCAGGCAAAGAAGAACGAATTGTGTTGGTCGACTTCGGTATGAAGCATGGCATTTTACAGTCATTGATCGAGCGACATTGTGATGTGGTTGTTGTGCCATATGACACGAGTGCAGAAGAAATTCTCAGACTTAGACCGGATGGGATTTTACTAAGCAATGGCCCAGGTAATCCAGAAGATGTACCTCAAGCAATCACGATGATTCAAGAACTTTTAGGGAAGGTGCCGATCTTTGGAATTTGTCTAGGACATCAGCTTTTAGCACTTGCTTCAGGAGCAACAACAAGTAAATTACGCTTTGGCCACCGTGGCTCTAACCACCCAGTAAGAGAAATTGCCACTGGCAAAATCGATATCACTGCTCAAAACCATGGCTATACGGTTGATAAAGAGAGTCTAGTAAACACAAGACTTGAAATGACACATGAGGCTGTAAATGATGGAACAGTAGAAGGATTGAAGCATCTCGATTATCCAGCTTTTAGTGTTCAATATCATCCAGAAGCATCACCAGGTCCTGAAGATGCAAGTTATCTATTTGATGCATTTTTACACATGATAGCGGAAGAGAAAAAGTCAAAAGAAGTTCAAGCAATCTAAATAAGCACTTAATGCATCGATAGACAATCACAATACAATGGAAATGCCGAGAGGAGTTTTTAATAATGGGTAAACGTACGGACATTCAAAAAATCTTAGTCATAGGGTCAGGTCCCATTGTCATTGGTCAAGCAGCGGAATTTGATTATGCAGGAACTCAAGCTTGCCAAGCGTTAAAAGAAGAAGGGTATGAAGTCATTTTAATCAATTCAAATCCTGCCACAATCATGACAGATACAACAATGGCTGATCGTGTGTATATTGAGCCGATTACACTTGAATTCGTCAGCCGAATTATCCGCCAAGAGCGTCCTTGTGGAATTGTAGCCACTTTAGGAGGACAAACTGGTCTTAATATGGCAATGGAGCTTGATGAATCAGGAATATTAGATGCCTATAATATTGAATTACTCGGTACGGATTTAAAAGCAATTAAACAAGCTGAAGATAGAGAGCAGTTTCGTGCATTAATGAATGAATTAAATGAACCAGTGCCTGAGAGTGAAATTGTTCATACAGTTGAAGAAGCGCAAGTATTTGTCCGGAAAATCGGCTATCCGATCATCGTTCGTCCTGCATATACACTAGGTGGAACAGGCGGCGGTATTGTTCATAATGATGACGAATTAATCGAGATCGTATCTAGCGGCCTTAAATACAGCCCTGTAACGCAATGTTTAGTAGAAAAAAGCATTGCTGGGTTTAAAGAAGTAGAGTATGAAGTTATGCGAGATGCATCAGATCAAGCAATCGTTGTATGTAACATGGAAAACTTTGATCCAGTCGGAGTGCATACAGGAGATTCAATCGTATTTGCACCAAGCCAAACACTAACGGATCGTGATTATCAAATGCTCCGTAATTCATCTTTAAAAATCATTCGTGCATTAGGGATTGAAGGAGGATGCAACGTTCAGTTTGCGCTAGATGCAGATAGCGATCAGTACTATATTATCGAAGTGAACCCGAGGGTCAGCCGTTCTTCTGCACTTGCAAGTAAAGCAACAGGGTATCCGATTGCAAAAATGGCTGCCAAGATTGCTGTAGGGTATGCACTTGATGAAATTCAAAACCCGGTTACAAAAACAACGTATGCCAGCTTTGAGCCTGCCCTAGATTATGTAGTATCTAAAATTCCTCGCTGGCCTTTTGATAAATTTGAAGCGGCTAATCGCAGGTTAGGAACGCAAATGAAGGCAACAGGGGAAGTCATGGCGATCGGACGCAACCTAGAAGAATCTTTATTAAAAGCAGTTCGCTCTCTTGAAGCAGGGTATGATCATTTGTTTGATGCAGACGTAACAAATTTAGAAACAAATGAATTAAAAGAGAAAGTTACGAAGCCGGATGATCAACGAATCTTTGCCCTCACTGAATTACTAAGAAGAGAAGTTAAAGTAGAAGAGCTGCATGAACTGACAGATATTGATCGCTTCTTTTTACAAAAACTCAATCGAATTGTAGCTTTAGAAAACAAGCTGGGTGAGCATAATGGAGACCTTGATGTGTTGAAGGAAGCTAAAGAACGAGGGTTCTGTGATTCTCAAGTAGCAAAGCTTTGGGATCTCACAGAAAATGCAGTCTATGAAACTCGGATGGAAGAGGGAATTACCCCAGTTTATAAAATGGTCGATACATGTTCAGCAGAATTTGAATCTCGCACCCCTTATTACTACGGGACGTATGAAGAGGAAATGGAATCTGTTCGTACAACTAAAAAGAGCATTCTTGTATTAGGATCAGGCCCGATCCGCATTGGTCAAGGGATTGAATTTGATTATGCAACGGTTCATACGGTATGGGCGATTAAAGAAGCAGGGTATGAAGCAATCATTATGAATAATAATCCTGAAACCGTATCGACTGATTTTAGTACATCCGACAAGCTGTACTTTGAGCCTTTGACGGTAGAGGATGTAATGCATGTAGTTAATCATGAAAAGCCAGAAGGTGTGATTGTTCAATTCGGAGGACAGACGGCGATTAATCTAGCGGATCAATTAGCTGCGCGCGGAGTAAAAATCATTGGAACATCTCTAGAAGATATGGACCGTGCAGAGGATCGCGATAAATTCGAACAAACATTAATGGCACTAGATATTCCGCAGCCATTAGGGAAAACAGCAACATCCGTTGAACAAGCAGTGAAAATTGCTGCAAATATCGGCTACCCAGTGCTAGTCAGACCATCATATGTACTCGGCGGCCGCGCGATGGAAATTGTGTATAAAGAAGAAGAACTGTTGCACTATATGACGCACGCAGTGAAAATTAATCCAAAACACCCAGTCTTAATCGACCGCTATCTAACAGGAAAAGAGCTAGAAGTAGATGCCATTTCTGATGGAGAGAATGTGTATATTCCGGGAATGATGGAACACATCGAACGTGCAGGGGTGCACTCAGGGGACTCAATCGCAGTCTATCCGCCTCAAACGGTGCCTGATCACCTTAAACAGAAAATTATTGACCGTACGATTGCTATTGCTCGCGGGTTAAACATTGTAGGGCTGTTAAATATTCAATATGTATGGCATCAAGATGAAGTGTATGTACTAGAAGTAAACCCAAGATCAAGTCGTACCGTTCCATTTTTAAGTAAAATCACGGGCGTTTCGATGGCTAATCTAGCAACCAAAGTGATGCTCGGTCAAACCTTGCCGGAACTAGGATATCAAACAGGTTACCATCCTGAATCTGTTGTTGTTTCTGTCAAAGTACCTGTGTTCTCATTTGCTAAGCTGCGCCGAGTAGATATCACGCTAGGACCTGAAATGAAATCGACTGGTGAAGTAATGGGTCGTGATGTGACTTTAGAAAAAGCATTATACAAAGGGTTAATTGCTTCTGGAATGAAAATACCAACTCACGGTTCTGTACTGTTTACAATTGCTGATAAAGACAAAGAAGAAGCGCTTAGTTTAGTAGAACGCTTTAATAAAATCGGCTACAACATTCTTGCTACAGCTGGTACTGCTAAATTTATCAAAGAGCTTGGCATCCCTGTAACAACTGTGAACAAAATCGGTGAAGAAAAACCGCACTTACTCGATGTAATTAGACAAGGTGAAGCGCAGTTTGTCATCAACACCTTAACTCGCGGTAAACAGCCAGCACGTGACGGATTCAGAATCCGACGTGAAGCGGTAGAAAATGGGGTCGTTTGCTTAACATCAATTGATACAGCAGATGCACTTCTTAGTGTGTTGGAATCTATCACATTTACTTCAGAATCCATGCCTCATATGCAAGCACCAAAAGGGGGAGTCAAGCATGCAGAAGCAAGCAATGTTGAAAGTGGAAAGTCAACGGTTAGTAGCGGATCGTATCTATGAGCTGATATGCAGCGGCGAGCAAGTGAAGCAGATGGTGAATCCTGGCCAATTTGTTCATCTTAAAACAGGCTCATTTGATGATTTGCTGTTAAGACGTCCATTAAGTATATGTGATGTTGATCGCTCCTCCGAAACTCTTAAAATGATTTATCGAGTGGAAGGAAAGGGAACCGAAAGGCTGTCTCACAAAAAGAGCGGGGATGAGATTGATTTACTAGGACCGCTTGGGACAGGATTTCCGGTAGAGGAAGCACAGCCAGGAGAGACGGCTCTTCTGGTTGGGGGCGGAATAGGTGTACCACCGCTTTATTATCTATCAAAGCAATTAATTAGTCGCGGGGTCCGAGTTATTCATGTACTCGGATTCCAATCCAAAAAAGACGTGTTTTATGAAGAAGAATTCAAGCAGCTAGGGGACACGTATATAGCGACAGTGGATGGTACTTATGGGACGAACGGATTTGTTACTGATGCAATAGATGAGATGGAACTCCAATCAGATATTCTATACAGCTGCGGACCGACACCAATGCTTCGTGCGTTAAGTGATTTGTATAAAGGTAAACGAGCATATGTGTCATTAGAAGAGAGAATGGGCTGCGGCATTGGAGCTTGCTTTGCATGTGTATGTCACACCGAAGATGATCCTACAGGCACAAGCTACCGCAAAGTATGTACGGATGGTCCAGTATTTAAAGTCGGGGAGGTTGTGATATGAGTCGCTTGAATACGAGTCGCTTAAATACAAATCGCTTGAATATCGAATTGCCAGGACTTTCATTAAAGAACCCTATAATGCCAGCTTCAGGATGCTTTGGATTTGGGGCTGAATATGCTGAGTTTTATAACTTAGATCTGTTAGGGGCGATCATGATTAAAGCGACGACTGCTGAAGCTCGCTTTGGAAATCCGACTCCGCGTGTAGCAGAAACGACAGCAGGAATGCTGAATGCAATCGGGCTTCAAAATCCTGGTTTAGAAGGTGTACTGACAAAAGAACTTCCTAGACTGAGTCAATACGAGGTGCCAATCATTGCAAATGTGGCAGGAGCACAAATGGAGGATTATGTTGAAGTTGCTAGAGAACTTTCACAAAGTCCAACCGTGGCAGCACTGGAATTAAATATTTCTTGTCCGAACGTGAAACAAGGCGGAATTGCATTTGGAACGGTCCCAGAAGTAGCCGCTGAATTAACGGCAGCGGTCAAACAAGTTTCGACTAAACCCGTATACGTTAAGCTCTCTCCAAATGTATCTGATATTGTGGAAATGGCAAAAGCAGTAGAAGCGGCAGGAGCTGATGGATTATCGATGATTAATACGTTGCTTGGTATGAGAATTGATTTAAAATCTCGAAAGCCTATATTAGCAAACGGAGCAGGCGGGCTATCTGGACCTGCTATTAAGCCGGTCGCTGTACGAATGATTCATCAAGTAAGTCAGGCTGTTTCCATACCGATCATCGGAATGGGAGGAGTCCAGACGGTGGACGATGTTATTGAAATGATGCTGGCAGGGGCAAGTGCTGTGGCTATTGGTACGGCAAATTTCGCAGATCCTTATATCTGCCCAAATATTATTAAAGAACTACCGGATAAATTAGATGAATTAGGTGTAGATCATATAACCGATTTAATCGGAGGGAGTTGGAAGGAATTATGCAGCGTCCGCTAATTGTAGCTTTAGATGTTCATCAAAAAGAGGCTAGAGATAGACTTTTAGAAACATTTAAGCATGATTCGATTTATATGAAAGTGGGTATGGAACTTTATTACCAAGAAGGTCCTAGAATCATTGAACAATTAAAAAAAGATGGCCATCATGTTTTCTTAGATTTAAAGCTGCATGATATTCCGAATACTATTGGCCGAGCGATGAAAGTATTGAGCAGTTTGGAAGTAGACTTGATAAATGTGCATGCAGCAGGCGGACGTAAAATGATGGAAGCAGCTCTTGAAGGTTTAGAAGCAGGAAAACCTGCAAATGCTCCTAGACCGAAGTTGATCGCTGTAACACAATTAACAAGTACAGATCAAGAGATGCTGACAGATGAACTACTTATTAAAGAAGAGATCGCACATGTCGTTTCAACTTATGCTGCATTAGCTAAAAAAACCGGGTTAGACGGCGTAGTGAGCTCCGCCTTAGAAGTCCCGCTTATTCACGAAGTATGCGGAGAAGATTTTCTCACTGTTACTCCAGGCATACGCAGACTTAGTGATGCCAAAGGAGATCAGAAACGAATTGTCACCCCGATGAAAGCAAAAGAGCTTGGCAGCTGGGGGATTGTCGTAGGAAGAAGCATTACAGAATCTATTGATCCATACCAAACCTACTTGGAAATGAAAAAAGAATGGGAGGAAGGAAAATGAACAAACAAATTGCAGCATCCTTACTTGATATTGAAGCGGTTACCCTTTCGCCAAATGAACCTTTTACATGGAGCTCAGGTATAAAATCGCCTATCTACTGTGATAACCGTATGACTCTATCTTATCCAAACGTCCGTCGCATGATCGCAGGTGAATTTGAAACATTAATCAAAGAAAAGTTTCCAGATGTAGATGTGATTGCTGGAACGGCTACTGCTGGTATTCCACATGCGGCATGGGTAAGCGAACTGCTTGAGCTGCCGATGGTGTATGTACGCGGGAGTGCAAAAGGGCATGGAAAACAAAATCAAATTGAAGGGAAACTTTCGTCTGGCCAGAAAGTGGTCATTATTGAAGACTTAATTTCAACTGGAGGAAGTGCTATAAAAGCAGCAGAAGCGCTAAGAGAAGCTGGCGCGAACGTATTAGGTGTGGCAGCAATCTTTACTTATGAATTAGCTGATGCGAAGACGAACTTTAATGAGGCGGACCTAGAAACTTCTGTTTTAACAACTTTTTCAACTCTGCTTGATGTTGCCAAAGGCCGTGGTACAATTAGTGGAGAAGAAGAAAAAAAGCTGCTTGCCTGGAGCAATGACCCTTCTTCTGTTAAGTGGACTTAATAAAAAAGGGTGAAGACGGATGAGAAAAATGGATGGTGCAGAGTTTGATTCCCTCGTTTCTTTTTTTGATGGAATGGCAAGAACGAATTGGCTGAGTAAAGTGCATGACCAATTAAAAGAAATGAGCGGAACATGGCGTTCTAAAGAGATCCTAGATGTTGGCTGCGGCACAGGCCGTCTGTTGACAAGAGGTTTGAATGAGGCTGATCGTATAGTCGGAGTAGATCTATCCGAAGAAATGATCACAGCTGCAAAGGAGCTATTTCAAACGAGTAATACAGATACGAAAAATGATTTCATCGTAGGCGATGCCTATCATCTGCCTTTTGAAGACGAGACATTTGATTGTGCGCTATCCACGTGTGTGATGTTTTTGCTGCCAGAGCCAGAAAAAGGCATTACAGAAATGCTGCGAGTGACAAAAAAATCTGGTACGATCGTGATGTTAAATCCGAGTGAAACAATGAATCCTGAGCGAGCCTCATCTTATGCAGACCGCAACCAGATGACAGGGTTTGAAAAAGAGACCTTAGTTAAATGGTCGAATGTATCTACGAGACGGCATAGGTATTCAGAGCAATCTCTTTCAAGCGTATTAACAAAGCTTGGAGCAAAAAAGGTCACTCATCAACCTGTGGTAGGAGGTCTTGCGATGATTACGGTGGCCCAAAAATAATACATATAAAAAAAGAGTATGGGAATCCATACTCTTTTTGATTAAGAATCTTTTTTGAATAATTCCAGCATGGCATAGAAAGCCTCTACTCCTTGAAACATAAAGATACCTACAGCTGTTACTGACAGCAATCCAATCAAAATGAAACGAACGAGTATCATCGTTATTCCCCCTCTACGTATATGAATTATGAATAATTAGAGTGAAAATAAGAGAATAAGAATTCATTTGACCGGTACTTTCTAATGGTTAGAAATAACTGTAATCTTCTTTTATACCATTCCGGATTGTGATAAAGAAGTATTGTAAGATGAATCAATATAAAGAGAATCAAACTTTGGTTTAGATTTAGTGTAAAAGCAGTATTGTGCTCTTGTTTATAGGATGTTTCTAGTTCAAGCTCAAGCGAATAGAAGCTAGCGCCGTTAACCGGCAGGTCATACGCATAGGGCTGATCAGATTGTTTTGGATAAAACATAATCAATGCCACAAATATAATAAAGGAGATTTTTATCATATGATTCATTGAAACCCCCCCTAAAACGTTTCCTACATCATATCTTATCTTTTACTGCTTGCCTAGTATTCTTGTAAATAAAAACTCACTAACATCTATGCAGCATGCCTCAATGTTAGTGAGTTAAAAGGGGATATTCAATTACTTATCCGAACCAAATTTCTCTTCAATGTTTTGATCAAAAACAAATACACTCATCCCAAAATCTCTTTCAATATCAATATCAACAAACAAGTCAATAAAATGACACTGAAGCAGTTCTTCCATTTCAATTGGGTGATTTTTACGATACATATCTTTGACCATTTCGGTACGAGCAGACCTAAGCATTTGCTTTCCGTCGTCTGCACTGGCTATAAATCGTTCGATTGGAGAAAGGTTTCCTTCCATCTCACATATAGCCCAATTTTTACAAAAGGTCGTTTGGATTTTACCCGGGCCTTTACCCATATGTTTTTTGCGGAATGAGCGAACGACATTGCTAAATTCTGCTTCATATTTATTCATCTGTGTCAGTCCTTTTTATATAATCATAGATTCCTTTATAAATCTATGAAATATCGTAGACCTCATACAAAAAATTGTCAACTTGCAACTTGGCTGCCTTCTTCTTTTTGAGCCTCTTTTAGCTGCTTTATGTCTGAACGTATAAAGATTGATACAATAAGAGCAACGACAAACATTCCAGTGAAAATGTATAATGTTCCTGCATAGCTGTTCGTCGTTTCACGAATCGTTGAAGCGAGTATCGGACCGACTAACCCTGCTAGCGCCCATGCAGTTAAAATATATCCATGAATGGCACCAAGCTGTTTTGTTCCGAATATATCACCAATATAAGCTGGGATGGCTGCAAATCCACCGCCGTAGCACGTTAAAATTAAAAATACAACGGCTTGGAAAGCAATCGCATGTGATAGGGACGGGAGCAGCATGAATGATGCAATTTGGATAATGAAAAAGGTTGTATACACATTGGGACGACCGATATAGTCAGAGATGGAGGCCCAGCCAATTCGTCCAAATCCATTAAATAACCCCATAATTCCAACCATTGCAGCAGCAGCTACTGCTGACATGCCGGCTATTTCTTGAGCCATTGGAGAAGCTACTGAAATTATGGCAATTCCACACGTTACATTAATAAATAACATGATCCATAAATACCAGAAGCGCTTTGTTTTAACAGCTTCATTCGCAGTTAATTGAGATAGATCAGCAACAGGCTTTTTATCGCCTGATTGAATTTTCTCTTCAAATCCCTTAGGCATCCATCCTTTTGGGGGCGGAGCAAGGTAGCTTGCAGACCCCAGCATTACGACTAAGTAAACGACACCTAAAATGTAAAATGTATTTGCAATGCCAACTGAGTTGATCAGGCTGTTCATGATAGGGCTTGCAATCATTGCTGCAAAGCCAAATCCCATAATAGCTAGTCCAGTCGCTAATCCTCTGCGGTCTGGAAACCATTTAACAAGGGTTGAAACAGGGGTTATATACCCAACCCCGAGTCCAATTCCTCCGAGGACCCCATATGTAACATATAATAGAAAAATTGATTCAATACTTGTAGCAAAGCCAGCTCCTATGGTTCCTATCCCAAAGAAAATGGCTGCAACAATTCCAGATTTCCTTGGTCCATGTTTTTCCACAAAATGACCCATAAAAGCAGCTGATACTCCCAAAAATAAAATAGCAATACTAAATGTTAATGAAACAGCACTAAGTGACCAGCCATATGCTTCAATTAACGGGTTAGTGAAAACACTCCAAGCATACACAGAACCGATGGAAATATGTATACCTACTGCACTAAGGGCAATAAGCCAGCGGTTTTTTGTTGTCTCCATATTATGTTCCTCCTCTTTTCTTTTATCTCTCTGCCAAAAGGAATATTTCCACATAAAAAAACCGACAAGTCTTAGATTGATTCATATACAATACACTTACTGTACATGAATGAACCTATAACTTGACGGTTAATCATCAGCAGGGACTCTACTCACTAATCAAACATCAATCATTCTTTTAGGTGTGACTTATGTTATGGTCGGTAGCAGGGACGCTGCTCCGTAGCATGACATAATCACAATTGTTGAACATTTGTCACAATTTTATCATGGAAACGTATTCACAGACAAGGAAAAATTCATACAAATTTAAAATTTGATGTAATAAAGTCAATGAGCATTGTGTATTACATGTTAATCGGAAAAAACTTTAAGGTTGTGAAATGAAGAAGTTTATGCTTTCATAGATGGTAACTTTAACTTGCTTGATAAAAAGAAAGAGGTTTCCGGTCGGGATAGTCACAAAAACATCAATATTGAAAATGAATAGTTATACAAAGTCTAGAAAGAACATGAGTCAATTAAATATATTGAAAGCGGGTGGTTAAATGAATAAAGCAGCAGATCAATTCAACCGGCCCCTAAGAGACCTTAGAATTTCAGTTACAGATCGCTGTAACTTTAGATGTCATTATTGTATGCCTAAAGAGGTATTCGGTCCTGATTACCCTTTTTTAAAGAAGGACGAGCTCCTTAGTTTTGAGGAAATTACAAGACTTACTACTCTTTTTACAAAAGCTTCATCAATTGAGAAGCTGCGTATTACAGGCGGGGAGCCGCTGATGCGAAAAGATGTTGATCAATTAATTGATCAGCTCCGTCGGGCAACAAAGATTGACGATATTGCGATGACAACGAACGGAGTAATGCTTCCTAAAATGGCCAGCCGTTTAAAAGAAGCTGGATTAAAAAGAGTGACCGTCAGCTTAGACAGCTTAAATGATAAGCGATTCGGTGAGATTAATGGACGAGGCATAGGGGTAGATCAAGTACTTAAAGGGATGGATGCAGCAGCGGAAGCAGGGCTTGGTGTTAAAGTGAATATGGTTGTTCAAAAAGGGGTTAACGACCATGAAATTCTTCCAATGACAGCGTTTTTTAGAAAAAAAGGCTACACCTTAAGATTGATTGAATATATGGATGTTGGAACGAGCAATGGATGGAGATTAAATGATGTTCTGACTAAACGGGAAATGATCGAAAAGATTGATCAAGTGATGCCTATTCAACCGATCGCCCCGCGTTATGAAGGAGAAGTAGCAACGAGGTATCGTTTTATTGGTTCAGATGATGAAATCGGGATTATCTCCTCTGTTTCAGATGCCTTTTGCGCTTCGTGTAACCGTGCAAGAATATCCGTTGAAGGGAAACTTTATACATGTTTATTTGCGACCAAGGGAACTGATTTTAAGCAGATGCTTCGTGATGGTTCGGCAGATGAGGACATTATTCATCAAATCCATTCAGTCTGGAATAGGCGGGATGATCAATATTCTATTGAGAGAACCGAGGAATCTTCTAGAAATAGAGAAAAAATTGAAATGTCACATATAGGTGGATAAAAAACAAAGAGAGCGGGATATGTCCGCTCTCTTTTATTATGTGGTTTGTTTCGCTCTTAGGCTCAGTACCAAATCTTCATCAGGAGTCACAAATACGGTTGTTTGCTGATCGTATGTCACAAATCCTGGCTTAGAACCATTCGGTTTTTTTACATGTCTGATCTTTGTATAGTCAACGGGCACTGAACTAGATTGACGGGCTTTACTAAAGAAGGCAGCAACTGTCGCGGCTTCAATTATTGTTTGTTCATCCGGATCAGTGCTTCTGATCACCACATGTGAACCTGGTATATCTTTTGTGTGAAGCCAAATCTCATCTTGTCTTGCAAACTTATTTGTTAAATAGTCATTTTGTTTATTATTTTTACCGACATAGAAGGTAAGGTCAGAAGAAGATGTGTATACTTCAAGCTGAGGCTTTTCTTCTTTTTTCTTCTTTTTTGAAGGCTTTTGTCTGCGTTTTAGATAGCCTTGCTCAATCAGCTCTTCCCGAATTTCTTCGATGTCTCTTGGCGAAGCACTCTCCATTTGTTGAATTAACTGATCGAGATAATCAATATCTTCTCTAGTTTGCTCCATTTGTTCGAGTACAACCTGAACTGAATTTTTCGCTTTATTGTATTTCTTAAAGTAAGCTTGAGCATTATCTGAAGGAGATTTTAGCGGGTCAAGTTTAATCTCAATCGTTGGCTGTTCCTCTTCATAATAATCGATTACTTCTATTTTTTTGTCCCCGCGCTTTACTGAATAAAGGTTAGCTGTAAGCAGTTCACCATATTTTTGATACTCTTTTGCCTTATCAGCATCTGTTAGTGTCCGTTCAAGTTTAACTAATTTCTTTTTGTTTTTTTGATATTCATTGCGAAGCATTTTTTCTAAGTCAAACGCTTGCTGCTTTACACGGTCACGTTCTGCTTTGCCGTAAAAGAAACGATCAAGCATGTTACTAATTGTAGGAAATGAGCGCTGCTCTCCGTTTAGATGATGTAAATCAATCACACTAAAGTATTCTTTTCCATCAGCTTCAATCATCTGCGGTGTATACTCATGATCTTTAACCGAAGAGAAGACTTCAAGAAATGCTTGCGGCAATGTTTGTCTATTGCTCATTCCAGAACGATCAATAATTTCTTTTGCTACAAGAGGAGATAAACCACTGAAACGGTCGACCAACTGCCGGTCAAGCTTCCCCTGGTTAAAGTCCATTTCTTTTAAAACAGCTGATTCATCAAGGTCTAACGGGTTTTGTTTTTCTTGTTCTGGCGGTCGTTTATACAGTTGACCTGGTAAAACTGTCCGATAGCTGCTTTGAGAAAGACTGACATGCTTAATGCTGTCTAAAATAACGCCGGAATCAGCATCGACGAGCATAATATTACTATGGCGTCCCATAATTTCAATTATTAATTTTTTCGATTGAACATCACCAAGTTCATCTTTATTTCGTATGGTCATCTCAATAATACGTTCCATATCAATCTGTTCAATCGATTCAATAATCCCGCCTTCAAGATGTTTACGTAAAAGCATACAAAACATAGGAGGCTTCTCCGGATTTGTATACTTTTCATTCGTTAAATGGATGCGGGCAAAGCTGGCATTTGCAGACATTAACAGCTGGTGATTAGCACCATTTGCTCGAATCGTGAAGACAAGTTCTGTTTTAAATGGCTGATAAATTTTAGAAATACGACCTGACTGCAGTGTATGTGAAAGTTCGTGTGTGATTGCACGAGTCATAATGCCGTCAAATGACATATGTAGCACCTCTTCTCTAACCACAAACCAGCCTTGCATACTTTTCTTTTGATAGATAGTCGTAAGAAGCTGGCTTGTTCAATTTGCTTTCATGAGTATAGCATGTTTTTCACTCTCGCTGAATAAGATGGCTTGTATAAATGACTATTAAGAAGAGGTCGCAAGTTGCGAGAGTCTTCTTAGTGAGCAGAAGTAGGACTAAATGTGGGGTGGCGGCATGCAATGGTTGAGAATGACTACAGAAGAAGTAGAACGATCGGTAAGGACCAAAATTGAGACAGGCTTAACAGAGAAAGAGGTTCAAAAGAGGCTTGGCGTTTACGGAGCCAATAAACTTGATGACGGTAAGAGAACACCCGCTTTCTTAGTGTTTCTGAATCAATTTAAAGATTTTATGGTTCTTGTTTTGTTAGCTGCAACATTAATCTCTGGCTTATTAGGAGAGTACATTGATGCAGTGACGATCATGTTTATCATCTTGTTGAATGGGATTTTAGGCTTTGTTCAAGAAAGAAAGGCTGAAAAATCGTTAGATGCCCTAAAAGAGCTGTCTTCACCGCAGATGATGGTTAATCGAAGCGGTGTGTGGCAAAAGGTTCTCTCCACTCAAGTCGTACCAGGAGATGTGGTGAAAGTGACAAGCGGTGATCGGATTGGTGCAGATATCCGTTTAATTTCAGCAAATGGGTTAAGGGTAGAAGAATCATCTTTAACAGGTGAATCAGTACCTGTTCAAAAACATGCATCACCGCTTGATGCAAAGGATGCCTCCTTAGGTGATCAAGAGAACATGGCGTTTATGGGAACGATGGTTACGCAAGGTAATGGGGTTGGTGTTGTTGTAAACACTGGTATGAAAACAGAAATGGGCAAGATTGCCCACTTGCTGCAATCAACCGAATCACTTGTTACACCTCTTCAGCACAAATTAGAGCAGTTAGGAAAGATTTTGATTGCTGTTGCCTTATTACTAACGGCTCTTGTCGTTATTATTGGGGTATGGCAGGGTCATGACGTTTATACAATGTTCCTATCAGGGGTTTCCCTTGCTGTAGCGGCAATACCTGAAGGTCTTCCGGCGATCGTCACAGTAGCATTAGCACTTGGTGTTCAACGGATGATTAAACGAAGAGCCATTGTTAGAAAGCTCCCCGCCGTTGAAACATTAGGATGTGCATCTGTTATTTGTTCGGACAAAACGGGGACGCTCACCCAAAACAAAATGACCGTCACAAGACTATGGTCTGGCGGCAAGCTGTGGGAAGTCAGCGGAAATGGGTATGAACCAAGCGGTGCGTTTCGTTTGGCCGGAGTAGAAGTGCTGCCTGAGCGTGAAAGGGCTCTGCAGCAATTACTTAGTTACGGAGCAATATGTAATAACGCTTCACTTATGACGCGGTCTATGAAGCAGGGGATGTTACGAAAAGAGAGAACTGAATATGTGTTAGATGGAGATCCGACTGAAGGGGCTCTTGTCGTAGCTGCCATGAAGGCTGGATACAGTACAGAGGGTCTGAATGAACAATACACTAGAGTAATGGAATTTCCTTTTGACTCCGCAAGAAAGATGATGAGCGTCATAGTTAAAGATAAGAAAGGGAGATCTTTTATTATTACAAAAGGAGCTCCTGATGTCGTTTTATCTCAATGCACAACTATTTCATATAATCAACAAACAGAGGCGTTCACATCGTCTAGAAGAACAGAAGTAGAGGGCGTTATTTCTAATCTGTCATCTAAAGCGCTTAGAACGATTGCCATTGCTTATAGACCATTAAAGGCAAATGAAGTATGCAGCCAGCCTTTTGAAGCAGAGAGACAATTAACGTTTCTAGGGTTAGAAGGAATGATTGACCCGCCAAGACCTGAGGTGAAGGGGTCAATTCGTGAATGCAGGGAAGCTGGAATTAAAACGGTCATGATTACAGGCGATCATCGCCTTACTGCTTCTGCAATTGCAAAAGAGTTAGGGATCCTTCGTGAGGGAGGTCAAGTGTTAGAGGGGAGAACATTAAAACAAATGAGTGTAGAGGACCTTGAGGGATGCGTTGACGATGTAGATGTATACGCCAGGGTCTCTCCAGAGGATAAATTAAAAATCGTTAAAGCACTCCAGGCAAGAGGGCATATTGTGGCTATGACAGGAGATGGCGTTAATGATGCACCGGCCATTAAAGCAGCCAACATTGGAATTGCAATGGGTATTACAGGAACAGATGTTGCAAAAGAAGCTTCCTCGCTTATTTTAAGCGATGATAATTTTGCAACGATTAAATCGGCCATTAAAGAAGGCCGCAATATTTATGAGAACATCCGGAAATTCATCCGCTATATGATGGCATCAAATGTCGGTGAGATTTTAGTTATGCTATTTGCGATGATGCTAGGAATGCCGCTTCCATTAGTTGCTATTCAAATTTTATGGATTAATCTAGTGACAGATGGGCTGCCTGCTATGGCACTTGGGATGGACCAAGCAGAAGGCGACGTCATGAAGCGAGCACCAAGAAGCCCGAGGGAAGGGGTCTTTGCTCGTGGGTTAACATGGAAAATCCTAAGCCGCGGTTTTATGATTGGGGCTGTTACCCTAGCAGCATTCTGGATCACTTTAGAAGCACATCCTGATGAGTTAATCAGGGCTCAAACTGTTGCATTTGTCACTCTTGTGATGGCTCAGCTCATTCATGTTTTTGACTGCCGCAGCGAGTACTCAGTTTATCACCGAAATCCATTTGAAAATCGATATTTAGTTGGAGCAGTAGTAATCTCTGTTTTACTTATGATTGCCGTTATTTATTATCCTCCGCTGCAGCCAGTTTTCCATACGGTTGCACTTGATATGCGTGAGTGGCTGCTCGTACTTGGAATGGCTGCGATCCCGACTGTTGTATTAGGAGGATTTCAGCTGTTTAAAAGAAGATAAGTGATGAAAAAACGAGTTCATGAACATATGAACTCGTTTTATTTTTCTAAAAGCTCAGAATAATTGGCGCCTTGTAGTTTCTACTTGTTACCAGATATAAAGTTCGTTAAAATAAGAGAATGGATGTGATAAGATGCGAAGTATGACTGGTTATGGACGTTACAGTTTTAAGTGCGATCATTTTTCGATCATAGTAGAAGCAAAGGCAGTGAATCATCGCTTCTTTGAGTGCAGTACTCGTATCCCAAATGAGTTTCTTCATTTAGAAGAAAAGATACACTCTACAGTACATAACGAAATAAAACGCGGGAAAATTGATCTTTTTATTCATGTTGAAAAAGCCGAATTTAGTAAGCATAAGCTTGAAGTGGATTATGAGTTACTCAAAGAGTACATCAAAATTGCCAATGAATTAAAGGGATCATCAAATCAAGTTGGTGGATGCTTAGATGTAAACACACTTCTTTTTGATGACCGGCTTGTCAAAAAAGTGGAAATGGAAGATAAGCATGCAGAAGAAATCAGTTTGGCGATCTTAAATTCCGTAACTGCTTGTATTCAAGAACTCGCTGATATGAAAGAACGAGAAGGGGACCGGTTGAAAAAAGATCTTTTTATTCAGCTAAACCACATATCAAATGTTCTTTCTAAAATTGAAACAAAAGCACCAGATATTAATCTACATTTACAAAAGAGAATGGAGGAGCGTGTGGCCTCGTCTTTAAAGGAGCTCAGTGAAGCGGTAGTTGACCGCATCATTGCTGAAGCATGTTTGTATGCTGAAAAAGCAGATGTAAATGAGGAGCTTGTAAGGATGCGATCGCACCTTAGCCACTTTAAGGAAATTAGTGAAAATCACGATTTTCCTATCGGCAGAAAGCTTGATTTTCTCGTTCAGGAAATGAACCGTGAAATTAATACAATCGGTTCGAAAATTCATGATGCAGAAGTAAGACAATTTGTTGTTTCATTGAAAAGTTACATAGAAAAGATTAAAGAACAAGTACAAAATGTTGAATAGAACGTAGAATTCGAACGCTTTTTCGTATATAGTAAGGTTAGTTTGGATAAAAATGATGAGAGTGGTAGTCGGCTCTCCTAACAGATGGGGGAACATGCATGAATATTAAACTCATTAACATTGGATTTGGAAATATTGTTTCAGCTAATCGAATTATTTCCATTGTCAGTCCTGAATCTGCACCGATCAAACGCATTATTCAAGATGCACGTGATCGAAACATGCTGATCGATGCTACATATGGTCGTAGAACAAGAGCAGTTATCATTGCAGATAGTGATCATGTAATTTTAAGCGCAGTACAGCCTGAAACAGTCGCACAGCGCTTAACTAGTAAGGAAGATGGTGCAGAAGAGGCATAATCACATCTTGTGAATGCCTTATTTTTAATCAGGTACATCTTAATTATGAAAGATGCAGCCACTACGGGGTAATCTATGTGGTGTAGGAGGTTTCCATGAAGAAAGAAAAGGGTTTATTAATTGTATTATCTGGCCCAGCAGGCGTTGGAAAAGGGACGGTTTGCGGAGCATTACGTAAAGAGGAAACAGATATTCAATATTCTGTTTCTGCCACAACCAGGCAGCCGAGAGAAGGAGAAGTGAATGGAGTTAATTACTTCTTTAAGAGCCGTGATCAATTTGAAGAAATGATTAAAAATGATCAATTACTAGAATGGGCAGAGTATGTCGGTAACTATTACGGTACGCCAGTTGATTATGTGAGGCAGACGCTTGATAATGGACAAGATATTATCTTAGAGATTGAGGTTCAAGGAGCTTTGAAGGTTCGTGAAAAGTTCCCAGAAGGCGTGTTTATTTTCCTTATGCCTCCGAGCTTAGCTGAGCTAAGAGCGCGTATTGTAGGGCGCGGCACGGAAACTGAAGAAGTGATTAATAAGCGGATGACTGTTGCAAGGGAAGAAATTGACATGATGAAAAAATACGATTACGTCGTAGAAAATGATCAAGTAGACCTTGCTGTGGATCGAATTAAATCCATTGTTGTTGCTGAACATTGTAAAAGAGAAAGACTTATTGAAAAATATAAAGAGTTAGTGGAGGTTGACTAAATGTTATACCCATCAATTGATTCATTAATGGATAAATTAGATTCAAAATATACACTTGTCACTGTATCGGCAAAGCGTGCAAGAGAAATTCGTGAAGATTCAAGCCGCGGTCCGCTTGTGAACCGCCCTAAAGCACATAAGCCTGTTGGTATGGCGCTTGAAGAAATTGTGGAAGAACATCTGCGTTTTGAGCGTATTACCCCAGTAGAAGAAGAGTAATTCATACAACCAATGAAAGAGTCTGACCCTCAAGTAAACCAAGATTGATACTTGCAGCAAGCCTGTTTGGATCATTTGATTACTATTATAGAGGGCAGGCTCTTTGTTTAGGTTAAGATTGGGTGGCATAATAGAATAAGAGAACCTATTTATTACATAAAAAATAGAAACGGTGCAATAGCAACTGTGCATATAAAGGGTGAGAACACACATGGTAAATGGTAAACATATTGTACTAGCTGTAACTGGAGGCATTGCTGCGTATAAAGCCTGCGCGTTAACGAGTAAACTTGTTCAAGCAGGTGCCGAGGTAAAGGTAATGATGTCTGAGTCTGCAAAAGAATTTGTTAATCCTAACACATTTCAAGCATTATCAAGAAACCCTGTATATGATTGGACCTTTCATGAACCAGATCCGTCAAAGATTGCTCATATTGATCTTGCTGATTGGGCAGACCTTGTTGTAGTCGCTCCTGCTACTGCAAATGTCATCGGAAAACTAGCAAACGGGATTGCTGATGATATGATTACGACTACGCTGCTTGCGACAAAGGCAGATGTCTATTTAGCCCCTGCTATGAACGTAAACATGTACAACCATTCTGCTGTACAGAAAAACATGCAGACGCTTAAAGATTTTGGTTACTCTTTTATAGAAGGTGAAGCAGGGTATCTTGCTTGCGGGTGGACAGGCAAAGGTCGCATGGCAGAGCCTGAGGTCATTGCTGATATGATTAATCGTGTATTTGAAGAGAGGGATACCAATTCTATAAATGAGTTAAAAGGAAAACATGTGGTAATTACAGCGGGACCGACTCAAGAAAGGATTGACCCAGTTCGTTATTTCACGAATCACTCAACTGGTAAGATGGGCTATGCCGTAGCTGCAGCAGCTAAACGGGCAGGAGCAGAAGTGACGCTGGTATCTGGTCCGACCAATCTTCCTCGTCCAGCTGGTGTGGATGTGATCAAAGTCATATCCGCTGAGGAAATGTATCAGGCTGTAATGTCTGTATATGATTCTGCAGATATTGTCATCAAGTCAGCAGCAGTGGCTGATTACAGACCAAAAGAAACGTTTGAACAGAAAAGAAAGAAAAGTCCAGGTGAGTGGAGCGTTGAAATGGAGAGGACTCGGGATATCCTGAAAACACTTGGTGAAAAGAAGGCGAATCAAATTTTGGTTGGCTTTGCGGCTGAATCGGAAAACGTTGAAGAATATGCGAAACAAAAACTGCTAAAAAAGAATCTCGATTTAATTGTAGCAAATAACATTACCACGCCAGGTGCAGGATTTGGGTCTGACACTAACATTGTGACGATTCTTTCTAAAGACGGCGAGGTTAAGAATTATGAACAGCAAACGAAAGATGCCGTAGCGAAGCAGATATTAACCGATATTATAGATTATATTGAAAGGAATCGGAATGAATGATCGCAAAAGTGATTGTGGATGTGCCCGCCCAACAAACCGATCGTCTGTTTGATTACCGCATTCCGCCTGAATGGGAGGAAGTGGTCAAGCCAGGAATGCGGGTCGTCGTCCCATTTGGACCGAGGACCATCCAAGGGTTTGTAATCGAGATTGCGGAGTCTTCTTCTCATAATAAATTAAAAAAAATCTCGAATATCCTTGATGTAATCCCTGTTTTAACTCAAGAATTATTAGAGTTAGGAGAATGGCTGACAGATAAGACGTTAAGCTTTAAAATATCAGCTTACCACGTCATGCTACCTGCTGCTCTTCGTGCAAAAGTGAAAAAAGAAGTCGTATTGAAAGGAGACCCGGCCTCTTTTGATATGGCGCTTCAAGCGGCATTTGGAAAATCTGACCGACTGAACTGGGATGTTCTAACGAAAGAGCATGCCTCACTCGTTCGGCTCGTTCAGACCTATATTCAAGAAGGGGTGCTTGATCTTGAATATGTTGTCGTTGACAAAGGAAATAAAAAGACAGAACGGGTTCTTAGGCTTGCGGCTGAGGGAGAGTCAGAAGAAGAACTATTACGTCATCTGTCTGCGCGTGCGGCAAAACAGCGAGAGGTAATCTCGTTTTTATATAACCAAAAGAATCCAATCAAAACGAATGAGCTCTTGAGTATATTAGAAACCACTCGTGCGACGATAACTCCTCTTCTTAAAAAAGGACTGCTTAATGAGACGGAAGAAGAAGTGTACCGTGACCCAACGGAAGGGTTGGATATCCAAGAAACAAAGCCGCTTGAATTAACTGAAAAACAAGCAGCTGTGATTGCGCCTATTCTCAAAAGTCTTGAAAGTGAGGTTCACGAACCATTTTTATTACACGGAGTGACTGGCAGCGGCAAAACAGAGATTTATCTTCAAGCGATTGACCGCACATTAAAGGATGGGAAAGAAGCCATTGTGCTCGTCCCAGAAATTGCTCTTACCCCGCAAATGGTGAACCGTTTTAAGGGCAGATTTGGCTCTAAAGTAGCTGTTCTACATTCTGGTCTTTCAATGGGAGAGAAATATGATGAGTGGCGCAAGATTCATCGTGATGAAGTGAAGGTAGTTGTCGGGGCGAGGTCAGCTATCTTTGCTCCGTTTAAAAACTTAGGAATTATTATTATAGATGAAGAGCATGAATCAAGCTATAAGCAAGAGGAAAACCCTCGTTATCATGCTAGAGATGTGGCGATGTTCAGGGGCCGGTATCATCAATGTCCGGTAATTTTAGGAAGTGCGACCCCGTCGCTAGAATCGTATGCCAGGGCGAAAAAGGGTCGATATACTTTGTTGCCTCTGACCGAACGTGTAAATAATCGTGCAATGCCAGAAGTGAATGTTGTAGACATGCGTGAAGAGTTAAGAGCAGGCAACCGGTCAATGTTCTCAGCTGCTTTACTTGAAAAGATGCAAGAGAGAATGGATCGCAATGAACAAACGGTTCTATTTTTAAACCGCAGAGGGTACTCAACCTTTGTGATGTGTCGGGACTGCGGGTATGTAGCAACATGTGATCATTGTGATATATCTCTGACATATCATCGCAGTCAGAATCAACTTAAGTGTCATTATTGCGGTCATGAGGAAGCGATGCCGACTGTATGCGAGTCCTGCGGGAGTGAACACATTCGATTTTTTGGGACAGGAACACAGAAAGTGGAAGAAGAAATCGCGCGAGTCCTTCCTTCTGCTAGAGTCATTAGGATGGATGTAGATACAACAAGAAAAAAAGGCTCTCATGAACGGCTTTTAACGTCGTTTGGCAAAGGAGAAGCGGACATTTTGCTAGGCACTCAGATGATCGCTAAAGGCCTGGATTTTCCAAACATAACCCTCGTTGGTGTCCTCGCTGCAGATTCCATGCTGCATATACCTGACTTCAGGGCGAGTGAGAGAACGTTTCAGCTGATGGAACAAGTAAGCGGAAGAGCCGGGCGGCATGAATTATCTGGCGAAGTTGTTATTCAAACATACACTCCTGAACACTATAGTATCGAGCTTGTAAAGTCTCATAACTATGAAGCTTATTTTGAAATGGAAATGGCTCAGCGTAAACATGCTGGTTATCCGCCTTATTTTTATCTGACGTTAATTAATGTCTCTCATCCGGAAATTACTAAAGTGATTGGCGTAACGGAAAAAATCACCTCATTTTTAAAAAGAGAGCTTTCAGATGAAACGGTTGTTTTAGGCCCTACAGCCTCTCCTATTGCACGGATAAAAGATAGATATCGCTATCAATGCATGATAAAATACAAAAATGAACCGAAGCTTGTAAATACATTGCGGGAAATTCAGCAGCATTATCTAAAAGAAATGAATCAAGGCCAGCTGAATATATCAATTGATTTACATCCTTATTTATTTATGTAAGTAAACTATTTAATTAAAGATTGTATGAGATACATTCGCACGTTATTTTTGAAAGGCAGGATTAGAATATGAAGATTGTATTTATGGGAACACCGGACTTTTCAGTACCGGTGTTGCGTCAATTAGTGATGGATGGGTATAACATTGCTGCCTGCATCACCCAGCCGGACCGCCCTGTAGGCAGAAAGAAGGTTATGACACCTCCTCCGGTAAAAGTAGAAGCAATGAAACACGGGATTCCTGTGCTTCAGCCAGAACGCATTAGAAATCAAGAAGAAATTGAGCGTGTGTTAGGATATGAACCTGATCTAGTCGTTACAGCAGCTTATGGTCAAATATTGCCTAACGATATTTTAGAGAAGCCAGCGTACGGCTGTATTAATGTTCATGCTTCTCTATTGCCGAAGTATCGCGGCGGAGCACCTATTCATCAGTCAATTATTGATGGTGAGAAAGAAACCGGTATTACCATTATGTATATGGTTGAGAAGCTAGATGCAGGTGATATATTAACACAAGTGCGTGTTCCGATCTTAGAGGAGGATCATGTTGGTTCGATGCATGATAAATTAAGTGCTGCAGGTGCTAAATTGTTAAGTGAAACGATCCCAGCTTTAATTAAGGGTGAAATCACACCGCAAAAGCAAGATGAAACGAAGGTAACGTTTGCTAGAAATATCACGCGTGAGATGGAAAAAATGGACTGGAGTAAAACGGGTGAGGAATTATACAACCAAGTCCGCGGACTGAATCCATGGCCGGTTGCATTTACGACCCTTCAACAAAAGCCGTTAAAAGTGTGGCGGGCAAAGAAAGTGAACGTGGCAACAGAACATGAATCAGGTACGGTGATCGAAATTAGAGATGACTCTTTTGTCGTTGCTACAGGTAATCAAACAGCTCTTGAAATTATGGAGCTTCAACCATCTGGCAAAAAAAGAATGACTGCTGAGGACTTCTTGCGCGGGGCAGGGAGTTCCCTTAAAACTGGGATGAAACTTGGAGATGAAAATGAGTAAAAATGTACGTGAAGTAGCAGTAGATGTGTTATTACAAATTGAGAAAAATCAAGCTTACAGTAATCTTTTATTGAATCAAACGATTAATAAATCAAAGCTAGACCGCAGAGATATTGGTTTACTCACTGAGCTTGTCTATGGAACGATTCAACGTAGAGATACACTCGACTACTTTCTTGCTCCTTTTGTTAAGAAGGGTATTGATAAGTTAGAAGATTGGGTAAAGGTATTGCTTAGGTTATCAGTCTATCAGCTTGTATATCTCGATCGTATTCCAGACAGGGCGGTTGTACACGAAGCGGTAACGATCGCTAAAAAAAGAGGCCATAAAGGAATCAGCGGGATGGTTAACGGGGTCCTACGCAGTATCGGGCGAGAAGGCGTTCCTGATATTAAAGATGAAAAAGACCCTATCAAACGATTAGCTTTAGAAACGAGTCATCCGGAGTGGCTTGTAGCTCGCTGGGTTAAGCAATTTGGTGAGGAAGAGACCCGATTAATGTGTGAAGAGAACTTAGTCTCTCCTGCTGTTACAGTGCGTGTAAACCAAACAAAAGCAACAAGAGAAGAAGTGATCAGCATGCTTGAAGCAGATGGGATTGCGGCTGTCAAAGGAGAGCTTAGTGAGGACGCTCTTATTATTAAGGCCGGACAAGTGTTTGAATCGAAAGCGTTTAAACAAGGGTATGTGACGGCTCAAGATGAAAGTTCTATGCTTGTAGGCAGAGCGCTTGGGGCGAACAGTGGTGAAAGAGTTGCGGATGTATGTGCTGCCCCTGGCGGTAAAACAACTCATATTGCAGAACAAATGAATAATGAGGGCAGCGTTCTCGCTTTTGATTTACATGATCATAAAGTGAAACTAATACGTGGACAAGCAGCAAGGCTTGATTTATCAATTATTGATACCCAGGCAGCAGATGCACGTAAGCTGGCTGAGAAATTTGAGCCAGAGAGCTTCGACCGCATTCTTGTAGATGCGCCGTGTTCTGGATTTGGTGTTATAAAGAGAAAGCCAGATATCAAGTGGGCCAAGAAAGAAGCAGACATTAAAGCGATTCAATCCATTCAGCAGGCGATATTAAATGCTGTTGCCCCGTTATTAAAAAAAGGCGGTACGTTAGTATACAGTACGTGTACGGTGGATAAAGATGAGAATGAGGAAACCGTTGAAGCGTTTTTAGCTGAGCACCCTTCATTTGTTAAAGATGAAGATTTAAAAAATCGCCTTCCTAAGCAGGTGATTGACTCAAAACGATTTAAATCAGGGATGGTTACAATATTGCCCCAAGATTTTAACAGTGACGGCTTCTTTATTTCGAGCTTGGTTAAACAGTAACCTTAAAATTGCTTAGAGTAAATGCCCATAGAGGGAATGCCAATGTAGGCGGCGAAGTTAGAGGGTATGAAACCTTATTAGGATGAGGACTAAGGAGAGTTCAGCTCATTTGATTTGGGGAGAAGAGGTAGGTGGTAGCAGGATGCGGTATACGTTTATGACAAACGTTGGGAAAGTGCGTACACATAATGAGGACAGCGGAGGCGTATTTGAGAATTCGAGCGGAATTCTGGCCGTTGTAGCTGATGGAATGGGTGGACACTTAGCAGGAGATGTTGCAAGTTCCATGTCTGTATCGTTTCTAGAAAAGGAATGGAGTGAAGTAAGCTCACCTTTTTCTGCTAAAGAAGCAGAGCACTGGCTGAGAAATAGCTGTTTGAAACTGAATGAACATCTCTATCAACATGCATTAGACAATAAAGAATGCCAAGGCATGGGTACGACAATTGTTGCCGCTCTATGTACAGAAGAGTTTGTCTCAATTGCTCATGTGGGAGACAGCAGAGTGTATATTAAAAATGAGTTTGGCTTTAAGCTCAAAACATCTGATCATTCACTCGTACAAGAATTATTGAATACGGGTCAAATCACAGAAGCTGAAGCTGAACATCATCCAAGAAAAAATGTACTTTTACGGGCTCTGGGTACGGAACCTGTTATTAAAGTCGATGTGCAGACACTTCAAGTAGAAGACGATCAATTAATTATGCTTTGCTCAGACGGTTTATCTAACAAAATCGAAACAGCTGAGATGGAAAATATGCTTACGGCAGAACAATCGATAGAGGCGATAGCGGAATCATTCATTAAAAAGGCGAATGAACGTGGTGGAGAAGATAATATTTCAATTGCAATCGTTAAGTATGAAGAACATTCTAATCATGCCTTAGATACGGACAAGGCTAGGTGAGTGAAATGATAGGTACTCGTATTGCGGGCCGATATCAAATTCTTGAAGTAATCGGCGGCGGCGGAATGGCAAATGTGTATAAAGCATTAGATGTCATTTTAGACCGTCATGTTGCAGTAAAAGTTCTCCAACCACAGTTCTCAGAAGATGAACAGTTTATTAAACGTTTTCGCCGGGAAGCACAAGCTGCAACAAGTTTAAACCATCCGAATGTCGTTAATATTTTTGATGTCGGAGAAGAGGGCAATACGTATTACATTGTAATGGAATACGTAGAAGGATTTACGTTGAAAGAATTAATTCAATCGGAAGGTCCTTTGCCTGTTGAAAAGGTGCTTGATCTGCTCAAGCAAATGATGGCTGCGATCTCACACGCCCATGCGAACCAAATTATCCACCGTGATATTAAACCGCATAATATATTAGTGAGTAAGGACGGCGTTGCGAAGGTCACAGATTTTGGAATTGCGCGTGCGATTTCATCGGCTACGATCACGCATACTAATTCAGTTATGGGTTCTGTGCATTATTTGTCACCAGAACAAGCGCGCGGAGGTCATGTTACGTACCGCTCTGACATTTATTCTATGGGAATTGTCTTGTTTGAAATGGTCACAGGTACGCTGCCTTTTAAGGGTGATACGGCCGTGTCTATTGCAATTAAGCACCTTCAAAATGAGGTGCCTTCTGCAAAATCGATCGTCCCAGGACTGCCGCAAAGTATTGAAAATGTGATTAGAAGGTCGACAATTAAAGATCCGTTAAAAAGATATGCATCGATTCATGATATGGAAGAAGATGTCGAAACGGTCTTAAATCCAGACAGACTAAATGAAAATGTATATTATGCTAATGATGTTGAAGAAGACATGACAAAGGCTATTCCTATCATTAAAGATGACGATTTAAAAGAAGATGATGTTGACAAAACAATTGAAATAAAATCCAATGAGCGCACGGCACCTGTTGCTGCCTCCACACCGCCTCCAAAGCCTGCGTCTGAGCAAGCTGAGGCAGGAGAAGAGCCTGCAGAGCCTGCACCTAAAAAGAAAAAGAAGAAAAAATGGCTGATTATCAGTCTTATAGCGTTGTTTTTATTAATCGGTTCTACGGCAGCGGCTTTTGTCCTGTTTCCTAATCTCTTCTATGTGGCAGAGGTTGAAGTTCCTGATGTTGTTGGTATGCCGTATGAAGAGGCTGAAGAAGAGCTTCTTGGCCTTAACCTTGTGGTCGAGCGCGAGGATGAGGAGATAGAAGGTGTTGAACCTGGTCATGTTGCGCGGCAAAGCCAAAGGGCAGGTTCGAGAGTAAAGGAACAATCAAGAGTGGTCCTATATGTTAATATAGAAGACGAGAGCTTTGAACTCGATGATGTTATTGGGCTTCCTATTGAAAGGGCAGAGCGCCTTCTCGATGAACAAGGCTTAACGGTCGAACGCATTGAGCAGGAAGATACGACCCAAACACCTGGCATCGTTACCGAGCAGCGTCCTATTGCTGGTGAAACAGTGGTAGCAGGTGAAACAACGGTTTATTTAACGTATGCGGTTCAATCAGAGATTAGGCTTCGTAATTTAGAGGGCGAACGGGAAGATGCCGCACGTGAGTATTTAACTGAGGTAGGCTTAAACGGCCGTTTCCAAAATGAATACTCTGATTCAGTGGAGGCAGGTCTCATCATACGTCAATCACCTGGAGCATTTACGATGCTGCAGCCGGGTGATGATGTGCAGTTAATTGTCTCAAGAGGACCTAGAGAAGAAGAACCACCACCAGCGTCAGAGGATACGCCAGAAGATAGCGGAAGCACCGAAGAGCCAGATCCTGAACCAGAAACACCAGCAACAAAACAATATGAAGTCAATCAGCCTGTTGACGTATCGCAAGAGGACCAAGAGGCCGGTAATAGTTATGAGATCCGCATCATATATCGTGATGCGACAACAAATGGGGCTGATGAAGTATTTGTTGAGGAATCAATAACCGAACCGAAAACCTATTCCATACCTCTAGAGGTAAGTGAGGAATATCCAGGTTCATTTGATGTTTATGTCAACGGAAACCAAGCTCATAGTTCTAAGCAATATACATTCAATTAAAAGAAGAGAGCTTAGTGAGTAAGCTAAGCTCTTTCTACTTGTTTTGGGGAAAATTAAGGAGGTCATGCATGGCAACTGGTATGATTGTAAAAGCCTTAAGTGGTTTTTATTACGTTCAAAATGAAGATGGAATATTCCAATGCAGAGGTCGTGGAAATTTTAGAAAGCGCAAGATTAAACCGCTTGTAGGAGATGAGGTGGAATTTGAAGCAGAAAATCGTACAGATGGTTATATTTTAGATGTATTTGATCGAAAGAATGAACTGGTACGTCCGCCTATTTCTAATATCGATCAAGCATTGCTTGTTTTTTCAGCGAAGGAACCTGACTTCAGTCCGCTGTTACTCGACCGTTTTTTAGTACATATCGAAGCAAACAATATCAAACCGGTTATTATTATTTCTAAGGTCGATTTATTATTACCAAATGAACTAGCGGAAATAAAAGAATATCAAAAGCAATATGAAGCCATTGGGTATACCGTCATTTTAACAACAAATCAAAACCAATCATCAAATCAAACGAACGAAATGGTAGAAATTCTATCTTGTATCAAAGATCAAGTCACCGTTATCGCGGGTCAGTCAGGAGTAGGTAAATCTTCTCTGCTAAACGTACTAAAACCGGAACTAGAAATTGAAACCAATCAAATTTCAAGTCATCTAGGTCGAGGCAAGCATACAACAAGACACGTAGAATTATTAGCAGTGGGCGGGGGATTAATTGCAGATACCCCTGGCTTTAGCTCGCTTGATTTTATTGAAATGGAGCCTGAAGACTTATCAAGCTGTTTTCCTGAAATGGCAAGCGTCCATAATCTATGCAAGTTTCGGGGCTGTACGCACACCTCTGAACCTAAATGTGCAGTAAAAGAAGCGCTTGTGCAAGGTGAAATTGACAACGGCCGTTATGAGCATTATCTTGTTTTTTTAGATGAAATTAAGAACACTAAACGGAGGTATTAGATCATGATTAAAATTGCACCATCGATTCTTTCAGCTAATTTCGCTACCCTTGGAGAAGATATTAAAGAAGTAGAGGCAGGCGGTGCCGATTACATCCATGTTGATGTGATGGACGGGCATTTTGTTCCAAATATTACGATCGGTCCCTTAATTGTGGATGCGATCCGTCCCGTTACTAAACTGCCGTTAGATGTTCACTTAATGATCGAAAATCCTGATCAATATATCCCGCAGTTTGCAAAATCAGGTGCAGATATCATTACCGTGCATGTAGAAGCGTGTCCGCACCTTCACAGAACCATTCACTTAATTAAAGAGAATGGCTGCAAGGCAGGAGTCGTTTTAAATCCTCATACCCCGTTTGACGCGGTTAAACCAATAGTGGAGGATCTGGATATGATTTTATTTATGACCGTAAATCCAGGTTTCGGCGGCCAGTCTTTCATTTCATCTGTTCTGCCAAAAATTAAAGAAGCTTCTTCCTACATTAAAGAAAAAGGCTTAGATGTTGAGATTGAAGTGGACGGAGGAGTGAATCCGGAAACAGCTAAACAATGCGTGGAAGCTGGTGCTAATGTGTTAGTAGCTGGTTCAGCTATTTACAATAAAGAAGACCGTGCGAAGGCAATTGCTGACATTAGAGGGTCTTAATCTGTGTGAACGTTAGTCATCCGACTAACGTTTTTTTTGTTTTCTTAGGTTCTTTTTAATTGCAGGGAACGGTTGGGTCAACTAGTGCATATAAGTATTATGTGCTTTAGGGTCAGATAAAGAGGTGTACTTACTCAAAAAGTCCAAGACATATCTAGTAAAAAAATGCATATGTATAGGGTAGGAAGACAAGGTTAGAGAATTCTCGGGAAAAAGTAGGTATAGTTCTTAGCTTGTGAATATACTAGTAGAAAAGAGTGTTGTTTTTATCCTTTCTCTATTATACTGCAAGTCTTTTTATCGAAAGGGTGAAGCAAGCTTTGCTACCGCCCGCTCTGGTCGCTAGCTAAAGTTCTTTATCATTAACTCATGGGTTTTACGTTGAGGAGGAGGAGCTATGAAATTCTACACAATCAAACTGCCCAAATTTTTAGGTGGATTCGTAAGGGCCATGCTGAACTCATTCAAAAAGGGGTAAATGCAAAAAAGCACCGTGTATACGGTGCTTTTTTGTTAGTAACGAAGTAAATTATACGCGTTCAACTTTACCAGACTTAAGCGCACGAGTAGAAACATATACACGCTTAGGCTTACCATCTACTAAAATACGAACCTTTTGTACGTTTACACCCCAACGGCGTTTTGTTTTATTCAATGCGTGAGAACGCTTGTTGCCGCTTTTTGCTTGTTTTCCAGTAATTGCACATTTACGAGCCATGATCTGCACCTCCTTATACCAATAGCGATGACCACAGAAATCATACTTGACTATAGTAGCACAGCCCCTATATGAATGCAATAGCTACACGGAAAGTTTATCAAGTAAAGTTGCTTGACAGTGTATCTTTGCCCCGCTTATTTTAAAACAACTTTAAAAAACCCTTTGAGTATAGTAAAATGACGATAATGACCGAAGTCTTGAATTCGAGAAGGAGGAATCATTTATGTCCATTGAAATGAAAACCCAACTAGGTGTTGTAGATGTTTCTAAAGATGTAGTAGCTACAATTGCTGGCGGAGCAGCAGTCGATTGTTACGGTATTGTTGGTATGGCTTCCCAAAAGCAAATCAAGGATGGTATTACTGATTTGTTAGGAAAAGAAAACTTTCGCCGCGGTGTGGTAATTCGTGAGATCGATGAGGAAATTCATATCGATATGTACATTATCGTAAGCTATGGTACAAAAATTTCTGAAGTAGCTTACAATGTCCAAACGAAAGTGAAGTATCAGTTAGAACAAATGTTAGGGTTAGATGTTGATTCCGTGAATATTTTTGTTCAAGGCGTCCGCGTTACTAATCCGTAAGGTGTAGTTAGGAGGAGCTTGTTGTGTCAGTAAATTCGATTGAAGGAAAAAAACTTGCCCATATGTTTGTCGAAGGGGCAGCTAATTTATCAAAACATGTTAAAGTGGTGGATTCACTTAATGTATTCCCTGTTCCGGATGGAGATACAGGTACAAATATGAACTTGTCCATTACTTCTGGGGTAAAAGAAGTGAAAGCACAAGTTAGTGATAATGCAGGTAAGGTCGCTGCCTCTTTTGCAAAAGGACTCTTAATGGGAGCACGTGGTAATTCCGGTGTTATCTTATCTCAATTATTCCGTGGTTTCTCTAAGGATGTAGAAGGTAAAGAGTCGATTGGTGCACTAGATTTAGCTAAGGCATTTGAACATGGTGTTGAAACAGCATATAAGGCGGTTATGAAACCTGTTGAAGGAACGATTCTAACTGTTGCAAAAGATGCGGCAAAACACGCTGTGAAAACAGCCAAACATGAAAAAGATGTCATAGCAATGATGGAAGAAGTGCTTAAAGAAGCACGTGCTTCTTTAAAAAGAACACCGGATCTTCTCCCTGTATTAAAAGAGGTTGGAGTGGTTGATTCTGGTGGGCAAGGATTAGTTTATATTTACGAAGGATTTTTAGCAGTGCTTAAAGGTGAAAAGCTATCTGATTCATTGCCTGAAGAGCCGCAAATGGAGGATCTTGTGAAAATTGAACATCACAATGCTCAAAGTCATATGTCTACAGAAGATATTGAATTTGGCTATTGTACAGAAGTGATGGTGCGTTTTGAGCAAGAGAAATTAGCTGCTAATCCATTTGATGAAACATCATTCCGTAATGAACTAAGTGAACATGGTGATTCACTTTTAGTTGTATCTGATGAAGATCTTCTGAAAGTACATATTCACGCAGAGGAACCAGGAGCAGTTCTATCGAAAGCTCAACGTTTTGGTGATCTAATCAACATTAAAATTGAGAATATGCGTGAACAACATACCCACCTTCTAGACGAAACGAAGGCTGTATATGGAGGCGAAGAAGCCCCTGCGGCCACACCGAAGGAAAAGAGTGAATACGGTATTGTAACGGTATCTATGGGCGATGGTATTGCCAAGCTGTTTGAAGGCTTAGGAGCAAGTGCTGTCATTCAAGGCGGGCAAACGATGAATCCTAGTACTGAGGATATTGTGCGTGCGATTGAAGAAGTAAACGCAGAAAAAGTAATTATTCTTCCTAACAACGGGAATATCATTATGGCAGCAGAACAGGCTGCGCAAGTAGTGGATGCAAAAGCGGTTGTCATTCCTTCTAAAACTGTTCCTCAAGGACTTGCTGCACTACTCGCATTTAACCCATCAGATGCGCTTGATGCAAATGCACAAGGAATGAAAGAGGCAATGTCTCATGTGAAAACAGGACAAGTTACATTCGCTGTTCGTGATACAAATATTGATGGTATCGATATTAAAAAAGATGATTTCATGGGAATTGCAGAGAAAAAGATCGTCAGCTCAGGTGCCGATGTACTAGAGGTTACAAAAGAGCTGCTGCAAAAGTTAATGGATGAAAATAGTGAGATTATTACAATCCTGCAAGGGGAAGATGCAAGCAGTGAGTTAACAGATGAGTTAGCTGCCTACATTGAGAGTGAGTATCCAGATGTAGAGGTAGATATCCATTTAGGTAATCAGCCACTATACTCATATATTTTCTCGGTTGAATAATCCGTACGGGGGTTGGATTGTATGTCAAAAGTAGTAGTGGTAACAGATAGCACAGCGGATATTCCAAAGGAGCTTGCTGAACAATTAAACATTACGGTCATTCCATTAAACGTGATCTTCTCTGAAGAAGAGACATATCAAGATGGAGTCACTTTAACATCGACTGAGTTTTATGAGAAGGTTGTAGCAGAGGATCGGATCCCTTCAACATCTCAGCCGACTCCTTATCAATTTGAAGAATTGTATCGTGAGCTGCTTACTGAAGAGGATACAACGATCATCTCGATTCATTTATCATCTAAAATGAGCGGGACATACCAAGCTGCCATGATTGCAAAGCAATCACTGGATCTTTCTGATAAGCTTCATGTGATTGACTCGAAGCGAGCATCCTATGCGATTGGAATAATCGTTGTTGAAGTCGCGAAGATGGCTAAAGAAGGAAAGTCAGTTGAAGAATGTCTTAGCCGTATTGATGAGTTAATGAACGACACGAAGGTGTATTTCTTAGTAGATACGCTTGAATTTCTGCAAAAGAATGGCCGAATCGGAAAAGCGTCAGCTATGCTTGGTTCATTGTTAAAAATTAAGCCCATTCTCAGCCTGACAGAAGACGGGGAAGTGTACCCTGTAGAAAAAGTACGTGGTCAGAAGAAGGCGTTAAGTCGTATTTTAGAAGTGCTGCGTGATCAATATGGACAAGCTCGTGTTCATGTTGGCGTCTCACATGCTGTAAACGAAGAGCTCGCTCGTGAAATGCTGGATCGAATGCGAGCTGAATTTAATGTGGAATCAGAAGTGATGACAGATATTGGAGCCGTAATCGGTGCACACGTCGGCCCGGGCACTGTTGCCTTTTCCATCACAAAAGCATGATGAATCATAAGAATATTCCTGCCTGCACCATAGCTAGGTAGGGATATTTTTGCTTTGTAGATAGGTTTCATTTCGTCGTTTCTAGAGAATTGTAGTAGTATATGGATGATAATCACAGGAGGAAAGCTATGAAGTATCGTACAGTGTTTGATATTATTGGACCTATTATGATTGGGCCTTCAAGTTCTCACACTGCAGGAGCAGCGAGAATAGGGAGAGTAGCAAGAACATTGTTTGCAGAAAAACCAGATCGTGCAGATATTTATTTTTATGGATCATTTGCTAAAACGTATAGAGGACATGGGACAGACGTAGCGATCGTTGGAGGAATATTAGACTTTGACACCTTCGATTCTAGGATTACGAATGCGCTTACAATTGCGAAAGATGAAAAGATTGATATTCATTTTCATGAGGAAGAAGCCTTAACGGATCACCCCAATACGGCTAAAGTGGTGTTAACTAAAGGAGAGGTCACAATTGAACTCGTTGGTATCTCCATTGGGGGCGGTAAAATAGAAATTATTGAGCTGAATGGATTTCAATTAAAGCTTTCTGGAAATCATCCTGCTATATTAGTCGTTCATAATGACCGGTATGGTGTGATAGCAGGCGTATCGAATGTGCTTGCTAAGCATGAAATTAATATTGGACATATGGAAGTATCGCGAAAAGAAAAAGGGAAAGAAGCTCTTATGGTGATAGAAGTTGACCAAAATGTACCAAATACTATTTTAAAAGAACTAGAAAGCCTGCCAAATATCGTGAAAGTGACAAAGATTCATGATTAGGCTGAATGCTAGTAGGAGGAATGAATATGTTTCGTAATGTGGCGGAGCTTGTAGAATTAGCTGAATCACAAGATATACCTATTTCTGAAGTGATGATCAGACAGGAAGTAGAAGTAAGCGGCAAATCACGAGAGGTCGTCATAAATCAAATGAGAGAAAATTTGAAGGTGATGAGAGCCGCAGTTGAAAGAGGAATTTCTGAAAATGTTCGTTCAGTATCCGGCCTAACTGGCGGAGATGCGGTCAAGTTACAAGAATATATTAAAAAAGGCAATTTTCTATCTAGTGATGTCTTATTAGATGCGGTTAGTAAAGCAGTTGCAACGAATGAAGTAAATGCTGCAATGGGAACGATCTGCGCCACGCCGACAGCAGGTGCTGCAGGCGTTGTACCGGGAGTATTATTCGGACTAGAAGCAAAATTAAATCCGACAGAAGATGCGATGATTGGTTATTTATTTGCATCAGGTGCTTTCGGATTTGTAGTAGCGAATAATGCTTCTATCTCTGGTGCGGCTGGAGGATGCCAGGCTGAGGTGGGCTCTGCAACCGGAATGGCAGCAGCAGCCTTAGTAGAGCTTGCTGGAGGCACGCCGAGTCAATCCGCAGAAGCAATGGCAATTGCTTTGAAAAATATGCTTGGTCTTGTATGTGATCCTGTGGCAGGGCTTGTAGAAGTACCGTGTGTGAAACGTAATGCAATGGGAGCATCAAATGCTGTGGTGGCAGCGGACATGGCATTAGCAGGCATTACAAGCAGAATTCCATGCGATGAAGTGATTGATGCGATGTATAAAATTGGACAAACGATGCCTGAAGCTCTCCGTGAAACAGCTCAAGGAGGATTAGCAGCGACACCAACTGGACGGGAGCTAGAAGCCAAAATTTTTGGTGTATCGCTTGATAAGAAATGAATCACATCATGAGTTTACCGGTTACCGAAGTAAAAGGAGTCGGTGAGGAAACCGCAAAACAAATGGCTGGGATGAATGTTCATACAGTCCAAGACTTAATCGAGCACTTCCCTTTTCGGTATGAGGATTACCAGTTAAAAGATTTACAAGATACAAAGCATGATGAGAGAGTAACGGTAGTCGGTGTAGTGCAAAGTGAACCATCGATCCGCTACTACGGAAAGAAAAAAAACCGCTTGTCCGTAAGGCTGTTAGTCAATCAAATTTTAATAACGGTTACTTTTTTTAATCGGGCGTTTCTAAAAAAGTACTTTCAAATCGGCCAGGAGGTTACCGTTACAGGAAAATGGGATCAGCATAGAATGACCATCGCCGGCAGCGAGTGCCATCCAGGCAGAGTAGAAAAAGAACAGACGATCGTGCCTGTCTATTCAGTATCAGGCAAATTGACGTCAAAATCACTTAAAAAATATATTTATCAAGCGATGCAGCAATACGGTGAGGATATACCTGAGGTGCTTCCGGAATCGTTTTTAGAAAAATACAAGCTTCCAACTAAAAGAGAAGCGATCTACCGTCTGCATTATCCATCAAAAGATGAAGCAACAAAACACGCACGGCGAAGAATGGTCTATGAGGAATTTCTTTTCTTTCAGTTAAAAATGCAAGCATATCGAAAAATAAACCGTGAACAATCAGTCGGTGTGCCGCTTATGCTTGATCGAAACAAGGTGAGAGATTTTGTGAGCGGACTCCCCTTCCCGCTTACGGGTGCTCAAAAAAGAGTAGTGAAAGATATTCTTCATGATATTGAATCTGATTACCGGATGAACCGCCTTTTACAAGGGGATGTCGGATCCGGAAAAACCGTCGTTGCGGCCGTGTGTATGTATGCCGTCGTTCAAGCCGGAAAACAAGCAGCACTAATGGTGCCCACAGAAATATTAGCAGAGCAGCATGTCTCCTCGCTTAAACCTCTCCTTGAACCATTTGGGATTGAAGTTGAGCTCTTATCAGGTTCAGTCAAAGGGAAGAAAAGAAGAGAGAGGCTCGAGCGCCTTGAATCAGGGGAGATGCATATTGCTGTTGGCACTCATGCGCTCATTCAAGAAGATGTCATCTTTCACGACTTAGGTCTTGTCATTACAGATGAGCAGCATCGTTTCGGTGTAGAACAAAGAAGAGTGCTTCGAGATAAAGGGGAGCATCCTGACGTATTATTTATGACGGCAACACCAATTCCTAGAACGCTTGCTATTTCCGTTTTTGGGGATATGGATGTATCAATTATTGATGAGATGCCTGCCGGGCGGAAGGTAATTGAAACGTATTGGACAAAACATGACATGTTAGACCGTGTGCTTGGTTTTATTGAAAAAGAATTGCACGCAGGGAGACAAGCCTATGTCATTTGTCCGCTTATTGAAGAGTCGGAATCACTCGATGTGCAAAATGCGATTGATGTTCATGCGATCCTCCAGCAGCATTACAGCGGGAAGTTTAAAGTCGGCTTAATGCATGGGCGTCTTCATCCAAAGGAAAAAGATGAAGTGATGGAAGCGTTTAGTGAGAATTCGACACAAATTTTAGTATCGACTACTGTGGTTGAAGTCGGTGTGAATGTGCCTAATGCTACTGTTATGGTTATTTATGACGCCGAGCGCTTCGGACTTGCTCAGCTTCATCAATTAAGAGGCAGGGTAGGACGAGGTGATGCCCAGTCTTATTGTATATTGCTTGCTGACCCGAAGTCAGAAGTTGGTAAAGAGCGGATGCGGATTATGACTGAAACAAATGATGGGTTTGTGTTGTCTGAGAGAGATTTGGAACTGCGAGGACCTGGAGATTTCTTCGGTTCCAAACAAAGCGGACTTCCTAATTTTAAAGTAGCTGATGTGGTTCATGATTACCGGGCGCTTGAAGTGGCCAGGCAAGATGCAGCTGAATTAGTAAACAAAGCTGATTTCTTTGAAAACCCTGTCTACAGCTACTTTAGAAAGTACTTAGAGGACTCTGGTGTATTTGCTGGAGAAAAGCTTGATTAACTATTGAAATTATAAGTGTGCAATTATATACTACTCTTAGTACCTAGTCATATAAATATGAGTTGTTTGATTGAACCAACAGGGCTGCGATCGTCACAAGCTTTTCACGCACTTTTTATGACTTTGCTTGAAAAGTAATATCGTGAGGTGTCTGCACCTAGGTAAAGGGTGGTAGGGCAAGATATGAAAAGACGTAAAAAAGAACGCCAATCGATTTTACAAGAAACGCTGGCAAGCAATCCATTTATGACAGATGAAGAGCTTGCCAAGCGTTTTTCCGTAAGTATTCAAACGATTAGGCTTGATAGAATGGAACTTGCAATCCCTGAACTTCGTGAGAGAATTAAAGATGTTGCTAAACAGCAGCTTGATGATGTTCGTGCGCTTCATCCTGATGAGGTGATCGGGGAAATTGTCGATTTACAGCTTGATGAACGAGCGATATCCATTTTAGATGTACAAAACGAACATGTCTTTAGTCGTTCAGGTATTGCAAGAGGGCATCATCTATTTGCCCAAGCGAACTCGCTGGCAGTGGCGATCATAGATGATCCGCTTGCATTGACACAGCGGGCTGTCATTCACTTTACACGGCAGGTTAAAGCCGGCGAAAGGGTTATAGCCAAAGCGAGTGTATTACTGACAGAACAAGGGCGTACCACTGTTAAAGTAGAGAGCTTTGTAGACCAAGAAATGGTTTTTCAGGGTGAGTTTGTGATGTATCGCAACAATGATATAGGTTGAAAAAAAGGAGAATGAAAATGAGAATTGCAATTGATGCAATGGGCGGAGATCATGCACCGCGTGCCCAAGTAGCAGCTGCCGAGCAAGCAGTGAAAGATTTTTCCGGGCTGGAAATAACGCTCGTGGGCAATGAATCAGACATTCGTCCACATTTAAAAGATGATACAAATATTACGATTCTGCATACAACAGAGAAAATTGAAGATACAGATCAGCCGACAACAGCTGTCCGCAGAAAAAAGGAAGCTTCGATGGTTCTTAGTGTGCGTGAAGTACGAGAAGGGCGTGCTGATGCCAGCATATCGGCAGGAAATACGGGCGCTTTAATGACAGCAGGGCTATTGCATGTTGGCCGGATTAAAGGAATTGATCGACCTGCCCTCTCACCAATGCTGCCAACACTTGACGGCAATGGATTTTTGCTGCTTGATGTAGGGGCTAATATGGATGCAAAACCAGAGCAGCTGCTTCAATATGCAATCATTGGAAATACATATATGGAAAAAGTACAAAAAGTTAAAAAGCCTCGTGTAGGACTATTAAATGTCGGTACTGAGAGCGGAAAAGGAAACGAATTAACAAAAGAAGCGTTCCCGCTCCTAGAAGCAGCCAATTTTCATTTTATCGGAAACGTCGAAGCCAGAGATCTTATGAACGGGGTCGCTGATGTAGTAGTTTGTGATGGCTTTGCAGGGAATTTAGTCTTAAAAACAATTGAAGGAACAGCAGGAACTTTATTTTCTTTGTTGAAAAAGGAACTAACGAAATCTGTGAAAAATAAACTTGCAGCTGGAATGCTTAAGTCAAGCTTTAAAGATATTAAAAGTCAACTAAGTTATTCAGAGTATGGCGGTGCGGGACTGTTTGGGCTTAAGGCACCTGTCATTAAAGCACATGGTTCCTCTGATGAAGTGGCTGTATACCATGCGATCAGACAAGCAAGACAAATGGTAGAAGAGCAGGTTACAACCATCATTCAAACAGAAGTTGCTACAATAAATTCTACACAAAGCAAGTAGAGAATGGGGAGGAAACTAATGGGGAAAATCGCTTTTTTATTTCCAGGACAAGGCTCACAAGCTGTTGGGATGGGAGTAGAACTCAGAACGAATGAGCCAAAATGTAAGGAAATTCTAGATCGTGCTGATTCCAGGCTCGGATATTCTTTAACAAAAATTATGGCAGAGGGGCCAGAAGAGAAGCTCCGCCGCACTGAGAATACTCAGCCTGCACTTGTAACAATGAGTATTGCGGTTCTAGAACTATTAAAAGAAGAAAATATAACACCTGATTATGTAGCCGGACACAGTTTAGGAGAGTACAGTGCGCTGGTTGCTGCCGGGTCTCTATCTTTTGAAGATGCTGTGTATGCAGTACATAATCGCGGTTTATTTATGGAAGAAGCGGTTCCTTACGGGGAAGGCGCCATGTCTGCTGTTCTTGGTATGGAAGCAGATCTCTTAGCCGAAGTATGTAAGGAGATTCAAGCAAAAGGGCATGTGGCAGAACTTGCGAATCTAAACTGTCCTGGGCAAATTGTTATTTCTGGTTCTAGCGAAGGCGTTGCTCTATGTGGTGAACTTGCTAAAGAAAAAGGGGCTAAACGGGTAATTCCACTTCCGGTAAGCGGGCCATTCCATTCATCTTTAATGAAGCCTGCTGCAGATAAACTAGAAGATGTATTAAAGGAAATCACGATTAAAGATGCAAAAGTTCCTGTCATTGCAAATGTGACAGCTAAAGCGCAAACAGATGCGAATGAGATCGAACAAAAATTAGTAGAGCAAGTATATTCTCCTGTGCGTTGGGAAGAAACGATTAGAGAACTACAAGATCTTGGAGTCGATACATTTATTGAAGTCGGTTCAGGAAATGTATTAACGGGTCTCGTGAAAAAAGTAAACCGCCGCGCGCAAGCTTTTGCTGTAAATGATCGAGAAAGCCTTAATAAAGTGGTCGCTAAACTTGAAGGAGTGAAGGAATAATGCTACAAGGGAAAGTCGCAGTCGTAACAGGTGCATCACGAGGAATCGGGCGTGCTATTGCACTAGAACTTGCTAAAAACGGCGCAAATATTGTGGTGAATTATGCAGGAAGTGTCGCTAAAGCTGAAGAAGTAGTTGCTTCATGTAAAGAATTAGGTGTGGATGCACTGGCTGTTCAAGCAGGTGTGGCTAACAGCGAAAGCGTCCAAGCTATGATAAAAGAATCAATCGAGGCATTTGGCCGAGTAGATATTCTTGTTAATAACGCAGGTATTACTCGTGACAATCTTCTCATGAGAATGAAAGAAGATGATTGGGATGCAGTGATTGATACAAACCTTAAAGGAGTATTTAACTGCTCTAAGGCTGTGACCCGTCAAATGATGAAGCAGCGCTACGGGAGAATAATTAATGTAGCTTCGGTAGTGGGTATTTTAGGTAATGCCGGGCAAGCAAATTACGTAGCAGCAAAAGCTGGTGTCATCGGTTTAACTAAGACAATGGCAAGAGAACTTGCTAACAGAAATATTTTAGTGAATGCTGTCGCACCTGGCTTTATTACAACAGATATGACTGATGAATTAACAGAAGATATGAAAGCAGTGATGCTTGGGCAGATTCCTTTAGGAGCTCTAGGCAAGCCTGAACATATTGCCTCTGTCGTGCGCTTTTTAGCTAGTGATGATGCAGCGTACATAACTGGCCAAACGCTGAATGTTGATGGCGGTATGGTTATGCAGTAAAAGGAAAGTTCAATACGGTATTGACATGTTGCTTCTTTACCGTTAAAATTCTTCTAGCTTTCACACGACTTGAGAGGGGGTGAACGTACATGGCAGATACATTATCACGTGTAACGACGATCGTTGTTGATCGTTTAGGTGTTGAGGAAGCAGACGTAAAACCGGAAGCTTCATTCAAGGATGATTTAGGCGCAGATTCATTAGACGTAGTTGAGCTTGTTATGGAGCTTGAAGATGAGTTTGATCTTGAGATTTCTGATGAAGAAGCTGAGAAAATTTCGACTGTTGCTGATGTCGTTGATTACATAAACAGCCGTCAGTAGTTGGTGAGGAGTCCCATATGCAAATCATGTGGGACTTGCTTTACAAAAACAGATAATCCCAAACAAGTACATTTTCATAGTGTTGGAGGTCAACATGCCGCAATCTTCTAAGAACCACCGTAAACCGAGATCGAATTATTACGATCGCCGGCGTCATAATCGCCGACTCACTTTGACCGAAGAACAAAAAAAGCAATTTGATGATTTGCTTTTGAAAATTGATCTGACTTTTGAAAATCGTAAGCTACTCATCCAAGCATTTACTCATTCATCCTATGTGAATGAGCACCGTATCTACTCGTTTCAGGATAACGAAAGACTTGAATTTTTAGGGGACGCTGTACTTGAACTAGCTGTTTCACAATTTCTTTATAAGAAATTCAACTCGATGAGTGAAGGGGAAATGACGAAGCTTCGTGCTTCTATTGTATGTGAGCCATCATTAGCCCGTTTTGCCGAAGAGCTTGAGTTTGGAGAGCTTGTTTTATTAGGTAAAGGGGAAGAGATGACGGGCGGCCGCAATAGACCAGCCCTGCTCGCCGATGTGTTTGAATCCTTTATCGGCGCCCTGTATCTAGATCAAGATTTAGAAGCAGTTTATAAATTTTTAAGTCAAACGATGTATCCTAAAATTAACGATGGTGCTTTTTCTCATATGATGGATTTTAAAAGTCAGCTGCAAGAGTTTATTCAAAGAGATAACCTCGGTCAGATTCAATATGTGATTGTCCAAGAAATCGGACCAGCACATAATCGTGAGTTTGTATCAGAAGTACAATTAAATGAAAGTAAGTTAGGTGTTGGTTCTGGCCGTTCTAAAAAAGAAGCCGAACAACACGCAGCCCAGCAAGCTCTTATCAAGCTGAGCGAGAAAAAAGATAAGTAGACATTAAAAAACGTGCCTGATCCATGAGTTATGGAAGGCACGTTTTTTATTAGCGTTTTCTCATTTTGCCTAGCTCTGAAACAATTGCATCCAGTTCACTTACAGAAAAGGATTGTTTGCTCATAATCATTTCATAAATATCACGAAGGTCTTCATACTGATCTGTGTCAAAACTCTTTGCATTTAGTGCACCGGCATTTACAATTTGTAACTTCGTCTTAATTTCTTCAATCATATACTCAATATTTTCACGGCTTGTAGTGGAGAGATCCATATTTACACCTCATCTATAAATTAGTCAAATTCTATCGTATCATACGAGGGTCTATTTGTCCTACAACGTTTAAAGAAACTGAGTTTAATTTAAATTGAGTATGATCTATTGAGTATGATCTAAGGAGCAGGATCCTGCGTGAAGAGACGGATGTATTCATACAGGTATTATGGTAAAATAGGAAAGTTGTTAAACAAGGTTAGGGGGAAGGATTATGTTCCTCAAACGACTAGAGGTCGTAGGATTTAAATCATTTGCAGAACAAATGAATATTGAATTTGTCCCAGGGGTCACAGCAGTAGTCGGTCCAAATGGGAGTGGGAAAAGTAACATATCAGATGCGGTTAGATGGGTGCTTGGTGAACAATCTGCTAAGTCACTGCGCGGTTCGAAAATGGAAGATATTATTTTTGCCGGAAGTGATACGCGCAAGCGGTTAAACTACGCAGAGGTCAGCTTGATTTTAGATAATGAGGATCAGCACTTATCGATTGATTATAGTGAAGTGAGTGTCACAAGACGGGTCTATCGTTCTGGTGATAGTGAATACTTAATTAATAAGCAGCCATGTCGATTAAAAGATATTATCGATTTGTTTTTAGACTCGGGGCTTGGCAGAGAAGCTTACTCCATTATTGGACAAGGGAAAGTAGAGGAGATTTTAAGCAGCAAGGCAGAAGATCGCCGAGTGATATTTGAGGAAGCTGCAGGTGTCCTTAAGTATAAGACGAGAAAAGTTAAAGCAGAAAAGCGATTAACTGAAACACAAGATAACTTACTGCGTGTTGAAGATATTCTTCATGAATTGAAGGCACAAGTAGAACCGTTGGAGATTCAGGCTTCGATCGCTAAAGATTACTTGGAGAAAAAAGAAGAATTAAAAGAAGTAGAGATCGCTTTAATGGTGCACGAAATCGAAGAGCTGCATCAAGATTGGAACAGTGAAAAGGAAAAACTCCAAAGCTTGCATCAAGAGCATGATAAAAGACATCAAAAGCTTATTGAGATGGAAGAAGAACTTGAGAATCTTAGAGAGCGCTCTAAACATTTAGATCAAGAGCTCAGCGTAACGCAGGCAAACTTGCTCGCAGTGAGTGAAGAACTTGAGAAAAATGAAGGGAAGCGAGAAGTATTAAAAGAACGAAAGAAAAATGCTTCTCAAAATAAAGAACAGTTAGAGAAGTCAATAGAGCGGATTTGTGAACAACAAGCAGCGCTTTTGGCCGAGCTTACTGAGCAAGAAGATAAGGTGATATCCGCCCAATCCATTGTTAAATCTTTAAATGAAGAAATTACAGAACAAGAAAAACGATTAAAGCTAACTGAAAAAGATGTTAATAAAGAGTTAGATCGTTTGAAATCAGATTATATTGAAGTCCTTAATGAACAAGCATCGATTCGAAATGAGCGCCATTACTTGGTCGAACAAAAAAGGCAGCAAGCATTTAAACAATCAAGGTTAGAAGATGAAAATCAAGACCTGCTTAAAGGCCGCGAGCAGCTTTCTAGCAGGTTGAATGAAGCAAAAGTAGAAGTTGAAGTGAAAGAACGTGAACTAGAACAAAATATAGACCAGTATCGCAAAAGTCAAACCCAATTAGATCAAGTAAGAACACGTTACCAAAAGCGTGAATCTAAACTTTATGAAGCCTATCAGCTCATTCAAAAAATGCAGTCAAGGGCAGAGGTGCTTGAAGAAATGCAAGCTGACTTTTCTGGGTTCTTTCACGGGGTAAAAGAAATCCTGAAGGCCAGAGAAGGGAAGCTTGAAGGGATTGTTGGGGCGGTTGCAGAATTAACTACCGTACCAAAAGAATATGAGACAGCTCTTGAAATAGCATTAGGAGCTGCTTCACAGCACATCGTTGTTGAGAGTGAGAAAAGTGCTAGGGGAGCCATTACTTTTCTTAAACAACATCGTCTTGGCCGAGCCACGTTCCTGCCTTTGCCGGTTATGAAAGAGAGACAGCTTCCCGATCACCTGCTTCATTCCCTAACACAGGAACCAGCTTTTGTCGGGATCGCCTCTAAGCTATTAACATACGAAGAACAGTACCACCAACTGTTTTCGCAGCTTCTTGGTCAAGTTATTATTGCTCGTGACTTAGAAGGGGCCAATAAAATAGCAAGAATGCTTAACCATAGATACCGCGTCGTCACCCTTGAGGGGGATGTGGTTAATCCAGGTGGTTCTATGACTGGCGGAAGCATTAAACAAAAGCAAACACCGCTCCTTGGCCGTAAACGCGAGCTCGATGAATTAGTGGCGAAACTAAATAAACTAAAAAGTTCAGCTGCTGCGCTTGAAACAGAAGTGAAAGAATCAAAAAGAGAAATGCAGTCGCTTGAAACGCAATTAGAGACTCTTAAAACAAATGGAGAACAGGCGAGGAATGCTTTTCAAGATGCGAAGACCCGTTTGAGGGAGTTAGAGTTAGAATCAGGCAGCATAGAAGATCGCTTTAAGCGCTACGACCGTGAGCAGTCTAGTTTCAGCACAGAAGCAGAAAAAATGGACGAGCGCTTGCGTGAGCTTGACAAGCATGAAGAAGAGATGAAGGCAAGCGCAGCTCAACTTGAACATCAGGTGAGCGATTTAGAAGCAAGGCAAAAAGAGCAGCAGCAATCAAAAGAAACCATTTTGCAAGAATTAAATCAAGCAAAAATTGACTATGCAGCCGCACAGGAGCGCTATTTATCTGCAAAAGCTCAAAAAGAGGGAACAGAAGCCCGTTACAATGAAGTGTCAAAAGATGTCTCTGATCTTAAGGATCAGCTGAACCTGCTGCAGATGGAAGCTTCTGATCGTACGGATGGCGAGAGCAGTATATCGAATAGGATCGAAGCGAATAAAAAGCATAAACAAGAGATTACCATCAAACTCGAGCAATTAAAGAAAGAAAGGCAAGAGATCGATGAATCGTATGCATCTCTTGATAGTATGATCAAGATGCAGCAAGGTGAACACCGATTAATTGCTGATGAATGCCGTCAAATTGAAGTGCGGGTAAACCGCCTTGATGTAGAACTAGACAGCCGGCTCAATCATTTGAGAAATGAATATGAATTGTCGTATGAAGCTGCGCGAGAATCCTACAGCTTAACGGTTGAGCCTGATCAAGCGAAAACAAAAGTGAAGCTTATAAAGCTAGCTATTGAAGAACTTGGATCAGTGAATATCGGGGCAATTGAGGAGTACGAAAGAGTAAGAGAGCGTCATGATTTTCTTACAGAGCAGCAATCAGACCTTCTTCGCGCGAAAGGAACGCTGCACGATGTGATACAAGAAATGGATGTCGAGATGACGAAGCGTTTCCATGAAACATACATCATGATTCAAAAAGAATTTAAAGGTGTGTTTTGTGAATTATTTGGAGGCGGGGAAGCTGATCTCGTCTTAACTAATCCGGATGACCTTCTTGAAACGGGTGTCGAAATCATGGTGCGGCCGCCTGGAAAGAAACTGCAGCATCTTGGCTTATTATCAGGCGGGGAGAGAGCACTTACAGCTATTGCCTTATTATTTGCCATCTTAAAAGTTCGTCCGGTACCGTTTTGTGTGCTAGATGAAGTAGAAGCGGCCCTTGATGAGGCCAACGTCAGCCGTTTTGCACATTATTTAAAAGACTTCAGCGGCTCGACACAATTTATCGTGATTACTCATCGTAAAGGTACAATGGAAGAGGCTGATGTGTTATATGGGGTGACCATGCAAGAGTCAGGAGTCTCAAGGCTGGTCTCTGTCAGACTTGAAGAAACTAAACAATTAATGGAGACATAGGAGGCAGAATCATGAGCTTTTTTAAAAAACTTAAAGAGAAGTTGACCACTCAAACAACCGAAGTGACTGACAAATTTAAGACGGGTCTAGAAAAAACGAGAGATTCTTTTGCGACGAAAATGAACGAACTTGTCTACCGTTACAGAAAAGTAGATGAAGAGTTTTTTGAAGAGCTTGAAGACATTTTGATTGGTGCTGATGTTGGCGTCAATACGGTCATGACCTTAATTGATGACCTAAAAGATGAAGTGAGAATCCGCAACATTAAAGATACAAAAGATATTCAACCGGTTATTTCAGAGAAATTAGCAGAACTTCTTCAAAAAGAAGAAGAGGATGCCGCATTGAATATTCAAACAGACGGAATGACGGTTATTTTAGTTGTAGGAGTTAATGGAGTTGGAAAAACGACAACGATCGGCAAGCTTGCTAATCACCTGAAGCAGGACGGGAAATCGGTTATGCTTGCAGCTGGCGACACTTTCCGTGCAGGAGCAATTGAACAGCTAGAAGTGTGGGGAGAACGTGTTGGAGTTGACGTGATTAAACAGCAAGAAGGGTCAGATCCAGCTGCTGTTATGTATGATGCGCTTCAAGCCGCTAAGTCTAGAGGCGTGGATGTATTAATTTGTGATACAGCAGGCCGTCTTCAAAACAAAGTGAATTTAATGAATGAGCTTGAAAAAGTGAAGCGTGTGATTGAGCGCGAAGTTCCTTCTGCTCCTCATGAAGTCCTTCTCGTATTAGATGCGACAACCGGTCAAAATGCGATGAGCCAAGCAAAGACGTTCGGCAAGAGTACAGATGTGTCAGGTATTGTATTAACGAAGCTTGATGGCACAGCTAAGGGTGGTATTGTACTTGCGATCAGGCATGAACTCGATATTCCTGTTAAATTTGTCGGTCTTGGTGAAAAAGTAGATGACCTGCAGCCGTTTAATGCAGAGCAATTTGTCTATGGACTATTTAAAGATATTTTAGAAGAACAGGAAAAAGAAGAGATAGAAGACTAAGTTATAGGATGTAGTATATCTCTTTGCGATCAGGGGTCTCTTTAATGCGTGGTACATAGGGATTTAAGTTTGTTAAGAAAAAAACTTGACACTTAAATCCCTATCCTGTAAGATGTTATCTTGTAAAGGGAAATCACTTAACAAGGAGTTGGATGGTGTGCTGGACAAAACGCTTCGAATGAATTACTTATTCGATTTTTATCAGTCTTTATTAACACCTAAACAACGAAAATACATGTCATTGTACTACCTTGATGATTTTTCTTTAGGTGAAATTGCCGAAGAGTTTGAAGTTAGTCGCCAAGCCGTTTATGATAACATTAAGCGTACAGAAGCGATGCTTGAGGAATATGAAGAAAAGCTGTCTCTGCTTGTTAGGTTTGAAGAACGCCAGCAGATATTGAATCACTTAAGAACAGCAATCCAAAGCAACGCGGCTCCTGAAGAGATCATAGAGCACATTCAATCTCTTGAGAAATTGGATTAGGAGGCGACAGCATGGCATTTGAAGGTTTAGCTGAACGACTGCAAGATACATTAACTAAGATTCGCGGAAAAGGAAAGGTAAGTGAACAAGACGTTAAAGATATGATGCGTGAAGTTCGACTTGCTCTGCTTGAAGCGGATGTTAACTTTAAAGTTGTTAAGCAATTTATTGCCAGTGTGAAAGAAAAAGCACTCGGGCAGGAAGTTATGAAAAGTCTTACTCCAGGGCAGATGGTTATTAAAGTAGTTAATGAAGAATTAACAGCTTTAATGGGCGGCGAGCAAAGTAAAATTGCTGTTGCCAATAAACCGCCTACGGTTGTCATGATGGTTGGTTTGCAAGGGGCGGGTAAAACCACCACTACTGCAAAACTTGCCAATCACCTCCGTAAAAAGCATAATCGTACACCGATGCTTGTAGCAGCTGATATCTACAGACCTGCAGCAATAAAACAATTAGAAACATTAGGAAAGCAGTTAAATATGCCTGTATTCTCACTAGGAGATCAAGTAAGCCCTGTTGAGATTGCCAAACAAGCGATTGCTAAGGCAAAAGAAGATCACCATGATTACGTGTTGATTGATACAGCCGGACGTCTTCACATTGATGAAGAGTTAATGGGAGAGCTTCAAGAGGTTAAAGAAATTGCTAAGCCGGATGAAATTCTGCTTGTTGTTGATGCAATGACTGGTCAAGATGCAGTAAATGTTGCTGAGAGTTTTAATGAGCAGCTAGATGTAACAGGTGTTGTGTTAACGAAGCTTGACGGTGATACACGCGGTGGTGCTGCGATTTCAGTTAAAGCCGTTACAAATACCCCGATTAAGTTTGCAGGGATGGGAGAGAAAATCGATCAGTTAGAACCATTTTATCCTGATCGCATGGCCTCGAGAATTCTTGGAATGGGTGATATGTTAACGCTGATTGAAAAAGCACAATCAAATGTGGATGAAGAAAAAGCAAGAGAGCTAGAGAAAAAAATGCGGACGATGGATTTTACGTTCGATGATTTCTTAGAGCAACTTGATCAAGTGAAAAGCATGGGACCGCTTGATGAAATTCTAAACATGATGCCTGGAATGAATAAGGCTAAAGGCTTAAAGGATCTAAAAGTCGATGATAAACAGCTGGTGCGTGTTGAGGCCATTGTCAGATCAATGACTAAAGCAGAAAAGCAAGATCCGAGTCTTATGAATGCAAGCAGACGCCGCCGTATTGCAAAGGGCAGCGGAACGACCATTCAAGATGTCAATCGTTTGCTGAAGCAGTTTGAAGATATGAAGAAAATGATGAAGCAAATGACTAACATGACATCAGGTAAAGGCAAGAAAAAAGGTAAAGGTTTTGGAGGCTTAAAGCTTCCGTTTTAAAGAGGAAATCCTTTTTTTTAGACTGTAAAGGAAATTACCTTGAAATCTAAGAAAATTGATGATATTATATACCATTGTGTTAACTATTTTTGGAGGTGTCTAACGAATGGCAGTAAAAATTCGTTTAAAACGTATGGGTTCAAAGAAAGCCCCATTTTATCGTGTAGTAGTAGCAGATTCTCGCGCACCGCGTGATGGTCGTTTCATCGAAGAGATCGGAACGTACAACCCATTAACTCAACCAGCTAAAGTTGATCTTAAAGAAGATAAGGCTGTTGACTGGATGTTAAAAGGTGCTAAGCCTTCTGACACAGTTCGTAACCTATTCTCTAAAGCTGGTTTAATGGAAAAGGTTCATAACGCTAAGAACCAAAAATAATTCTTCTACAAAAAGGAGAATGTGATGAAGTCTTTAGTTGAACACATTGCAAAAGCACTTGTTGATGAGCCCGATGAAGTTCGAGTAACAGAGCAGCAAGAAGGAGACATGCTTTCAATCACACTTTCTGTCCATCCAAGTGATGTCGGTAAAGTGATTGGCAAGCAAGGTCGTACAGCAAAAGCAATGCGCTCGCTTGTCTATGCGGCAGCAGTGCCTGAGCACAAGCGAGTACGATTAGACATCGTCGATTAAACAGCATGAATACAAAAAAGGGTGAGGGCAACCTCTCCTTTTTTGTTTATCTGCTCCTTTTATAGAATAGGATAAGCAGCGTAAACTAGAACGTAACTAAACTCTTTATATAAAGGAGTATTAGATGAATGCTTAAAATAATTCGCAATGCTCAGGTAAAGTATATTTTAACAGATGTAAAAAAGGAAGAAATTAAAAAGCAGCTTGAATCTGAACTACACCAAACCAAACGAGAATTAGCACAGTTAACATTTCAAATGCAAAAATCAATAAAGAGTCAAAAACATAACGAAGAGACAATTCGTAAACGATATAAAGAAGAATGCATAAAAAAAGAAGAGCAAATGAAGTCGCTGACCTTTCAACTAGATCAGCTTGGTTTACTTCAAAATGGAACTGAGTTGAAGGGAGAAACAGTTGAGACGATGACAGAGCTCTCTATTGGTGATGAGTGGGTTAATCCATCAGATCCGCTTGAGATCATTGTTAAAGATGGAATTATTCTAGATATTCGAGGAAGTGGGCAAAAGTAATGGCGGATTTATTAAAGGTTGGAAAAATCGTAAATACACATGGTGTTCGTGGAGAGATTCGTGTGATCTCATCTACGGATTTTCCCGATGAGCGTTACGCTAAAGGCTGTGAGTTATGGATTGTAGATGCTAATACGAAAAAGCATATCTCTGTTGTCGTAGCAAATCATCGAGTTCATAAAAACTTTGATCTTCTTACTTTTGAAGGGTACGATTCCATCAATCAAGTAGAAGAATTTAAAGGCAGCACGTTGTATGTATCAAAAGACCAGCTTAGTGATTTAGATGAAGGAGAATTTTACTACCATGAAATCATCGGCTGTGAAGTGTATACAACGAAAAACGAGCATTTAGGACAAATTAAAGAAATTATTGAAACAGGCGCAAATGATGTATGGGTGATTCGCCGTGCAGGCGGTGGAAAGGATATTTTAATCCCGTATATAGAGGATGTTGTCATTGAAATTAATCTTGAGGAAAACAAGGTTATCATTGATCCAATGGAAGGGTTAGTCGAATGAAGATCGATGTGTTAACGCTCTTTCCTGAGATGTTTGAGGGAGTTTTTGGCTCATCTATTTTGAAAAAAGCAAAAGAAGAAGGTCATGTTTCCTACCAAGCCGTCGACTTTCGGGAATACACGATAAACAAGCATAAAAAAGTTGATGATTATCCTTATGGGGGCGGGGCAGGCATGGTACTTAGTCCTCAGCCGATCTTTGACGCTGTAGATGATCTCAAGCAGCAAAATGAGACCTCATCACCTCGAGTGATAATGTTATGTCCTCAAGGGGAGCGTTATACTCAAGCTAAAGCAGAAGAACTTGCTAAAGAAGAGCATTTAATTCTGCTTTGCGGCCATTATGAAGGGTATGATGAGCGGGTACGGAAACATCTTGTAACAGACGAAATTTCAATAGGAGATTATGTGCTTACTGGCGGTGAATTAGGAGCAATGGTGATTGCAGACAGTGTGACACGCCTTCTGCCAAATGTACTTGGTAATGAAGAATCTGCTGTAACAGACTCTTTCTCTACTGGCCTGCTTGAGCACCCTCAATATACGAGGCCGGCCGAATTCAGGGGTATGGAAGTACCAGATGTCTTATTATCAGGGCATCATGCCAATATTGAAAGATGGCGTAAAAAGGAGTCTTTGAAAAGGACACTTGAACGCAGACCGGACCTGCTAGAAGAAAGAGAATTGACTGTTGAAGAAGAACGTCTTCTAGAGGAAATAAAAAGAGAACAATAGCGGTAAAAGTTTCGTTGATTTATAATGAAATGCTTGTATATTTATTTTCTGTATGATATTATATTCTTTGTGGCTTAGGCCAGTGATTACGATGTTCCGCTGCAGGAAATTCTGATAAGAGCATCTGTATGGAAGGAGTGGAATTATACGATGAACAACCTTATTCGTGAAATCACAAGTGAGCAATTACGTACAGATCTTCCGGCTTTCCGTCCTGGTGACACTTTAGTTATCGACGTTAAAGTTGTTGAGGGTACTCGTGAGCGTATTCAAAAATTCGAAGGTGTCGTGATCAAGCGTCGCGGTACTGGAGTTAGCGAAACATTCACAGTTCGTAAAGTGTCTTACGGTGTTGGTGTTGAGCGTACATTCCCATTACATTCACCGAAAATCGCTAAGATTGACGTGAAACGTCGCGGTAAAGTACGTCGTGCGAAACTTTACTATCTACGTGCATTACGTGGTAAAGCGGCTCGTATTAAAGAAATCCGATAAGAAACGAGAGAAGGAGCTTAGGGAACTAAGCTCCTTCTTTTAAATTGAAAAAGTATGTACGTCGATTAAACCTATGCTAAAATAAAGAAATGATACATATAGAGAACGTTTAAAATAAAATAGAGAAGTGATTCAAATTATTGGGGGCGGAAAAATGGAAAGTAGCAAGTCGAATTCTATGGAGTGGATTAAAGCTGTAGTCATTGCGGTTCTTGTCGCATTTACTATCCGTTATTTTTTGTTTGCTCCCATTGTAGTCGATGGTCAATCGATGATGCCTACATTAGAACATAGCGATCGGATGATTGTAAACAAGATCGGTTATGTGGTCTCTGAGCCTAAAAGATTTGACATTATTGTATTCCATGCACCAGGCGGAAAAGATTATATTAAAAGAATTATCGGACTTCCTGGAGATCATATTGAGTATCGTGATGACCAGCTTTATGTCAACGGAGAGGTTTTAGATGAACCTTACTTAGATGAACTGAAAGCTGCATACGGCCCTGAATTTGTCACAAGAGATTTTGAGTTGTCAGAAGTCATTGGCGGACAGGTCGTGCCGGATGATCATTTATTCGTTCTTGGGGATAATAGACATAACAGTTTAGATTCAAGGGATATAGGTTCGATTCACAAAGATGAAGTAATAGGTAAAGCAAATGTTGTTTTTTGGCCATTTGCTAATATTGGATTTGTAGAGTAGGTGAATAGGTTGGCAATACAATGGTTTCCTGGTCATATGGCCAAAGCGAGAAGAGAAGTAACTGAAAAACTTAAATTAATTGATGTTGTCATTGAATTAGTGGATGCAAGGCTGCCTCTTTCTTCGAGAAATCCGATGATGGATGAAATTGTCGGGCAGAAGCCGCGTCTTGTTTTATTAAACAAAGCGGATTTAGCAGATCCTCATATGACAAAAAAGTGGGCTGGATATTTTGAAGAAAAGGGTGCTACCGTTCTTGCTATTAATGCCCAAACAGGAAAAGGGGTAGAAAAAATCAGCGGTGCATGCCGAAAGCTTGCAAGCCCCCTGATCGAAAAGTGGAAATCTAAGGGTATGAAGCCGCGGGCGATTCGCGGAATGATTCTCGGAATCCCGAATGTTGGGAAATCCACCCTCATTAACCGTCTTGCTTCAAAGAAAATTGCTAAGGTGGGAGATCGACCTGGCGTAACTAAGAAGCAGCAATGGATTAAGGTAGGAAATGATGAATTAGAACTGTTAGATACTCCAGGTATTTTATGGCCTAAATTTGAAGATCAAGTGATTGGATACAGATTAGCTGCAACAGGTGCGATAAAAGATGAGTTATTAGATTTTCAAGATATTGCCCTCTTTGTACTAAACTATATGAAAGACCACTACCCAGAACGGATTGCGGAAAGGTATAAGCTAGAGGAAGTACCGGAGGAAGGGCTTGCTTTATTTGATGCGATTGGTAAAAAACGAGGCTGTCTGCTTCCTGGCGGGTATATTGATTATGATAAAGCCGCTGAGATTATCTTAAGAGAACTACGTTCAGGCACGCTCGGACAAGTTACACTCGAGCAGCCGCCGCATACTGGATAAGCCGTGGAGACGATAAAAAGTCTTCTGCGGCTTTTTTTCAGGTCCCGGCAATTTGGGTTATGGATAATTAAAGCAATTGCCAGTTTAGCCTAGTAATGAAAAATGATCTCTAGTACGATAAAAAGGTTATAAAAAAATGGACCATAGCACCGATAAAAAGGGTAAGAGAAAGATAGGGGAGAATATGAAACGCTTAGCAATTAAAGAGATTGAAGCAACATTGTTTAATGAAATGGAAGTAAGTGAGGAATGGATTGATCAACTTAAGTATGATGAACGTAAAGGAGTTCAGCGTCTCCTTTGTAAATTTGAAAAACAAAAAGCGTTAGAAGCTGAACGGATGCAAATGCATGAGACCATGCTCATATATGAACGAGAGGCTTGGCAGAATGGTTATAACTATGTAGCAGGACTAGATGAGGTCGGGCGCGGACCGCTTGCAGGACCTGTAACAGCCGCAGCAGTTATTCTACCGAAGGATGCGTCTTTACCAGGATTAACAGATTCTAAAAAGCTATCTAAAGAAAAAAGAGAGTTTTTTGTTGAGGAAATAAAAAAACAAGCCTTAGCTTATTCGGTTGTTTTTGTAGATGCTGATGAAATTGATCGAGTAAATATTTACGAGGCAACCAAGCTCGCTATGCAAAGGGCAGTCAATAATTTAGACATCCAACCAGATTACTTGCTGCTTGATGCGATGAAACTAGCTAACTCTCTTCCACAAGAATCATTGATTAAAGGTGACCAAAAAAGCTTAACAATTGCAGCGAGTTCTGTACTTGCAAAAGTAGCAAGGGATGAGTATATGGCGGAACTTGAGAAGGTGTATCCTGGTTACGGCTTTGCCAAACATGTAGGCTATGGCACCGCAGTGCATTTAAAAGCGATGAACACATTAGGCATCACAAAAGAACACAGAAAATCATTTAAGCCAGTAGCTGACTGTTTAGTTAAACAAAGCACGTAGCTGACAGGCGAGGGGAGAAGAAAAATGATACATACGACCAGTATTAATCAAGAAGTGACGACAGCAGGTGCAAAAAAGCGGACTCCCCTCACGTTTGTGCCTGGTCATATATTTCAAGGGAAGATTACGAAGTTGTTCCCTAATCACCTAGCTTCTCTTTCGATTAATGGAATGCAAGTGACAGCAAGGCTTGAAGCTGCATTAACAGCTGGGGGAAGGTATTGGTTTGAAGTACAGGAAGGAAGCGGTCTGCCAAAGTTAAAAGTGATTGACAATCAAGGGAGAACAGGCCAAGGGTCACCGCCTCCAGTAAATGAACAATTGATTAGGCAGCTGGGTCTTCCTCAAAATACCGCGATTAATGCTCTTTTGGACCAGTTAGCTGTCAAGCAGCTGGCTCTGCCAAAGCATGCATTAAAAGAAGCTGCGCAATTGTTGACGACTTTAAATAAGTACGATCGTCAAACAGTAGATTTAGTCCACCTCCTCATTCAAAAGAACCTGCCGTTATCAGAAGAAGCAGTGAGGGCAGTACAAGCATTTCAAAAAGAGACGGGTGTGAATCAGCAGATACAGCAAGTTATACAGCTGGCGCAGAGTGCAGAATATGCCTCTCATTCGTCGGTTGAAAAATTAGTGTCAGCCTTAAAGCAATTTAATGCCCAAACCGAATTCGGCCAAACGAAACAGCCAGTCCTACACTTGCTTCAGCAGCTAGTCCACCCATCTGCAACAGCTGAACAAAGCGAGGCTGCTAAGATGCTTTTAACAAGGCTAGGCTTAATTGACACAAAAGAAACGATAGACGGCTTTATCCATCGTTTTCATCAGATTATGCTTAATCAGCAGCAAACAAGCAGTGAGGTTCGACCGCTTTTGCCGCCTCAGTTGACCAACCAAGTTGTTGAGTTGCAGCCGAGAGAAGCAATGCAGCATATCTTAGGCTCCTTAAGCAATTTGCCGCAAGGGGAAAAGGGCAGCCTGGAGTTACTGTTCCAACGGTTAAATGGATCTCAGAAGGCGCTTGATATAGAAGGGGGACTAAGGCACTTAGTCAGCCAGCAGCTGCCAGCGAATGAGCGATCGATGCTGCAGTCTGCCTTATATCATTCCGTATCACCTGCCATAACGGATGCGAAAAGCGGATTTGGTTCTCACCTTCAAAATGTGGCAGCATTACTTGGCTTACATTATGAAAGCGAAATAGCTAGGCATGTTCAACAAACGAATGTAAATGAACTAAGTCATCAAGAACGTCTAAAAGGGATGCTTATGCAGCTAGAACAATCGTTGCCTCTGCCGGTAAGAGAGAAAGTAACAGAAATGATTCAGCGTATAACAGGCAGTCAATTAATGGCTCAAGAGCAGCAAGGTCCCCTTCAACAAGTGCTTATGCAATTACCGCTTGTCTTAGGTTCTTACCAAACAGATGTAACGCTGCAATGGGAGGCAAGGCGGCAGGAAGACGGCAGTCTAGACCCAAATCATTGCCGAATTCTATTTTATTTAGAGCTAGAAACACTTGGAGAGCTTATCGTGGATATGCAAATACAAAATAGAGTCATTTCACTTACTGTATTTAATGAGGGGGATAAACCGAGCAGACTTATTGATCTATTACTGCCGACTTTACATGATGCATTAGATGGATTTGATTATAAGCTCACTGCCCTCACTTGGAAAAATATTAATGAATACAGCCATAATAAGGTTCAATCGCATCATGAGTCTGCCTATAAACAACGCGTTGATTACCAGGGAGTGGATATTCGGATATGAATAACGAGCTGAAAAAGCAAGCAGTAGCATTACGGTATGATGCGGCGAAGCAGGATTCACCTGAAGTGATTGCTAAAGGGAAGGGCATCATTGCAGAAGAGATCATTGAAAAAGCAAAAAATCATCATATCCCGATTCAAGAAGATGCCTCTTTAGTTGAATTATTAAGCCAACTAAACATTAATCAATCAATCCCCCCGGAACTTTATGAAGTGGTAGCAGAAGTATTTGCCTTTATTTACAGAGTGGATAAAAACTCTTCAAAAGGCTAGAAATGCAATCGAACCATTTATATCCAACCAGTCATAGCATCGGGACATTAAGGACATACTAATCCACACACCTAATCAGGTGATCTTTAAGCGGGAGGTATGAATTATGAAACCGAACAAATTAAATGTTCCTGAACTTGATTCGTTTATGAATCAATATAAAGAGGAATATGCTCAAGAATTTGGAGTTCATCACTCTATTCAAGAACAAGATGCAAAAGCAAAAGATATGACAAAGTCAGTCATGCAAAAAGCTCAAAACAAAGAAAAATGCGACTAGTAAAATGAAAAGCTAGTAAATTCTCTCAGAATTTCTAGCTTTTTTTATTTTTATTTTAACGTTGATAAATTCTAACGTTAAAGCTAGAAAGCCTTGTCACACCAAGGGTATGGTAAAAAGTAATTTTATGAATTGGACTCTAAAAAAGTTAGAATTAAAAGAAATTTGAAAGAGGTTACACTTTTCTCTCCCAAAATATTTTAAAAAGTGCTAAAATGGAAGAGGAATTTGTCGTTCATCCACGTATAAACGAAAGAGCGACTTGAAATCATATGCAATTGATAGGAGGCTGGAGAGAGAATGAATATTCATGAGTATCAAGGTAAAGAACTCCTTCGTAAATACGGAGTTGCAGTCCCTAATGGGAAAGTCGCATTCTCAGTAGAAGAAGCAGTTGAGGCTGCAAAAGAATTAGGCACAGAAGTTTGTGTTGTAAAAGCTCAAATCCATGCAGGAGGCCGCGGTAAAGCTGGCGGTGTAAAAGTTGCTAAGAACTTGGATGAAGTTCGTACATATGCGGATGAGATTTTAGGTAAAACACTTATTACTCACCAAACAGGTCCTGAAGGTAAAGAAGTAAAGCGCTTACTTATCGAAGAAGGATGCGATATTAAAAATGAATACTACGTTGGTTTAGTTCTAGATCGTGCGACAAACCGCGTTGTATTAATGGCTTCTGAGGAAGGCGGTACTGAAATCGAAGAGGTTGCAGAAGCAACTCCTGAGAAGATCTTCAAAGAAGTAATTGACCCGGCTGTAGGCTTACAAGGCTTCCAAGCTCGTCGTCTAGCATTTAACATTAATATCCCTAAAGAGCTTGTAGGACAAGCTGTTAAATTTATGATGGGACTTTATAAAGCATTCTCTGAAAAGGATTGCTCAATTGCTGAGATCAATCCGCTTGTTACAACTGGAGACGGAAAAGTAATGGCGCTTGATGCGAAGTTAAACTTTGATTCAAATGCTCTATACCGTCAAAAAGACGTACTTGAGTATCGTGATTTAGAAGAAGAAGATGAAAAAGAAATCGAAGCTTCTAAATATGACCTAAGCTACATTTCATTAGATGGTAACATTGGATGTATGGTTAATGGTGCTGGACTTGCTATGGCAACAATGGACATCATTAAGCATTACAGCGGCGACCCAGCTAACTTCCTAGATGTTGGCGGCGGTGCTACGGCTGAGAAAGTTACAGAAGCATTCAAGATCATCCTTTCTGATGAAAACGTTAAAGGTATCTTCGTTAATATCTTTGGTGGAATCATGAAATGTGACATCATCGCAGAAGGTGTTGTAGCAGCTACAAAAGAAGTAGGTCTTGAAATTCCATTAGTTGTTCGTCTTGAAGGTACAAACGTAGACCTTGGTAAACAGATTCTTAACGAATCAGGTCTGAACATCACTGCTGCAGATTCAATGGCTGATGGTGCACAGAAGATTGTATCTCTAGTTAAGTAATAATTGGTATAAAATACTAACTTAAAAGACTCTTGTTAAAGATGTCTTTAGATAAAATGATTCAATTTAATTGTTAATACGAAAGGCGGGACAAAGAGAATGAGTATCCTTATTAACAAAGATACAAAAGTCATTGTACAAGGAATTACAGGCGCAACTGGCTTATTCCATACACAACAAGCAATTGAGTACGGTACACAAATTGTTGGTGGTGTAACACCTGGTAAAGGCGGAACAGAAGTTGAAGGTGTCCCTGTATTTGATACAGTAGAGGATGCTGTTAAAGCTACAGGAGCTAACGCATCAGTTATTTATGTTCCACCTGCATTCGCTGCAGATGCAATCATGGAAGCAGTAGACGCTGAATTAGATTTAGCTATTTGTATAACTGAAGGTATTCCTGTAATGGATATGGTAAGTGTTAGACGTTACATGGAAGGCAAGAAGACTCGCCTTATTGGACCAAACTGCCCAGGTGTCATTACACCGGAAGAATGTAAAATTGGAATTATGCCAGGCTACATTCATAAAAAAGGTCATGTAGGTGTTGTATCTCGTTCTGGTACATTAACGTATGAAGCTGTTCACCAGCTTTCAACGAATGGTATCGGTCAATCGACAGCTGTTGGTATTGGTGGAGACCCAGTTAATGGAACAAACTTCATCGATGTATTAGAGTTATTTAACGAAGATCCAGAAACATATGCTGTGATCATGATCGGTGAGATCGGCGGTACAGCAGAAGAAGAGGCTGCTGAGTGGATTAAAGCTAACATGAAGAAGCCGGTAGTTGGTTTCATTGGCGGTCAGACAGCACCTCCAGGAAAACGTATGGGTCATGCTGGTGCGATTATCTCTGGTGGTAAAGGAACAGCAGCCGAGAAAATCAAAACTCTTGAGAGCTGCGGCGTAAAAGTGGCTGAAACACCTTCTGTTATGGGTGAAACACTTATCAAAGCTCTTAAAGAAAATGACTTGCTTGAAAAATGTACAACTCATGAAGTAGCAAAATAATCAAAAAAGCTCCTCTTATTTGAGGAGCTTTTTTATCTTATGAACCCCGCACCACTACCCTCATCTCCCCAAAAGGAAGTGTTCATAAATGAATACATTTAGAGAACGGTTGATTGTGCTGCACAGCAGCATGTTTTTGTCTTGGAAACAAATTGCTGCACTGATCAATCATGACCCAGAGCTTCTGACTCCATTCACCTTATCCTCTGCCTTTTTTATAAAGCATCTCCATTTAAAGCGAGATAAAGCAGTAAAACTTGTAACCTATTTAAAGGAAGTAAACTCACGTGAATATGTAAGCAAGCTAGCAACCTCGCAAATTACTACGTTAACTCGTTTTGATGCGGATTACCCTAAACAGCTGAAAGAGTTATATGATCCTCCTTGGGTGCTCTATTGCAAAGGGGATATAGATCTTTTGCAAATCAAATTGAAATTGGCAGTAGTAGGTTCAAGAACGCCCACAAATAGGGGGCTTGGGGCTGTTGCAAATCTAGTGAAACCGCTTGTGAAGGAAAACGTATGTATTGTAAGCGGGTTAGCTCTTGGCATTGATACGGCAGCTCATCAACAGACCATCTCGCAAAATGGACATACGATCGCTGTGTTAGGATCTGGCTTTCATCACTTCTATCCAAAAGAGAATAAAAATCTTTTCACTTACATGGCTGCCCATCAGCTTGTGATAAGCGAATACCCTCCGCATCAACCTCCAGCAAAGTGGACATTTCCAGCAAGGAATCGCATAATTAGTGGGTTATCAAAAGGGGTTTTGGTCATAGAAGCAAAAGAAAGAAGCGGCTCTCTTATTACGGCCGACCAAGCATTAGATCAAAATCGTGATGTATTTGCCGTGCCTGGTCCTATTGACAGCGAGTTATCAAAGGGCACAAATCAACTGATTAAAGAGGGAGCAAAATTAGTAGTAGAAATGAGTGATATTTTAAACGAATGGACATAAAATCGTCATAAAATTTCCGAGTTTCTTCTATATAATATAGTCGTTTTTTGTCAATTTCCATACGTTTTAATACGAAATTTTTAAACTCTTGTTTGACAAATGGTAAAAGTCTGTTTAATAATAGGGAAGATTTTAATTTAACTTCGAGAGAGGGAGCTGCTTGTTATGGCCGATTATTTAGTAATCGTTGAATCTCCCGCCAAAGCAAAGACCATTGGTAAATATTTAGGCAAAAAATACATTGTAAAGGCTTCAATGGGACATGTCAGAGACTTACCAAAAAGTCAAATGGGAGTAGATGTTGAAGAAAATTTTCAACCAAAGTATATTACAATCCGCGGGAAAGGCCCCGTGTTAAAAGAATTAAAGACAGCTGCTAAAAAAGTGAAACGAATTTATCTCGCAGCTGACCCCGATCGTGAAGGAGAGGCTATCGCTTGGCATCTTGCCCATAGTCTTAATATTGATGAGCAGTCTGATTGTCGCGTAGTGTTTAATGAAATTACAAAGCAGGCAATTAAAGATGCATTTAAAACACCGAGAAAAATTAATATGGATTTGGTAGATGCTCAGCAAGCACGACGCATTTTAGACCGTTTAGTTGGTTATAATATTAGTCCTCTTTTATGGAAAAAAGTTAAAAAAGGATTAAGTGCAGGTCGTGTTCAATCTGTCGCCGTCAAAATGATTATTGAGCGTGAGAAAGAAATACAAGCGTTCGTACCTGAAGAATATTGGACCATTCAAGGAAAGTTCTCATTAGGGGATGAGGCTTTTGACGCTAAATTTTACGGAGTAGACGGCAAGAAGCAAGAACTTAAATCAGAGGAAGAGGTCCAAGCGGTTTTAAAGCAATTAAAAGGTAAGTCGTTTGATGTGGCATCTGTAAAAAAGAAAGAACGTAAAAGAAACCCTGTAACTCCATTTACTACCTCTTCTCTTCAGCAAGAGGCTGCAAGAAAGCTGAATTTTAGAGCAAAGAAAACAATGATGATTGCTCAGCAGTTATATGAGGGGATTGACCTAGGCAAGGAAGGGACAGTTGGTTTAATTACGTACATGCGTACCGACTCTACACGAATCTCAGAGACTGCGCAAAATGAAACAAGGCAATACATTGTAGAACAATTTGGGGAAGAATACACGAGAGTAGGACAGCGTGCGGTGAAGAAAGATAAGAAAGCACAAGACGCTCACGAAGCTATTCGCCCTACTGCTGTATTTAAAGATCCTAAAAGCTTGAAGAGCTATTTATCACGTGACCAGCTTCGTTTGTATCGTCTAATCTGGGAACGTTTAGTTGCAAGTGAAATGGCTCCAGCTATTATGGATACGATGTCTGTGGACCTTGTAAACGAAGGAGTACTATTTAGAGCAACAGGTTCGAAAGTGAAGTTTCCTGGTTTTATGAAAGTGTATATCGAGGGAAATGATGACGGAAAGAAAGAGGAAGACCGTCTGCTGCCTAACCTTGAAGAAGGTCAAAAAGTAAAGAAAGAGTCTATTGACCCGAACCAGCACTTTACTCAGCCCCCGCCAAGATATACAGAGGCGAGACTAGTAAAAACGATGGAAGAGTTAGGGATTGGCAGACCGTCAACCTATGCACCTACACTTGATACGATTCAAAAGCGTGGATATGTGGCTCTTGAAGAAAAAAGATTTATTCCGACAGAATTAGGTGAAATTGTATTAGAGTTAATCGTTGAATTCTTCCCAGAAATTTTAGACGTGGAATTTACAGCTAAAATGGAAGGTGACCTCGACTCTATTGAAGAAGGGAATCATGAATGGGTCCACATTATTGATGGTTTTTACCAAGGCTTTGAAAAGAGACTTAAGGTTGCAGAAGAAGAAATGAAAGAAGTCGAGATAAAAGATGAACCTGCTGGTGAAGATTGTGAAAAATGTGGACATGAAATGGTGTATAAAATGGGACGCTACGGAAAGTTCATGGCATGTTCTAATTTCCCAGAATGTCGAAACACAAAAGCAATTGTAAAAGATATCGGTGTGAAATGTCCGACGTGTAAAGAAGGAAATATTGTAGAGCGGAAAAGTAAGAAACGTCGTACATTTTACGGATGTGACCGCTACCCAGAATGTGAATTCATCTCATGGGACAAACCAATTTCTCGTCCGTGTCCAAAATGTTCGGCGATGCTCGTTGAGAAGAAAACGAAAAAAGGTGTCAATGTTCAATGTTCTTCATGCGATTACAAAGAAGAAGCAAATTAATTTGTTTTTGTTGAATCTTGACGAAAAAAGTATTATGATGTACTAGGATTCATAGAAAGTCATGGTGAGCACGTACTCACCAGCAAAGAATGGTTAGTTGATACAATTGCCACAAGGTGATTGAACAAGGAAAAACCAAGGGTCTGAACCGCTAATGTGCAAGTACTCACCAGGATAATGGATCGCTTCGTTATCTTGTCCTTGCCTTAGTCACCGTTCAGACCTTTTTGAATGATTTTAGAGTGGAGGCGTTAAAAAATGGATCAACAACATGTAAATGTGATCGGTGCTGGCCTTGCTGGAAGTGAAGCGGCTTGGCAGCTAGCGAAGCGCGGAATAAATGTACGATTATACGAAATGAGACCTGTAAAACAAACACCAGCACACCATACAGACAAATTTGCTGAGCTTGTATGCAGTAACTCTTTGCGTGGAAACAGCTTAACAAATGCGGTTGGTGTATTAAAAGAAGAGATGAGGAAGCTTGATTCGGTTATTATTTCATCAGCTGATGACTCTTCTGTACCTGCTGGTGGAGCCCTTGCTGTGGACCGTCACGAATTCGCTCAAAATGTTACTGATCGTGTGAAGAATCACCCGAATGTAACCGTGATTAATGAAGAAATCTCTGAAATACCTGAAGGACCGACGATTATTGCTACTGGTCCGTTAACCTCAGAAGGACTTTCAAAGCAGCTTCAAGCACTAACAGGTGAAGAGTACTTATACTTCTATGACGCAGCCGCGCCTATTATCGAAACGGATTCAATCGATCGTGATAAAGTGTATCTTAAATCTCGTTATGATAAAGGAGAAGCTGCATATCTAAACTGTCCGATGACAGAAGAAGAGTTTGATCGCTTTTATGAAGCGTTAATCTCAGCTGAAACGGTTCCTTTAAAAGAATTTGAAAAAGAGATTTTCTTTGAAGGGTGCATGCCGATCGAAGTCATGGCAAAAAGAGGGAAGAAGACGATGTTATTTGGCCCGATGAAACCAGTCGGCCTCGAGCATCCTGAAACAGGAAAGCGCCCATATGCAGTTGTACAATTACGCCAAGACAACCAATCTGGTACATTGTATAATATCGTTGGTTTCCAAACACATTTAAAATGGGGACCGCAAAAGGAAGTCTTAAAATTAATACCAGGCTTAGAGAATGCAGAGATTGTGCGCTATGGAGTTATGCACCGTAATACGTTTATCAATTCGCCGAATTTATTAAAGTCTACTTATCAATATAAAGATCGCGAGGATTTATTCTTTGCTGGTCAGATTACTGGTGTTGAAGGTTATGTGGAATCAGCAGCTGCTGGGTTAATTGCCGGTATTAATGCTGCAAGGCTCGTTAATAATGAGGAGCTGCTTACGTTCCCGGAAGAAACCGTTTTAGGGAGCATGGCAAATTACATCACTACTGCGAACCCAAAAAACTTCCAGCCGATGAATGCAAACTTTGGTTTGCTTCCGCCTCTTAGTGAGCGCATTAAAAATAAAAAAGAACGCTATGAACAACTTGCTGAGCGAGCTTTAGGGTCAATTCAGAATTTTGTGAAAAAAATGTAAATATCATTGCGGGAGCTACTGAATCATGATAGAATTTAGTAGCTCTGTGAGGTGATTCGGATGGATCAATCAAATGAAGATTCGATGATGAAGGATTCAACGATAAAGGACTCGATTACCAACAATACGAAAACAAACGATTCTATACAAATGTTCGTACGCTACATGCAAGTTGAAAAGAATTATTCCCTACATACTGTTAAAAGCTATCTTAGTGATATAGAGGATTTTTGTCACTTCATGAAAGAGCATAACTGTGCTGCTTTTTCTGATGTGACTTATCTTTTTGTGCGCTCATATCTGACGTTTCTTTATGATAAAGCGTATGCTAGAAATTCAGTGGCAAGAAAGATCTCTTCTATGCGCAGTTTATTTCACTTTCTTATGAGAGAAGAAGACCTTACCCGCAATGTCTTTGCAGAAACTCATCTTCCAAAACAGGCTTCAAAACTTCCAAGCTTTTTGTATGAAGAAGAAATGGATGAGTTATTTAAAGCGTTTGAAGGAAATACACCTCTTGATAAAAGAGACCGAGCAATCCTCGAACTTTTATATGCAACCGGAATGCGCGTAGGTGAATGCAGTCAATTAGATGTAGCGGATATAGATCTTAGGATTGGCACTGCCTTTGTCAAAGGTAAAGGCAATAAAGAGCGCTATGTACCGATTGGTTCGTTTGCATGCGATGCATTACATGAATATATTGAGGATGCCAGAGTAAACTTACTTAAAAAAGGTAATAGTGAGACTAAACGTCTTTTTCTGAATTATCGCGGAGGACCGTTAACTGACCGAAGTATACGGAGGATGTTAGCTAAAAGAGTGGAAGAGGCATCAATGCAAAAGCATATCCGACCTCATGATTTGAGGCACTCATTTGCAACTCATCTTCTAAATAATGGAGCGGACCTTAGAGTGGTTCAAGAATTACTAGGTCATGAACATCTTTCTACGACTCAAGTGTACACTCATGTAACAAAAGACCGGCTTCGGGAAGTGTATAAAAATCATCATCCTCGTGCGTGAAATAGAGGGATATCAGCTATCTAGGAGGTCTTTATAATGAATGAGAAAATGACTTTCCACGCGACAACGATATTTGCAGTGCAGCATAATGGGCGATGCGCGATGGCTGGAGACGGCCAGGTAACGTTAGGAAATGCTGTTGTAATGAAACATACTGCCAAGAAAGTACGTAGAATCTATCAGGGGAAAGTGTTGGCTGGTTTTGCTGGGTCAGTAGCAGATGCTTTTACACTGTTTGAGAAATTCGAGAGTAGACTTGAAGAATTCAACGGCAACTTGAAAAGAGCTGCTGTAGAGCTTGCTAAAGAATGGCGAAGTGATAAGGTGCTTAGACAGCTTGAAGCGATGCTCATTGTTATGAACCGTGAACACATTCTCTTAATATCAGGTACTGGTGAAGTGATTGAACCAGATGATGGGATTCTTGCTATTGGTTCTGGCGGGAATTATGCATTATCAGCAGGACGTGCGCTAAAAAAACATGCCCCTGATCTGTCGGCTAAAGAGATTGCAACAGCTGCCCTTGAGACAGCTGGAGAAATTTGTGTGTATACGAATTTAAATCTCGTTGTAGAGGAACTTCAATAGAAGAAACTCAATAGAGGAACTTCAATAGAAGAGGCTGGATAAAACGATAACTGGAGTGTGATCGCGTGAAAACTAATCTAACGCCTAAACAAATTGTTGAACGCTTAAATCAATATATCGTTGGTCAAGAAGGAGCTAAAAAATCAGTAGCTATTGCTCTAAGAAACCGCTATCGCAGAAGTTTGTTAGAAGATAAGCTTAAAGAAGAAGTTACTCCAAAAAATATCCTGATGATTGGTCCAACGGGTGTCGGTAAAACAGAAATCGCGAGGCGTTTAGCGAAGCTTGTAGGTGCCCCGTTTATAAAAGTTGAGGCGACAAAGTTTACAGAAGTAGGCTATGTTGGACGTGACGTTGAATCGATGGTTAGAGATTTAGTAGAATCAAGCGTTCGGATCTTGAAAGAAGAAAAGATGGAAGGCGTCAAAGAAGAGGCTCTAAGACATGCAAATGAACGTCTTGTTGAACTTTTGGTGCCTTCTAACAAAAAACAATCCACATACAAAAATCCTTTTGAAATGCTTTTTAATCAACCTGGTCAACAGCAGCCGGATGATTCAAACGGTGAAGAAGAGGGTATGAAAGAACAAAGAAGGAGAATGGCCCATCAATTAGCTTTAGGCGAGCTTGAAGACCGTATCGTTACCATTGAAGTAGAAGAACAGACACAACAGTTCATGGATATGTTCCAAGGTGCAGGTATGGAACAAATGGGGATGAATATGCAAGATATGCTTGGCAGTATGATCCCTAAAAAGCGCAAGAAACGTAAAATGCCTGTATCTGAAGCAAGAAATGTTCTAGCGGAAGAGGAAGCTCAAAAGCTGATTGATATGGATGAAGTTACACAGCTCGCTGTTGAGAGGGCTGAGCAGCTGGGAATTATTTTTATCGATGAAATTGATAAAGTTGCCGGTAAATCTTCTGGACAATCGGCTGATGTTTCAAGAGAAGGCGTCCAAAGAGATATTCTGCCTATCGTTGAAGGATCGACAATTGTTACGAAGTACGGTGCGGTGAAAACAGATCACATTTTATTTATTGGTGCAGGTGCATTTCATATTGCCAAACCATCTGATTTAATCCCTGAACTTCAAGGTCGTTTTCCGATTCGTGTTGAGTTGAAAAACTTGACAGTCGATGATTTTGTTCGCATTTTAGTAGAGCCTGATAATGCATTGTTAAAACAATATTCAGCTCTTTTGCAAACGGAAGGTATAAAAGTTACATTTACTGACGATGCTGTTCGTAAGATTGCGACAATTGCAACGGAGGTAAATCAAGACACGGAGAATATAGGGGCAAGACGCTTACACACGATGCTTGAAAAATTATTAGAAGACCTTTCGTTTGAAGCCGCAGATATTACATTAGAAGAGATTGTTATTACACCAGAGTATGTAGAAGAAAAGTTAGCAACCATTGCGAAAAATCGCGACTTAAGCCAATATATTTTATAGTGAATCTAGGAGGAGATTTTTAATGAATTTATTATCAAGAACAAGACAAATTAATGAAATGTTACAAAAATCAGGAGGGCAGCATGTTAACTTTAAAGACATGGCTGAAACGCTCCGTGATGCAATCAGCGCCAATGTCTTTGTCGTTAGCCGCCGTGGTAAATTACTAGGCTTTGCTATTAAACAGGAAATTGAAAACGAGCGTATGAAAAAGATGTTAGAAGACCGTCAATTCCCAGAAGAGTATACAGGGGGATTATTTAAAGTAGAAGAAACGTCACCGAACTTAGATATTGAAAGTGAGTACACAGCCTTCCCTGTTGAAAATAAAGACTTATTCCAACACGGTTTAACGACAATCGTACCTATCCTTGGAGGAGGTCAGCGTCTAGGAACTCTGGTACTAGCTCGCTTAAATGATTCATTTAATGATGATGACCTCATCTTAGCAGAGTACGGGGCAACAGTAGTAGGTATGGAGATTCTTCATGAAAAGACACAAGAAATTGAAGAAGAAGCACGTAGTAAAGCGGTTGTACAAATGGCCATCAGTTCATTATCTTACAGTGAACTTGAGGCGGTTGAGCATATTTTTGAAGAGCTTGACGGAAAAGAAGGGCTGCTTGTAGCAAGTAAGATTGCTGACCGTGTAGGTATTACACGCTCTGTAATTGTAAATGCTCTTCGCAAACTAGAAAGTGCAGGCGTTATTGAATCACGTTCACTTGGGATGAAGGGGACATATATTAAAGTACTAAACGACAAGTTCCTGCTCGAACTAGAGAAAATTAAAACTAAATAAATCATTTATTCATAGAAGGGTCACATTGTGGCCCTTTTTTTATGTGCGAAAATAGTCCTATGAGATAAAGTGATCATGGATATGTAATTATTTTGTAAATAAATTAGGCTAAAAAAAGTATTAATATATTAATAATATAACCCAGAGGTAGATACTTAAGTCTAAAGTAGGTGTAAATAGGTGGTGCTTTTTTATCGAATGCACTTTTCTTAAAAACTTCATTAGACATTTCGGGTCATATTGATTACAATTTTCGTAGTGGTTATGATGTGAAAATATGTATTATTTTGTTTATAAATGCCGGAATTTGGCGGAAATATGAATGAATTGTCGAAAGGTGTGGCACGTATGGAGTTATTTTCTAACTCGACTTTTAGAGTATTAGAAAGAGGGTTAGATGGTTCGCAGCTAAGGCAGCGAGCGATCTCTGACAATATCGCAAATGCAGGGACGCCCAATTATCAAGCTAAAAAGGTAAGCTTTAAACATACATTAAATGAAGCTATGGGCACAAACCTAGAAGCAAATAAAACAAATGCGAAACATATAGACTTTAGTACTACAAATACAGGGACTAAGGTATATACTAATCCTCATACAACTTACAATCACAATGGAAATAACGTTGATATAGATCATGAAATGTCTGAATTAGCTAAAAATCAAATCTATTACAATGCATTAATTGATCGGATGAACGGAAGATTTCAAAGTTTGCAGACTGTGATCAGAGGGGGAAATTAACAGATGACACTCTTTAGTGGATTTAATGCAAGTGCCTCAGCACTTACCACACAGCGTCTTAGGATGGATGTAATTTCTTCTAATATGGCGAACGCAGAGACGACGCGTGCACGAATGGTAGATGGTGAGTGGACACCATATCGAAGAAAGATGGTTGTCGTTGAACCGAATCAAAAGCAGCCTTTTTCTGCTTTCTTAGGAAATGCGATGAAACAGAAATCAGAAGCCGGAACTGGAGTAAAAGCTTCGGCAATTGTTGAGGACCAAAACCCTTTCAAACTTCTCTATGATCCAACTCATCCTGATGCTAATGAAGATGGATACGTTGAAATGCCTAATGTAGACCCGCTGAGAGAAATGGTTGATTTAATGACAGCTACTAGGTCTTATGAAGCAAATGTGACGTCACTAAATGCGACAAAGAATATGTTAATGAAAGCCTTAGAGATAGGAAGGTAGGGGGATAACTAGATGGAGTTAAATCGTATTTCATCACCATTTATGTTACATAATCAGCTAGGAGTACAGAACCAGCCGTTGAAAACTCCAGCCGAGGCAGGGGAGACGTTTAAAGCGGCATTAACAGAAGCGGTTCAAGAAGTGAACGAACTTCAAAATGTTTCTGCTATGAAAACAGAACAATTGGCTCGTGGGGAGATTGATAATCTTCATGATGTTATGATTACCGGCCAAAAGGCAAGTGTAGCGCTGCAGGCTACAGTAGAAATCAGAAATAAAGTGATTGAATCTTATCAAGAAATAATGCGAATGCAAGTTTAAGCAAGTTTACAAATTTGCATAGTCATTTGCTTTGTAGGTTGTGGGAGGGCGCATGAACGAGAAATTTGTACTATATAAACAGAAAGTGACAGAATTCTGGAGCGGGCGTACAAAAAAGCAAAAAAGCATCTATGCAGGTGCTTTCATTGCCGTCGCTCTTTTATTGATTCTATTGTTATTGCTTGGAAACAGATCGAATAACGTCCCTCTTTATAGCAATTTAACCCTACAAGAAACAGGGAAGATTAAAGAAACGTTAGACGCAAGAGGGATACCAGCTGAAATATCAGATAACGGTACAACGATCCTAGTACCAGAAGCGATGGTCGATAGTTTAAAAGTAGATCTTGCAGCTGAGGGGATACCTAGAAGCGGCAGCATTGACTACAGCTTTTTTCAAGATCAAATGGGTTTTGGTATGACAGATAATGAATTTTCCGTGATGGAGCGAGGTCTCATGCAAACGGAACTTCAAGACTTAATCCGTAATATTAACGGCGTCAATCATGCCAATGTCATGATTACCCTGCCTGAGGAGAGTGTTTGGCTTAACACGACTCAAGAGGCAGCTACAGCTTCCATCGTAGTGGATTTAGCCCCTGGCTACCAATTGGATCAAAATCAGGTTAAAGCACTTTATCATCTAGTATCTAAAAGTGTTCCAAACCTCCCTATAGAGAATATCGTCATAATGAACCAAATGTTTGAGGATTATTTTTATGATAATGATGGAAGTCAGTCAACGACATTATCTGCTTTTGAACAACAACGTACGATTCAACGTGAAATTGAGAGAGACTTAACCCTAAACTTACAGCGGATGCTAGGAACCGTCGTAGGTCAGGATAAGGTGCTGGTGTCAGTTACAACTGATATTGATTTCACTCAGGAGAATCGTCAAGAATCTTTAGTAGAACCAGTTGATCCTGAAAATATTGAAGGCATTGCTGTGAGCATTGAACGAGTTACCGAGACGTATACAGGAGAGGGAACGCCAGCCGGCGGGGTTGAAGGAACTGGTGAGGGTATTCCAAACTTCCCTGGTGCTGTAGGGCAAGGGGAAACGGAATATGAGCGTACGGAAGATCGAATTAATAATGAAGTCAACCGTATTAACCGTGACATAGTAGAAAGCCCTTATAAAATTCGTGATCTTGGTATTCAAGTCATGGTAGAGCCGCCAGAAGGAATGGATGTTCTTCCTCAGGAACGATTAGATGATATACAGCAAATTTTAGGGACGATCGTACGCACAAGTATCTCAGGTGTTTATGCGGATGAGTTAACAGAAGCTGGTATTAATGAAAAAATTTATGTTTCCTCGCAGCCATTTGAAGGGAAGCCGGATACAACTCAAGCTCCATCAACGGTTATACCTGTTTGGATGTATGTGGTTGCAGGGGTCTTAGTTGTTATTATCATTTTGCTTATCGTCTTATTAATGAGAAAAAGAAAGCAAGAAGAGGAAGAAGAACTCGTTATTCAGCAGCAAGCAGCAGTTGTACCTGATCTTCCAGATGAAGACACCGGTGAATCTGCAACAAAACGCAAGCAATTAGAACGTATGGCGAAAGAAAAGCCTGAAGAATTTTCAAAACTTCTTCGTACATGGTTATCTGAAGATTAGGAGGGAGAGCTTTGGCACAGTCAGCAAAAAAAGGATTAACAGGGAAGCAAAAAGCAGCAATTCTCCTAATCTCACTTGGGCCAGATGTATCTGCGCAAGTGTATAAGCATTTATCGGAGGAAGAAATTGAACAGCTTACCCTTGAGATTGCGAATGTTAGAAAAGTAGATAGTGAAATGAAAGAAGATATACTTGAGCAGTTTCATTCTCTTGTTTTGGCTCAAGACTATATTGCTCAAGGCGGTATTGGATATGCCAAAAGCATTCTTGAGAAAGCACTAGGGGAAGCGAATGCGATGGATATTATTAATCGCCTGACGTCTACTCTTCAAGTGAGACCTTTTGATTTTGCAAGAAAATCAGATCCTTCACAAATCTTAAACTTTATTCAAAATGAACACCCGCAAACCATTGCATTAATTTTAAGTTATTTAGATTCAACTCAAGCGGGAACGATTCTTTCTGAACTGCCACAGGAAGTTCAAGCAGATGTTGCAAAAAGGATCGCATTAATGGACAGCACTTCCCCAGAAATTATAAATGAAGTGGAATCCATCTTAGAACAAAAGCTGTCTTCTACAATGACACAAGACTACACAGAAGCAGGCGGGATTGAAGCGGTCGTTGACGTGCTTAACAGTGTTGACCGTTCAACTGAACGCACAATACTTGATGCGCTTGAAATACAAGACCCAGAACTTGCTGAAGAGATTAAAAAGAGAATGTTTGTCTTTGAAGATATTGTCACACTTGATAACCGCTCCATCCAGCGCGTAATTCGTGATGTTGAGAATGAAGATTTACAATTATCGCTTAAAGTGGCTAGTGATGAAGTGAAAGAAGTGGTATTCAGCAACATGTCTCAACGTATGGCTGAGGCCTTTAAAGATGAAATGGAGTTTATGGGGCCGGTTCGATTGAGAGATGTTGAAGAAGCTCAAACAAGAATTGTCGCTGTCATCCGCCGCTTAGAAGAGGCAGGAGAAATCGTTATTGCCCGTGGCGGAGGGGATGATGTGATTGTCTAAAGTTATTAAGTCAGTCCATTCTAAGTCCAGCTTTAAGCAGGCTAAGCAAATTGTAATCCGAAAGCTATCTGAAGATGAAAGTTTCCAACCTTTCATTCATGCAGAAGAAGACACGCATGTAGAGAGCTTTAGAACTGCTAGTACTATTAATAGTATGGATGCAGATGAGGTTGTAAAACAAAAATTAGATGAAGCTGACCAAAAGGTTAAGCAAATGATAGAACACGCAGAGCTTCATATTAAAGAAATGTATGAGCAAATTGAGTTCGACAAAAGTGAAGCGATAAAAGAGCAAGAATATATGTATGAGCAGATGAAGGAGGAAGGCTACCAGGCAGGTCTCCTCAAAGGGCGAGAAGATGGATTTAATGAATACAAAGAAAGTATTGAAGAAGCAAACAGCATTATTATGAGCGCAAAAGATGAATTTCATAAAGTTGTAGAAGAGGCAGAGTCAGTGATTGTCAATTTAGCTGTGGAGCTTTCCAGAAGAGTGATCGGCCGTGGACTAGATGAGTTTCCTGAAGTGTGGGATCAACTTGTAAAGCAGGTCATCAAAGAGGTTCAAGAACATGAAGATGTGAAAATTTATGTCCACCCTGATTGGTTTGAACGAACGAGGCAGCAAAAAGAAGAGTTACATCTATTTCTTACACATAGCGAGGAGCTCTACATTTATGCAGACCCCGCTTTAGCTGAGAACGGCTGTGTGATTGAAACGAAATACGGCCGAATGGATGCAACAATTGATCACCAGCTTACTCAGTTAAAAAAACAGCTTCATGATCGACTCGAGGAGGCTTAAGTGATGAAAGCTCAATCATTAATCTCTTCAGTTCCCTCACTTCAACCGTATAAATGGTATGGAAAAGTATCTAGAGTAGTAGGATTGATGATTGAATCAATCGGTCCTGTCGCATCCGTAGGAGAGCTGTGCTACATACTAGTCGGCAAACAGAACCAAACGAGAGTCAGAGCAGAAGTAGTTGGGTTTAGGGACGAATATGTTCTGTTAATGCCCTTAAACGGAATTCAAGAAATTGCTCCCGGCAGTTTAGTAGAAGCAACAGGAAGTCCCCTTGAGATTAAGGTGGGAAGCGGCTTAATTGGCAAGGTGGTTGATGGGTGCGGAGAACTGCTTGATCAGCAAAAGCTGCCTAAAGGATTAACATCTTTTCCAACAGATAATGAGCCGCCAAATCCATTAAAGAGACCGCGTATTGAGAATGCAATGAGTCTGGGAGTTAGAGCAATAGACAGCTTGTTTACAGTAGGAAAAGGTCAGCGAATCGGTATTTTTGCCGGCAGCGGGGTTGGTAAAAGTACATTGCTTGCAATGCTTGCCAAAAACTCTTCAGCGGATTTAAATGTGATTGCTTTGATTGGTGAACGTGGTCGGGAAGTGAAAGATTTTATTGAGCGGGATCTGGGCGCGGAAGGGCTTAGCCGCACAATCTTAGTTGTAGCTACCTCAGATCAGCCAGCTTTAATGAGAATTAAAGGAGCTATGACGGCTACAGCAATTGCCGAGTATTTTAGAAATCAAGGTCTTGATGTCAATTTGATGATGGATTCGGTCACCCGTTTTGCGATGGCGCAGCGTGAAGTCGGGTTAGCGACCGGAGAACCACCAACGACGAAAGGATATACTCCTTCTGTTTTTGCTATGCTCCCTAAGCTGTTAGAGCGGTCTGGGACAGATGCAAAAGGAAGTATTACCGCGTTTTATACTGTATTAGTAGACGGTGATGATATGAATGAGCCGATAGCTGATGCGGTGCGAGGTATTCTTGACGGTCACTTAGTCTTAGATCGGAAGTTAGCCAATAAAGGACAGTTTCCTGCGATAAATGTGTTAAAAAGTGTCAGCCGGGTGATGTCAGATCTTGTTAATCCAATTCATAAACAGGCTGCAGAACGTGTGCGTAAATTAATCGCTACATATGAAGAAGCCGAAGATTTAATTAATATAGGCGCTTATAAGCGAGGCTCTTCAAAAGAGATTGATGAAGCGATCCAAGCTTATCCAGCGATTATTGAATTTTTAACTCAAGCTACTGATGAGCGGATGTCATTTGAAGAGTCTGCCAGCCTTCTAATGAAACAATTTGGGTGAGGTGTAGAGGATGTCGTTTGATTTTGCACTACAGAAAGTAATGAACGTGAAAGAACAAGAACAAAAAAACAGTAAGAATCAATACACAGAAGCGATGAATCAATTTGAACAAGTAGCAACAGAGCTGTATGACCTGCTTAAAAAGAAAGAGGATCTTGAACAAGCAGGAAGAGAAAAGGTTACGAAGGGAGTTTCTATATATGAACTCCAAAGTAGTCAATCTCAGTTATTACGTCTGCAGCATGCAATCAATGAGACTCAACACACTACCCAATTAGCCCGTGAGCGGATGAATCGTAAACAGCAGGATATGGTTAGACATTCTATTGAATTTAAAAAATATGAAAAAATGAAACAAGTAAAACAGGAACAATTCAAAGAAGAACAACGTCGTCTTGAAAATGCTCAAATGGATGACATTGCGATTCAACTATTTCAAAAGCGTTGGAATTAGGTGGATAGGATGAGTAAAAAGGAAAAAACGCATAGCAAGCTTCAAATGTTTGTTCTCGTTATTCTTATTCCGGTTATTTTTGGGGTGATCTTCTTTAGTGTCATTCTTAATATGATTGGCTTTGACGTGTTAGGTACGGCTAAGCAAGCAGCGTCATCAATCCCTTATGTGTCAAGCCTAATAGAAGATGATGAGGAGGACATTATCGAATCAGAGACAGAAGAGCAGGACATAGATACTACAGCGGAACAAAATGAGATTGCCTTATTGCAGCAGCAGATTGCTGAAAGGGATTCAAAAATTACAGAGCTTGAAAATGAAGTCATAGAAATGGAACAAAGGCTGCTAGTTGAACAGGAATTAAATAATAACGCAACACAAGAACTTAGTGAAATCGCTAAAACGTACGAAGCGATGTCTGCTAAAAATGCAGCCGCAATTATTTCTGAGCTTCAAACGGAAGAAGCGCTCCTTCACCTCTCCCAACTAAAAACGGATTCAAGAGCAGCGATTCTTTCAAAGATGGACTCAGCTGCCGCAGCTGATTTAATGAGCCGTTTAACGAGTCAATAATTGGAGTTAGGAATGTGAAAGGAGGTGAAAGAATGAATGCGAACGCGATGATGAACTTTTTTGCACCAGTAACGATAGGTAATACAGCTACTGTTCCTAAACAAGGGAATGGAAATTTAACGTCAGGTGACCCTTTTTCGAATATTTTGAGCCAACAGTTATCGGCAGAGCTTATTAGCGAGGACGTGCTAATACCTCAAGAGGAACAAGATGAAATATCTCTGAGCGAATGGTTACAGTCGTTAGCTGGAGTTAGGATTGAGGAAGAGATAGAAGACTTGTTAGAGAATGACTCAGTGGAGAAACTGATTTCTATCCTTCCTGTTGAATGGAAAGATGAGATTATGGCTTGGATTAATAATCTGAATGACGGGGAAGGGTTGACGATTTCTTCAGGTGCTGTAGAGCGAATGGTGAAGGAATGGCCGGAAGAACAACTGGCAGTTATCGGAGTGCTTTTAAGTCAGTTTTTAGAAACACAAGGGACCGCTAAAGTACCAGACATGATTCCATTGGACAAGATGTTTCCACAGATATTGGCTGATACTCAAAAAGAACCGAATATCTCTAGGATTGAACGGTTTTTAGAAGGTATGGAACGAGCGCTCTCACAGCAAAAAGCTCAAGCTCCTGCAGATGAAGTGATTAAAGCTGCGATTAATAGGTTGTTTACTGAGAAACCGGATGTAACTCAAACATTTGCTCGAACAACTGCTGATCAACAGCCCCCTTCAACTATATTACCGCTGCATAACGGCGTGATGTTTAATCCTTTGATGAGCAGAACCGAACAAGCGGTTATTCATCTAGGGGATCAGCAGCCTAAAGAGGTGCAGCAGCAGCAGCTATTAAGACAGTTTGAACAAATGATACAAAGAGGTCATTTCCGCACTAATGAAGCAGGTATGAACACGTTCTCTATTAGGCTGTTTCCAGCTCATTTAGGAAGGTTAGATGTTCAATTAACTCAAGTAGAAGGTGTGTTAGTAGCAAGACTGCTTACTAGTTCAAGCGCTGCAAAGGAACTAGTGGAATCACAGCTTCACCATTTGAGGCAAGCTTTTAACAGCCAGCAGATTAACGTAGAACGTGTGGAAGTATTCTCTCAAAACCAATCATCCATTAAAGATGATCAATCATCTAATAAAGAAAGACCTCATGATGACAGTGAACAGCAAAAAGAGACTCAACAAGCAGAAGAGGATGATACCTTCCGCGCCTTTTTAGATGAATTAACATTTAACGAAGAAGTGTAGGTGAATAGGATGCCGACCATTAATGAAAGTTACTTTTTGCAAAATCAACCGAAGCCGACCTCCAATACGGGTCAAAATATGCTAGGGAAAGATGATTTTCTGAAATTATTAATTACCCAGCTTCAAAACCAAGATCCTTCAAACCCGATGGACGACCGAGAGTTTATTGCGCAAATGGCACAGTTTTCTTCACTAGAACAAATGACCAATATGAATAACACCATCCAAAAATTTGTGGATGTTCAAACAAGTCAAAGCCTTGTTCAATTTAGTGAACTGATTGGCAAAGAAGTGAAGTGGGTGCAAGAAGTCGATGTGGATGAGTACCGGACGGAACTTCAATATAACGACAATAAAGTTCAATCCGTAAAAGTAGATTTTGATGGAACAATCCGAATTTTACTAGATAATAATCGCTGGATTCATCACGAACAGCTTACTCAGGTTAGTGCAGTAAAAGGAAATCAACCGGCCAATCCGCCAAGTGGAGATTCGAGTGATGAGAACACAGCAGAATAAAAGGGGGTATGACCATGAATAATGGGTTTCCTATCCAATCGGTACATGCTCTGCCGAAACCTTATTCAAAAAAAGAAATACCCAAAAATGCAGCAGCTAAAACATCTTTTAAAGATGTCTTACAGCAGCAGATTGTTAAGCCAGCTCCACTTAAAATAAGCAAGCATGCCAACGAACGGATGGATAAACGCGGGATAGAAATTAATTCAGCGCAATGGGAGACAATTAATCGAAAAGTAGCTGAAGCAAAACAAAAAGGCGTAACCGATTCTCTAGTAATAACGGATGATGCAACCTTGGTTGTCAGTGCGAAAAATAACACTGTCATAACGGTCATGGACCGCCAAGAAGCAAAATCACAAATTTTTACGAACATAAACGGAACGATTGTAATTGATTGAAAAAGGCTGGACCCTTATGGGAGGCTGTCGCTGCTGACTGACTGATGCAGCATACACTAAAAGGAGTGACTGACATGTTACGTTCAATGTACTCAGGTATTTCAGGAATGAGAAACTTCCAAACAAAATTAGATGTAATTGGAAATAATATTTCAAATGTGAATACGTTCGGTTTCAAAAAAGGCCGCGCAACATTTAAAGATATGGTGAGCCAGCAGATTGCAGGAGCTACAGGGCCCCAAGCTGGTGCAAGAGGAGGAGTAAATGCTAGGCAGGTAGGTCTTGGCTCGCAGTTAGCTAGTATTGATACGATCCATACGCAAGGAAGCTTGCAGAATACGAATAGAGCATTAGATTTGGGGATATCTGGGGATGGTTTCTTTCAAGTAACAGATGGTGCAATAACCTATTTCACTAGAGCGGGGAATTTCTATTTAGATTCTTCCGGGGATATTGTCAATAGCGATGGGCTTAGATTAGTAGGTACCGGTAATATGAATATTCCTTCTTCTGCTCAAAGCTTTAGTATTGGTGCTGACGGAAGCATTAATTATATTAATGAGCAAGGTGTACTGACTCCAGGTGGAACAATACAATTAGCTAACTTCGCTAACCCAGAAGGTCTTACAAAGGCGGGAGAAAATCTCTACTTACAATCTACTAACTCAGGGGTCCCTGGAGCTCAAACACCAGGTAACGGCGGAACAGGCACCCTAGTAGCCGGCACTCTTGAAATGTCTAACGTAGATTTATCTGAAGAATTCACAGAGATGATCGTCGCACAACGTGGGTTCCAGGCAAATACACGTATTATTACGACATCTGATGAGATTCTACAGGAATTAGTAAATCTAAAACGTTAATTTTATAGCGGGATCACTTAGATGATCCACTAGGTAAAGGAGGTTTGAGGCTGGGGATTAATTAGAGTGTTTGACTCAGAATACGAACGAATCGCTATTCAAGCGGAAGGTATATATGTGGATTTCCTTTGGGGATTAAAAAAGTTAATGAGAAGCTATTTCCAATGAGAGGGACCACTTACCAACTTACTCGCTCAGTTGATTGGAGCGGAAGGCACCGACTCCTGCGGGATGTGCGTGGCCATGGAAGACCCCACAAGAGTGAAGCGATGAGGAGGCTTCCGGACCGCCCGCGGAAAGCGAGTGCCTGCAGCGGAAATCAACACATTATAGGGATCTACTACGGAAAGCGAAGTTTGTTTCAGGAGCGGTATACCTAAAGCCGCATCACTAATGTTCGTATCCCTATGAGTTAAAATACTTTTACCCCAGCCCATCCATAAAATGATTGAATTAATTCGATTAAATGGGCAGCCGTTCATGCTGAATGTCTTGTTAATAGAACAAATAGAAGCATTTCCAGATACAACAATTACGCTTGTCAGCGGGAAAAAAATTGTAGTTAAAAATGATATCAAAGAAGTCTACTCATTAATTAATCAAAGGTACAAAGAAATTGGTCTTATATCGATTTATAAAGGTTTGGAGGGCTCATGATTGTTTAAAAATAAGCTCATTAATATCATGCTTATCATTTTAATTGCCTTAACTTTAATTGGTGTAATCACGCTGGTCTTGTTTAATCATTTTACAAATCAGCCTGAAGCCAATGCTGAGCCTACGATTGATGAAATTATTGCCCAGTCCTATGTAACTGAAGAAATTACGACAAACTTATTATCAAATGATTTTGTACGTACTCAGTTCCATATTCACGTAGATAGCAAAAAAGCGTTGCAAGAAATTCAGAAGCGTGATTTTCAAGTGGAAAACATTATTCTTAGAACGTTATCTGGTAAAAAATCTCCGGATCTTGCCGGCTCTGCTGGGATCGAAGAACTCGAAGCAGAAATAAAGGAACAAATTAATCAATTATTACAAGAGGGCTCGGTTGTTCAAGTGTATACCACAAGCTGGGTCATTCAATAATCAACTCCCACCAATCTATTATAAAGGTCGATAGATTTGCGGGATGAAAGATTTATAAAGAAACGTTAGATAGCTGTTTTAAGGAATGGAGAGGTGAGGCTCTTGGCTGACATTTTATCGCAAGGTGAGATTGATGCTCTGTTATCGGCACTTTCTACTGGAGAAATGGATGCTGATGAACTCAAAAAAGAAGAGACGGAAAAGAAAGTTAAAGTGTACGATTTCAAACGAGCCCTGCGCTTTTCTAAAGATCAAGTTCGTAGTTTAACTCGTATCCATGAAAATTTTGCAAGATTGTTAACCACTTATTTTTCGGCTCAACTTAGGACGTTTGTTCAAATATCCGTGGCATCCGTTGATCAGCTGCCATATGAAGAATTTATCCGTTCGATCCCAAAAATGACCATCTTAAATGTATTTGAACCGTATCCGTTAGAAGGACGTTTATTAATGGAAGTGAATCCTAATGTAGCATATGCCATGCTGGACCGGTTATTAGGCGGGAAGGGCATCAGTATTAACAAAATAGAAAATTTAACTGAAATAGAAACGAGGATCATGTCACAACTGTTTCAACGTACATTAGACAGCTTCGAGGAAGCATGGAGCAGCGTAGTTGAAATGGATCCTGTGATGGAGGAGATCGAGGTTAACCCTCAATTCCTTCAAATGGTTTCACCAAATGAAACGGTTGTTGTCATCTCCTTATCAACAACCATTTCAGAAACATCAGGCATGATTAATATTTGTTTGCCGCATGTTGTTCTTGAGGAAGTGCTCCCTAAGCTTTCTGTTCACTATTGGATGCAAGAGAAGAAAAAACAGCATCAGCCAGGTGAAAAAGAAGCGATTGAAGCAAAAATTAAAAAGGCGCCATTACTTATTCAATCAGAGCTTGGACGCTCGGAAATAACGATAAATGAATTTCTGCAATTAGGTGAAGGAGACGTCATTGAGTTAGATCAATTAATCAATGAGCCTCTTCTTGTAACCGTTGAAGGTGAGAAAAAATTCTATGCTCAGCCAGGGAAAATGAAAAATAAAATGGCCGTTCAAGTGACGGATGTAATTGAGGAGGCAGAAGATGATGAATGACGACATGCTGTCCCAAGACGAAATAAACGAACTGCTAAAAGGTATCGGTAATGATGATGAAACAAAAGAAGAAGAAATGAAAGAAGAAATTGAAACATCACCATCATCATCCACTTCGTTAAATGTAAATGATTATTTATCGGATATTGAACAAGATGCCTTAGGAGAGATCGGAAATATTTCTTTTGGCAGTGCTGCTACAGCGTTATCAACACTATTAAACCAAAAGGTTGAAATTACGACACCTACTCTTTCTTTAGTAGAAAGCAAAGAACTGCCGGCCGAGTTTCCACAGCCTCATGTAGCGGTTCATGTTGAGTATACTGAAGGTTTTGAAGGAATGAACCTGCTTGTCATAAAAACAGGCGATGCGGCCATCATTGCTGATTTAATGCTTGGAGGAGACGGCACAAATCCTGCTAGTGATCTTTCAGACATGCATGTGAGTGCAGTACAAGAAGCAATGAACCAAATGATGGGCTCCGCTTCGACTTCAATGTCGACTGTATTTAATAAACGCGTAGATATTTCTCCGCCAGGCATTGATTTAATGGATTTAAAACATAATGTAGGAACATCGAATGTGCCTGAAGATCAAATTTTAGTAAAAATTTCATTCCGTTTAAAGATCGGAGAGTTAATTGATTCAAATATTATGCAGCTTGTTACGGTTACATTTGCCAAACGTTTAGTAGATGATTTAATGAATCCAGCTCCAATAGATGGAGATTTTCTAGGTGAAGAGGTTATTCCAGAAATGCCTGCTAATGAGCCATCTGCCGAAAAGTCTGAGGTTCATTCACGCCGAAGCGAGATGCCGCAAAATGATCGATCTCATCAGGTGGATCAATCTTTTGAACAACCAATCCATGAAAGAACGAGAGAACAACAGCATATTGGCTCTGGCATGCACGGAGGCAGGGAAGTAGATGTGCAGCCTGCAGCTTTCTCTCATTTTGAAGCTCAACCTCTATCAAACCATGAATCTAAAAACTTGAGTATGCTGTTAGATATTCCTCTTCAAGTAACCGTTGAATTAGGTCGGACAAAGCGCTCAATCAAAGAGATTTTAGAGCTAGGCCAAGGATCCATTATTGAGTTAGATAAACTTGCTGGCGAACCGGTTGATATTTTAGTGAATCAAAAGCTTATCGCTAAAGGCGAAGTCGTTGTAATTGAAGAGAGTTTTGGTGTTCGGGTGACAGACATTGTCAGCCAGGAAGATCGTATTCGTAATTTAAAATAATTGTTGGAAATGAGGAGACCGTAATGGCACACAAAGTATTAATCGTTGATGATGCAGCGTTTATGCGCATGATGATTAAAGATATTCTTACCAAAAATGGATTTGATGTAGTGGGGGAAGCGAATGACGGTGCTCAAGCTGTTCAGAAGTATGAAGAGCTATCACCTGATCTTGTTACGATGGACATTACGATGCCTGAAATGGATGGGATTACATCATTGAAGGAAATCAAAAAAATTGATCCTAATGCAAAAGTTATTATGTGTTCTGCGATGGGTCAACAAGCAATGGTCATTGATGCGATCCAAGCGGGGGCCAAGGATTTTATTGTTAAGCCTTTCCAAGCGGACCGCGTGCTAGAGGCAATAAAGAAAACACTTGGATAATTGGATTAGGAAAGTAAATGAGGTGTCACCTAGTATGTGCAAGAAGGTGTTAGCTTCTCTCCTAGCAGCTTCTTTAGTTGCATTTACGGCAGGAGAGGCAGAGGCAGAAAGTCAAAATCGGTCGGTTCAAGAAGCCATTGAGGAATCTCGTGAAGGAATTAATCAGGAAGAGCCTTCAACTGAATTTCCGGCCGAAGAGAATATCGAGCAACATGACCAGCAAGATAGTGGATCCGTGCAAGAAACCGAAGCCAATGAGATGAATAACGAGCAAGACGAAATGATTGGTTTGACAGACCAAAATCCATTTTTAATGTTCATACAAATGATTGCAGCTCTCGTCTTTGTTGTCTTCTTAATTTATATGCTTCTGCGGTTTGTTAATAAAAGAACCCAGTCATTTAGATCGACTAAATTGCTGCACAATATTGGCGGTGTTCCTCTTGGAGGCAACCGCTCCGTTCAATTAGTAAAAGTAGGAGATCGTCTTCTTGTCGTAGGTGTAGGGGAATCTATTCAATTATTGAAAGAACTTGATGACCCAAAAGAGGTTGAAACGTTTGTTCAAATGCAAGAACAACAATACGAGCAATTTGAGCAGCCTCTTACAAAAGCATTAGGTAAGGTCAATCGTTTGTGGAATAGAGAGTCTCATTCTCCACCAGCTGCAAATGATAATCAAGAAGCTTTTAAGGCCTTATTAGGTAAACAGTTAAAAGACGTTTCAAAGTCTCAAAAAGAGATTCATGATGCAGTTAGGGAGAGAGATAAATGATGGTTGACCAACTTATAATGCCTGCTATTACTCAAATCCCGGGACTTGATCTTGATTTCTTATCAGAAGAGCCAGCAAACGTTGCAACAACGATTCAGCTGCTTATCGTATTAACTGTCTTATCGCTTGCACCAGGCATTTTGATTCTAATGACCAGTTTTACAAGAATTGTAATTGTCCTTTCATTTGTCAGACAAGGCTTGGCCACTCAATCCATGCCGCCAAACCAAGTCCTGATTGGACTAGCTCTATTTTTAACGTTTTTCATTATGGCTCCAATATTTGCTGAGGTGAACGAACAAGCACTTACACCGTTTCTTGAAGGAGCACTTACTCAAGAGGAAGCATTAGAGCAAGCAGCGGTGCCGATGAAAGAATTTATGGCCAAGCATACGAGGGAAAAAGACCTTGCCTTGTTCATGGGGTATGCTGGGATGGATCGTCCTGAGTCATTAGATGATATTCCGTTGACAGCCTTAATTCCTGCTTTCGCGATAAGTGAATTAAAAACGGCTTTTCAAATTGGATTTTTAATATTCGTTCCTTTTCTCGTAATCGATATGATTGTAGCGAGTGTATTAATGTCTATGGGGATGATGATGCTTCCTCCTGTTATGATTGCTCTACCGTTTAAAATTTTACTGTTTGTACTTGTAGATGGTTGGTATTTAATTGTTCAATCACTACTGCTTAGCTTCAGTTAGGATGTGTTCTTAATGAGTTCTGAATTTGTCATAAGCATGGCGGAAAATGGTGTCTGGACAGTACTGATTGTAGCTGGTCCGCTTTTAATCGTTGCATTGGGGTTAGGGCTTTTAGTTAGTATCTTTCAAGCAACCACCCAAATACAGGAACAGACATTAGCTTTCATACCGAAAATTGTCGGGGTCCTTGCATCACTTGTTATTTTTGGGCCGTGGATGCTTTCACAGGTAACAAACTTTGCTTACCAAATATTTAGCAATCTCCATCGGTTTATCGGATAATGATTGAATTTGTTAATCTTCTTCCGGCTTTTTTGTTAGTGTTTGTTCGAGTTCTTGCCTTCTTTTCGGTGCTGCCTATTTACGGCCACAGGTCCATCCCTACGACTCATAAAATAGGACTAGCTCTTATGCTTAGCTGGATTATGATCTTTACATTAGATACACCTGAGGTTTTAATTGACGCTACATTTTTCTTGCTTGTGATTAAAGAAATTTTAGTCGGGCTTAGCGTTGGGCTGATTGCGATGATTTTATTGTATGCCGTACAAGTAGCAGGCGGATTTATTGATTTTAATATGGGATTTATGATTGCTAACGTGGTCGACCCTCAAACAGGAGCGCAGTCTCCATTAATAGGTGGGTATCTATATACGTTTGCTCTATTATTCTTGCTTGCCGTAAATGGACATCATTTATTGTTAGATGGAATTTTTTACAGCTATCAGTTCGTGCCAATGGATCAAGTTTTTCTGCCGTTTGGACAAGAAAACATCGTCCATTATATCGCAACAACCTTCAATGCGATGTTTATCATTGCATTTCAGATGGCTTTTCCGATTGTCGGCTCTTTGTTTTTAGTTGATGTTGCACTTGGGATGGTGTCACGAGCTGTACCGCAAATGAACGTGTTCGTGGTGGGGATGCCGCTGAAAATTTTAGTCGGTTTGCCGCTTCTAATCGTTTATATGTCTGTATTTATTATGGTCGTACAAAAATTATTTGATCAAATGGTGCTCGCAATGCGAACGCTGCTGCAATTATTAGGAGGAGCATAATGGCTTTTCTTCGGATGAATCTGCAATTTTTTGCAGATGAAAAAACTGAAAAAGCAACACCTAAAAAAAGGCAGGATTCCAGAAAAAAAGGGCAGGTTGCTAAAAGTACAGATGTTAATACAGCTATTATTCTTCTTTTAGTCTTTTTATTTTTATGGTTTTTTGGCGGAGCCATCATAGGATCTACGTTGATGGATTTAATGAAACATGTATTTCAAACGTATCTCTTAATGGATGTCACTCCAAGAAGTTTTGAAGCCATGTTTAAAGAAATTGTGATGGAAGCGGCCGTTGTGTTACTTCCAATTATGCTTGTGGCAATGGTTGCAGGGGTTGCGGCGAGCTACATTCAAGTCGGTCCATTATTTACCACTGATCCGCTTAAAATGAAGCTCAGTAAAATTGATCCCATCAAAGGATTTAAAAGAATCTTTTCTGTACGAGCTATTGTTGAATTGCTGAAATCCTTATTAAAAATAGCTTTTGCTGGTGTGGTGGTATTCGTTATTCTGTGGTTTAACTTAGAAGATGTCCTTCTGTTAAGTCAAAAAGCGGTTGCTGATGGATTTTATGTCATTGCCCAGCTGACCGCATTAATGGGTGTAGCTGTTGCTGTCTTGCTTTTGTTTTTATCGATCCCAGATTATCTCTATCAGAAATATGACCATGAAAAGCAAATTAAAATGTCCAAAAAGGATATTAAAGATGAGCACAAAAACATGGAAGGGGACCCGAGGATCAAATCAAAGCGTAAGCAAAAGCAAATGGAAATGGCGATGCAGAGAATGATGCAGGAAGTCCCTAATGCAGATGTCGTTATCACAAACCCGACTCATTATGCGATTGCTTTGAAATATGATGAGGAAAAAGCGGATGCTCCGATTATTGTTGCTAAAGGTGTAGATTATGTAGCCCAGAAAATTAAAGGGATCGCAAGTGAACATGACGTGGTGCTGGTTGAAAATAAGCCGCTTGCACGGGCACTGTATGCCAACGCTGACATAGGAGATCAAGTGCCGGAGGATATGTTTAAAGCTGTAGCCGAGGTGCTTGCTTATGTGTACCGTTTGAAAAACAAGCAAGTGAATTAAATTTGTATGAAAGTTAGGAGAGAAGTTTTGTGAGGCCAAGAGACTTATCGGTATTACTGGGCGTTATTTTAATTGTCGTTATGCTCATTATTCCATTACCACCAGGGATACTGGACTTTTTAATTATTATAAATATTTCTCTTGCGCTCATTATCATTTTAGTTGCAATGAGTACAAATGATTCACTGCAATTTTCGATTTTCCCGACCTTATTATTACTCGTCACTTTATTCCGGCTGGGACTAAATGTTTCTACGACGAGGTCTATTTTAGGTAATGCAGAAGCAGGAAATGTTATCGATACATTTGGTAACTATGTGGTAGGCGGAAACGCCCTTGTCGGGTTTGTTGTCTTTTTAATCTTAATTATTATTCAGTTTGTGGTTATTACCAAAGGGGCTGAACGTGTATCAGAGGTTGGAGCGAGATTCACCCTAGATGCGATGCCTGGTAAACAAATGAGTATTGATGCTGATTTAAATGCAGGAATGATTTCTGATGCTGAAGCGAAAGGCCGTCGTGAGCGTATTGAAAAAGAAGCTGATTTTTACGGGGCGATGGATGGTGCGAGTAAATTCGTAAAAGGTGATGCAATTGCAGGTATTGTGATTGTTATCATTAATATGATTTTTGGTCTTGTTATTGGGATGATGCAAATGGGAATGGATCTTGGAACTGCAGCAACGACGTATACCCTTCTTACAGTAGGCGACGGTCTTGTCAGTCAAATTCCAGCCCTGTTAATTTCTACAGCAACAGGTATTATTGTCACACGTGCCGCCTCAGATGGTAACTTGAGCCAAGATTTAACGAAACAGTTATTTGCCTTTCCGAAAATGCTTTACGTAGCAGCAGGGACGATTTTCTTATTAGGGGTAGCAACACCGATTGATAAATTTGTAACGTTTACGGTGGCTGCACTGCTTGCCTTTGGGGCCTTTCAACTGTCTAGGATAGAGAAGGGCTCCGTTGAAGAGGAAGAAACAGAAGAAACGGAAGAAGAAAAAGATGATATGAAATCACCGGAAAGTGTGGTTTCCCTTCTGCAGATTGATCCGATTGAATTCGAATTTGGCTACGGGTTAATTCCTCTTGCGGATGCAAATCAGGGCGGGGATTTGCTTGATCGAGTGGTCATGATCAGAAGGCAAATGGCACTAGAACTCGGTATGATCGTTCCGGTTATTCGGATTCGTGATAATATTCAGCTTCAGCCAAACGAGTACACGATTAAAATAAAGGGTAATGAAGTAGCAAAAGGTGACCTTTTGCTCGACCACTATATGGCGATGAGTCCTGGTGTAGAGGATGAATCAATTGTGGGTGTTGAGACAGTCGAACCAGCATTTGGTCTGCCGGCTCTCTGGATTGGTGAAGAAATGAAAGAACAAGCGGAACTCTCAGGTTATACAGTAGTGGACCCGCCTTCTGTCGTTTCCACCCATTTAACAGAAGTGATCAAACGCCATGCCCATGAATTATTAGGTCGTCAAGAAACGAAACAGCTTGTTGAACATCTACAAGAAACGTATCCCGCTTTAGTGGAAGAAGTGACGCCTAATACGTTATCTACTGGAGAAGTACAAAAGGTGCTGACCAACTTATTGAAAGAAAACATTTCGATTCGTAATTTGCCGATTATTTTTGAAACATTGGCTGATTACGGGCAGATGACAAAAGATATGGATCTCGTTACAGAGTATGTAAGACAGTCTTTATCACGGCAGATTTCTAGGCAGTTTACAACTCCAGGGGAACCTCTCTATGTCATCACATTAAGTGGAAGTGTAGAAAAGAAAGTTGCTGATGGAGTTCAGCAGACCGAGCATGGAAATTTCTTGTCAATGGATCCTAATGTATCGCAGCAGATCTTAGAATCAGCTGCCGGCGAAGCTGACCGTCTTCAAGGAATGGGTCAAGTGCCTGTCATTCTTTGTTCCCCTGCTGTCAGAATGTATGTGAGACATTTATTAGAACGCTATCTTCCGCATGTGCCGGTCCTTTCTTATAACGAATTAGAAGCAAATGTAGAAGTTCAAAGTGTTGGAGTGGTGAATGCAGAATGAAAATAAAAAAATATACAGCAGCCTCTATGCACGAAGCTATGAAACTAATTCGAGCAGAACTAGGTGATGAAGCGGTTATTCTAAGTTCAAAAGAAGTAGAGTCGGGCGGGTTTCTAGGCTTCTTTACAAAGAAGAAACTTGAAGTCGTAGCAGTCATTGACCCAATGCCTGATTATAAGCCGGCAAAAAGAAATGAGGTAAGAAGAGCACCTGCTGTCTCCTCTGTACAAGTCGAGAGGAATATACAACCAGCCGAGAGAGCAGGACGTTCTGATGAAGATCTAGTCAAAGAAGTGAATGAATTAAAAAAGCTGATAAAAGAAATAAAGCCTGCACAAATGCTTTCTGAACAAGAATATCCTCTGCCCTTTCAAACAATAGAGAACCAACTAAAAGAGCAGGGGGTTTCACGCTCCATACGTGCTGAAATTTTAGGAACTCTCCTTAACGAATGGTATAAAAAGCCGGAACAAGATAGAGACCCGAAAGCTTTACTAAATCAAACCGCAGAATGGCTGAAAAAAGAGCTGTCCATATTACCTGTAGGCGGCCTTCGCTTTGAAAAGAAAATCATTAATATTGTAGGTCCTACCGGGGTAGGCAAGACAACAACCATTGCAAAAATAGCCGCAGAATGTGTGTTAAAACAGCAAAAAAAGGTAGCTCTTATCACGACCGATACCTATCGAATTGCAGCGGTCGAACAGTTGAAAACATACGCCAAGATTTTGAATATCCCGATAGAAGTTGCTTATTCAATAGAAGATTTTAAAAAAGCGAAAGATTTATATAAGCATTTTGATGTGATTCTCGTTGATTCTGCAGGAAGAAATTTTAGAAATAAACTTTACGTCGAAGAGTTATCTAAAGTCATGGACTTTACTGAAGAGGCAGAAACTCTTCTTGTTTTAGCCTTAACTTCTAAATATGAGGACATGAAGCAGATCATTGCTCAATTTTCCCTGCTTCCTATTAAACAAGTTATTTTTACAAAGCAAGATGAAACCTCGTCATATGGTGCCTATATTAATGTCCCGCTAGAATTTGGCTTAGGTGCAGCTTATATTACCAATGGTCAAAATGTACCAGATGATATGAAAGAAGCAACGATCGAACAATTAATTGAACCCGTATTAAAGGAAGCTGAACATGAATGATCAAGCAGAAAGCTTACGACGCATTGTAAGTCATTCGGGCGGACCGGGTGCTAAAGTAGTCGCTGTAGTAAGTGGCAAAGGCGGCGTAGGGAAGTCGAATGTATGTCTTAATTTTGCTCTTAGTTTAATTAAACTTGATAAAAAAGTAGCTATTATTGATTTAGATATTGGAATGGGCAATCTTGATATCTTAATGGGAATGCAATCAAAACGAACGATTGTTGATCTGCTGAAGAGTGAATGGACGATTTGGGATATTATTGAGAAAGGTCCAGAGGATTTATCTTACTTAGCAGGAGGTTCAGGTTTTTCTGAATTGATAGAGCTTAAAACGGAGGACATGGAACGCTTCCTGACTCAATTAAATGCATTAGAGACGGAATATGACTATATATTTCTTGATATGGGGGCAGGTGTGACAAAGGAAGGCTTGAAGTTTATTCTTGCCGCTCATGAAGTGATGGTTGTGACAACACCTGAACCTACTGCGATGACCGATGCTTATGCCATGATTAAATACATCTATTTACAAGATGAGACAAAAGAAATAATGGTGATTGTTAATCGGTGTGAAACAAGCCGAGAAGGAGAACAAACGGCAAGTAACTTTAAAAGAGTAACAAAAGAGTTTCTAAGAAAAGAAATTAGTGTACTTGGAAGCCTGCCAGACGACCGCTCTGTCAGCCGAGCGGTCAAAGCACAAAAACCGTTCGTTCATTTCGATAAAAAATCGAATATATCAAAAGCTATGAGGGAAATGGTTTTACGTTATACAGGTACAAAAAGACCTAAACCCAGCTATTCTTTTAGTCAACTTATTAGAGGACTAAAACGAAAAATAGTTGATTAAAAATAGTTGATTAATGAAAATGAAGTTAATGAAAATGAAGTTAATGAAAATGAAGTTAATGAAAATGAACAATAATGAATGAACAATAACGAAAGATAAACAACGAAATGAAAGAACGCAGGAAGACAGTCCATATGAAAGAGAGAGGTGATCATATGGTAGAGCAGATCAACGTTTTGGTAGTAGATGATTCTGCATTTATGAGAAAAGTAATCAGCGATATGTTGAATAAAGACCCCTATATACATGTTGTAGGTACAGCAAGGAATGGAAAAGAAGCCCTCACAAAACGTGTGTCTCTTGCTCCGGATGTCATTACCTTAGATGTAGAAATGCCTGTAATGGATGGGATATCGACACTTGAACAATTAATGAAGCATGATCCTATTCCTGTGGTTATGATCAGCAGTTTAACAAAAGAAGGAGCTCTTCAAACGCTTCTTGCTATGGAGCTTGGTGCTGTAGATTTTGTTGCAAAAACGTCAGGAGCCATATCCCTAGATCTGCATGTGATTGAAAAAGAAATTGTGAAGAAAGTAAAGCTCGCGAGTCAAGCAAACCTAATGAATAACACAAGTGGGCGCCATATACAGCAAATACCTTCATACCGTCCTTTTGTGACTAAGCACTCAACAAGCAGCAGCAATAAAAAAATGATTGCTATTGGAACATCCACTGGCGGACCTAAGGCATTAAAGGAAGTATTAACAAACCTGCCCAAAGAAATTGATGCACCGATTGTCATTGTTCAGCATATGCCAAGCGGATTTACACAATCTTTAGCCCAACGTTTAGATACGATCTCTCACATTGATGTGAAAGAGGCCGCTGGCGGGGACATCCTTCGAAATGGAACTGCCTATATTGCACCTGGTGGTTCGCATATGGAAATAATGAAAACGGGTCAAGCGTATTCTATTCATCTGAATAAAGGTGACATGAGAAGAGGGCATAGACCTTCAGTGGATGTCTTATTTGAATCACTAGCGAAGTTTCCAGACTTACAAAAAATTGCTGTTATTATGACAGGCATGGGTTCAGACGGCAAAGCAGGTTTAGAGAAGTTAAAAGAAAACGGCCTTTGTTTTTCTATTGCTGAATCGGTTCGTACATCGGTAGTATACGGGATGCCAAAAGCAGCAATCGAAGCACAGTTAGTTGATGAAATAAGTGATCTTGATAAGATAAGTGACCATATTATGCGTCATCTTAATCAATTTAAATGAAGGGGAGTTATCCATTGGGTGAATTGAGAGATCTAAATCAGCTTAAGCCATTTCATTTAGATGTGTTAAAAGAAATTGGGAATATTGGGGCTGGTCATGCAGCTACTTCGCTTTCTACATTATTAAGACGCAAAATAGATATGAAGGTTCCTAATGTTAGAGTGGTTCCTCTGCAGGATTTACCTGATCAAGTTGGGGGAGCAGAGGCGGAGGTAGCTGCTATTTTTTTGCGGATTGAAGGCGATGCGCCAGGCAGCATGTTTTTTTTATCAGAGATCGACCAAGCCGAGCGCTTAATTCGATCACTTATTGAAGACGAGGATTTTCAATTAAAGCAGCCTCCGTTTGATCAAATTGGACTATCTGCTTTACAAGAAGTAGGAAATATCCTCTCAGGCTCTTATCTTTCATCGTTAGCAGACTTTACTAAACTTAATCTTCAGCCTACGGTACCTGGTTTGAGTATAGATATGGTCGGAGCAGTATTAAATTATGGTCTGATGTCAATCTCTGAAGTGAGTGACCATGCGCTTGTTATCGATACTCATATAACAGAAGCAGACAATGAGAGTGAAGAAACGTCAGGTCATTTCTTTCTATTGCCAGATCCTGACTCATTTCAGGTGATTTTTAAAGCTTTAGGGGTGGACGTGGATGAGTGAGGTAATCAAAGTGGGGATGGCAGATTTAAAGCTTGCCGCACCGCCCAATACAATACGCACCTCTGGATTAGGGTCTTGTGTAGGTGTGGTCATCTATGATGAAATGACAAACATTTCAGGCATGGCCCATGTGATGCTCCCTGATTCAAGTCAATCAAAACAAGTAACATTAAATACAGCGAAATATGCAGATACAGCGATTAAAGAATTGTTTAACAAAATGATCGCTGAAGGGGCACGATCTTACTCCCTTAAAGCCAAGATGGCGGGCGGTGCACAGATGTTTACCTTCCAAAGCGGCAGCGATGTGATGAGAATCGGACCAAGAAATGTAGAAGCAGTTAAGCTTGCATTAAAACAATTGAGGATCCCAGTATTGGCGAGTGATGTCGGGGGAAAAAGCGGTAGAACAATTGAGTTCGATCCTGTGACAAAAAAGTTACATATAAGAACCGTCAATCAGGGGACCGTGGCCATTTAGAACACATTTAACGAAGTGAGTTTGATTGGGATGAATGGAATGTAGTGATAGGAGGGACAAATGATGGCACGTGTATCTACTAATGAAAATCAGAAAATTTGGGATAAGTGGTTAACAAGCCGAGACTTAGAGGCTTGTGATGAATTAATTCGTTTATACATGCCGATTGTGAACTATCATGTACAACGAATCTCTGTAGGCCTTCCTAAAAATGTCTCAAAAGACGATCTTACGAGCCATGGAATGTTAGGTTTATATGATGCGCTGGAAAAGTTCAATCCCAATCGAGATCTCAAATTTGATACATACGCATCGTTTCGTGTGCGTGGTGCGATTATAGATGGTTTGCGTAAAGAGGATTGGCTTCCGAGGTCGATGCGTGAAAAAATTAAACGGGTAGAAGCATGTATTCAGCAACTAGAACAAGAGTTTGGAAGAAATGTGAGTGCAAAAGAAGTTGGAGTTAAGTTAGACATGCCTGAAGAAGAAGTCTATCAAATCATGAATGAACACTATTTATCTAATTTATTATCAATCGATGAACGAACAAATGATTCCGACCGAAGCGATTCAAATAACAGTGCCTCTTATTCTGCAACGCTTGTTGACAAACAAACAAAAACACCTGAAGAAAGCCTTATGTTTGAAGCGGTGAAAGAGGAATTAATAAAAGGGATCAATCGCCTATCTGAAAATGAAAAGCTGGTTATTAGTCTATTCTATTTTGACGAGCTAACGTTAACTGAAATAGGCCATATTTTAAATTTATCGACATCAAGAATTTCGCAAATTCATTCAAAGGCACTTTTCAGGATGAATCAGCTCATCAACATATAATCCTTACATGAAATCACTCGTTATTGGGGGCGGGTCAATGTTAGAAATGGATGATTATTTTAAAATAGACGTCTCAACCGATAAAATGCAGGCGCACTTGATTCAAACAAAAGAAAGAAACGAAGAGGATCAACTCACTAGAGACGAGTTAGAGGAATGGTTAAAAGAATACGGTGTTACCCATGGTCTGATTGAAGAATCCCTCTTATTACTTATAAGTGGTGAAACGGTAACATCTCCTCTAAAGGTTGCAGCAGGGCGTCCGGCTGTTAATGGAAATCATGCCTATTTAAAAGCACTATTCCATTCACATGAGACCACAAATGATGATGGCTTAGGGACAGTCAACCTGCGTGATGTTATCGATATCGAGTCAGTGACATCAGGAGAGAAGATCGCTTGTAAAATAGCAGCAACAGACGGGGTCAATGGAGTGAACATTTTTGGTGAAGAGCTAAAAGCAGTTCCTGGCAGAGACTTTGTTTTACGTAAGGGTAAAAATACTCGTGTGGATGAGACAGGACAAGCGGTCTATTCTTTAATAAATGGTCAAGTCAGTATGAGCGAGAAGCAAGTTCACGTGTATCCTATATTTGAAGTCAAAGGTGATGTCGACATGAAAGTTGGAAACATCACCTTTGTTGGTAACGTCATCATAAATGGAAATGTACCAACTGGGTTTAGTGTACAAGCTGATGGAGATATAAGAGTAAGAGGAACAGTAGAGGGAGCACGCCTCCTTGCAGGCGGCTCGATCTATGTAGGAGCAGGGATTGTCGGACAGCATAAAAGTTTTCTTAAAGCTGGGCAGGATATACAAACTACCTTTATCAATGAAGGGGAAGTAGAAGCTGATGGAACGATAGAAGTCACTCAAGCCATTTTGCACAGCTCAAGTATTGCCGGCAGGTCCATTATCTGTACAAAGGGAAAAGGAAATATTGTCGGAGGAACGGTATCTGCAGGAGAAGAGATCCGGGCTAAAACGATAGGCAATGCGATGCAGACAAAAACCTTGCTGTATATAGGAATGAATGCACGCCTTATGAATAAGCAGAAAGCAGCTGAGAGTAATCGAAAAAAGGCCCAGGACGAGTTGGTGAAACTAGGCAAACTGCTAAAAGTGTATATGGACAAACATAAAACCAAGCCTCTTAGCGGAAAAGAGAAGATCTTAATGCTTAGAGTTCAGCATTCCTTTAGAGCTGCTAAAGAATTATTAGATCAATCAACTGACGAGCTTGAATCTTATGGAGTTTCAGAAGAAAGGCAGCGGCAGGGAGCCGTATATGTGCAGCAGACAATCTATCCGAATGTCGATATTCATTTTGGCAAGTACCGCAGAAAGCTTGTAGCTCCTCATCAGTATGCTAGAATTTCTTTAATAGATCGTGAGATTACGATTGCAAGTCTTTAAGGAGATGACGACATGAGTATAAAGCCTATTGAAGTACAAGGTTCCTTTCCGCAATCTCAAAAGACAGGCAAACTTCAAGAACAAATGCAGCAAAGAGGCCAAGTTTCTCAGGAAATTATCGGACAACAGCTAGAAGCGGAAGATCGTTTAAAGCGTAAGCAAGTCACGAAAACACAAGAGTCAGAGAAAAGTAAACTTCAAAAAGAACGAGATCAAAGCAATAAAGATAGGAAAAAAAAGAATAATGAAAATGATTCAAATCAAAAAGGTGCAAACAACAAAAATGATGAGGTTGAGCTAAATAATTCTCATCCTTATAAAGGGAAATTTATTGATTTTTCGGGTTGACCATTCTGTCGATCATGCTGTTTTGTCTTCATGTAAATGAAAGGAAAGGTTCTAGATGGTATATATATTAACGATCAGCTTGCTGCTGCACGGCTTAACGATCCTGTGGATGATGACATTAGCCAAAAAAATAAGCGTTGGGCCACCTTCTGGTCATACTGAAAATGAAAAAGTAAAAAGGGAAATAGAGGATTTACTTTTTGCCTACACATCTGAGATGAAAGAAGAGAATGAACGGCTGCTGCATGAAATAAAGCAGTTAAAAGAGGTGTCTTCTCCTAGTGAAAACAAAAGCAAAGGAGAAAATAACGAGCAAGGTCAGTCAACCTCTCTTCAGCAAGATAAAAGGGATGGGAAAACATCTAAAAGCCGGGATGATCATCCTCAAATTAAGAAGCCTGTAAATATTGAGCAGGAAAAAGATCCGTTCCTAGACGAAAAATACAATGACTATCTTCCACCTTCACCTTCATCTAATGAAGAATCAGCAGCGATTTTTGAGCAGTCTGACACGGCAAATGTATTGATGCTGTCAAAAAGAGGGCTAACTGCCGAACAAATTGCCAAACAACTTCAATTAGGCAAAGGGGAAGTAGAACTTATTTTGAAATTTTATCGCTAAAAGAAGTTGGAATAACTTGCAACAAGGCATTGGATGTGGTATATTAATCCACGGTGTTAATCACACACGCCTCTAATTTAAGCGTTGGTGCTGCATTTGCAGTCTCGCTTAAAGATGATGAGAGCGGAGGACAAAAAAACCATTTATTGAAGGAGGTGTTTGATGTGGCAGTAATCTCCATGAAACAATTACTAGAAGCTGGGGTACACTTCGGTCACCAGACTCGTCGCTGGAACCCAAAAATGGATCGCTACATCTTCACAGAACGTAACGGAATTTATATCATTGATCTTCAAAAGACAGTGAAAAAAGTTGAGCAAGCGTACAACTTTGTACGTGACTTAGCAGCTGACGGAGGGAAAATCCTTTTCGTTGGTACTAAAAAACAAGCTCAAGATTCAGTAAAAGAAGAAGCTGAGCGTTGTGGCATGTACTACATCAACCAACGTTGGTTAGGTGGTACTCTTACTAACTTTGAAACAATCCAAAAACGTATTACTCGTCTTAAGAATCTAGAGAAAATGCAAGAAGACGGCACGTTTGATGTTCTTCCTAAGAAAGAAGTAATTCTTCTTAAGAAAGAAATGGATCGTCTTGAAAAGTTCTTAGGCGGTATTAAAGACATGCAAGGAATTCCAGATGCACTATTCGTTATCGACCCACGTAAAGAGCGCATTGCAATTGCGGAAGCTCACAAGCTGAACATTCCAATTGTTGCGATTGTAGATACGAACTGTGATCCAGATGAAATTGACTATGTAATCCCTGGTAACGATGATGCAATTCGTGCAGTAAAACTTCTTACTGGTAAAATGGCGGATGCGGTGATCGAAGCTACTTCAGGTGAGGAAGAAGAAGTAGTTGCTGAAGAAACAACTACTGCTTAATTTCATTTGATCAAAAAGGGTGGTGAAGGGGATGACCCTTTGCCACTTTTTTTTACGAAATAAGAACATGACATACATAAGGACAAGCTTTGATGTTTGTTCTCTTGGCATGTGTGACATACTGACAATTTAAGGAGGCGTTTTGACATGGCAGTAACAGCAGCAATGGTAAAAGAATTACGTGAAAAAACAGGCGCAGGTATGATGGATTGTAAGAAAGCTTTAACAGAAGTAGATGGGGATATGGAAAAAGCAATTGACCTACTTCGTGAAAAAGGTATTGCAAAAGCTGCTAAAAAAGCAGATCGTGTAGCTGCAGAAGGTCTTACAGTAGTTAAAGCTGAAGGAAATAAAGCAGTAATTGTTGAAGTTAACTCTGAGACAGATTTCGTTGCTAAAAACGAAAACTTCCAAAAGTTAGTTCAAGAATTAGCTGAGCACGTATTAACTCAAACTCCGGCTTCTGTTGAAGAAGCAATGGGTCAACCTTTTAAAGGTGAAGGCCAAACTGTACAAGAGTACATCAATGCGTCAATCGCTAAAATTGGTGAGAAGATCTCTCTTCGCCGCTTTGAGTTAGTTGAGAAAACAGATGCTGACGTATTTGGTGAGTACCTGCACATGGGAGGTCGTATCGGAGTTCTTTCTGTAGTAGGAGACTCAACTGATGCTGATCTTGCAAAAGATATCTCTATGCACGTAGCTGCTATCAACCCTACGTACGTTTCTCGTGATGAAGTATCACAAGAAGAAGTTAACCGTGAGCGTGAAGTATTAAAGCAGCAAGCATTAAACGAAGGTAAGCCAGAGAACATTGTAGAAAAAATGGTTGAAGGCCGCCTAAGCAAATACTTCGAGCAAGTTTGTTTACTTGATCAGCCTTTCGTTAAAGATGGCGATCAAAAAGTAGGTAAATATGTACAAAACAAAAACGCTTCTGTTAAATCATTCATCCGTTATGAAGTTGGAGAAGGTATGGAGAAGCGTGAAGATAACTTCGCTGAAGAAGTTATGTCACAAGTTAAAAAGTAATCCAGCTAAGAGGGGGCACACTGTGTCCCTTTTTTCAAGAGGTTGTAAGTAATGGTATATTTAATAATGTCCATAAAATAGATTGGCAAAATCATGCCTGAAATCTTTTATTGAGTATTAAAGCGAGAGTTTAAGTAAAAGAAAAGTCTACACGTCTTGTGTTGATGGAGGTTGTCATGCAAAAATTTAATCGAGTTGTACTAAAGCTAAGCGGGGAAGCATTAGCAGGAGAATTAGGCTATGGAATTGACCCCACAGTCATCCAATCTGTAGCTAAGCAAGTAAAAGAAATTATTGAGCTTGATGTAGAAGTCGCTGTCGTTGTGGGCGGTGGAAACATCTGGCGTGGAATGGCTGGAAGTGCTAAGGGCATGGACCGTGCTACAGCTGATTATATGGGAATGCTTGCGACAGTAATGAACTCATTAGCTCTTCAAGATAGTTTAGAGGATATTGGTGTTGAGTCGCGCGTTCAAACTTCTATTGAAATGAGACAGGTAGCTGAACCGTATATTCGCCGTAAAGCGATTCGTCATCTAGAGAAAAAACGTGTAGTTATTTTTGCTGCAGGAACCGGCAACCCATACTTCTCTACAGATACAACAGCTGCTCTTCGTGCTGCGGAAATTGAAGCAGAAGTTATTCTTATGGCTAAAAACAAAGTAGACGGGGTATACAGTGCAGACCCTTCTGTAGATGAAAATGCTAAAAAGTATTCAAGTATTTCTTATATGGATGTTTTAAAAGAGGGCTTAGCGGTGATGGATACAACAGCATCATCTTTATGCATGGATAACAATATTCCACTTGTAGTCTTCTCTATTATGGAAGAGGGTAATATTAAGAAGGCCGTACTCGGTGAAAAAATCGGAACTATTGTAAGGGGGAACTCATAATGTCAGCAGAAATTATGCAAGATGCAAAAGAGCGTATGACCAAAGCAATTGAATCATTAAACCGTGAATTAGCAAAGCTTCGTGCCGGACGTGCGAACCCTGCTATTCTAGATCGGGTAACAGTTGAGTATTATGGTGCAGAAACACCATTAAACCAACTAGCTACTATTACAGTACCTGAAGCTCGCTTGTTAATGATTCAACCATTTGATAAAACATCAATGAATGATATTGAGCGTGCGATTCAAAAAGCAGACCTAGGCTTAACACCTTCAAATGATGGTACAGTTATCCGTATTGCAATTCCTCCATTAACGGAAGAACGCCGTCGCGAACTAGTAAAGCTGGTTAAAAAGTCAGCAGAAGAAGGAAAAGTAGCTGTTCGTAATGTGCGTCGCGATGCGAATGATGACTTGAAGAAGCTGCAAAAAGACGGTGAAATGACAGAAGACGAACTTCGCCGTTATACAGATGATGTTCAAAAGCTGACAGATAAACATATTTCTGATATTGATGCAGTGGCAGATAAGAAAGAAAAAGAAATCATGGAAGTCTAAGCAGTTTCAAGGTAAAATAGATGATGTATAAGACCCTCTTATTTTATAGGGGGTTTTTTACACGTTCTTATTAGTATAGTTATGAGCTAGCTGTGATTAGGATATGCTGATAAGGGCCTAACCTGCTTCAATTTAGATGGAGGGCATTTAAATGCTGGAAAAATTTTCGAAATGGAAATCAAGTCTTACACCTACAAAAACAGACGGTGAATTAGAATTAGACCCGGCTGCCGTTCCTAGGCATGTAGCCATTATTATGGACGGAAATGGCCGTTGGGCAAAGCAAAAAGGACTTCCTAGAATTGCTGGACACCGTGAAGGAATGAAAGTAGTAAACAAAATTGTTCGTCGGGCCAATGAATTAGGTGTTGAAGTCTTGACATTATACGCATTTTCAACAGAAAACTGGAAGCGTCCTAAAACGGAAGTCGATTATTTAATGAAGCTGCCAGAACGCTTTTTAGGCATGGAGCTTCCTAAGCTTATGGAAGAAAACGTGAAGGTGCGTTTAATGGGAAGTCTTGATCACCTTCCTGAGCACACGCTGCGTGCTGTTAATAAAGCAGTGCATGAAACGAAAGACAATACAGGCCTTATTTTAAATTTTGCTCTCAACTACGGGAGTCGTTTTGAAATGGTAGAAGCAATGAAAGAGATTGCCTTGAAAGTTGAAAAGGGCGAGCTAAAACCAAGTGATATTGACGATAAGGTAATTGAATCAAACCTTATGACAGCAGATTTAAAAGATCCGGATTTATTAATTCGGACAAGCGGTGAAATTAGATTGAGCAATTTTATGCTTTGGCAGGTTGCCTATAGTGAATTCTGGTTTACCGATGTTCTGTGGCCTGATTTTAATGAAGAGCATTTTACAGAAGCCATTTCTATATATCAAAAAAGAGCAAGGCGTTTTGGAGGAGTTTAGAGGGGGGCGTATTAAATGAAGCAAAGAATAATTACGGGTGTGATTGGTGCGATCGTTTTTCTTAGCATGGTCATTCTCGGAGGTTGGTTTTTTTCTATCTTCATTTCTCTCGTCGCCTCAGTGGCAATGATTGAACTATTAAAAATGAAAAAAATTGCACCTTTATCTTTAATGGGATTGGTTAGTCTTGCCTCAATGTGGCTGCTGCTTGTGCCAACATCTTGGTTTGATCAATTAATTCCAATTACATACACAAAAGTAGAAACGTTTATATTCTTAATTTTAGTCCTATTAATGTTTACAGTCTTAACGAAAAACAGCTTTACATTTGACGAGGTTGGCTTTGTCATCTTATCATCGGTTTATGTAGGGTTTGGCTTTCACTTTCTAATTTTGACACGCGACATTCCGGATATTGGAATGCATTTAGTATTCTTTGTATTATTTATTATTTGGGCAACAGATTCTGGTGCCTACTTTGCAGGAAGATCTTTTGGAAAGCATAAACTTTGGCCTGATATTAGTCCTAAAAAGACGATAGAGGGGTCCATTGGCGGCATCCTTACAGCGCTCGTTATAGGCTCTGTTTTTTATAGCTTTTTCCCAATCTTCCCTAACTATTTAACAGCATTATTTATTATTTTAATCGCCTCTACCTTTGGACAGCTTGGCGACTTAGTAGAATCAGCACTTAAAAGACATTACGCTGTGAAAGACTCAGGAAACGTGCTGCCTGGACATGGCGGGATCCTAGACCGTTTTGACAGCTTGATTTATGTGATGCCTATTTTGCATTTACTGCAGCTGATTTAACATCTTTATGATATACATAGGAAAAAGAATGGTGATAATTTAGATAGTAGGTGAGTATGTTGAAAAAGATTAGTTTATTAGGTGCAACAGGTTCTATAGGAACACAAACTCTTGATGTGATTAAACACCATTCTGATCAATTTTCACTTATTGCGATGTCTGTAGGGCGTAATATAAACCTTGCGCTCGATCAAATCAATATGTTTAAACCATCGATTGTCTCTGTAATGACACAAGAGGATGCACAAAAACTACAGCTTCAAATATCTGATGAAATCAAAGTCGTATATGGTGAAGAAGGATTAATTGAAGTAGCTGCCAATAACGAAGCAGATATTTTAGTCAATGCAGTGATAGGCAGTGTAGGGCTCGCTCCTACATTAAAAGCGATCGAAGCAGGTAAGACAATTGCGATTGCAAATAAAGAGACACTAGTCACAGCAGGACATATAGTAACAGATGCGGCCAAAAAACATCAGGTTCCTCTCTTACCAGTTGATAGTGAGCATTCAGCTATTTTTCAAGCATTAAATGGTGAGAGTTCATCAGAGGTCGATCGCCTTATTTTAACGGCCTCAGGCGGAAGTTTCCGTGACAAAACAAGAGACGAGCTTAATGGAGTGACAGTAGAGGAAGCTCTTAATCACCCTAACTGGTCAATGGGAGCAAAGATTACCATTGATTCTGCGACAATGATGAATAAAGGGCTAGAAGTCATTGAGGCGCATTGGCTGTTTGATATTCCATACGACAATATTGATGTAGTTCTTCATAAAGAAAGCATTATTCATTCAATGGTGGAGTTTGTTGATAGAAGCGTCATTGCCCAGCTAGGGACACCCGATATGAAAGTGCCCATTCAATATGCGCTGACCTACCCAAACCGACTAGAAGCTTCTAACAGTGAACGATTAAATCTGTGGGAGATTGGAACGCTGAATTTTTCCAAACTAGATACAGAACGTTATCGCTGCATGAAGTTTGCTTATGAAGCGGGAAGAATCGGCGGGACGATGCCAACGGTTTTAAATGCTGCGAATGAAGAAGCAGTAGCTGCCTTTCTAGATGGTAAAATTACATTTCTAGACATAGAAGATCAAATTGAACAAGCTCTAGAGCGGCACGAAAAAATTAATCACCCGACACTTGATGTGATTAAAGAAGTAGATCGTGAGACGAGAAAGTTTATCCACTCGTTACGTAATTAAATAAAGTGGAGGTTAGTCATTTGAATACATTAATCTCGTTTATAGTAGTATTTGGCCTGCTTGTTTTTATCCACGAGTGGGGGCACTTGTACTTTGCAAAACGTGCAGGGATCTTATGCCGAGAGTTTGCGATCGGTTTTGGCCCTAAATTATTTTCCTTTAAACGGAATGAGACTGTTTATACCATCCGTATGCTGCCGCTTGGTGGATTCGTTCGTATGGCTGGAGAAGACCCCGAAATGATTGATATTAAGCCCGGCTATGAAATAGGGCTTGTATTCAACGGCAGGCAGGAAGTTTCTCAAATTATTATTAATAATAAATCAAAACACCCTGAAGCAAAGGTTGTTCAAGTAGAAAAGATTGATTTAGAGCACGAATTATTTGTGCAGGCATACGATGATGATGAACTTGTCCGTTATAAAGTGAATGAGACAGCGGTTTTGGTTCAAGATGAGCAGCCAACACAAATTGCTCCTTGGAATCGTCAATTCGGCTCGAAATCAGTAGGGCAGCGTGCTTTAGCGATTTTTGCAGGTCCAATGATGAACTTTGTTTTAGCCTTCGTATTGCTAGCAGCGCTTGCACTAATGCAAGGTATTCCAGTTGACCGTGCTGAAGTTGGGGAAATTATGGAAGGCGGTGCAGCTGAGGAGGCTGGACTTGTTGAAGGTGATCAAGTAACCAGTATCGAGAATACTCCAGTAGATACGTGGGAAGAGATGACAACAATCATTCAACAAAACCCAAATGAGTCGATTACGTTCACTGTTGTCAGGAATGGACAAACGGAATCCATTGCCGTAACTCCGAATGAGCGAGTCGGACAAATGGGCGATGCGGAAGGATTTATTGGTGTGACACAGCCGCGGGAGTTTTCCGTTATAGGATCTTTAACATTTGGTGTAACTCAAACCTACTTGTTTATGACAATGATCTTTGAAGTGCTAGGATTATTAGTTACAGGTCAGTTCTCGCTTGATTATGTAGCAGGGCCAGTTGGGATTTATAATTACACCGGTGAAGCCGCAGCTCTTGGAATTTTCGTATTAATGCAATGGGCAGCTGCCTTAAGTGTTAACTTAGGAATTATTAATTTGCTGCCGATTCCTGCAATGGACGGCGGACGGCTAGTGTTTATTGGTTTAGAAGGACTGAGAGGCAAGCCGATTGATCCGCAAAAGGAAGGAATGGTTCACCTTGTAGGGTTTGCTCTTCTTTTCTTATTAGTTATTTTTGTAACATGGAACGATATAAACCGTTTGTTTATGTAAATTAGACACGGGTTGGATTGCATAGTTGATTAGGAAAGGATTTTGAATATGAGACAACGTTCACTTTTATTACCGACTTTACGTGATGTACCAGCAGATGCAGATATTATTAGTCATCAACTAATGCTACGAGCAGGGATGATTCGCCAAATTGCTGCAGGTGTATATAGTTATTTACCACTAGCGAAACGAGTACTGCATAAAGTTGAATCGATTGTACGTGAGGAAATGGATGCTGCCGGAGCGCAAGAATTAACCATGCCGACGATGCATCCTGCTGAATTATGGCAAGAGACTGGCAGATGGGATAAAATGGGCGGAGAGTTAATGCGCCTTAAAGATCGTCATGATCGTGACTTTGCGCTTGGACCGACTCATGAAGAAGTCATTACAAGCATTTTACGTGACAGCATCAGCTCTTATAAAAAGCTGCCTGTAAATCTATATCAAATTCAAACAAAATTCCGTGATGAGCGCCGTCCTCGTTTTGGACTGCTGCGCGGCAGAGAATTTATGATGAAGGATGCTTATTCTTTCCATGCAACACCTGAGAGCTTAGATGAGGCGTATAAAGAAATGTATGATACTTACTCAAGAATCTTCTCACGTGCAGGGTTGACATTCCGTCCTGTCATTGCTGATTCTGGGGCAATCGGCGGGAAAGACACACATGAGTTTATGGCGCTTGCTGATGTCGGAGAAGATACGATTGCATACTCTGATGAGTCTGATTATGCAGCTAACATTGAGATGGCTGCAGTTAAGATTAACTATGTAAAACCTGATGTAGAAGCAAAAGACCGTACCAAAGTGGATACGGGTTCAGCGAAGACGATTGAAGAAGTTTCAACTGCACTTAATATACGTGAAGATCAAATTATTAAAACATTGCTGGTTTCTATTGATGAGGAATGGGTGCTTGTACTGCTTAGAGGTGACCACGAATTAAACGACATTAAGTTAAAGCATGAACTGTCAGCGGGTGCGATCCGTTTTGCTGAAGCTTCTGAAGTAGCAGACATTCTTTCTGCTCCTGTAGGTAATATTGGCCCAGTCGGTGCAGGCGGTGTGAAAATTATCGCAGATCACGCAGTCTCGGCAATGATGAATGCGGTTTGTGGCGCAAATGAAAAAAATTACCACTTCACAGGTGTAACGGCTGATCGAGATTTCAAGGTTGATCAATATGCAGACTTGCGCTTTATTAAAGAGGGAGACCCTTCTCCATGTGGCAAGGGAACCATTCGTTTTGCTCAAGGCATAGAAGTTGGACAAGTCTTCAAATTAGGAACGGTCTATTCTGAGGCAATGAATGCAACCATCCTTGATGAAAATGGGAAAGCGCAGCCTATGATTATGGGATGTTACGGGGTAGGGGTTTCTCGTACTGTTGCTGCCATTATTGAACAGCATCATGATGAAAACGGAATCGTATGGCCGCCGTCAGTTGCCCCTTACGATGTTCACCTGCTCACGTTAAATAGTAAAAATGCTGAACAGAGCGAGCTATCTGAAGAACTATACCAGTCGCTTAAGAAAACTGGATTTGATGTACTTTATGATGATCGTCCTGAGCGAGCTGGAGTAAAGTTCAAAGACTCAGATCTAATCGGAATTCCGCTTCGTGTATCTGTTGGTAAACGTGCGGCTGAAGGTATCGTAGAAGTGAAAATTCGCAAGTCAGGTGAAGTCATTGAAGTAGCTGTAGCCGATTTAGCTGAAGAGCTTAAGACTCAGCAAAGAAAACTTGAAGAATTATACCAATAAATAAACGATATATAAGGTGAGGTATCTCAATTAGAGGTACCTTCTCTTTTATGCAAGGCTTATTTAAGCAGGGGGGAGAAAAATGTCTCAAGATGAACAGCTAAGAAAAGAGCGATTTCAATTACTCCTTTCACAATTACAATTCCCTGAAGAAGTGATACATGGGGTATTTAAGGATGGGAAGATTCGCAAATTAACGATTTTAAAAGAAAAACGAACATGGCATTTTCATATAGAGCTTCCTCTTTTAATTCCTGCTCATTTATATGAGCTGTTTGAACAAAAGTTAAAGGAAACGTTTACTCATATTACAACAGTCGGCTTCACATTTTATTATGACAGGTGTGAGCCAAGTCAGAGTGACTGGGAGCAGTATTGGCCGATGATCGTTTCTCGTCTGCAAGCAGTATCCGATGGATTGCGTTCATTACTCTCAAATCAGAGCCCTCGTTTTGATGGGAAACGCTTGGAGATTAATGTACGCAATGAAACAGAAGCTGTCGCGCTAAAGCGGAAATTACAAGATCCCTTAAGAGAAAGTCTCGTGTCACTAAGTCTTCCAAACGTGGGCTTTGAGCCTGCTATAAAAGAATCTAAACAAGAATTTCAAAAGTTTGTCGAGCAGCGCGAGCAAGAAGATCACTCTAAAGTAGTAGAAGCCATTTTAGAGAAGAAGAAAATGGAGCAAAAAAGTGATGAGTTTGAAGGAAAGGATCTCGTATTGGGCTATCCAATTAAAGATGATCCTATACCGCTTGAGGCCATTGTCGATGAGGAACGCAGAGTAACGGTTCAAGGGTATGTATTCGACGCTGAAACAAGAGAATTGCGCAGCGGACGTACACTGCTTACCTTTAAAATTACCGACTATACTGATTCCATCATGGTTAAGATCTTTTCACGGGATAAAGAGGATATCCCGCTTCTTCAAGCTGTTAAAAAAGGCATGTGGCTGAAAGTTCGCGGTGGTGTACAAAATGATACATTCGTTAGAGACTTGGTTATGATTGCTAATGACTTCAATCAAATTAAACCGGCTGAGCGTACAGATAATGCAGCTGATGAAGAAAAAAGAGTAGAATTGCATCTACACACGTCAATGAGTCAAATGGATGGCATGACATCTGCGGGTAAGTATGTTGAGCAGGCAGCCAAATGGGGACACCCTGCTATTGCCATTACAGACCATGGAGTTGTTCAGTCTTTCCCAGAAGCATACGGGGCCGGAAAGAAACATGGCATCAAAGTGCTGTACGGGGTAGAAGCGAACCTTGTAGATGACGGAGTTCCGATTGCTTATAACGAAGCGAACCGTGAGCTGATGACCGAGGAATACGTGGTTTTTGACGTGGAAACGACGGGGTTATCTGCTGTTTATAATACAATTATCGAGCTAGCTGCTGTTAAAATCAAAAACGGGGAAATCATTGACCGGTTTGAATCCTTTGCAGACCCCCATGAGCCATTAACCAATACGATCATTGAATTAACAGGTATTACTGATGATATGGTAAAAGGCCAGCCAGAAGTGGGAGAGGTACTAAAAGATTTCCATGAATTTGTGGGGACTGCTACTCTAGTAGCTCATAATGCTAGTTTTGATATGGGCTTCTTGAATGTTGGCTACCAAAAAATCGGACTGGGAGACGCAACAAACCCTGTTATCGATACATTAGAGTTAGGGAGATTCCTGTATCCAGAGCTGAAAAATCACCGATTGAATACTCTTTGTAAGAAGTTCGATATTGAACTTGTCAGTCATCACCGCGCGATCTATGATGCCGAAGCGACGGGGTATTTATTATGGAAGATGGTTCGAGATGCAAACGAGCGGAATGTTACTCATCATGATCAATTAAATAATCATATGGGACAGGGGAATTTTACCAGACAGCGTCCATCACATTGTACGATCCTAGCACAAACGCAAGAAGGCTTGAAAAATTTATACCAATTAGTTTCAATGTCTCATGTTGAATACTTTTTCAGAACACCGCGTATTCCAAGGTCGCAGCTGCAAAAGCATCGTAAAGGATTGTTGATTGGCACCGCGTGTGATAAAGGAGAAGTGTTTGAAGGGATGATGCAAAAATCTCCTGAAGAAGTAGAGGAGATTGCAAAGTTCTATGATTATTTAGAAATTCAGCCTCTAGAAAATTATCAGCATTTAATTGAGAAAGAACTAGTTAAAAACGATGAATCGTTAAAAGAAATTGTCTCAAATATTGTTGAATTAGGCGAAAAGCTTGATAAACCGGTTGTGGCAACGGGTAATGCGCATTATTTGAACAAAGAAGACGCGATCTACCGTAAGATTTTAATTGCATCGCAAGGAGGAGCGAACCCGCTGAATAAGCAGACGCTGCCCCCTGTTCATTTTAAAACAACCGACGAAATGATCGATGCCTTTGCCTTTTTAGGAGACGACAAGGCTAAGAAGCTGGTAGTGGAAAATACACAAAAAGTGGCTGATTTAGTTGAAGAGATTCATCCCATCCCTGATCAATTGTATACTCCAAAAATTGAGGGTGCGGATGATGAGATCAGAGAAATGAGTTATTCTCGTGCTCGTAGTATTTACGGGGATGATCTGCCGGAAATTGTAGAGGCGAGGATTGAAAAAGAATTAAAAAGTATTATCGGACACGGATTTGCGGTTATTTATCTTATTTCACAAAAGCTGGTTAAAAAATCATTGATTGATGGATATCTTGTAGGTTCTCGTGGATCTGTCGGATCTTCATTTGTTGCAACCATGACTGAAATTACCGAAGTGAATCCTCTCCCGCCACATTATGTGTGTCCAAACTGCCAGCATTCCTATTTCTTTAACGATGGTTCAGTTGGATCAGGATTTGACCTTCCTGATAAATATTGTCCTGAATGCGGCACGGCATATGTGAAAGATGGACAAGACATCCCGTTTGAAACCTTCCTTGGATTTAAAGGAGATAAAGTTCCAGATATTGATCTTAACTTCTCAGGGGAATATCAGCCGAGAGCCCACCATTATACGAAAGAATTATTTGGTGAGGAGTATGTGTACCGGGCAGGAACAATCGGCACCGTTGCTGAAAAGACAGCTTATGGGTATGTTAAAGGATATCAAGGAGATCATGATCTGCATATGAGAGGCGCAGAAATTGATCGGCTTGTATCAGGCTGTACAGGAGTGAAGCGGACGAGCGGGCAGCACCCGGGTGGTATTATTGTTGTACCAGATTACATGGATATTTATGATTTCACACCGATTCAGTTCCCTGCAGACGATAAAACTGCTGAGTGGAAAACGACACACTTTGATTTCCATTCCATTCATGATAATCTGCTGAAACTTGATATTCTCGGACACGATGATCCGACCGTTATACGAATGCTTCAAGACCTATCCGGAATTGACCCGAAAACGATTCCTACCGATGATCCTGAAGTCATGAAGATATTCAGCGGTCCTGATGTGCTTGGAGTGACAGAAGATCAAATTTTGTGTAAAACAGGTACCCTTGGCATTCCTGAATTTGGGACGAGATTCGTTCGTCAAATGCTTGAAGAGACGAAGCCTAGCACATTTTCAGAGCTCGTGCAGATCTCAGGACTTTCTCATGGGACGGATGTTTGGTTAAATAATGCCAATGAATTGATCTATAACGGTACATGTGAGCTTAAAGATGTAATTGGATGTCGTGATGACATTATGGTATACCTGATATACAAAGGACTAGAACCATCTCTTGCTTTTAAGATCATGGAGTTTGTACGTAAAGGTAAAGGCCTCCAGCCGGAATGGGTCGAGGAAATGAAAAAGCACGATGTGCCTGATTGGTATATCGGCTCATGTACAAAGATTAAATACATGTTCCCTAAAGCCCATGCAGCAGCCTATGTATTAATGGCCGTGCGGATTGCTTATTTCAAAGTGCATCACCCAATTCTTTATTACGCTTCTTATTTCACGGTTCGAGCAGATGACTTCGATCTCGATACAATGATCAAAGGATCAACAGCTATTAAAGCGAAAATTGAAGAGATTAATGCTAAAGGTCTAGATGCTTCACCTAAAGAAAAGGCTGTCTTAACCGTTCTAGAACTTGCTTTAGAAATGTGTGAGCGAGGCTTTTCGTTTAAGAAGGTAGATCTCTACGAATCAAGTGCAACAGAGTTTATTGTTGATGGGATGAGCCTGCTTCCGCCGTTTAACGCAATGACTGGGGTTGGTACAAACGCTGCCCTTAATATTGTGAAGGCAAGAGAGGGTGGCGAATTTCTCTCAAAAGAAGATCTGCAGCAAAAAGCACGTTTAACAAAGAATGTGCTTGAACATCTTGATGATCACGGCTGCTTAGCAGGCATGCCCGATTCCAATCAGCTTTCCTTATTCTAGCTTTCCTTGTTCAACTATCAGGCGCAAAAGCTGATCTGACGCTATCTAGAGACACAGAGTAAGTTGCAAACAGCTAGAGAGTATGATATCCTTGTTATGGTAATACTTAGAATACGGAACCTAAAAAGAGTGGGGAAACCCACTCTTTCGTTTTCGTTTAGACCTATATTTATGAATCGTTTCTCTTAAATAACAGGATGTAAAGTAACCTTTATTTATATAGATGGGTAAGATCAAGGAGGGTATGAATTGAGTAAGAAAGTAACGGACATCGTAGCAGAATTAGTGACACCGCTATTGGACGAGCTAAACTTAGAGCTAGTAGATGTTGAATTTAAAAAGGAAGGACCTAACTGGTTTCTTAGAGTCTTTATTGATTCAGATACAGGTGTTGATTTAGAGGATTGCGGGAAAGTAAGTGAACAATTAAGCGAAAAACTTGATGAAATGGATCCAATTCCACAAGCTTATTTCCTTGAAGTATCTTCTCCTGGGGCTGAGAGACCTTTAAAGAAAGTTAAAGATCTTGAAAAAGCAGTTGGGAAAAATGTTCATGTTACTACGTACGAACCAGTTGATGGAGAAAAGGCATTCGAAGGGATGCTTCAATCTTTTGACGGCGAAGTATTAACTATTGAAGTGAAAATAAAAACACGGAAGAAATCATATGAAATTCCGTACGATAAGGTAGCAAACGCTCGTTTAGCTATTATTTTCTAAAATGATATTTTTTGTGGAAGTTGAAAGGGGGATGTTCCATTCATGAATAGTGAATTTATGGATGCGTTAACGACATTAGAGAAAGAAAAAGGTATAAGTAAGGAAGTTATTATTGAGGCGATTGAGGCTGCACTTATTTCAGGATACAAACGTAATTTCAGCCAGGCACAAAATGTTCGCGTGGACGTCAACCGGGATAACGGAAGTATCCGTGTATTTGCACGCAAAACGATTGTGGAGGAAGTCTTTGATGCACGTCTTGAAATCTCATTAGACGAGGCTAAATCAATCAACCCTAATTACGAAGTAGATGATGTCGTCGAGATTGAAGTAACACCAAAAGACTTCGGCCGTATCGCTGCGCAAACAGCTAAGCAGGTGGTCACGCAACGTGTGCGTGAAGCTGAAAGAGGCATCATTTATTCTGACTTCATTGATCGTGAAGAAGACATCATGACAGGGATTGTGCAACGCCAAGACCATCGCTTCATTTATGTGGATTTAGGCAAGGTTGAAGCGCTTCTTCCTTTAAATGAACAAATGCCTAATGAAACCTACAAGCATAATGACCGCATCAAAGCGTTTATTACAAAAGTAGAAAAAACAACTAAAGGACCACAAATTTTAATCTCACGTACACACCCTGGCCTCTTAAAACGTTTATTTGAGCTTGAAGTGCCTGAGATTTATGATGGAACTGTGGAAATTAAATCCGTCTCTCGTGAAGCTGGTGATCGTTCTAAGATTGCTGTACATGCAGAGAATCCAGAAGTTGATCCAGTAGGCTCGTGTGTAGGGCCTCGCGGACAGCGTGTACAAACAATTGTAGATGAATTAAAGGGCGAGAAAATTGATATTGTCCGCTGGTCAGAAGATCCAGTTGAATATGTAGCTAATGCACTTAGCCCATCTAAGGTTGTCAAAGTAAACGTGAATGAAGAAGAAAAGATGACTCAGGTTATTGTACCGGATTATCAACTATCACTAGCAATCGGCAAGCGCGGACAAAATGCACGCTTAGCAGCTAAACTGACAGGCTGGAAGATTGATATTAAGAGTGAGTCAGAAGCAAGGGAGTTAGGTCTTTTAAATGAGGAAGACAATTCTGCTTCTGAATATGAAGACCCAGCAAGTGAAGAAGCATTTGTTCCTGATGTAGAAGATTACAACGAAGAGTAAGAAGAAGGAGACGGGGCCAATGAAACAGCGCAAAGTTCCTCTCAGAAAATGCATTGTTACTCAAGAAATGAGACCGAAGTCCGAACTTGTTCGGATTGTGCGTACGCCTGAAGGTGAGGTTGAGCTTGATCTTACAGGGAAGAAAAATGGGCGAGGCGCTTATCTCAGTAACAGTGAAGAATGCTTTTTGGAAGCTAAAAAGAAAGACAGCTTATCTAGACACCTTCAAGTGAAACTTACCGAAGAACAGTACGATCAGCTAGAAATTGAGCGTAAAAAGGGGCGTAAGTAGATGACGTCAAAGCAGCCGAAGTGGATTTCACTTCTTGGGCTATGCGCTCGTGCAAGGCAGTTAGTAACTGGGGAAGAGCTCGTCATTAAAGATGTACGCAGCCGGTCAGTAAGGCTGGTACTGCTCTCAAATGATGCAGCTGAACAGACAAAGAAAAAGATATTGGACAAATGTGGCTATTATTCAATTCCTGTTCGAATTGTGAGCGATCGAACTACACTTGGAAATGCGATCGGTAAGGCAGAACGAGTGGTAGTAGGGATAAAAGATCCAGGATTCGCTAAGAAAATGACCGCATTATTGGACCAATAATTGTGGAGGTACGTATATGAGCAAAATGAGAATATATGAATACGCAAAAGAGAAGAACGTTCCTAGTAAAGATGTCATTGAGAAGTTGAAATCAATGGATGTATCTGTTTCGAATCATATGTCCTACATTGATGATGCGGCTATTGCTAAATTAGAAGGCAAGCCGGCTCCTGCGAAGACTGAAGCAAAAAAAGAAAAGCCTGCAAAACCAGCAGGTAAGCAACAAGGGAAGGCTACTAATCATATGAATAATAATAACAACAACAAGAAAAAAGGCAATAACAGACCTAATCAGCAGCAAAATCGCGGTAAGCAGCAAAATAAGCGTCATGACAAACCACGTCAAGAGCCGCCAAAGCCAAAACCATTACCAGAGAAGATTACTTTTGTTGAATCATTATCAGTTGCAGAGCTTGCTAAAGCATTAGGCAAAGAGCCTTCTGAGCTGATCAAAAAACTGATGGCGCTTGGTGTGATGGCAACGATTAACCAAGAGCTTGATAAAGATACAATCGAGCTGATCGCGGGTGATTACGGAGTAGCGGTTGAAGAAGAGATTGTTGTAGATAAAATTGACCTTGATAGTTATGTGGAAGAAGAAAAAGAGGAAGACTTAAAAGAGCGTCCTCCAGTTGTTACAATCATGGGTCACGTTGACCATGGTAAAACAACCTTGCTTGACTCTATCCGCAACACAAAAGTAACAGCAGGGGAAGCTGGCGGGATTACTCAGCATATCGGTGCCTATCAAATTGAAACAGACGGCAAACCGATTACATTCCTTGATACTCCAGGTCACGCAGCATTTACAACAATGCGTGCGCGTGGAGCTCAAGTAACAGATATTACGATTCTTGTCGTAGCGGCAGATGACGGCGTAATGCCGCAAACAAAAGAAGCAATCAGCCATGCCAAGGCTGCTGGTGTGCCAATCATTGTTGCTGTGAATAAAATGGATAAGGAAGCCGCTAATCCAGACCGTGTAATGCAAGAATTAACAGAGTATGAACTTGTTCCTGAAGCTTGGGGCGGAGATACGATTTTCGTTAATGTTTCAGCATTAAATGGTCAGGGTATTGATGAACTATTAGAAATGGTCCTTCTAGTAGCAGAAGTTGCTGAATTAAAAGCGAACCCAGACAGAATGGCTCGTGGAACTGTTGTTGAAGCTGAGCTTGATAAAGGCCGCGGTGCAGTAGCTACTTTATTAGTACAAAATGGCACGCTAAATGTTGGTGATCCAATTGTAGTAGGGAACTCATTTGGACGTGTTCGTGCAATGGTTAACGATTTAGGACGTCGCGTGAAAACTGCAGGACCTTCTGCTCCAGTTGAAATTACTGGACTTAATGAAGTTCCACAAGCTGGTGATCAGTTCCAAGTATTTGAAGATGAAAAAACTGCTCGCCAAATTGGTGAAGCACGTATGAGCCGTCAACGCGAAGAAAACCGCGCTGAGAACTCTAAAGTCAGCCTTGATGACTTATTTAATCAAATTCAGCAAGGTGAAGTAAAAGATATTAATATCATTATTAAAGCGGACGTTCAAGGTTCGGTTGAAGCGATGCGCGGTTCATTAGAGAAAATCGACGTAGAAGGTGTTAAAGTAAATATTATCCATACGGGTGTAGGTGCCATTACAGAATCTGATATTATTCTTGCATCAGCATCAAATGCGATTGTTATTGGCTTTAATGTACGTCCTGATGGAGGAGCTAAGCGTACTGCTGAAGTTGAAAAAGTAGATATCCGCTTACACCGTGTTATCTATAATGCAATCGATGAAATTGAATCAGCGATGAAAGGAATGCTTGATCCTGAGTTTGAAGAAAAAGTCATTGGTCAAGTTGAAATCCGTACAACGTTTAAAGTATCTAAAGTGGGTACAATCGCTGGAGCTTATGTTACAGAAGGTAAAATTTCACGCGATTCAACTGTACGTTTAATTCGTGATGGGATTGTCATCTATGAAGGAGCTATTAATGCGCTTAAACGTTTCAAAGATGATGCAAAAGAAGTAGCAGCCGGTTACGAGTGCGGTATTACTCTAGAGAAGTTTAATGACATCAAAGAAGGCGATGTGATTGAGGCTTACGTTATGGAGGAAATCGAACGTAAATGATCATCGGTTCAGTCCGTTGCGAGCTTCTAATTTACGACGTGCATTCACTTAAAGAAAAACGTTCTGTGCTAAAAAGTCTTCAAACTAGATTAAAGCAGCGTTTCAACCTAGCAGTAGCAGAAACCAATTTTCAAGATGTATGGCAGCGTGCAGAGCTCTCGATAGTGACTGTTTCAAATCAGAAAGTGATTTGTGAGCGAGAGCTCGAGCGGGCACTTAAATTCATTGATATTGAATCAGAGGCTGAGCGCACGCTGACAACATATGAGTGGTTATAATCGTATAAACAGAGGTGAACAACTATGAGTAACGTTCGAGCACATCGTGTAGGAGAACAAATGAAAAAAGAGCTAAGTGATATTATTATGCGGGAGTTGAAAGATCCTCGTATCAGTTTTGTCACAATTACTGGGGTAGATGTAACAGGCGACCTGCAGCAAGCGAAAGTATTCATTACCGTTCTTGGAGACGATGCGCAAAAAGAATCCACATTAAAAGGACTTTCAAAAGCAAAAGGATTTATTCGTTCGGAGATTGGAAAGAGAATCCGCCTGCGTAAAACACCAGAAATTACGTTTGAATTTGATGAGTCCATCGAATACGGAAATCGAATTGAAACATTGATTAATGATTTAAACAAATAACGACTTAAATAAATAAGTTCAGCGTTTTATTAGAATGCTGCTAAGAGGATAGGGGGCGCATGCTCTCTATCCTCTTTCGCCTTTGAGAATAAGAGCAAGGAGTACGATAATGAATAATATTGAAGGAATTTTACCGTTATTAAAACCTGCAGGGATGACTTCTCATGATTGCGTCATGAAAATCCGCAGACTGTATCAAACAAAAAAAGTAGGCCATACAGGAACACTTGATCCAGATGTCGTAGGGGTCCTCCCTATTTGTATCGGCAAGGCGACAAAGGTGGCTCAATACATGTCCGATTACTCTAAAACGTATGTAGGAGAAGTAACCATTGGTTTTTCGACGACTACAGAAGATGCAAGCGGAGAAGTAGTTGAGACAAAGGGTGTTAATAAGCCTTGGTCTAAAGAGGACATCATCGCCTTATTAAACTCCTTTAAAGGAGAGATTACTCAAATCCCTCCGATGTATTCAGCGGTTAAAGTTAATGGTAAGAAATTGTATGAATACGCAAGAGCTAATCAAACGGTTGAACGGCCAACAAGGAAGGTCAGGATTCATCGATTAGAGTTAACTAGCGATCTAACCTTAAATGAAACATCAAACACATTTTCTTTTTCTTTTGAAGTGGAATGCAGTAAAGGGACGTATGTACGAACACTTGCAGTTGATTTGGGAAAAGCTTTGGGATTTCCTGCGCATATGTCCCATCTAAAGCGGACAGCTTCTGGACCCTTCACAACGGAGGTATGCACCTCTCTTTCCGAGCTTGAAGAAATGGAGGGCGTAGATGAACGTGTAAAAGTTTTAAGGCCGTTAGATGAAGCAATAGCTCATCTCCCTATGCTCATTGTAGATAACGAGGTAGAACAGCTGATAAAATACGGATCAGTTTTATCAGAAGAAAAAGGGTTAGATGAAATGCGGTTTACCGTATATAATGGACAAGGGGAATGCTTAGCCATTTATCAAAAGCATCCTACTAAGCCTGGATTAATTAAGCCGGAAAAAATGATCTGGACAAGTTAGTTTACCTGAAGTAAAGCAGAAAAAGGGGAATTATGATGGATACGATTTATTTGCATCACCCAATTGAAGCGAATACCTTAAAAAAACGTCCAATTGTATTAGCACTTGGATATTTTGATGGGGTTCATATTGGACATAAAAAAGTAATTGAAACTGCCTGCAGGCAAGCAGCTAAGCTGGGTGTGGAAGCAGCTGTTATGACCTTCCATCCACATCCAAAAGAGGTGCTGCGAAAAGAAGCACACCCTATGCCTTACCTCACTCCGCTTCCTTTAAAGGAAAAGAAAATTGCTGAGCTTGGTGTGGATACGCTTTATGTCGTTAACTTTACTAAAGAGTTTGCGTCTTTAACGCCTCAACAATTTGTTGATGATTATATTATTTCACTAGATGCTGTACATGTAGTAGCTGGCTTTGACTTTACATATGGTTCTCTTGGCAAAGGGACGATGGAAACCTTAGTCTTTCATTCTAGAAATAAATTTGACCAAACCACTGTCAGCAAAGTAGAACAAGGCGACATCAAAATCAGTTCTACAAAGATTAGGGAGCTGATTGAGGAGGGCAGTGTAGAGAAGATTCCTGCTTATCTAGGAGAGCCTTACTACGTGTTAGGAAAAGTAGTCGATGGTGATAAGCGCGGCCGCACCATTGGTTTCCCAACGGCTAATGTAGCGGCAATTGACCGGATGAAGATACCTAAAACCGGGGTATATGCCGTACGTTTTCAAGTAAAGGGGAATTGGTACAACGGAGTATGTAATATTGGCTATAAGCCTACGTTTAATCAAGAGAAGAAGGAGCCAACGATCGAAGTAAATATTTTTGATTTCAACCAAGAAATTTACGGGGAACAGGCTGTGGTCGTTTTTGAACGCAGAATAAGGGCTGAGAAAAAATTTAATGAGATCAATGAATTGATCTCACAGATTAATAAAGATAAAGAAGAAGCGATTGAATATTTTGCTGAAAAAAGCTGTTAAGTTTCTTGCATTCTGAAGCTGAACGTTGTATAGTAAGGGTTGTACTTCAAGTACACATCCGTTTCGTGGCAGAGCGACTCACCGACGCTTGCTAGGGAATAGGAGATTATTTAAAGGGAGGTGAATAGGATGGCATTAACACAAGAGCGCAAGAACGAGCTAATTGCTGAGTTCAAAACTCATGATACTGACACTGGTTCTCCAGAGGTTCAAGTAGCTATCCTTACTGAGCAAATCAACACATTAAACGAGCACTTACGTACTCACAAGAAGGATCACCATTCACGTCGTGGTCTTTTAAAGATGGTTGGTCAACGTCGTAACTTGTTAACGTACCTACGTAACAAAGATGTTACACGTTACCGTAACCTTGTTGACAAGCTTGGCTTACGTCGATAAGTTATGATGAAAGCGGGAAGATTTCCCGCTTTTTTTCTACATTTATAAGTGTTGGAAAATGATCCCTACATCACATCGATATGTAGGGTCTTTACATAACAGAGCCTATAACCCCGAGATTTGCCATTGACTCTTTTATTTTTCACATAAATCGGTAATAATAAGAAAAGAATGAATAATTTTAGTGTACGAGAGGAGTACGCGTAATGGAACAAGAAAGACAAATTTTTTCAATTGACTGGGCAGGCCGTGAACTAACGGTAGAAACAGGTCAATTTGCTAAACAAGCAAATGGAGCAGTACTTGTTCGTTATGGTGATACAGCTGTATTATCAACAGTAACCGCTTCAAAAGAGCCAAAAAACTTAAACTTCTTTCCGCTTACTGTAAACTACGAAGAGCGTTTATATGCAGCAGGAAAAATCCCAGGAGGCTTTATTAAGCGTGAAGGCCGTCCTAGTGAAAAAGCGATCTTAGCGAGCCGCCTAATTGATCGACCAATCCGCCCTCTTTTCCCTGATGGCTTCCGTAACGAAGTTCAGGTAATCAGTATTGTTATGAGTGTGGATCAAAACTGTTCCTCTGAAATGGCTGCGATGATCGGTTCATCTTTAGCATTATCGATCTCAGACATTCCATTTGATGGACCAATTGCTGGTGTTACGGTTGGCCGTAAAGATGGCGAACTGATCATTAACCCAACAACTGAACAGCTAGAAGAAAGTGATATTGATCTAGTAGTAGCGGGTACAAAAGATGCAATTAACATGGTTGAAGCAGGGGCCGATGAGGTGCCTGAAGAAACGATGCTTGAAGCGATTATGTACGGTCACGATGAAATTAAACGCTTAGTGGCTTTCCAGGAAGAAGTAGTACAAGCTGCAGGAAAAGAGAAAAAAGAAATCCAGCTTAAACAAGTTGATGCTGAGCTTGAGTCTGCTGTTCGCAATTTAGCTGAAGCAGATCTTAAAAAAGCGGTTCAAGTCCAAGAAAAGCATGAACGTCAAGCAGCGATTGATGCTGTGATGAAGCCTATTATTGAGAAGTATGAAGAAGAGCAAGAAGAGCTTGTAGGCGATGTGCGAGAAGTTCTTCAAAAAGTAGTAAAAGAAGAAGTACGCCGTTTAATTACGGTTGAAAAAGTGCGTCCTGATGGCCGTGCGATTGATGAGATTCGTCCCCTAGCTTCACAAGTTGATCTATTGCCTCGTACACATGGATCAGGTCTTTTTACAAGAGGACAAACTCAAGCGTTAAGCATTTGTACACTAGGAGCACTTGGCGATGTGCAGATTCTTGATGGACTTGGTATTGAAGAGTCTAAACGCTTTATGCACCATTACAACTTCCCGCAATTTAGTGTAGGGGAAACAGGACCGATCCGTGGACCGGGCCGTCGTGAAATTGGTCATGGTGCTTTAGGTGAACGTGCCCTTGAACCGATCATTCCAAGTGAAAATGACTTCCCATACACAATCCGTCTTGTGTCAGAAGTTCTTGAATCAAATGGTTCAACTTCTCAAGCAAGTATTTGTGCAAGTACTTTAGCAATGATGGATGCTGGTGTACCTATTAAAGCACCGGTAGCAGGTATTGCGATGGGTCTTGTAAAACAAGATGAGCATCTAACGGTATTAACAGATATTCAAGGTATGGAAGATGCGCTTGGAGATATGGACTTTAAAGTAGCAGGTACTAAAGAGGGTGTAACTGCTCTGCAAATGGACATAAAGATCTCTGGTATTAACCGTGAAGTTCTTGAGCAGGCTCTTGAACAGGCTAAGCGCGGCCGTATGGTTATTTTAGATAATATGCTATCTGCAATCAGCGAATCTCGTAGTGAATTATCTGAGTATGCTCCTAAAATTATGACTATGCATGTGAATCCAGATAAGATTCGCGATGTTATTGGACCAAGCGGTAAGATGATCAACAAGATTATTGAAGAAACTGGTGTCAAAATTGATATCGAACAAGATGGTACAGTTTACATCTCTTCAGTAGACAGTAAAATGAACGAACAAGCTCGTAAAATTATCGAAGACATTGTTCGTGAAGTTGAAGTTGGTCAAACGTACCTTGGTAAAGTAAAACGTATTGAGAAGTTTGGAGCGTTTGTCGAGCTATTTAAAGGGAAAGATGGCCTTGTTCATATTTCTCAACTAGCTGAGGAACGTATTAATAAAGTAGAAGATGTCGTAAGTATTGGCGATGAGATTTTAGTTCGTGTAACTGAAATTGATAACCAAGGACGAGTGAACCTGTCTCGTAAAGTCATCTTAAAAGAAGAGAAAGAAAAACAAGAACAAGCAGGAAAATAAGATGAAGGAGACAAGGATAATCTTGTCTCTTTTTTAGTCGTTGCGGCATTGACCTTACTTCCTTAACTAAATAAGGGTATTAGGAAGCTTGTTCTATCAACCTTCTTTATTGCATAGTATGCCAATAGAAGGAGGATTGATTAGAATGAAAAAGTTTGTATCTGTGTTATTTCTAGGCTGCTGTTTAATGGTTATTTCTTTTGGAGCGGTGCAAAATCCGTTCTCTTTGCAATACATAAATGAATTGAAGCAAGATACAACAATGGTTATGAAGCAGCAAGATCCTCTTTATGAAGAAATTGAACTGAATAAAGAACAATTTGAAGAAGATGCGATAGATGCAAGGGTGGATCCGGTCTGGAAGGCTCTCCCTGGCTACAACGGGTTAAAGGTTGACGTTGATGCCTCCTATGATAAGATGAAGAAGCTGGGAACATTTAATGAGGATAGGCTTGTATTTAAGGAAACAGCACCGTCGGTTCATTTAGAGGACCTGCCTCCGACACCTATTTATAAAGGGAATGAAAAAAAGCCCATGGTCAGTTTTTTAGTGAATGTGGCATGGGGAAATGAGTATATTCCTGAAATGTTAAAGGTGATGAAGGATTACGGTGTGAAGTCGACCTTTTTTTTAGATGGATCTTGGGTTAAAAACAATCCGAAAATGGCTACAATGATACTAGAACAAGGTCATGAAATAGGAAATCATGCATACTCGCATCCTGATATGAAATCACTAACTACTGAAAGAGTAAATGAAGAATTACAAAAAACAAATGACGTCATACTTGCTACGTTAGATGTTACACCTAAGTGGTTTGCCCCGCCTAGCGGAAGTTATTCTCAAAGAGTGGTAGATCAAGCTCGTGCTCATGGAATGATGACCATCCTATGGTCGGTTGATACTGTAGACTGGAAAAAACCACATCCTGATGAAATGGTCAATCGTGTTTTAAATAAAGTACATCCTGGAGCGATGGTTTTGATGCATCCAACCGAGCCTACAGCGGCCGGGCTCAAGGAGATGATTGAAGGGATTCAAGCAAAAGGGCTTGAACTTGGTACGGTTTCAGAATTAATGAGTGAGACAAGAATTCATAATGGTGTAACCCTGGATGACTAATTTTAGGGGGATATAGATTGATACAAAAGATTGAATTAGATAATGGTGTACGAATTATGGCAGAGGCAATTCCGACGGTAAGGTCTGTTTCTATTGGAGTATGGATAGGAACAGGTTCTCGTTATGAAGAAGTGCATGAAAATGGTATTTCCCACTTTTTAGAGCATATGTTCTTTAAAGGCACAAAAAAGCGAAGTGCTGCAGATATTGCCGAGGCATTTGATAAAATCGGCGGTCAAGTGAATGCATTTACCTCAAAAGAATATACGTGCTATTATGCAAAAGTGCTGGATGAGCATGCACCGATTGCTGTAGATGTATTATCGGACATGTTCTTCAACTCTGAATTTGAGGCGAAAGAGCTTCAAAAAGAAAGAAATGTCGTGCTTGAAGAAATAAAAATGGTGGATGATACTCCTGATGATATTGTACATGATCTCTTAAGTAAGGCGGCTTATGGTGAACATTCATTAGGCTATCCTATTTTAGGAACACAAGAGACTCTTAAAACATTCGATGAAGAGGCGCTACGTTCTTACATGGACCGTTACTATACTGGAGACCATGTGGTCATTTCTATTGCAGGAAATATAACGGATGAGGTCATTCAATCGATCAAAGATATTTTCAAAGAGGTTAAACCAACAACTTATCAATATGAAGCCAGTGCACCACGCTTTCAATCGGAGTTGATTACACGTAAAAAGGAAACGGAACAAGCACATTTATGTCTTGCTTATCCTGGTTTAGAAATTGGCAATAAAGATGTCTATTCCTTAATTCTGCTAAATAACTTACTAGGAGGCAGCATGAGCAGCCGCCTGTTCCAAGAAATTAGAGAAAAGCGTGGATTATGTTATTCCGTATTTTCTTACCATTCCTCCTATCAAGACAGCGGTATGTTGACCGTCTATGCAGGTACGGCATTAGAGCAATTAGATGAGCTGGTAGTTGCCCTTAATCAGACAACAAGCCGACTGTGTGAAGCAGGAATGAATGAAAAAGAACTTCAAAATGGGAAAGAACAATTAAAAGGAAGCTTAATGCTAAGTTTAGAAAGTACCAATTCAAGAATGAGCAGAAACGGTAAAAATGAGTTGATGTTAAAGCGCCATCGCACGTTAGACGATATTTTAGCTGAGATCAATAATGTTACATTAGAAAATGTTAATCGTCTTGCTCAATCACTGCTTTCCACTGAACCTGCTATTTCACTTATTAGTTCAACCGGAGAAGTTCCTAAATCGTTAAGAGCCTAAGCGAGATAGACCAGCTATATAGCTGGTCTATTTTAATTGCCGTTCTCATATACTATCATAAACCCTTAGAGAACGGAGGAAGAGCATGCGGCTAAGTGAGATCAGCAACAAAGAAATCATTGATTACCAAAAAGGAGAACGCATGGGAATCCTAGGTCAGACAGACCTACTGATTAATGAGGAAACGGGAGAAATTGAAGCGTTTATTGTACCGACGATGAAATGGTTTGGATTTGGTAAAAAAGAAAAAGAAGTGACGGTATATTGGAATCAAATTAAAAAGATTGGTCAAGATATGATTATCATAGATATGGGTTTTCCTGATTAACACACTGCAGATAGGCAGTGTGTTTTTTTGTTTGAGTCATGTCTTTTAAATCACTCCCTTTATTCACCCATTATCAAGTTTATACATATGCTATCGTGAATCAATTCAGATACTGTTACTCCCTCCAACGTATATAAAACTGACGACATGTGGGGGCGAAGGCTACTTTAGGAAAGGGGCAGGGACGCTGATGTTAACGGGTAAAGTAATAGTCGTCATCGGGGGTGACGCAAGACAGCTTGAGATTATTCGCAAATTATCAACGCTGGATGCAAAGCTTTCATTAGTTGGTTTTGACCAATTAGATGATGGTTATATAGGGGCATCCAAGCAATCGATTGATGATGTGAAGTGGAATAAAGTCGATGCGATCTTGCTTCCGGTAAGCGGAATGAACAATGAAGGGGAAATTGAAACCATTTTCTCGAATGAAAAAGTAACATTAACACCCGAGATGTTCAGTCAAACACCTCAGCATTGCACCATTTTTTCAGGGATCACAAATGACACCCTTAATCAATACGTAAAAAAAGCGAAACGAAGACTTGTTAAATTAATGGATAGAGATGATATAGCTATTTATAACTCGATTCCTACTGCAGAAGGAACCATTATGATGGCAATACAACATACGGATATTACGATCCATAGTGCGTGTGTAGCTGTTATAGGATTAGGTCGAGTAGGAATGTCTGTAGCGAGAACATTTGATGCCCTAGGTGCAAATGTTAAAGTTGGGGCAAACGAGTCACATCAACTAGCAAGAATCACAGAAATGGGATTAACGCCTTTTCATACCGATCACTTAAAAGAAGAATTAGCAGATGTAGATATATGCATTAACACCGTTCCCGAATTAATCATTACTGCAAAGGTTCTCGCAGAGATGCCGCTGCACGCTCTTATTATTGATCTAGCCTCAAAGCCAGGGGGGACGGACTTTAGGTATGCTGAAAAGAGAGGGATGAAAGCACTGCTTGCACCAGGTCTCCCAGGAATTGTCGCCCCTAAAACGGCTGGGAAAATATTAGCCAATGTACTTTCAGATCTCTTGCAAGAAGATTAGAAAAACAAAAGAAGGTTCACCTATTTAAGAAAACATCCCGAAGCTTTTTATAATTGTTGAGGAGGGTTCATATGTCTTTAAAAGGAAAGCATATAGGATTTGGTTTAACAGGATCTCATTGTACGTATGATGCTGTACTGCCAGAAATGCAAAAGCTGGTAGACCTAGGGGCAAAAGTAACACCTTTTGTCACATATACAGTCGAATCTACTGATACGAAATTTGGGGACAGTGCAGACTGGTTAACCAAAATTAAAGAAATCACTTCAGAACCGATTGTTAATTCAATAGTAAAGGCGGAACCATTTGGTCCGAAAACTCCGCTTGATTGTATGGTTGTCGCACCTATTACAGGTAATTCAACGAGTAAGTTTGCTAATGCATTAACAGATTCCCCTGTATTAATGGGAGCTAAAGCAACACTTAGAAATGGAAACCCTGTTGTTCTTGGCATATCAACAAATGATGCCCTCGGACTTAACGGTGTAAATATCATGCGTTTAATGGCAACGAAAAATATTTACTTTATTCCATTCGGGCAGGACGATCCTGTTAAAAAACCTAACTCGCTTGTTGCTAGAATGGAAGCATTAGTGGATACAGTGGAGTCTGCCTTAGCTGGCGTACAGTATCAGCCTGTGCTGGTAGAAAAATTCAAAGATTAGCGATTAGACGAAGTTGCACAAATGAATGATTTCCCTTAAAGTTTAATAGAGGAAATTGACGAAAAGTTGAATTTATTGTGCTATAATCAGTTCAATCGCGTCAAGATAACGTAATCTATTAAACTTATGAACGCAGGAAGGGGAACTACACAAATGACAACATCAAACTATCATGTAGCTGTTGTAGGTGCAACAGGTGCGGTCGGACAACAAATGCTAAAAACATTAGAGGAGCGCAATTTTCCAATTGGGAAATTAACTTTACTTTCATCCAAGCGTTCAGCTGGTAAAGAAATCACTTTTAAAGGTGAAACATATATCGTAGAAGAGGCTACTCCTGAATCTTTTGAAGGAGTTCACGTTGCTCTATTTAGTGCTGGAGGGTCTGTATCAAAAGCACTCGCACCAGAAGCCGTAAAGCGTGGTGCTATTGTTGTTGACAATACAAGTGCATTTAGAATGGATGCCGATGTTCCGCTTGTTGTGCCTGAAGTAAATGAAGAAGATCTTCGTAATCACAACGGAATTATTGCCAACCCTAACTGCTCTACCATTCAAATGGTTGTAGCGCTTGAGCCGATCCGTAAACAGTATGGCTTAACAAAAGTAGTTGTGTCTACTTATCAAGCGGTATCTGGGGCAGGGCTTGAAGCTATTGAAGAAATGAAGAGCCAAACACAATCTATTTTAAATGGAGAAGAATTCACTCCTGAAATACTTCCGGTTGGCGGAGATAAAAAGCATTATCAAATTGCATTTAACGCTGTTCCGCAAATTGATTTATTCCAAGAGAATGGCTATACATTTGAAGAAATGAAAATGATTAATGAAACAAAGAAAATTATGCATATGGAATCGCTAGAGGTTGCGGCTACTTGTGTACGTCTTCCGATTGAAACAGGACATTCTGAATCTGTATACATTGAGACAGAAAAAAGCGGCGCAACTGTAGAGGAGTTAAAGGAATTATTAAAAACAGCTCCAGGTGTTACCCTTCAAGATGATCCAGCAAATCAAGTCTATCCGATGGCTGCTGATTGTGTCGGCAGGGAAGATGTATTTGTCGGCCGTATCCGTCGCGATCTTGATCGTGATAATGGTTACCACATGTGGGTTGTTTCAGATAACCTTATTAAAGGTGCTGCATGGAATTCAGTTCAAATTGCTGAGAGCTTAGTAAAATTACAACTGTTATCGTAGAAGAGTAGGTGGCTTATGAAGATTATCGTTCAAAAATTTGGAGGAACCTCTGTTAGAGATGAGGAGGTTCGAAAAAAAGCAGCGCAGCATGTGATGAAATCTGTTCAGGAAGGCTACAAAGTGATTGTTGTAGTATCTGCTATGGGACGAAAAGGTGAACCTTATGCAACAGATACTCTTCTTGGGCTGGTTGATTCTAACCATATATCAAAACGGGAACAGGACCTTCTGGTTTCATGCGGGGAAGTCATTTCATCTGTCGTATTCACAGAGCTGATCAATGAGCTTGGAGCTAACGCAATGGCCTTAACAGGTGCTCAGGCTGGCTTTAGAACAAATGATGATTTTACAAGTGCTAAAATCCTTGAAATGCGTTCGGATCACCTTAAGAAGCTTTTAGAAACGAAGGATGTAGTGGTTGTTGCTGGATTCCAGGGTCAATCTAAAACAGGGGAAATTACGACACTAGGGCGTGGTGGAAGTGATACGTCTGCCACTGCTCTTGGAGCTGCAGTAGGAGCTGAATGGGTCGATATTTTCACAGACGTTGAAGGGGTCATGACAGCAGATCCGAGAATCGTCTCAGATGCAAGAGCGCTTGATACGATGACTTACAATGAAATCTGTAATATGGCGTATCAAGGGGCAAAAGTGATTCATCCGCGTGCAGTAGAAATTGCCATGCAGGCTAAAATCCCTATTCATATTCGTTCTACCCATTCACAAAGCCGAGGTACGCTTGTTACATCTATGCTTTCCGATAAGGCAGCACAGGATGTTCAAGACAGAACGATAACGGGGATTGCTCATCTGTCAAACATCACGCAAATTAAAGTGCTGGCTAAAGATGGGCAGTTTGATCTTCAAGAGAAAGTATTTAAGGCTATGGCCAATGAGAAGATCAGTGTTGATTTTATTAATATTAATCCAAGAGGGGTCGTCTACACAGTGTCTGATGAAGTAGCTGACCGTGCTCTGTTAATTTTAAAAGAAATGGGATATGAGCCTGAAGTTCAAAGGCATTGTGCAAAAGTTTCTGCGGTAGGTGCAGGAATGAGCGGTGTGCCTGGGGTAACGGCTAAAATTGTTGGAGCCTTGTCGCGTGAAAACATCCAAATACTGCAATCGGCCGACTCTCATACAACGATCTGGATACTCGTCAAAGAAGAAGATATGAAAAAAGCGGTTAATGCACTACATTACATGTTCCATTTAGAAGAAGCAGGGAATAAGCAACTGTAATGGGTCAGCTAGTATTGCTCTTGTAAGGAGTTGGGCATTATGGATTTTGGCCATGTTTGGACGGCTATGGTCACTCCGTTTGATTCGTTAGGTAATGTTGATTTTGATAAAACACGAAAGCTGATTGATTATTTGCTTGACCGTGGGACAGATGCGTTGGTGATTGCTGGTACTACTGGCGAATCCCCTACGCTTACAAAAGAAGAAAAAATTTCGTTGTTTCATTTGGCTGTGAAACACGTAAATAAAAGAGCCGCTGTTATTGCTGGAACTGGCAGCAATAACACGGCTCAAACAATTAAATTAACAAAAGAAGCAGCTGAGGCCGGCGTGGATGGTGTTATGCTTGTAACACCATACTATAATAAGCCTTCACAGCAAGGATTGTATGATCATTTTCATGCTGTGGCCGCATCTACAAAACTGCCTGTTATGCTCTATAATGTGCCAGGGAGAACCTCTGTCAATTTAGAAGCTGAAACCGTAATTAGGCTATCAGAAATAGAGAACATTACAGCAGTAAAAGAAGCGAGTGGCGATTTGGAGCAAATGGCCGCTATTATCGAAGGAACGGCTGAGGATTTTTTTGTTTACAGCGGTGATGATTCACTTACGATTCCTGCATTAGCCATCGGCGCTGATGGGATCGTCTCGGTTGTTTCTCACGTGGCTGGTAAACAAATGCAGCAAATGATTCAATCATTTATAGCTGGGAATGTAGTGAAAGCAGGTGATATTCACCGAAAACTTTTACCTGTAATGAAAGCCATGTTTCATGCGCCAAATCCAACTTGTGTAAAATATGCTTTACAAGTATGCGGATTGGATACAGGCGGCGTGAGACTTCCTTTGGTTCCTCTAACAGCGCAAGAACAGTACGTTGTAAAAACAACGATTGAAGAGTCTAACCTTTAAGGTTAGGCTTTTTTTATTACATGATTTTGGTAGTAAAGGAAGTTCAGTCTTGTGTTTCATTTCATGAATAAGGTATACTGATTTCAAGTGATTCGTACGGGTTGTTAAGAGCACAAGATTAAATATATGCTTTTTTCTGTATTCGGAACCAATTATGTTAAAGGGTTAGAGTGGCTCACAGCACAGAGCTCATGTTAATTCCAACCATTAGTTTAAGTGAAATCATTATATTAATAGCGTATTAGAAAGAATTTATTTGCTTGTTTTATGCAGATGAGATTCCTTTCTTAATGCATATATCGTTTATTTTATTGTTTAGGAGGAACGCCAAGTGTCAAAGCAACAGACAGAGAAAGTACGTGTTTTTGCCTTAGGTGGAGTCGGAGAAATCGGCAAAAATATGTACGGAATAGAAGTAGACGACGATATTATCGTCGTTGATGCAGGATTAATGTTTCCAGATGATGATATGTTGGGAGTAGACATTGTCATTCCTGATGTATCTTATTTGGTCGAACAAAAAGACCGTGTTAGAGGAATTATTTTAACTCATGGTCATGAGGATCATATCGGCGGTTTAAGTTATGTATTAAAGAAAATTAATGTTCCAGTTTACGGGACAAAACTTACTCTAGGGTTAGTGGAAGAAAAGTTAAAAGAAGCGGGAATACACCGTCAAACGACATTAAAATTAATTGATTCAAATTCAAGAATCAAGGTTGGTTCAACCAATGTCTCGTTTTTCCGAGTGAATCACAGTATTCCTGATTCGGTTGGTGTATGTGTTGAAACGTCGCAAGGAGCGGTCGTACATACGGGAGATTTTAAATTTGATCAAACTCCGGTAGATGGAAAACAAGCAGATATCGGTAAGATGGCTGCCATAGGATCTAAAGGAGTTCTTTGCTTGATGTCTGATAGTACGAATGCAGAGCGCCCTGGAACGACAAAATCTGAAACTGAAGTTGGACAAGGAATTGCAGAAGTATTTGAACATACAGATGGCCGTATAATAGTGACCACCTTTGCTTCAAATGTTCACCGAATTCAGCAAGTTATTCATGCAGCTGTTAAAGCGAACCGCAAATTAGCTGTCGTCGGTAAAAGCATGGTTCGTGTGTTATCCATTGCTTCAAAATTAGGTTATTTAGAAATGCCAGATAACCTCCTTATTGAGATTGATGAAGTGAATAAATACAAAGATCATCAATTAGCAATATTAACAACAGGCAGTCAAGGCGAGCCGATGAGTGCGTTAACAAGAATGGCTAAAGGTGCACACCGTCAAATAACGATTACAGAACATGATACCGTTATTATCGCTGCATCGGCTATCCCTGGTAATGAACAATCTGTTTCAGGTATTATCGATAAATTGCACCGCATTGGAGCAGATGTCGTATATGGCCAAACAAAAGTGCATGCTTCAGGCCACGGTAGTCAAGAAGAGTTAAAGCTGATGCTCAACTTAATGAAACCTAAGTTCTTCGTTCCTGTTCATGGGGAATTCCGTATGCAGCATGCGCACCGTGCTCTAGCTGTTGAAGTTGGGGTTAAAGAAGAACATATCTATCTTGTTGATAAGGGGGAAGTCATTGAGTTTACAAAAGGACAAGCTAGAAGGGGAGGCAAAGTACCTTCTGGAAATGTTTTAATCGATGGCTTAGGTGTAGGAGATGTTGGTAATATTGTATTACGCGATCGCCGCCTCTTATCAAAAGACGGTATTCTGGTAGTCGTTGTTACGTTAAATAAGAAAACCGGTGAGATAGTTTCAGGTCCAAACATTATTTCTCGTGGATTTGTGTATGTACGTGAATCAGAGAAACTTCTTGAAGATTCAAATGAGCTTGTAAGCAATATTTTAAAGAAATGTGTAACTGAGAACGTTAATGAATGGTCTTCACTTAAGAGTAATGTTCGTGAAGGGTTAAGCCGTTATTTGTTCGAACAAACGAAACGAAGACCAATGATACTTCCAATTATTATGGAGGTATAATGGGGAAAGGCATGTCGCATAAGACATGCCTTTTTGTATGGATAAGAATGATTTTCCTTCATCACGCTCATACTACGATTACATAACAATGAAGGAGGAAAATAATCATGTCGGATTTTTATCAAGAAGATCAGCCGCAAGCGCCGCAGCAGCCTCAAAAAGACCAAAAGGGGTCAGGCATCTTAGAGAAGATTCAAGAATTAGGACAAACAAATGTCCCTGATATGGATGCTTCAAATATCCATTGTATGACCATCATTGGACAAATAGAAGGCCATATGCAGCTGCCTCCTCAAAATAAAACAACAAAGTATGAACATATTATCCCTCAGCTTGTAGCAGTTGAGCAGAACCCTAAAATAGAAGGACTATTATTAATATTAAATACGGTGGGCGGAGATGTTGAAGCAGGCTTAGCAATTTCTGAAATGGTTGCATCCATGTCTAAACCGAGTGTCACATTAGTACTTGGAGGAGGACATTCCATCGGTGTACCCATTGCCGTAGCAGCAAACTATTCATTCATTGCAAAAACAGCAACGATGACGATTCATCCGGTCAGGCTGACAGGTCTTGTGATTGGTGTACCACAAACGTTCGAATACCTTGATAAAATGCAGGAACGTGTCATTAGTTTTGTTACACAGCAGTCAGGGATCTCGGAAGAAAAGTTTAAAGAATTAATGCTGTCTAAAGGAAACCTCACCCGTGATATTGGAACAAATGTAGTCGGCACCGATGCTGTTGAGTATGGGTTGATTGATGAAGTAGGTGGGATTGGCAGTGCACTTAAAAAATTAAATGAGTTAATCGATGCGAATAAACCGGTAAAAGAAAAAGGAGATATGGTGCAATGATTTTATACACCATGATGCCAAGAGAACAGATTTTCCCAGAAGAAGAACATAGTTATGCGACACAACAAGTGGTAAATTGTGCAGAAGGACAGCTGATTGTTGAACAAATTAATGCAAGCCAATATAAAGTGGTAAGACTTATAAGCGGAAATGCGATGAATTACTTGAATCCTAACTTATCTCCAGGGACGATCATTCAAGCAAAACCTCAATTTTATTGATGTAGCGCTAACCTTTATTATGCTATAATTAATTTAATCCAAGCATGGTCGAAGCAGCCAATTTTGGCTGCTTCTTCTCTATGCTTATCACATGTAACAATGCTAAAGAGGTGAGATAGATGGCAAGACGAAAAAAGAAAAAAAAGACCGAGTGGAAGTCACAGCTTACATACGAATTAATTGGACTCGGATTATTAGTCATTGCCGTCGTAACATTGGCAAGGTTAGGAACAGTTGGGGAAACATTTGTGAGACTGTTTCGTTTTTTCTTAGGACAATGGTTTGCAGTGCTTGCAGTTGGATTATTAGTGGTAGCCCTGTACATAATGATTAAAAGACAGCTGCCTTCTTTTTGGTCAAGAAGAATGGCTGGATTTTATGTGATGATACTCTCTTTAACTTTATTCAGCCATGTAGGGTTATTTCATCATTTAAATAACCGAGAAGGGTTTACAGACCAATCTGTCATTCGTAATACCTGGACGTTGTTTTGGATGGAGATGAGAGGAGAGGTGCCGCCAACAGATCTTGGAGGCGGGATGATAGGGTCTATTGCTTTTGCAATCAGTCATTTTTTATTTGCTGAGGCAGGTACATATTTTCTATGTTTTATCTTATTTATTATTGGAATTATTTTATTAACAGGCCGTTCATTATCTGAATTATTAAGTAAAGTATTTAAAAAAGGCTACGTATTCATAGCAGATACGATTCTCTCTCTTGTAGATGAAGTTAAAAGCATGAAAGAAAAAACAAAGCAAAAAGTAACAGATGAAAAACAAGCTTACGAAGAACGCAAAAAACAGCGTCAAAAACAAAAAGAAGAAGACTCTTTAGACGATATAATGATTGAGCCTGAAGAAGAAGTTGAACCTGAAATTGTTGACTTTACTCAAAAAGCTTATCAAGAAGAAAGGACGCAAAGACAACAATCGGATGATGAACAGGAGAAAAAGCCACAGGTAAAGCAGAAAGAGGGAAAAACAGAGGGAAAAGCAGAAGATCAGGACGAGGTGACGGTTCCGCTTGTCACAGCAGCTCAAGAAAATGAATCCTACAAGCTTCCAGCGCTTGATGTTCTAAAACTTCCGCATAAAACTGGGCAATATAATGAGAAAAGACAGCTGGCATCGAATGCAAGAAAGCTTGAGCAGACTCTTGAGAGTTTTGGTGTTAAGGCCAAAGTATCAAAAGTTCACTTAGGTCCAGCTGTTACCAAATATGAAGTCCACCCAAGTGTTGGAGTCAAAGTAAGTAAAATTGTAAACCTAGCAGATGACTTAGCTCTTGCTTTAGCAGCAAAAGATATTCGGATGGAGGCACCTATTCCAGGTAAATCTGCGATTGGGATTGAGGTTCCTAATCAGGAAGTAGCAATTGTGACGTTAAGGGAAGTGCTTGATTCAGAGAAAGCAAAAAAGGATGAAAATGTACTAGCAGTCGGACTAGGTCGGGATATATCAGGAGAGCCTGTACTCGCTCCTTTAAATAAAATGCCCCATCTTCTCGTTGCCGGAGCGACAGGCAGCGGAAAGAGTGTGTGTATTAATGGTATTATTACTAGTATACTCATGAAAGCAAAACCTCACGAAGTAAAGCTGATGATGATTGATCCTAAAATGGTTGAGCTTAATATGTACAATGGAATTCCCCATCTTTTAACACCTGTTGTAACAGAGGCTAAAAAAGCTTCACAGGCGTTAAAAAAAGTGGTCGCTGAAATGGAAAGAAGGTATGACCTGTTTTCTCATACGGGAACAAGGAACATTGAAGGTTATAATGAATTGATCAATAAGCAAAATAAACTAGAGGATGCAAAGCAGCCGACACTGCCTTATATTGTTGTGATCGTTGATGAGCTGGCAGACTTAATGATGGTTGCTTCTGGTGATGTAGAAGATTCCATAGCAAGACTTGCGCAAATGGCGCGAGCAGCAGGTATTCATATGATTATTGCGACACAAAGACCATCTGTAGATGTTATTACCGGTGTGATCAAAGCGAATATTCCATCAAGAATAGCTTTTGGCGTTTCCTCGCAAACGGATTCAAGGACCATACTAGACTCAGGTGGAGCGGAGAAATTGTTAGGCCGAGGAGACATGCTGTATCTGCCAATGGGAGCCACTAAACCGACACGGATCCAAGGAGCATTCTTATCGGATGGTGAAGTGGAAGAAGTCGTTGATTTTGTCATATCACAACAAAAAGCACAGTACCAAGAAGAGATGACACCAACAGATGCGCCAGAAGTGAAAGAAAAAGCAGAGGACGAGTTATATGATGATGCGGTACAATTAGTAACAGAAATGGAGACCGCCTCAGTATCTATGCTTCAACGGCGTTTTCGTATCGGATACACACGTGCAGCACGTTTAATTGATGAAATGGAAGTAAGGGGTATAGTCGGTCCTTATGAAGGAAGCAAACCAAGAGAAGTTCTTGTTTCTAAAGTGGAAAATGAAGATATAGATGCTACATCATAAAGTGGAGAGAGAGAATAAGTTCTAAAGGAGTGGAGACTTTGATTAAAGCAGATCATCGTCCGTTGTATTTACAGGTTATAGATCGTATTAAAGATGATATTGAAAATAAAGTGTATGAGGAAGGAGAAAAGCTGCCTTCTGAATTTGAACTATCAAAGCAGCTAGGAGTGAGCCGCGCAACGCTCAGGGAGGCGCTTCGCCTTCTTGAAGAGGAAGGAGTAGTGATCAGACGTCACGGAGTCGGGACGTTTGTTCACACCAAACCACTTTTCTCAGCAGGGATAGAAGAGTTATATAGTGTGACAGATATGATTAAACAGGCAAATATGGAGCCTGGTACGATCTTTTTATCTTCTGCTGTGAGAGAGGCAACGGATGAAGATCGACGCCGCTTTAATCAAGACGAATTAACAGAAGTAATGGAAATTGAGCGTGTAAGAACAGCAGACCAAGTGCCTGTTGTATATTGTTTAGATAAAGTCCCAAATCAATTGCTTGAGAACCATTCTATTCATGAAACTAAGTCAATCTTTAATTATCTTGAAGAAATTGGTCACTCTATAAGTTATGCCGTGACCTACATCGAACCGATTGGTTTTCACGAGCGTGTCTCTGAAATCCTTCAATGTGATCCTGAAACTTCGCTCTTACTGCTTAAGCAAATTCATTATGATCAAAGTGAGCGGCCTCTGCTTTACTCACTAAATTACTTTAGAGCAGATAAATTTAAGTTCCACGTAGTAAGAAAGCGAGTCAAAGCATAAACTAGGCATGAATGGTAAAAAGGAGATGATTTTATGCAGCTGATGGAGAAAACGAAAGAATCTAGAGGAATAAACATCCATACCATTAAAACCGATCGTTATAAAACGAATACATTAATGTTAATGATAAAAGCTCCATTAGATAGAGAAACCGTAGCCATGCGTGCACTATTGCCTCATGTTCTGCAAAATGGGACCGCTCAATCTCCTTCTAGAAAAGAGGTTCGCGGCCGCCTTGATGAACTGTACGGAGCGATGCTTGCATCTGATGTTCAAAAAAAGGGCGAGCAGCATGTCATAACGATCCGATTAGATGTAGCCAATGAAACCTTTTTAACTGATCAAACGCCTCTTTTTGAAGAAGGGATTAAATTAATCTCTGAGGTCTTGCTTGATCCGCTAGTGGAGGAGAATGGGTTTAATGCCTCTATTGTAGCAAATGAAAAGCGTTCGCTCGTGCAGCGTATTCAATCTGTATATGATGATAAAATGCGCTATGCAAATGTTCGTATCACTGAAGAAATGTGTAAAAATGAGCCGTTTGGACTTACTTCATATGGAACGGTGGAAGAAGTGGAAGCGATTACAGCTGAGGGGCTGTATGAATATTATCAACAGCTTCTAAAAAAAGACCGCATAGACCTTTACGTGGTAGGAGCAATGGAAGCAGATGAAGCCATTGCTAAAGTGGAAACCTATTTCAATATCAATGGCCGTGAGCCAATTGATCAAACGCCGCCTAGTTCTGAGAGCCCAAAAGTAGAAAAAGAAAATGTCGTGATAGAAGAACAAGATGTTAAGCAAGGAAAGCTGCATATGGGGTATCGTACATATACAACCTATAAAGATGATGATTATGTAGCGATGCAAGTATGCAACGGGCTATTTGGAGGTTTCTCTCACTCGAAATTGTTTATCAATGTTCGTGAGAAAGAGAGCCTTGCCTACTATGCCGCTTCAAGATATGAAAGTCACAAAGGTGTCATGATGGTCATGAGCGGAATTGAATTTGCGAAGTATGACCGTGCAGTTACGATTATTAAAGAGCAGCTTGAAGCAATGTGTTCAGGTGATTTTACGGAAGCTGAATTAGATCAAACGAAAGCAATGCTGAAAAATCAGCTGCTTGAAACGTCTGATGTTGCTCGTGGATATGTGGAACTAAGTTATCACCAAATTGTAAGCGGACATAACCGTACTCTTGAAGATCTGCTTAAAGAAATAGATCAAGTCACAAAAGAAGATGTAATGCATGCCGCTCAAAAAATAGAGTTAGATACCATTTATTTCTTAAAAGGCGGTGAAGCTTCATAATGAAACAACTTACTTTTGAACAGCTTAAAGAAACGCTTTACCATGAGAAGTTAGAAAATGGTTTAGATGTGTATATTCTTCCTAAAGAAGGGTTTAATAAAACATTTGCAACCTTCACTACAAAATATGGATCGATTGATAATAAATTTACCCCTCTTGGTGGTAATGATACGATTCATGTACCCGATGGAATTGCGCACTTTCTAGAGCATAAAATGTTTGAGGATGAAAATGGTGATGTGTTTCAGGATTTTAGTAAACAAGGTGCATCTGCCAATGCCTTTACAAGCTTCACAAGAACGGCGTATTTATTCTCAAGTACAACAAATGTCGAAAAGAATTTAGAAACCTTATTAGACTTTGTTCAGCATCCTTATTTTACCGAAGAAAGTGTGGAAAAAGAAAAAGGGATTATCGGTCAAGAGATTACGATGTACGATGATAACCCCGATTGGCGTGCCTACTTCGGTGTGATTGAGAATATGTTTGTGAATCACCCAGTCAAGTTAGATATTGCCGGAACAATTGAATCCATTTCCAACATTACGAAAGATCTTTTATATACTTGCTATCAAACATTTTACCATCCAAATAATATGTTATTATTTATCATCGGTCCAGTTGACCCACAAGCCATTATGAAGCAGGTAAAAGAGAATCAAGGGAGTAAGTCTTTTGCAGCCCCAGAGACGATCAACCGGGTCTTTGATGATGAACCTAATGAAGTCGCAACTGAGAAAAATGTCATTCATATGCCGGTTCAGACTCCGAAGTGTTTAGTTGGATTTAAAGAAGCGAATCCATCTAGACAAGGGGAAGATTTATTAAAGCATGAGCTTTCTATTAACATTTTACTTGATTTAATGTTTGGTCAAAGTTCAGCTAATTACCAAAAACTATATGAACAAGGATTAATTGATGACTCGTTTTCTTTCGATTATTCGGCCGAAGAAGGGTTTGGCTTTACCATTCTTGGTGGAGATACGAAGAAACCGGATGAATTAGCTGAAGCGATCAAAGAAATGATTACAACATTCAAACAAGAAGCGCTAGATGAGTCTGTTGTTAATCGTGCGGTTAAGAAAAAGATAGGATCTTTTCTTCGTTCGCTTAATTCTCCAGAATATATTGCTAATCAATTTACGCGTTATCAATTCAATGACATGACTCTATTTGATGTAGTTCCTGTACTTGAAGGGATCACAAAAGAGCACCTAAGTGAAGTTCTAGAAGAACATTTTGACTTTAAGCGCTTCACAGTATGCCAAGTAAGAGCGGAAAAGTGAGAGCGGAGGGTATAAATCCAACGATGAGATCAATTTTAATTACGGGAGCGTCGCGCGGGATTGGAGCAGCAATTGCAAAAGAGCTGGCTGCGCCTGAGTGCGCTCTCTTTTTACATTATCATCAGAACAATAAGTTGATCCAAGAGGTTGCGCATACCTGCAGGGAAAAGGGTGCTGAGGTATGGATTGTGAAAGCGGATTTGAGTCATATTAATGGTGCAGATGAGCTCTTAGGACAACTACATACACCTATTCATACTATAATTCATAACGGTGGACTAAGCTCAACTGAACTATTTACAGACCTTACGGATGAACGACTTAATCAGATCATGAATATTCATTTACTTAACCCAATAAAGATAACGAGAACACTTATGTCATCCATGATTCAACAAAAAGAAGGAAAAGTGATTGCTGTCTCATCCATCTGGGGGATGACAGGGGCGGCATGTGAGGTGGCATATTCTAGTGCAAAAGGGGGCTTGAATAGCTTTGTAAAAAGCCTTGCTAAAGAGGTTGCCTTAAGCAATATTCAAGTTAATGGAGTAGCTCCTGGTGCCATTGATACAGACATGTTGAATGAATACACAAAAGAAGATATTGAAGCCCTCACTTCAGATATTCCTGCTGGGGCAATTGGGTCGGCAGAAGATGTTGCTCATGCAGTTGCTTTTTTATGTTCTAATAAATCGAATTACATAAACGGACAAATTTTATCTGTAAATGGAGCATGGTATTGTTAAAAGTCATGCATAAAAAAAGCCCTCTCTTGAGAAAATAAGCTTGTAATACATTTCTACTCAAGGAGGGGTTATTATGTCTGTACTCGATAATTGGGATCAATGGAAAGACTTTTTAGGTGATCGTCTTAATCAAGCTCAACACGAGGGCATGAATGAAAATGTGGTATCAGATGTTGCTTATCAAGTTGGTGAATATCTTGCACAGCAAGTCGAGCCTAAAAATGAGCAAGAGCGTGTTTTAGCTGAGCTGTGGAAAGTAGCAGATGAAGGCGAGCAGCATGCTATCGCAAACATGATGGTAAAGCTTGTTCGTAACGAAGGGTAGTATAGGAAAACGCCGCAGCAGCTGCGGCGTTTTTTCTATGATTAAACAAGGTCTTATACAAAAAATGTTTTAGATTGCAAATAAAAGTGTATGAAGTAAAGATAGATTATAGTAAAATATGAATTCGTAATCCTTTTTATTCATTTAGCGATTAAAGTGACAAAGCACTTTCAATTACAACTAAAATCCATTATCATTAAAAGGAAGTAAAAAATTGAAATCTTGTTTTGTCAAATGTGTTACCTAAATACGGCTTTATTCTATAACGAAAGGTGACGTTAATAGATGAAAGAATGGTACTTAGAATATCAAATTCATAATAACAGGCCAGGGTTGTTAGGAGATATATCTTCATTACTTGGGATGCTGAAAATTAATATCGTGACAATAAACGGTGTAGACGATATGCGCCGCGGTATGCTTATCAGAAGTAAAAGTGATGATCAAGTTGCTAGGTTTCGCGCTATTTTACATACAATTGACAGCATTACTGTAAGGAAGTTTCGTGAACCTCATCTTCGTGACAGGCTGGCTATTCGTCATGGGCGTTATATTGAGCGTGACGCTGATGATCGGAAGACCTTCCGTTTTATTCGTACAGAACTTGGACTGTTGGTTGATTTTATGGCCGAGTTGTATAAGCGAGACGGCCACTACTTGGTTGGGATTCGAGGAATGCCTCGAGTAGGAAAGACAGAATCAATTGTAGCAGCAAGTGTGTGTGCCAATAAGCGCTGGTCGTTTATATCTTCTACGCTCTTGCGGCAAACGGTCCGTAATCAATTAGCCGATGATGAATTAAGTGAAGACCATATCTTTATTATTGACGGAATTGTCTCGACAATGCGCTCTACTGAAAGACATCGTACATTAGTCAGGGATATTATGCGTCTTCCGGCAGTTAAAGTGGTTGAGCATCCTGATATTTTTGTCCGTGAAACGGAATATGAACTAGAGGATTTTGATTGTATTATTGAACTTAGAAATAATGAAAAGGAGACGATTTCTTACGAAGTAATGGAATCTGGCTTTTCATCATTTGATATTAGTTAAAGTTGTAGGTAGGTGTTTGAAATGTCAGAATTAGGACAACATTTAAGAGAGGCTCGTGAGGAAAAGGGGTTATCGCTTGAGGACCTTCAACGCAGTACGAAGATTCAAAAGCGATATCTGCTTGCTATAGAAGAGGGGCGTTTTGATACGCTGCCCGGACTCTTTTATGCCCGCGCGTTTGTGAAAACATACGCAGAAGCAGTTGGGTTAGATCCGGAACCATTGTTTGATCAGTACAGAAATGAACTCCCAAATCCTCAAAAAGAATCAATTGATTTGCCATCAAGGTCTGAGCGGTCTAAATCGCCCGTACGTCAGCCAAAGAAATCATCTAAAGCGCCTGCATTCTTACCGGCTGTCATTGCGCTTGCCTTTTTGGTCGTCATTGCTCTAGGCATATGGCTTGTAACTCAAAGTATCGGCGGTGAGAGGGATGCTGCGATTGCCCCTGATCCAGAAGAAAATGTCGATGCTGATTTCTCTGAAGGAGCAACGGAGCCTGAAGCTGATGAAGAGGCAGAAGGAGATCAAGAAGCGGCTAATGAAGATGCAGTTGAAGAAGAGCCTGCTGTAGAGGAAGAGGAAGAAGAAGAGGAAACTTCATCAGAAACCTCAACATTAAACCTTTTAAACAGCAGCGGTAATACTTCTTATTTTGAACTGGAAGCTGATCGTTTTGATGTAGTGATTCAGTTTAGTGACAACTCATATGTGGATGTGAAAAACGGTTTAGGTAATATGTTCTTCTCGGGTCAGCCAGCAAGTGGAGAAGAATTAGAGTATGACTTCCAAGGAGAAGAAGAAGTTGAATTTAACTTTGGCGCCTCACAAAATGTAACGTTGATCGTTAACGATGAAGAGGTTGACTTCCCATTAAATATCATCCATCAAAAAATTAATATTACAAACAGCGTGAATGACTAAAAGAAATGGCAAGCAGCCATTTCTTTTTTTGATAGCTTTCAGACTTAGAGTGCATAAAACACGAGGCAGGAGAACTTCAGAATCAGATAACTCTAAGAAAGATTAACTTCATTAGAGAAGTCCGACTTGTTTCTCAACTTAGTCCATAATATGGTACAATATGAGGTAGACTTTAGAAAAGAGATAGAGAGAATGGAGTGAAACAAATGGCAAAAGAACATTCATTTGATATTGTTTCAGATATTGATGGTCAAGAGGTAGACAATGCCATTGTCCAAGCAATGAAAGAGATTAAAAACCGCTATGATTTTAAAGGGTCTAAAAGTTCAATTGAACGAACAGATGATGATCATATTACGATTATTTCTGATGATGAATACAAACTAGAAAGTGTTATTGATATTTTGCAATCAAAATTTATAAAACGTGGCCTTTCACAAAAAGCAATGGATTTTGGAAAAATTGAACGTGCCCATGGCGGGACAGTGCGTCAAGTCATCACCTTAGTTAAAGGTTTGAGTGCAGACCGTGCCAAAAAAATCACTAAACTCATTCGTGATGAAAAGCTTAAAGTGAAAGCACAAATTCAAAACGAACAAGTTAGGGTAACAGGGAAAAGCATCGATGACTTACAACATGTAATTCAAGTTATGAAGCAGCAGGATTTCGACTTCCCTGTTCAATTTGTCAACATGAGATAATGTACATAGGAAACTGACGAAAGAAGGGACGTTTGGTGAATTTACCTAATAAAATTACGATTTCAAGAATTTGTTTAATACCGATTTTTATGGTGTTTCTGCTTGCACCGCTGCCAATGGGACAGTGGGAATGGTTAGGCGTTGAGATACCTGTGGCTCATTTTATTGCAGCATTGCTTTTTATATTTGCTGCGGCAACAGATTGGTTAGACGGGTATTATGCTAGAAAGTTAAACCTTGTAACCAATTTTGGCAAGTTTCTAGACCCGCTAGCAGATAAATTATTAATTACTGCTGCTCTCATAGGCCTGGTAGAACTTGGTGCTCTTCCTGCTTGGATGGCTGTTGTTATTATCAGCCGTGAGTTTGCAGTGACAGGTATCAGGCTTGTCGCTGCTGCAGATGGTCAAGTAATTGCAGCCAGCAATTTAGGTAAATGGAAAACAGTGTGGCAGATTATCGGTATCTCTGCTCTTATGCTGTATAACCTGCCGTTTGAAGCATTATCTATCCCTTTTGCAATGATTTCAATTTGGATTGCTACGATCTTAACGCTGCTTTCTGGAATTGATTATTTCATGAAGAATCGTCATGTTATTTTAAAATCTAAGTAAAAGGGGGGAGAGTATGAAAGCGGAAATTATTGCCGTTGGTTCCGAATTATTACTTGGCCAGATCGTGAACTCAAATGCTGCTTTCTTATCCGTGGAACTAGCTCAGCATGGAATTGATGTATTTTATCATGTTGTGGTTGGTGATAACGAAGAACGGTTGACTGACGTTCTCAACCAAGCTTCTAAGAGATCTGATTTGGTTATATTAACTGGCGGGCTAGGTCCCACTAAAGATGACTTAACGAAAGAAACCGTTGCTGAGATCTGCGGGAAAGATCTTGTGTATCACCAACAATCGTTAGATGCTATTACTTCTTTCTTTGAAAAAAGAGGGCAGGTCATGACGGAAAATAACAAAAAACAGGCGCTTGTCATTGAAGACAGCCATGTATTGGTTAATCATAATGGAATGGCGCCTGGAATGGTTTTGGAGACCGATCAATGTAAGTTTGTCTTGCTGCCCGGCCCTCCAAAAGAAATGCAGCCAATGGTGGTGTCTGAATTAAGACCGCTGCTTGAGAAAGACAATGTGACACAGGAGAAAATTACATCCCGAGTCCTCAGGTTTTTTGGGATAGGCGAATCCAAATTAGCAGCAATGATTGATGATTTGCTTGTCAACCAAACCAACCCTACGATTGCACCTCTTGCTAGCGAGGGTGAGGTTACTTTGCGGCTGACAGTCAAACATTATGACCCAAACGTAAGTGTCCAGCTTCTTGATCAAGTAGAAAAAGACATCCTTTCTCGTGTCGGAGAATATTTTTATGGGTACGGTGAGACAACGTTAATGGAAGTCGTATCTAAGCAGCTTAAAAAACATAAGTACTATATTGCGGCTGCAGAAAGTTTAACGGGAGGCCTTTTCTCAAGTGCACTCACTTCCATTTCAGGAGCCTCTGAAATTTTTCATGGAAGTATTATTTCTTACGCAACAAAAGTGAAGGAAAATAATTTAGGTGTACCGAATAAAATTATTGCTGAAAACGGAGTGGTAAGTGCAGAATGTGCCGTGGAAATGGCTAAAGCTGTTAAACTGAAGCTTCAATCAGATATTGGGATCAGTTTCACAGGCGTTGCTGGACCTGGTACACAAGATGGTAGAAAGCCTGGAGAAGTTTATGTCGGAATATGCGGCCCGAACAATGAGGTGGCCGTACATAAGTTAAAACTAAGCGGCAACAGAGAAGCCATTCGTCAGAGGACGATAAACTATGGTTGTTTTTATTTGTTGAACGAACTGAAAAGGTGGAATATAGAATAATGACATATTTTAGTGATTTTCAGATTTCAGAACCAATTAAACGCGCTATTAAGGACATGGGTTTTGAAGAACCATCTCCTATTCAAGAAAAAGCTATTCCAGTCATTCTTGAAGGCGGAGATGTTATCGGACAAGCACAGACAGGAACGGGAAAAACAGCCGCATTTGGTATTCCTGTTATTGATAAAGTGACCGAAGAGCGCTATGTTCAAGCATTGATTCTAACTCCAACAAGAGAGCTCGCCATTCAAGTATCAGGGGAATTGCAAAAACTATCTGCTCATAAACGAATTCGAACAATGCCTATATATGGCGGACAATCGATCGGCCATCAGATTAAAGCATTAAAACAAGGCGTGCAAGTTGTGATCGGAACACCAGGAAGAATTCTTGATCATATCCGCCGGAAAACGCTGCAATTAAATAAAGTTCACACGATTGTGTTAGATGAAGCGGATGAAATGCTTGATATGGGATTTGTTGATGATATTGAGTCGATTTTGCGAGAAGTAAAAGGAGCAAGACAGACGCTTTTATTCTCAGCAACTATGCCTCCTGCCATCAAAAAGCTTTCTCGCCGTTATATGACGACGCCAAAAACCGTGACGATTAATAAGGGGGAAGTTACTGCCCCTTCTATCGATCAACTTTACTATAAAGTGCTTGAACGTAATAAGATTGATTCCCTTTGTCGTATTATTGATAGTGAAGAAGTGGATCTTGGTATTTTATTTTGCCGTACCAAAAAAGGGGTTGCTGAATTAACAGAAGCCCTTCAAGCAAGAGGATACTTAGCTGATGGGCTTCATGGTGACTTAACACAATCGCAGCGCGATGCGGTGATGAAGAAGTTTAGGGATTCATCGATAGAATTTCTAATTGCAACGGATGTAGCTGCTCGTGGTATTGATGTGGATAATGTAACTCATGTGATTAACTATGATATCCCGCAAGACCCGGAAAGTTATGTTCATCGAATTGGCCGTACCGGGCGAGCTGGACGTAAGGGGCTGGCTCTTACACTTGTTACCCCGCGTGAAATGAAGCATCTTCGCTCAATTGAACAGGAAATAAAAATGGCTATCCCTTCACAAGATGTGCCGACGATTGAAGATGTGGTAGAAAAGCAGCAAAGTTCATGGAAGAAGCTTGTTCATGATACAATTGATACAGGTGGAAAGGAATTTGAATTATTTAAACCGCTTGTACAAGAAGTGTTAGCTGACCACAGTCCTGAGGATGTAGTGGCTGCCCTATTAAAAATGAATTTCTCAAATGATTCTGCAGCTGAGGAAGCAGGATACAATTTTGGCGAGACTGGCGGAGCTAAGGGAATGGTGCGTTTCTTTATTAATGTCGGCCGTAATGTGAATATGAGTCCTAAAATTCTAATTGAAGAAATTTCTGAACTCGTTGGTATTCCTGGAAAAGCCATTGGCCGTATTGATATTTTCGAGAACTTTACTTTTGTTGAAGTGCCTGAAGATGTAGCGCCATTTGTTTATGAAGCCCTGCGTTATTCAAGAATTAATGGGGCTCGTGTAAACCTTGAACCAGCTAAACCGCGTCCAAAACGCGACAATCGCACACCACGCCCTACGAAAGCTCGTTCTTCTTAACGTTTCTTCGATGCTAGACCTCTCTTTCCTGAAAGTTTGGTCTAGCATTTCTCTTCTTCTCTACCTTTGAATTTCCCTTCGTCATAAGCTTCAAACCTCACTTCTATAAAAAACCGAATAAATGTTCGTAAAAACTATTGGCAAATGACTCAAAAGAGGGTATGATGAACAAGTAAGATTCTTTCATTCAACAATATGATTAATAGATTAGTTTATATATAGAGGAGAGATGTTCAATGGGTGATCGTAAAGCAGCTCTTGATATGGCGCTTCGCCAAATCGAAAAGCAATTTGGTAAAGGTTCAATTATGAAATTAGGAGAGCAAGTCGATCAACGTGTATCAACTGTATCCAGTGGTGCGCTGGCACTTGATATTGCACTAGGAGTAGGCGGGTATCCTCGCGGCCGTATTATTGAAGTGTACGGACCAGAATCATCTGGTAAAACGACGGTTGCTTTGCATGCAATTGCTGAAATTCAGCGTAACGGCGGCCAAGCGGCATTTATTGATGCAGAGCATGCGCTTGATCCGGTTTATGCTCAGAAACTTGGAGTCAATATTGATGAATTGCTATTATCACAGCCGGACACAGGTGAGCAAGCTCTTGAAATTGCAGAAGCATTAGTGCGCAGCGGAGCAGTTGATATGATCGTCATAGATAGTGTGGCGGCTCTTGTGCCAAAAGCAGAAATCGAAGGGGATATGGGAGACAGCCACGTTGGTCTGCAGGCTAGACTTATGTCTCAAGCTCTTCGTAAATTATCAGGAGCAATTAATAAGTCGAAGACGATTGCTGTATTTATTAACCAGATCCGTGAAAAAGTAGGGGTTATGTTTGGGAACCCAGAAACAACACCAGGAGGCCGTGCACTGAAGTTCTATTCTTCTGTCCGCCTTGAGGTGCGCCGTGCAGAAACGTTGAAGCAGGGTAACGATATGGTCGGTAATAAAACGAAGATTAAAGTAGTTAAAAATAAAGTAGCGCCACCATTTAGACAAGCAGAAGTAGATATTATGTACGGAGAAGGGATCTCACGCGAAGGTTCTATCTTAGACATTGCTGCAGATCTTGATATTGTTCTAAAAAGCGGAGCATGGTATTCTTTTAAAGAGGAGCGTCTTGGTCAAGGCCGGGAAAATTCTAAGCAATATTTAAAAGAAAACCCTGATGTTGCTTCTGAAATTGAAACGCTTATTCGTGATCATCACGGGTTAAACGGAGAAATAAAAGTAGACCCAGCTACTGATGAAGAATTTGAAGATGTACCATTAGACTTAAAGTAATCAGGTTGAATAGAGCTATTGATCATTTAAACTATACTTTAACACGGTTGATGAAACATGCTCTAGCGAAAATCATATTGAAATTAAGAATAAGCACCTAGTTTAGGTGCTTATTCTTTTAACATTCGAGGTGTGCGATGAAATTTTTATATATAACGGATACCCATATTAGAGGGACGACTCCTAAAAATAGAAAAGATTCATTTGTAGAAACGATGACCGCTAAAATTAAAGAAGTGATAACGATCGCTAACCGTGAGAAGGTAGATGTCCTCCTGCATGGAGGAGATGTATTTGACCGTCCAGATCTTTCTCCCAATGTAGTTGGTCAGTTTGCTCGTCTATTTAAAGAAGCCGAAATGCCTATCTTTGCAATTGCGGGGAATCATGATACATATGGACATAACCCAGAAACAATCTCACGAACAATGCTTGGGCTCTTAGATTCCTTTGGATTAATGACTGTCATCCAGCCTGACGCGCCTGTATTAATAGAAAAGAACGGTGTGAAGGTGCAAATCTCCGGTCAACCATATCATTATGATCTTGACCAACGTGATCCTAAGCTTGATTATTATCCTAATAATGAGCACGAGGCAGACGTCATGATTCACTTAGTACACAGTATGTTAGTAGAAAAAGCATTGCCAGATGGAATTCCCCACACATTAATTGATCATATATGGGGAACGAGTGCTGATATCGTATTAACAGGCCATTTTCATGGAGGCTTTGGGCTTAAAGAACGTGATGGTAAATATATATGTAATCCTGGTGCGATGGCAAGGGTAAATAACCACTGGACCGAAATTAGCAGAATTCCCCAATATGTTCTAGGTACGATTGATTCAACTGGCGCAATCAACCTTACGCTGCATCCATTACAAACGGCTGAAAAAGGGGACGACGTCCTTGATCGCACCTACTTAGAAAAAGCTGTGCACCAAGAAGAAAAATTACATGAGTTTGTACAGCAAGTAAAAGAACAATCAGAGTTTAAGTCGCTAAAAATGGGAGATATTATAGCTGAAATTGCTGCTTTATCAAATGTTGAAGAAAAAGTTCGTCAAGAAGCTTTACGAAGGATTACGATCATAGAGGAGACCTGGAAGGGGGGAGACGATGAATAATATCGCTTCGCTTCGATTAGAAAACTTTCAATCTCATTTAGATACAACCATTGAATTTTCTGCAGGATTAAATGTATTAGTTGGACAGTCTGATAGTGGGAAAACGGCTATAATACGAGGGGTAAGGTGGGTATTGTTTAATCAGCCAAGAGGAACGGATTTTATGAGAGTTGGGGCTGATTTTGCAAGGGTGACGCTTACCTTTACTCATGGGGTAACGATTGTGAGAGAGAGGACAAGCTCAAAAAATCGATACATAATTAAAGAACCAAATAAAGAAGATCTTGTACTAGAGGGCTTTGGTATACATGTTCCACAAGAGGTGCTTGATGCACATGGCATGGAGCCGCTAAGAGTAGATAGAGATCATGATTTAATCATCCACCTTTCTCAACAATTAGATGGTCCTTTTTTATTAGAGCAGACATCTTCTCTGCGTGCAAAAACGATTGGAAGAATTAGTGGGGCGCATTTTCTTGATATGGCTATCAGAGATACGTCAAAAGATCTTTCGGGCCTTAATCAGCGGGTGAAAATGGAAGAAACAGAACTAGAGCACCTTACAGTAGAACTAGAACCATATCAAACTCTTGATAAGCAACGGACAAAGCTTGATCAAGCAGGAGAAAAGTTAGATAAGCTGAAACAAGCCGAACGAAAGCTTGATAATCTCTATGAACTTAAGTCTGCTCTTCAAAAGCTTTCAAAAGAAAAGGAGGAGACTGTTACACAGTTTCAATTAGTAGAACAGGTTCACTTATGGGAGGAAGCCTGGAATCATATAAAACAAACCCATGCCTACGCCAAGTCACTCGATCATAAACGTGCTGAGATTGAACTGGTAGGGCAGTCGATTAATAAGTGCAGAGAATGGATTGATAAAACGAAGCATATTTCGGATGCTCAAGGAGCTTGGGAGCATATACAAGATAAGGTAAGCCAAAAACAAGAGCTAATAAAACTAAAGCAACGTTACGGTCAAATGATTGAACAAAAAAATCAGATTAACCGCCAGCTGGCGCAAACTGATTTTATCCAGGAAAAAGATTGGTCAATTCTTGCTGTCATTGAAAAGAAAAGAGCTAGAGTTGAGCAATTAAGACAACTCCATGTACTGTATAAACAAATTGAGAAAGCAATAGAAACCACGAACGATATGTATAGAAAAGTCCAGCACACGAAGGAAGCAGAGGGGCTCAGAGAAAAATTAGAGCATAAGCTGATGAATTATCAAAGGCTTAAGCAATTAAAGGAACAAATGCATGAGGTGAACACTAGAATCATCGAAGGAAATCGTTTTATGAATCAAAAAACAGAAGAGATGCAAAGGTTAGAACGAGAATTTGAGGAACAATTAATGCATATTGGAACATGCCCGACTTGCGGGAGCAGTTTAGAGCAAGGGATCAAAAATCAATAATTAGGAGGGCTATTATGAAACATGTTGAACAAGATTTAACTACGATGAGAAAAGCGATTGATAAAGCAAGGGATATGAGATACAGAGCAGAAGCTAAATTAGAGGAGCTAGAAAATCAACGAACTCGTCTCTTAAATGAATTAGAAGACTTAGGTGTCTCCCCGGACTCATTAGATGACGAAATTAATCGATTGGAACGTGAGATTGAACAATCGTTAAATGATACATGGGCACTTATTCCTCGGGAGCTAATTAATAATGAATAATCAAGGAGACCTTAGGAAGGAGAGAATGAACCAAATAGAGCTCTCACTGAAAAAGGCCCATGATGAATGGACACGTCAAGATGCAAAGAGGCGTTTACTTATAGAGCAGATGAAGAAGAAAGAACAGTCTGTATTAGAGTATAAAGAAACTATTGAAACGTATGAGAAAGCTAGACTTTTACTTCAGCAATCTGCGGAGTATGCTAGAGAACAAGCCAAACAGCAAATAGAGACGTTAGTGACAAATGCTCTTCAGTATGTATTTGGACCTCTATTTTCTTTTCAAATAGAAATAGAAGAGCAAGGAAATAAAGCAGTAGCTGAATTTTATGTTGTTTCAGATTATGAAGGGATTAAGGTGAAAACGAAACCTCAAGATGCAAGGGGAGGCGGGGTTGTTGATATTGTTACGTTAGCTCTACGCGTAGCACTTATGGAAACAATTCAGCCAAAAGTTGAAGGACCGCTGCTTTTAGATGAGCCAGGGAAACATGTGTCGGGGGAATATGTATATTATTTATATGAATTTTTAAAATCTTTGAGTACGATGTTTGGCAGACAAATCATTATGATCACCCATAATCAGCATTTAGCAGAGTCTGGGGACTTGGCTTATCAAGTATCAATACAGGATGGAATCAGTGAAGTCATCAGGATTGACAACACTTGACATCACAAGTATCGAGGCTTACAATTAGGGAGAATGCGGTGTATTTTTTTTTGTCATATTATTTATTCCGCAACCACTGTATACTATCGTATGCATCTTTTAATTAATGAAAGTATGACACAATTGGAACCAACAATTAGATAGCAAGGGGAGGTGAAAGAATATGGAAAGTATGGTTATGTTCATCTCCATTTTGCTTGTTGTCTCTGCAGTAAGTGCAGTTGTTGGATATCTTGTTAGACGATCCATTGCAGAAGCGAAAATTTCCAGCGCGGAACATGCAGCAAAACAAATTGTTGAAGATGCTAGACGTGAAGCTGAAGCGAGTAAGAAAGAGGCCATTCTGGAAGTGAAGGATGAGGCTCACAAGATTCGCATTGAAGCTGAACAGGACATTCGTGAACGGAGAAATGAGATTCAAAAACAAGAGAATCGTTTGGTTCAAAAAGAAGAGATTCTTGACCGTAAAAGTGAAACCTTAGATAAGAAAGAGGAGTCTTTGGACAAGAGGGAGGAGTCTCTCACCAAAAAACAACGACAAGTTGAAGAGATGGATAGCAAAGTGGAGGAAATCTTGAACAAGCATCAAGCAGAGCTTGAGCGCATCTCTGGATTTTCTCGGGAAGAAGCTCGTGAGGCAATTCGTACCGAAGTTGAGCAAGAGCTTGCTCATGAAACGGCACTTATTATCAAGGAGCGAATGGCACAAGCAAAAGAAGAAGCAGATAAGAAAGCAAGAGAAGTATTATCACTTGCAATCCAGCGTTGTTCTGCTGACCATGTTGCAGAAACAACTGTATCAGTTGTCAACTTACCGAACGATGAAATGAAGGGTCGTATTATTGGTCGTGAAGGCCGTAATATCCGTGCATTAGAAACATTAACTGGGATAGACCTTATTATTGATGATACTCCTGAAGCAGTTATTTTATCAGGATTTGATCCTATTCGTCGTGAGATCGCTCGTACAGCGCTTGAGAAACTTGTACAAGATGGAAGAATTCATCCTGCTAGAATTGAAGAGATGGTTGATAAATCAAGACGTGAAGTTGATGAAGCAATTCGTGAATACGGAGAGCAGACAACCTTTGAAATGGGTATTCATGGCTTGCATCCAGATCTCATTAAGATCTTAGGTAGATTAAAATTCAGAACTAGTTACGGACAAAATGTGCTTAAGCACTCTATGGAGGTTGCACATTTAACAGGTCTGATGGCTGCTGAATTAGGTGAAGATGTGAAATTAGCTAAGCGTGCCGGCTTACTTCATGATATCGGTAAAGCAATTGACCATGAAGTAGAAGGAAGCCATGTTGAAATTGGTGTTGAGCTGGCTACGAAATACAAAGAACACCCGGTTGTCATTAATTCCATTGCTTCCCATCACGGTGATACTGAAGCAACTTCTATCATAGCGACACTTGTAGCAGCGGCAGATGCCCTATCTGCAGCAAGACCAGGTGCACGTCGTGAAACACTTGAGACGTACATTCGTCGTTTAGAGAAACTAGAAGAAATATCAGAGTCATTTGAAGGGGTAGAAAAGACGTATGCGATCCAAGCTGGTCGTGAAGTGCGTATTATGGTAAGACCGGATGTGGTTGATGATACGAGAGCTCATAAACTTGCTCGAGATATCACTAAGAAAATTGAAGATGAACTTGACTATCCAGGACATATTCGCGTTACCGTTATACGTGAGACCAGGGCAGTTGAGTATGCTAAATAAAGTGGCATTTTGCCACTTTATTTCTTTTTGTCTGAAGATGCAACGACTTTGAAAGCATGCTATGATTTACATACAATGATTTGAATTTAATGTTTTGATAACTAAGATTCGATTTCTAAGATTTGATTACAATGATTAAAGCATAATGAAGATGCATAAAGGGGTTATTATGAGAATTTTATTTATAGGTGATGTATACGGTGCACCAGGCCGTAAAATGATTGATGAATATGTACCGAAATTAAAACAGCATTACAAGCCGGCTGTTACAATTATTAACGGGGAAAATGCGGCATCCGGTCGAGGAATTACAGAAAAGATTTACAAAGGATTTCTATCAGCAGGTGCCCAAGCCGTTACACTCGGTAATCATGCTTGGGATAATAAAGGAATTTTTGAATTTATCGATCATGCGAAGACACTTGTACGTCCTGCGAATTTTCCGGCAGGCACACCTGGTGCAGGTTATACGATGGTTAAGATTAATCAATTAGAAGTCGCAGTTGTAAATCTTATGGGCAGAACATTTATGCAGCCAACGGATTGTCCATTTAAAAAAGCTGATGAGATCATTGAAGAAGTGTCCAAACGAACGCCATTCATTTTTGTGGATTTTCATGCAGAAGCAACGAGTGAAAAGCAGGCAATGGGCTGGTATTTAGATGGTAGAGTAACTGCTGTTGTAGGGACCCATACACATGTCCAAACTGCAGATAATCGAGTGTTGCCAAAAGGAACGGCCTTCATGTGTGATGTAGGGATGACAGGGCCTTATGATGGCGTACTCGGCGTAGATAAGGAAGCTGTTCTTTATAAATTTTTAACGTCTATGCCTGTTAGGTTTGAAGTTGCTGAAGGAAGGGAACAATTAAGTGGAGTGGTGATTGATGCAGATCCAAAAACTGGTCTCGCAACATCTATCGAGCGAATACTCATAAATGAGGATCACCCATTTTATCAATAATAGATGATGGCTCCTTTCTTCGCTTCATTTGTAAAAAAGACAGGAATAAGTGTAGGGTTGTAGAAATACGTATGAAGTAGAGCATCATCTTGTACAAGGCTAGGTGCTGTGATTTAAGTAACTAACTGTTCATCATCGTCTAAGGCTAGATAACCTAATTGAGACACGTATGAGGAGGTACAAGAAATGGAAGTATTAAAAGTTTCAGCAAAATCTACACCAAATTCTGTAGCTGGCGCTCTAGCCGGTGTTATCCGTGAAAAAGGGTCTGCAGAAATTCAAGCAATTGGAGCAGGAGCTCTCAACCAATCGATTAAAGCTATTGCGATTGCTAGAGGGTTTGTTGCACCAAGCGGCATTGATTTAGTATGCATTCCAGCTTTTACGGATATTCAAATTGATGGAGAAGAACGGACAGCCATTAAGCTTATTATTGAACCGAGATAGTCATTTGTAAATGACTGACAATGATCATTTTTAAAAAAGTGCAGGCCGCTTAGGCTTGCGCTTTTTTCATTTCTCTCCAGCTTTCGTCTATAGATGGAACTCTGTGTCAATTAAAGGTGAAAAAACTTGCTTTTTTCTTTGAGAAGGACTATCATTATGACGTTTGAAAGTAAATGTTTCATTTAATCAATTGTTAGTAAATCTATTAAATTACTCGGAATGATGATACACTTATTCTATTTAATACTTTTCATTATTATTCAGTTTTTAATATTACTCAGTTTTTATTATTACTTAGATAGAACATAGAGAAAAATGGCTACAGCCAAAGGAGTGGGGCAGATGAGAAACCAATTGTCTTGGAAAGTTGGAGGGCAGCAGGGTGAAGGTATTGAAAGTACCGGTGAAATCTTTGCAACAGCACTTAACCGTTTAGGGTACTATTTATATGGATATCGTCACTTTTCATCACGTATAAAAGGTGGTCACACAAATAATAAAATCCGCGTTAGTACGACACCGCTGAATTCAATTTCAGATGACTTAGATATTCTTGTAGCATTTGACCAAGAAACGATAGATGTCAATATTCATGAGCTTCGTGAGGAAGGCGTCGTTATTGCAGATGCTAAATTTAACCCAGTGCTGCCTGAAGGAAGTGTAGCTCGTTTATTCGCTGTTCCTTTTACAGAAATTGCAAATGACCTAGGTACTTCATTAATGAAGAACATGGTTGCTGTTGGGGCTTCTAGTGCAATTTTAGGATTAGAGCCAGATGAATACCGTGAAGTTGTAGAAGAAATCTTTTTGAAAAAAGGCCAATCCATTGTTGATAAAAACATGGAAGCAATTCATGCAGGAGCGGCTCATTTTAAAGAAGAAGCAGATGGAAACCTGCCAAACTTACAACTGGAAAAAGCTGATGGAAAAAAACGCATGTTTATGATTGGTAACGATGCTATTGGTATGGGTGCGGTAGCTGCAGGAAGCCGATTTATGGCTGCTTACCCGATTACACCAGCATCAGAAATTATGGAATATATGATCAAAAAGCTCCCTGAATTTGGCGGAACGGTGATTCAAACTGAAGATGAGATCGCAGCTTGTACAATGGCGATCGGTGCAAACTATGCCGGTGTACGTTCATTTACAGCCTCTGCAGGTCCTGGTCTTTCCTTAATGGCTGAAGCGATCGGCTTATCAGGTATGACTGAAACCCCGCTTGTGATTATGGATACACAGCGTGGAGGCCCTAGTACAGGACTTCCAACGAAACAAGAGCAGTCTGATTTAATGGCGATGATCTACAGCACTCATGGAGATATTCCTAAAATTGTTATCGCTCCAAGCTCGGTAGAAGAAGCTTTCTATGATACAGTAGAAGCATTTAATTTAGCCGAAGAATATCAATGCCCAGTAATCCTGGTTACTGATTTAGCTTTGTCCCTTGGGAAACAAACGGTTGAACCTCTTGATTTTAATCGAGTGGAGATCCGCCGCGGCAAACTAGATCTTGCAGCAGAGCTTCCTGAGAGAGAAAATAGTGCGTACTTTAAGCGTTATGAAGTAACAGAAGACGGCATCTCACCACGTGTGATTCCAGGGATGAAAAATGGGGTGCATCATGTAACGGGTGTTGAACATGATGAGACAGGAAAACCATCAGAAAGTCCAGAAAATCGTAAAGCGCAAATGGATAAACGTATGCGCAAAGTGAATAATCTGCCAAAACAGTTTAAAGATCCATTATTTGTAGATGCCAAGCATGACGAGGCAGATTTGTTAGTAATCGGTGTTAACTCAACCCGCGGAACGATTCAAGAAGCAATGCCGCGTCTTGAAGCTGACGGAGTAAAAGTAAACCATGCTCAAGTGCGTCTCTTGCACCCGTTCCCAGCAGATGAACTAAAGCCTTTGATTGATCGCGCTAAAAAAGTCGTTGTAGTAGAGAATAATGCGACAGCTCAGCTTGCTACGATTATTAAGATGAATATCGGAACGGACAAAATTCAAAATCTATTAAAATATGATGGAAATCCATTCTTGCCGAATGAATTACATCAATCATGCAAGGAGTTGGTCTAAGATGGCGACATTTAAAGAGTTTCGTAACAAAATAAAGCCAAACTGGTGCCCAGGTTGTGGAGACTTTTCTGTTCAAGCAGCGATTCAACGGGCGGCAGCAAATGTCGGCTTAGAGCCAGATAACCTTGCTGTAGTATCAGGGATCGGATGTTCAGGACGTATTTCAGGCTATATTAATGCATATGGTCTTCATGGGGTCCATGGCCGTGCCTTGCCGATTGCTCAAGGAGTAAAGATGGCTAATAAGGACTTAACGGTTATTGCATCCGGCGGTGACGGAGATGGATTCGCAATTGGGATGGGACACACGATCCATGCAATCCGCCGTAATATTGACGTGACCTATATCGTCATGGATAACCAAATTTACGGTCTAACAAAAGGCCAGACGTCTCCTCGTAGTGATGTCGGATTTAAAACAAAGAGTACACCAAACGGTTCTGTTGAATCAGCTCTTAATGTTATGGAAATGGCTCTTACAGCAGGTGCTACGTTTGTGGCGCAAAGCTTCTCAAGTGATCTTAAAGAACTAACGTCATTAATTGAGCAAGGAATCAACCATAAGGGCTTCTCTTTAATTAACGTTTTCAGTCCATGTGTGACATTTAACAAGGTGAATACGTATGATTGGTTTAAACAAAATATCACGAAGTTAAGCGATGTGGAAGAGTATGATGCATCTAACCGTATGACTGCAATGCAGACGCTGATGCAGCATAATGGATTAGTAACAGGGTTAATCTATCAAAATAGTCAACAGCCTTCATACCAAGAGCTTCTAGATGGCTATTCAGACCAGCCATTAGCTGCTCAGGACCTCGCTTTAGATGAAGAGAAATTCAATAAAATGATGGCTGAATTTATGTAAGAATAAAGAGTCTGGCATATGCCAGACTCTTTTCTATACAGAGAAGGCATTGATGTCATACAAGTTTCATTGTTTTTCACAAGAAACATCTTTATAATATACAATTGAACTATGTATTAGGATAATATGATTAAACGATTGCAATTGGAACGTTTCTGATCGATTCAGGTGGAAGGAGATAGAACGATGAATGAAGATCAGCGTTTAGGACGCTTAGGAAATACAGAAAGTCAATCCGAACAGGACGTAAAATCCTCAGACGGTGCAAAAAAAGATTACAGTAAGTATTTCGATTTCTCTAATGCAAAAATTATTTCAGAAGAAGAAAATAAAAAAATTATTCGTATTCAAGGCCGTGATATCCAAATCACTGATCAGCCTGATTATAAGCAAGGGAAGCGTCGAGGGAAGGAAGATGTACAAGTCCTTAGACCAGATGATTTAATTCCTGAATCCATGCAAGGAATAGGCAGTGGGAAGACATTTCACATCCGTACGTATGGCTGTCAAATGAATACGCATGATTCAGAGAACATGGCCGGCCTTCTAACGGAAATGGGCTTTACTGAAACCGATGACACAAAAGATGCAGATGTCATTTTACTTAATACGTGTGCCATTCGTGAAAATGCGGAAAATAAAGTGTTTGGTGAAATCGGGCACCTAAAGTCTTTAAAGAAAGAAAGACCGGAAGTTATTTTAGGGGTATGCGGCTGTATGTCTCAAGAAGAAAATGTCGTAAACCGCATTATGCAAAAGCATCAGCATATTGATATTATTTTTGGTACACATAATATTCACCGCTTGCCAAGCCTTCTTCAAAACGCTATTTATGGAAAAGAAATGGTGATTGAAGTTTGGTCAAAAGAAGGGGACATTGTAGAGAATATGCCCCGTAAGCGTGAAGGTAAAACTCAAGCATGGGTCAACATTATGTATGGCTGTGACAAGTTTTGTACGTACTGTATCGTACCTTATACCCGCGGTAAAGAGCGCAGTCGTCTGCCTGAGGATATTATTGATGAGGTTCGTGATCTCGCTCGCCAAGGCTACAAAGAAATTACCCTGCTAGGTCAAAATGTTAATGCGTACGGAAAAGATCTTAAAGACCGTGATTACCGCCTGGGACATTTAATGGATGATATTCATAAAATTGATATTCCACGTGTACGCTTTACAACGAGTCATCCAAGGGATTTTGATGACCATTTGATCTCGGTTTTATCCAAAGGGGGCAATCTTGTAGAACATATCCACTTGCCTGTTCAGCACGGAAATTCTGATATATTAAAGCTTATGGCACGAAAATATACAAGAGAACAGTACGTAGAGCTTGCTCATAAAATTAAAATGGCTATTCCTAATGCATCCTTTACAACAGATCTAATCGTCGGTTTCCCAAATGAGACAGAAGAGCAGTTTGAAGACACATTATCACTTGTACGCGAAATTGAGTTTGATAGTGCTTTCACTTATATTTATTCACCTCGTGAGGGAACGCCTGCTGCTAAGATGAAGGATAATGTTCCTATGGAAGTGAAAAAAGAACGTCTTGCAAGATTAAATGCCTTAGTCAACGAAATTTCAGCTAAGAAAAACCTTGATTATCAAGACCAAGTCGTAGAAGTACTCGTTGAAGGTGAAAGCAAGAAAGATCCTGATGTATTAGCAGGCCGTACACGTACAAATCGTCTTGTTAACTTTAAGGGTCCGAAGTCAATTATAGGCGAGATTGTGTATGTAAAAGTAAATGAAGCAAAAACATGGTCATTAACTGGAGAATTGGTTGAAAATGCGGAGGTGCATGTATAATGAATGCAACATATACAAGAGAAGATATTCGAATGAAAGCAAAAGAACTTGCGAAAATGATGGCTGAAACAGAAGAAGTAGATTTCTTTAAACAAGCAGAGAAAAAAATTAATGAACACCTGAGAGTACAAGAGCTGATTGCTGAGATCAAAAAGCTTCAAAAGGAAGCTGTGAATCTACAGCATTATAATAAAACAGAAGCGTTAAAAGACGTTGACCAAAAAATTGATGCGCTTCACCAGGAAATCGATGAGATTCCTCTTGTTCAAGAATTTAAGCAAAGCCAAATTGAAGTAAATGAACTGCTTCAAATGGTGTCAAAAACAATCTCTAAAACAGTGACTGATGAAATTATTACATCAATGGGCGGAGACCTTTTAAAAGGAACGACAACAAAAAGTCCTTATTTTGATGGCGGATGCCAATAACAGATCGTAACCTTATGTTCCCTAGAGGAATGTAAGGTTATTTTTTTGTTTACGTAAGTTGATTTCCTGTACTAAAACCTAATCTTGCCTCATAACGTGATAAGGAAAGAGTAACAGGTATGATATTCTTTTCGCACATTCATTAATTAGCCCGCATACAATGGGCATGAAAGAAAATGGGGGAGTAAGTAGGCAGTAGCCGACACGACCACCATGGGACGGATAAGAGAATAGGAGGTTCAATTACATGGCACAAACAAGAAATGACGGAATGTATCGGGAAATTATCACAAAGGCGGTTTGTGGGAAGGGGCGAAAATTCTCTGAGGCTACACATAAAATAAAACCTGCACACAAACCGTCAAGTATTTTAGGTTGCTGGATTATTAACCACAAATACGGTGCGCAGAAAAAAGGAAGCAATGTAGAAGTAGATGGAAGCTATGATGTGAATTTATGGTTTTCCTACAACGACAACACTAAAACGGAAGTGGCGACTCAAACGGTGAATTATACCGATGTGATCCCGCTATCGATGCAGGATCAAAACGTGTTATCAGATGATATGGAAGTATTTGCACGGGCCTTGCAGCAGCCAAATACTCTTGAGGCATCGATCTCAGAAAACGGGGAACATGTAAATGTTGAGGTAGAAAGAGAATTTGTTGTAGACTGTATCGGTGAAACAAAGATGGCGGTGGCTGTAAATCCTGATGGGATAATCGAAGAGTTTGATGTGGAAGATGACGAGTTTGATGATATTAGCGATGAAGAATATGAGAAGCTTGACCCGAATTTCCTGCATAAAGAAATGGATAATTAATACCTAGAGTCAGAAGGAGCTTATCTTTCTGACTTTTTTATGTGCTCAAATGGATAGTCTAGAGGGGTGTTGTGATCTAATGCGATGAGCAGGGCCCTGTGTTATAATAAGATGAATGTTTTTAGGAACGGTGGAGGAGAATAATGGCACAACTAACCCCAATGATGCAGCAATATGTAGACATTAAGGCACAATATGAGGATGCCTTTTTATTTTTTCGTTTAGGCGATTTTTATGAAATGTTTTTTGATGATGCTGTAAAAGCAGCACAAGAATTAGAGATCACATTAACAGGCAGAGGGCAAGGAGAGGACAGAATTCCGATGTGCGGTGTCCCTTATCATTCTGCTGATCAATATATGTCTAGGCTGGTTGAAAAAGGCTATAAAATAGCTATTTGTGAACAAGTGGAGGATCCAAAGACCGCAAAAGGTGTAGTGAAAAGAGAAGTCGTCAAGATGCTTACACCAGGAACAGTCATGGACGGAAAAATGATTCGAGAGAAAGAGAATAATTACTTGGCAAGTTTCAGTATATTTGAAGATGAATCAATTGGAATCGCACGTTGTGATCTGACAACTGGTGAAGGCGCGGTGACAATGATTCAAGGAGGACAAACTGAACTGCTGCAAGAGTTAAGTGCAACTGGTGCAAAAGAAATCGTTGTGAGCCCGAATGTAGAACGTGAACAGCTAACAGAATTAGAGCGCCTCTTAGGTGTTACGGTTTCTTATGAGGAAGAAGCAGCGCTGGATGAGAGATATAAGCATTTAGTTGAAGACCTCTCGCAATCTAAGCTTGTCACTACGTATGGAAGATTATTAAATTACTTAAGCCGCACTCAGAAACGATCACTTGACCATCTTCAAAAAGTAGAGTGGTATCATGCAGAAGAATATATGAAGCTTGATTTGCATACGAAGCGTAATTTAGAGCTTGTTGAGACGCTGCGCGAGAAAAAGAAGAAAGGTTCGCTTTTGAGCATTGTAGATCATACGGTCACTGCAATGGGCGGACGTTTATTAAAACGCTGGATTGAAAGACCTTTACTTGATGAGGCAAAAATAAGCGGGCGTCAAAAAGCAGTGACTGCCTTTATGAATGATTACTTCTTGCGTGAAGAGATTCGTGATGAGCTAAGACAAGTATATGACCTTGAACGCTTAGCAGGGCGAATTGCTTATGGAAATGTGAATGCAAGAGAGTTAGTTCAGTTGAAAAAGTCGTTACAAAAGATTCCTTTGATAGAAGAGAAAGTGACGAGTTTAGATGATTCTTTTAAAGATCGCTGGTTTACTAACGAAGCGCCGTTTGAACAAGTGATTGAATTGCTCGAGCGAAGCATCGTGGAAGACCCTCCGATTTCAATTAAGGACGGGGGGATGATCTTAGAAGGGTTTAATCAAGAGCTTGATACGTACCGGGATGCAAGTGTGAACGGAAAGAAATGGATTGCTGAACTCGAACGGAAAGAAAGACTTGAGACAGGCATTAAATCATTAAAAGTCGGATTCAATAAAGTGTTCGGATATTATTTAGAAGTGACCAGAGCAAACAGACATCTGCTTGAAGAAGGCAGGTATGAGCGAAAACAAACACTGACTAATGCTGAACGCTTTGTCACACCAGAACTGAAAGAAAAAGAAGCATTAATTCTTGAAGCAGAAGAAAAGATGGAACAGCTGGAATATGATTTATTTGTCATGATTCGAGAACAGGTAAAAGACTATGTCCCTCACTTGCAGGCACTCGCACAAACAATTAGTGAAATTGATGTGCTTTTAGGTTTTGCAACGGTCAGTGAGAAACAACATTATCAAAAACCGGTATTACGTCCAGTAGGTGATGTGCTGATTGAAGGAGGGCGTCATCCAGTTGTAGAATCAGTTATTCAAAAAGGAGAATATGTTCCAAATGATGTAGCCCTGCACCCAGGGCGTGAAATGCTCTTAATTACCGGACCTAATATGGCTGGTAAGAGTACGTATATGCGCCAGCTCGCCCTCCTGTCCATCATGGCTCAGATCGGATGTTTTGTTCCTGCAGAAAAAGCAGAGCTTCCCATTTTTGATCAAATTTTCACAAGAATTGGAGCCGCTGATGATTTAGCAAGCGGACAAAGTACATTTATGGTTGAAATGCTTGAGACACAATACGCTCTAAGTAAAGCAACGGAATGCAGTTTAATATTATTAGATGAGATTGGGCGAGGCACATCGACGTATGATGGAATGGCCCTTGCACAAGCCATCATAGAATATATTCATAATGAGATTGGAGCAAAGACATTGTTTTCAACTCATTATCATGAATTGACAGCCCTCAGTGATGAGTTAGAGCATGTTCAAAATGTCCATGTATCAGCAGTTGAAGAAGATGGCAAGGTCGTTTTCTTGCATAAAGTAGTAGATGGACAAGCTGATCGAAGTTACGGAATTTATGTGGCACAATTAGCAGAGCTTCCAAAAGAAGTGACGAGCCGAGCTGAACAATTATTAAAAGTACTTGAAGGGCAAAACCAAAAAGCTTCCATTTCAACAGAAGTGGAAATAGGGAATGAAACAGATAAATCAAAAGTGAAGGAGCCCGTCACACAGCTTTCATTATTTGGAGAAGAACTGATAGATAATAAGAATCAAAAAACTGCGGAAAAGAAAAATGACAGAAATAAACTTCATACAAAAGAAATGGATGTTCTTAAGAAGATTCAAGAGGCAGATCTGATGAACTTATCCCCTTTTGAAATAATGAAGTTAATAAATGACTGCCAGCAAGAGCTGAAGTAAGCAGGATAAATAGTGTGTGAGAGGAGGAAGAATCGATGGCTCAAATTGTTAAATTAGATGCGTTTCTGTCTAATAAGATTGCAGCTGGAGAAGTAGTCGAGCGTCCGGCGTCGATTGTAAAAGAACTGCTTGAAAATGCGTTAGATGCAAACAGTACGAATATCTTGATCGAAATGGAAGAAGGCGGAATGTCATCGATTCGCATCCTTGATAATGGCGATGGGATTCAAGCTGATGATGTAGAAACGGCTTTTTATAGACATGCGACAAGTAAAATCAAAACCGACCGCGATCTTTTCCAAATTCGCACATTAGGGTTTCGCGGGGAGGCATTGCCAAGTATAGCATCTGTGTCACATTTAACGATGAGAACGTGCACGGGTGAGGGACCAGGTGTAGAGCTGACTTTAGAAGGCGGCCATATTACTTCACGCACTCCTTCAAAAACCCGTAAAGGAACAGAAGTCATCGTTCAGAATTTATTTTATAATACCCCTGCTCGCTTGAAGTATTTAAAAACAGTACATACGGAAGCGGGCCATGTGAGTGATGTCGTCAATCGTCTGGCCTTAGCTCACCCAAATGTGGCTATCTCCCTCTATCATAACGGTAAAGAGATGCTTAAGACGAGCGGGAATAAAGATGTGAGGCAGGTTATTGCCTCGATTTACGGACGGAATGTAGCCAAAGAAATGGTTGCTGTCTCGGGTACCTCTCTTGATTATTCGATCGAGGGGTATATTGCAAAGCCTGAAGTAACAAGAGCGTCCAGACAATACATGAGTTTATTTATTAACGGGAGATATATACGTAATTTTCATCTTGCTAGAGCAGTTCAAGAAGGATTTCATACATTATTGCCGATCGGAAGGTACCCGGTTGTTGTGCTAAGTATTGAGATGGACCCTACATTAATTGATGTGAACGTACACCCATCTAAACTTGAAGTCCGTTTAAGTAAAGAAGATGAACTAGCTAAGCTTATTACCTCGTCTATTCAATCAGCTTTCAATAAACAAACTCTTATCCCTGAAATAAAACATACTACCGAAAAACCTAAACAAATACATTACCAGGAGACACTTCCATTTGAGAAGGCTACACCAGATACTGATTCGTCACTATTTGATCAATCACTATTAAATCAAGTAAATAATAGTGGTGCGCAAACAGAGGGAAATCATGCGAAGGATCCTCTGCCGTCAATCGTTAAGGAAGCTGGAACGATAGAGAAAGACGCAAATGGGAGCAAATTTTTCGATAAGGCTGAAGGAAGTAAGGTAGAAGGAGATAAGTTTGAAAAAAGTAAGGTTAAAGAAGATTATCTAGAAAAAAATCAAATAGATTCACTAGAAATGCCAGAGACGCATAAAGCAGAGGGCGACTTTGCGAGCAGTGTACATGAGCAACAAACAAACGAGCTTCATGACAGGGTTCCGGTGATGTATCCAGTTGGGCAAATGCATGGTACGTATATCGTGGCTCAAAATGAAAACGGTATGTATCTGATTGATCAACATGCTGCGCAGGAACGAATAAAATATGAGTATTATAGAGAAAAAGTAGGAGAAGTACCAAGGGAAACACAAGAGTTGTTAGTTCCGATGACGATCGAGTGCACAAACCAAGAGGCGATCATCATTGATCAGCATCTAGATGATTTGAAACAAGTAGGAGTATTTTTAGAAGAATTTGGTTCTAAAACCTATATTGTGCGTTCTCACCCTGTATGGCTGCCTAAAGGCCTTGAAGAAGAAACGATTAGAGAAATTATCGACCACCTGCTTACAACGGCAAAAATTGATATTAAACGCTTAAGAGAAGAGGCGGCTATTTTAATGAGCTGCAAAGCATCGATAAAAGCAAATCGTCATTTAAGGCAAGATGAAATGTTTGCTCTGCTTGAATCATTGCGAAAAAGCAGTGATCCTTTTACTTGTCCTCACGGAAGGCCCATTCTTATTCATTTCTCTTCATATGAACTTGAGAAAATGTTTAAGCGCGTGATGTAGAAGCTAATACTCAGAAAGAAGAGGAAAACATGATCGTAACGACTGCAAGGAAACAAGCAAGCAAATTAGAAGGAAAAGCAAAAGAAGTTGCCAGTCACCTTAATGGTCTGTTCATAAAGAGGAATGATGCCTCAGTAGATGAGCTGTTGAACACTCACGAAAGCAAAGTGATTGTCGTCGCTAAAAGCAGGTTAACGTTATATACAGAAGATAGAATGGAGCCCTTTTTCTATCATCCGAGTTCTGCTATGTTTCGTGTGAAGCAATGGTTAAGAGGGATGAGGGATCCACTCGTTGATGTGGCGGATTTAAAAGAGGGGATGAGCGTTCTTGATTGTACGCTTGGGCTTGCTTCTGACAGTTTAATGGCAAAGCTTGCGGTAGGTGAAAAAGGATGTGTCACTGGGTTAGAAGCAAATCGTGAGGCGGCTTATATTGTTAAAGAAGGTCTTAAAGAATGGCAGGAAGGGCCAAAAGTGATGATTGAGCGGATGAGGGAGATCAACGTAATTCATACTCACCATCTGCCCTATTTACAACAAGCCTCTTCCTCTTCAATTGATGTCGTTTACTTTGACCCAATGTTTGAGGTGCATGTTGAAACCTCTACAGGAATAAAAGGGTTAAAAGGCATAGCATGTCATGATGATATTGATGAAGAAGTGCTCTTTCACGCAAAACGTATAGCCAAAAAGAAAGTCGTTCTTAAAGACCATTGGCAAAGTGAACGCTTTAACAAGTTTGGATTTAAGCAAATAAAACGCCAGCATGCAGCTTTCCATTATGGTTTTATTGATGTTACTACAAATAGAGGTGTGTAAGGAATGAAAGAAAGATTAATGGCGATTGTCGGACCGACAGCAGTTGGTAAAACGGCTCTTAGCATTCATGTGGCAAAGGCAATGAATGGCGAAATTATTAGCGGAGATTCGATGCAGATATATAAGGGTATGGATATTGGAACGGCTAAGGTGACAAAAGAGGAACAAGAGGGCATCCCGCATTATCTCATTGATATTAAAGAGCCGGACAAGCCTTTTTCAGTAGCTGAATTCCAAGAATTATGCCGCCCGCTTATTACTGATATCACTAAGAGAGGGAAGCTGCCAATCTTGGTTGGCGGTACAGGGCTTTATGTGAATGCTGTCACACACGGATTTGATTTTGCCGAAGTTCCGACAGATGTTACGTATCGAAAAAAGCTTGAAGAAGAAACCGAGAAGAACGGTAACGAAGCGCTCTATCAAAAGCTGATGGAGATCGACCCTAAAGTATGTGAAAAGATTCATCCTAATAATGTAAGGAGGGTCATCCGGGCTCTAGAAGTAAACTATGTGACCGGTGAATTATTTTCAGAGCAGCAAACCGAAGAAAAACAAGAATCCTTGTATAATTTAGTGATGATTGGGTTAACAATGGATCGTGTAGACTTATATGACCGCATTAATAAACGAGTAGATTTAATGGTAGAAGCTGGCCTTTTTGATGAGGTGAAACACTTTTATGATCAAGGGCTCCGTGATTGTCAATCGATTCAAGCGATTGGTTATAAAGAGATTTATGCTTATTTTGACGGACTTTATACAAGGGATGAAGCGATTGAGGTGTTAAAGCAAAACTCGCGAAGATATGCCAAAAGACAGCTCACCTGGTTCAAAAATAAAACGGATGCTGCATGGTATTCTGTGTCTGCCTTTGAGCCAACAAAGCACTATCAAGACATTGTAAATTTCACAGTAGACAAATTTTTAGAAGGAAATTGAAAAAAGAACTCGAATAAACAAGGATAGAGATATAAAGAGGAGGACTTCTAATGAAACAATCCATCAACATTCAAGATCAATTTTTGAACCAACTACGCAAAGAAAACATCTCGGTAACTGTCTTTTTATTAAACGGCTTTCAATTACGCGGCCATGTTAAGGGCTTTGATAATTTTACGATTATTCTCGAGTCTGAAGGGAAGCAGCAGCTTGTATATAAACATGCGATCTCAACCTTCGCTCCTCAACGCAATGTTCAATTGAAATCTGATGAAGTATAAGAAATCATTTATAAAAGCTTTGGACTTTTGTCCAAAGCTTTTTTATTGTAATTCTCGTTTTTGCTCTTCTGTTAATTGATTGATGGTAAGAGTGTAGCGCTTAAGTGATAGAAGTGATTTAAAGCTAAGCTGCTGCTGCAAGGAGATCGCATCGTCACCATTTAGCAGTTTTCTAAGAATATAGGTGTGTCTTAAATGCTGCGCTGAAATGCCTTTCCGCAGCCCCGCTCTTTCCACTTCCTGTCGAATCATTTTTTGAATAGAGATTATCGTTAATTGCTTCGGTTGATCTTCTTCGTATGACCAGCGGAACGTACCGCGTTGAAAATCAAAGGCTACAAAAAAAGGCTCATCTGAAAAAAGCTTAGGTCTTACCGCTTCTGGAATCGTCTTTAAGTAGTTGTAGGCAAGCTGTTTATGCTCGTGAGTGATCGGTACAATTCTTGATATCCCTTTTTCAGATTGGACACGTATCTCATTTCGTTCAAATCGTACATCACGAGTGGTAAGGGAAGCTGCCTCGTGGAGAGAACATCCATAATGCAATAATAAATGTAAAAGACATTCGTTACGAGCAATTAATAGAGGGCGTGCTCTCATTTGATTTTCACTTAATCCTTCATAAGAACGAACGACAGAAAAGAGCTGGTCGGCTTCAGCAGAGCTTACCCATTCCTTTCGTTGTAAGGGAGTTTGAATCAATTCTGGCTGAGTGTAGAAAAGAATAGCGTGTGTCTGAAGTTGTCCTTTTTTTATATAAAATCTTGCTAATTGTTGAATCACGGAATAAATTCTTCTTGTTGTACGTATTTTGTAGGAACGATGTTTAATTAACTCGTCAAAGAAAAGGGCCATTTCCTCATTTGAAAGAGAGTCAAAGCCCTCTATTGTTAATGGTTTATTGTGATCCTTCATCCACTCAAGGAAATCTAGAAGGTCATAACGATATCGTTTTATCGTAGCCTCCTTCCGTCCCTTTTCATATAAAGAGTCAAGATAATCTGTAATAAATTCAGGTGTGGAAACAGACATGTATGAATCCCTCCCTTTCTATGAATGTATTATAGCAAAAAAATAGGAATATTTTCATTTTCATCCTCATCCTTCTAGGCATTTGTCACACTTTCATTTCACTTAGCGTATGAATAAGAATGAATAGCTACTGTCTTGTAATGCACCGAACTCGGTAATAAAGGGGTGTTTTGCATGAATGACCGAGTCAATACGAGAAAGAATGGGCGTATTAATGTTGTTTTAAACCACAAACAGACTCAACATACAAATGAAGCAGATTCCTTATTTAAATCTGAGCAAGATCGCCAAAAACATGAAATTTTAGATCGTTTTGAAAAGGAGCTTGAAGAGTACGTAGGATTAAATGAAGTGAAAAGGCTGATAAAAGAAATCTATGCGTGGCTCTATATTAATCAAAGACGAAAAGAATTAGGACTTAGAGCTTCTAAGCAAGTGCTTCATATGATCTTCAAAGGAAATCCAGGGACGGGAAAGACAACGGTTGCTCGTATGATCGCTTCTTTTTTTCATGAAATGAATGTATTAGCGAAAGGTCAATTAATTGAAGTGGAGAGAGCAGATTTAGTAGGGGAATATATTGGTCACACGGCTCAAAAAACACGTGAGGTCATTAAGAAAGCAAATGGCGGGGTATTATTTATTGATGAAGCTTATTCATTGTCGCGCGGAGGAGAAAAAGATTTCGGAAAGGAAGCCATCGATACTCTAGTAAAAGCGATGGAAGACCAACAGCATGAATTTGTGTTGATTTTAGCTGGGTATCAAAGAGAAATGGAGTATTTTCTTTCGTTAAATCCAGGACTCCCATCGCGGTTTCCAATTGCAATTGACTTCCCAAATTACACATCAGAAGAGCTGCTTGAGATGGCCGCAAGGATGGTGATTGAAAGAGAGTATGAGCTTACGGATGAGGCAAAGAGACACGTAAAAGAACATTTGAGGAAATTAAGGCTTGAACAAGAAAAGACATTTTCAAATGGTAGATATATTCGTAATATTATAGAGGAAGCTATTCGTATGCAGGCTGTTCGGTTATTGAAAGAGGGGCTGTATGATCGTGAATCCCTTGTGACTCTACAAAAAGAAGATTTTAATTTTGATGCTTCTCATGTTAAGCTTAAGTAATGAGCAGGGGCCGGGCGTGTGTGTGCCTGGCTTTTTTAGATAAGATTATGATGTTGAAGTGAGGATGTGCCAAATATGCAAGATATAAAGCAAAGGGATATAGAGCATGTAATACTTGTAGGGTGCCAAGTGAATCGAGAGGACGAAGAGTTTGAACAATCGATCGCAGAGCTTGAGAGCCTTGCTAAAACCGCCAAGGGAAAAGTCGTAGGAACGATCACACAAAAAAGAGAAAAGGTTGAGCCTTCTACGTATGTCGGAAAAGGGAAAGTGCAGGAGCTTGTTCACCTTATAGAAGAGACAGAAGCTGATCTTGTTATTTTCAATGATGAATTACAAGCAAGTCAAATGAGAAACCTTCATGCCGAGTGCGGTATAGCGGTTATCGATAGAACTCAGTTGATTCTTGATATATTTGCCTCGCGGGCAAAATCCAGAGAGGGTAAGCTGCAAGTGGAATTAGCCCAGCTTAAATATCTGCTTCCCAGGTTATCTGGACAAGGTCTAGCTCTATCAAGACAAGGAGGCGGAATCGGAACAAGAGGTCCGGGGGAAACGCAGCTTGAGACGGACCGGCGTCATATTAGAAGGAGAATGAATGAAATTGAGCGGCAGCTTGAAGCGGTCGTTAATCACAGGGGAAGATATCGTGAAAAACGTAAAAAGAATGCTGCTATACAACTTGCTTTAGTCGGGTATACAAATGCAGGGAAATCAACTCTTTTAAACAGGTTAACAAAAGCCGACACGCTTGAAGAAGATCAATTATTTGCCACGCTTGATCCGACGACAAGGCAGCTTCACCTTCCAAGTGGATTTTCAGTGTTAATGTCTGATACCGTTGGATTTATTCAGGATTTGCCAACGACCCTTGTTGCATCATTCCGCTCCACGTTAGAGGAGCTAAAAGAAGCTGATTTATTATTACATGTTGTTGATTGCTCTCATCCGGATTATGAACAGCATGAAAGAACGGTAATTAAATTAATAGAAGAATTAGAAGCGCACTCCATACCGCAGTTGCTCATCTATAATAAAGCCGATCAAAAAACGGATGTTTTTATTCCGACTCATACAAAAGACTCAATCATAATGAGTGCTTATAATGAGGAAGATCTGCTCGCTTTAAAGGTGAAAATTGAACAAGCATTAAAGGGAATGATGATGCCTTATCGATCAATCATTAAAGCAGATGAAGGTCATATTTTAGCTGCTGCTAGACAAGAAACAATGATTCATACCCAGCAATTTGATGAATCCAGGGAAGCTTATGTCATTGAAGGACATGCTTTAGAAAATACATCTATTTATAGTCAGCTCAAAGAACGTTTACTGAAGGAGTCATAAAATGTACGAAACATTTACACATCAAGAAAAACTTAAGCAACTCATGAAAAAAGCAGAGGAAAACATTGCCGGCCACCACCGTGAGATTGAAGAAACCGCTCTTTTCAATCAAGCAAAGGTAATGGCTTCCTTTAAGACGCATCAAGTATCTGATTTTCATTTTACACCCTCTACTGGCTATGGATATGACGATGCAGGAAGAGATACTTTAGAAAGTGTTTATGCTGATGTGTTCGGCGGTGAAGCCGCACTCGTTCGTCCGCAGATTATTTCAGGGACACACGCGATTGCTACGGCATTATTTGGAGTGCTTAGGCCTGGCGATGAACTTTTATACATCACAGGAAAGCCCTATGATACCCTTGAAGAGATCGTTGGAATCAGAGGTAATGGAAATGGATCGTTAAAGGAATTTGGAATAAGCTATAAAGCAGTTCCGTTAGTAGAAGATGGCTGGATTGATAAAAATGCAATCAGAGAGGCGATTCATACTAATACAAAAATGATAGGGATTCAACGTTCAAAAGGCTACGGGGATCGTCCTTCTTATTTCATTCACGAAATAAAAGAAATGATTGACTTTGTACGCTCAATTAAAGAGGACGTTATTGTTTTTGTTGATAATTGCTACGGCGAATTTGTTGAAACATTAGAACCGACTCAAGTGGGGGCTAATCTAATTGCCGGCTCCTTAATTAAAAATCCTGGCGGCGGCCTTGTTAAAACTGGCGGCTATATTGTCGGGGATAAGGAATTAATTGAACTTGCTTCCTATCGTCTTGCTGCACCTGGTATTGGGGCTGAAGGCGGTGCTAGCTTATACAGCCTGCTAGAAATGTACCAAGGATTTTTCTTAGCTCCCCATGTCGTATCTCAAGCCTTAAAGGGCGCTGTATTTACAGCAGCATGCTTAGAAGAAGCAGGAATGGAGACTTCTCCTCATTGGGATGAAAGACGTACAGATTTAATTCAATCTGTTCGCTTTAAAGATGCTGAAACAATGATTGCATTCTGCCAAGAGATCCAAGCCGCTTCTCCGATAAATGCGCATGTTAAACCGCAGCCAAGTTATATGCCGGGGTATGAAGATGATGTGATTATGGCGGCAGGCACATTTATTCAAGGAGCAAGCATCGAGTTAACTGCCGATGGCCCAATAAGACCTCCTTACCTTGCGTACGTGCAAGGCGGACTTACTTATGAACACGTAAAACTTGCCGTTTTACAAGCACTTGATCGAATAATATAAAAGAGGGCGTTCAATCTGTTCGGTTGAACGCTTTTTTTACTGAAGATATTTCTGAACTTTCTATTTAAAGAGAAAATATCGAAAAATTTTATGTAAGGGAAGCTGACATGAGTTTGACAAAGAAACTGACATTGTTTATACTAATCTATGAGAAGACAAGGAGGTGGCAAGATGAATGATGAAATTCGTCGCAGCATGCCTTTATTTCCGATAGGGATAGTAATGAAGCTGACAGAACTTACAGCTAGGCAGATTCGTTATTATGAGCAGCATGAATTAATAAAGCCTGCTAGAACCGATGGGAATCAACGATTATTCTCGTTTAATGATGTAGATCGATTATTAGAGATTAAAGCGTTGCTAGATCAAAAGGTTAACATTTCAGGAATTAAACAAATTATTCAAATGAAACAGCAAGTGCAAATGCGTACTGATCAAGAAGAAGCTTCTAAAAAGCCGCTTTCTGACCGAGAATTAAGAAACCATCTTAAAAAAGATTTAATGATGGCAGGAAGAAACGGCAGGGCATCAATTATTCAAGGTCAGTTATCTAGATTTTTCCATTAAAAAGGCTGTATGAATCGGTTTCGTATGAATGGAATCAGGGTATTCTAGTTTAGGGAACCGATTCTGCAAATACATTTTTAAAGAATTTGAAAGGGGAATACATAACAATGTCAAAGTACACACGCGAAGATATTATGCGAATTGCTGAGGAAGATAACGTAAGATTTATTCGTTTACAATTTACTGATCTATTAGGAACAATTAAAAACGTAGAAATCCCAGTTGATCAGCTTGAAAAAGCATTAGATAACAAAATGATGTTTGATGGTTCATCAATTGAAGGGTTTGTTCGTATTGAGGAATCAGATATGTATCTATATCCAGATCTTGATACATGGGTTGTCTTCCCTTGGACGCCGGAAAAAGGTAAAGTGGCACGTTTAATCTGTGATATTTATCAACCAGGTGAGCCAGGTGAAGAGCCGACACCATTTGAAGGTGATCCTCGTGGTATTTTAAAGCGCGTTTTAGCTGAAGCGAAGGATATGGGCTTTACTGCATTCAATATTGGTCCTGAGCCAGAGTTCTTCTTATTCAAGAATGATGCAAACGGTGAACCGACTCTAGAACTTAATGACAAAGGTGGGTACTTTGATTTATCACCAACTGATTTAGGTGAGAACTGCCGCCGTGACATCGTTTTAGAACTTGAAGATATGGGCTTTGACATTGAAGCTTCTCACCATGAGGTTGCTCCAGGCCAGCACGAAATTGATTTTAAATATGCTGATGCGGTTACAGCGTGTGACCATATTCAAACATTTAAATTAGTAGTTAAAACAATTGCACGTAAGCATGGTTTGCATGCGACGTTCATGCCTAAGCCGTTATTTGGTGTAAATGGTTCTGGTATGCACTGTAACATGTCATTATTTGACGAAACCGGCAACGTATTTTATGACGAGTCTACAGATTCGCAGCTTAGTGAAACAGCTATGCATTTCTTAGGCGGTACTCTAAAGCATGCTGAAGCTTTCACAGCTATTACGAACCCAATCGTGAATTCATACAAACGTTTAGTTCCAGGATATGAGGCTCCTGTATATGTGGCTTGGTCAATGAAAAACCGCAGCCCGCTAGTACGTATTCCTTCTTCTCGCGGTGTGAGTACTCGTATTGAAGTTCGTAGTCCAGACCCGGCTGCTAACCCTTACCTTGCAATGGCTGTTCTTCTTGCTGCAGGTCTTGATGGAATCAAGAAGAAAATGACGCCGCCACCAGCAACAGATCGTAACATCTACGTAATGAGTAAAGAAGAGCGTGTAGAAGAAGGTATCAATGACCTTCCAGCTACACTTAAAGATGCTCTTGATAAGCTTGTTAAAGACGAAGTTCTTGTAAAAGCTCTTGGTGAGCATGCAGTGGAGCACTTTGTTGAAGCAAAAGAAATCGAGTGGGACATGTTCCGCACACAAGTTCACCCTTGGGAGCGCGAGCAATATATGTCATCTTATTAATACAGTTAACCCCTTTAACTCAGTTAAAGGGGTTTTCTTTACTTCTTAATCCCTCTAAACTTTACCAACTTCTATATATCTACACAAGTCGTGTAGATCATCGTAACTGTCAGGCTTTGAATATATTCCTTCACAAAAAAACTGCATTTATAATGCTTTCTTGAGATCTGATTAGTTTTAATCCCATAAAATGTTTCGCATACGCTTTTATGAAATTAATGTAAAAAAATAAACAAAAACTAGAGTCTTGTCTATACGCTATCATACTACATGACATACATATAAGTATTCCAAGAAAAAAGGAGGGAAAGTTATGTGGTGGTGTCATAAGAAATGTGATCACGGTGGCTCTGACGTATGGGCAAATAACAAGAATGAAAATAAGGTAGAAAATGAGAATACTTTAAAAGATAAGAACTACAACTATAACGTTAACTATTCCTATGTAGAAGATAGTGGAAACTCTAATGTTAATGTATTTGTAGATACTGAGGCGTTTGCTAGAGCAAATGCACGCAGCGGCGATGGCGGCGGCCCAGTAGCAGGTGATCAAGATCGCAGGCGCCGGAGGGATCGCGATAGAGGTCCTGTAGCAGGCGACCGCAGAAGAAAACATTGCTGTAAATGCTGGAATTGGTTTTGGTAGGCAGCTAAGAAGTTAAGACCATAATTGAGGAGGAGAATAAAATGGGTCGTAAGAAAAGAGAAAGACGTCGTGATGTTGCTGGTGTTTGGTTAAATGCAGAAGTTGATAGTCATAATAAGAACCGCAACCGTGTAGATAATGAAAATACGTTAAAGGATAAGAACTACAACTTTAACTTTAATGAGTCTTATGTAGATGACAGCGGGAACTCAGAAGTAGACGTTTTCGTAGATGCAGAAGCTTATGCTCGTGCACGTGCACGTTCACGTAGATAATTCCGTTATTTAATGGGTATTAGCATAGCTAATGCCCATTTCAACATAAGAGAGGTGAATGACGATGCAACATCGTAATCGTAATCAAACAGAAACGAAAGCTTTCGTTCATGAAAGTGGAAATTCAGATGTTGATGTAACCGTAAATATTGACACTTCTGCTTTAGCGTATGCCTTTGCATGTTACTTATTTGCAGATGGACGGTTGGATCAGAATCAATATCGTACGATGGTAAGAGAGATGGACCGGCAGTTTAGACGAAGAGGGTATAAAACGAGCAAAGAAGATCACAATGCTCCGCTCATAAGGCCGTGGGCGTTTTAAACTCTTGTTCATATAGATGAAAAGTTTGAAAGCTTTCTAGCTTTTAAACTTTTCATCTTTTTTTTATAAATACAATCATAAAAAAAGCTTGTCCTCATAATATAGAGAACAAGCGTATTGAGGACAAGCTTTTATATGAATATTTAATGAAGGGTACGGAACACTCCGATGACTTTTCCGAGAACCGTTACATCTTTTAGTAAGATTGGTTCCATAGTAGAATTCTCCGGCTGCAATCGGATGTAATCTTTTTCACGGAAGAAGCGTTTCACTGTCGCTTCATTTTCTTCCGTCATTGCGACAATGATATCGCCGTTATTAGCAGTTTGTTGCTGACGGACAATGACCATATCGCCATCGTAAATACCGGCTTCAATCATACTATCTCCTTGGATAACAAGAACATAAACGGAATCATTTGTTACCAAGTGATCAGGAAGAGGCAAGTATTCCTCAACGTTCTCAATGGCGGTAATAGGCATACCGGCTGTGACTTTACCTACAATCGGAACGTAAGCCGTTTTCTTCTCATGCACAACTGGGTCTAGCTCATCCATTTCTAGTACTTCGATTGCTCTAGGCTTGGTAGGGTCTCGTCTGATTAAACCTTTTTTCTCAAGTCTAGATAAATGGCCGTGAACAGTTGAACTTGACGCTAGTCCCACCGCTTCTCCAATCTCACGTACAGAAGGGGGATAACCTTTTTTCTTCACTTCTATCTTAATGTAATCTAGGATTTCTTGTTGACGTTTTGATAGTTTTGACACGAATAACACCTCGCTTTTGTTTCCTTCTTGACTAAATTGTACCATGCGAACATACGTAATGCAAACATAAGTTCTAAAATTAGCTTGACACAAACGAGTGTTCTCATTTATAGTGAATGGGAACAAACATTCTTATGGGGTGATGAAAATGATCAGAAAATTTTCAGGACAAGAATTATTTATTATGATTACTGCGGTTTTCGCATTGATGTTTATGTATAGCTCGATTCTTTTCTCTGGCGGAAATATAGACCAAGATGATATGACAAATACGATTGCACAAGAGTATGATTTAGTTAATAATGAGCAAGAGCCGCTCTCAAACGGTGAAGTTATAAAAGCCGGCCAATTAGATGCTTTAGACAAAGATGAATCAACAAAGGAGATTGAAAATCTGTATGCCTATGCGTACGAACAAAAAGACAAGCAAAATGATAAATAATAACCAAGCTATTATTTATTGTAGAGTAAGCACAGAAAAAGAAACACAGCAAACATCCATCGAAAGACAGAAAAGTGAATTAGAAAAGATAGCTGAAGATTACGGGCTAGAAGTGGTGCACGTAATTGAAGAGAAAGCAAGCGGTTATGAAATCGATCGTGAAGGAATATTGAAATTACTAGACCTTATTAAGGAAGACAAAGCACAATCAGTTTTGGTCCAAGATGATACTCGGCTTGGGCGCGGACATGCGAAGATGGCTATCCTTCATCAGCTCCGAAAAGATGATATTACAATCTATACGATTCAGGATGAGGGAGAGCTGCGCCTATCGGAAGCAGATTCGATGGTTCTTGATATCGTCTCAATTGTTGAAGAGTATCAACGTAAATTACATAATTTGAAAATAAAGCGAGGGATGAGGGCAGCGGTGGAAAGGGGATATAGACCTCAAGATAATCTAAGCGGCGAAAGAATAGGCGGCAGGGATAAAAAGGAAGTACCCATTGAAGATATTGTCCGGCTTCGTGAGCGTAAATTAACTTTTCATGATATAGCTGCGACATTAAGAGGTTTCGGTTATGATGTTTCAAAAGCCACTGTCCATCGCCGGTATCGTGAATATGAAGAAGCGAAATCAAATCAAGATTTAAACAGCTAAATTAGCTCGTAAAGCTCAATACACCTCACTTGATAGTGTTTATAGATTCATGATACAGTAGGATTTGTTCATATTTAGATATGTACATTTTAAATGTGATCATATTTACGCGTGTTCATTTTAAAGGTGGTGAATCAAATGCTATCAAAAGATAAGATTGCTAGAATTAATGAGCTTTCTAAACGATCAAAATCAACAGGCTTAACGAAATCAGAGGAAAAAGAGCAGCAAGCTCTTAGAAAAGAATATATCCAAACGTTCCGTAAATCCTTCAAAAATCAGCTGCACTCCGTAAAAGTAGTAGATGAAGAGGGAAATGATGTGACACCTCAAGCATTGAAAGATAGTAAACAGAAGAAGAACGGCGGCTTCACCCATTAAAACTCTCTTTTTTATAAAGAGGGTTTTTCTTTTCTATAAAAACACCTCTTAAATATAGGATAAGACTTCTGTAGTTGAGAAATAGTAAGGAGAGTGTCAAAATGCAACAAACCGGTGAGAATTTGTCGAATCCGCTTGTTAAAACGGGCAAGAAAGTATATGATGAAACACGAATACAACGTTTTCAGTAACGGAAAGGATGAACGAAATCATGTCAACAAATGTTGAATTAAAAGCAATTAATACCATTCGTACATTATCAATTGATAGTATTGAAAAAGCGAACTCAGGCCATCCAGGTATGCCAATGGGTGCAGCTCCGATGGCATTTAGTCTATGGACAAAATATATGCAGCACAATCCTTCAAACCCCGATTGGGCAAACCGTGATCGTTTTGTATTATCTGCTGGTCATGGATCTATGCTGCTTTACAGCCTTCTTCACTTGACTGGATATGATGTTTCTCTAGAAGACTTACAATCATTTCGTCAATGGGGAAGTAAGACACCTGGTCACCCTGAATTTGGACATACTCCTGGAGTAGAAGCTACTACCGGCCCATTAGGACAAGGTGTGGCAATGGCAGTAGGTATGGCAATGGCAGAACGTCATTTAGCTAGTACATATAATCGTGATGGGTACAATATCGTTGATCATTACACATACAGCATTTGTGGAGATGGAGATTTAATGGAGGGTGTTTCTGCAGAAGCAGCATCACTAGCAGGACACTTAAAATTAGGCCGCCTTATTGTGATGTATGATTCAAATGATATTTCACTTGATGGTGAATTAAACCGTTCATTCTCAGAGAGCGTTGAAGATCGTTATAAAGCATACGGATGGCAAGTCATTCGTGTGGAAGACGGAAATAACATTGATGAGATTAACCGTGCGGTTAAAGCGGCTAAAGAAGATGATCGTCCAACGTTAATTGAAGTGAAGACAGTTATCGGCTACGGCTCTCCAAACAAATCTGGTAAATCAGCTTCTCACGGAGCTCCGCTTGGTGCTGATGAAGTGAAGCTTACACGTGAAGCATATAAATGGGAAGGCGATGGAGATTTTCACATTCCTGAAGACGTTAAAGAGTTTTATAATAATGTGAAAGAACAAGGTGCAAAAGCGGAAGAAAGCTGGAATGAGTTATTTGCAACATATAAAGAGGCTTATCCTGAGCTTGCTGCCCAATTTGAATCTGCTGTTAAAGGCGAACTTCCTGAGGGCTGGGATCAAGATGCTCCAGTATATGATGTCGGCTCAAGCGTAGCAACTCGTGCATCATCAGGTGAGGCATTAAATGCATTTGCTAAACATGTTCCTCAACTTATCGGAGGTTCAGCTGACTTAGCATCTTCAAACAAAACAATGATGAAAGATCTTGGTGACTTTACTCGTGAAGATTACAGCGGCCGCAATGTGTGGTTTGGTGTTCGTGAATTTGCGATGGGTGCAGCTGTAAATGGTATGGCTCTGCACGGGGGAGTGAAAGTATTCGGAGCAACATTCTTTGTGTTTTCTGACTACCTGCGTCCCGCTATCCGCCTATCTGCATTAATGAATCTTCCAGTCATTTATGTCTTTACACATGATAGTATTGCTGTAGGTGAAGATGGTCCGACACATGAGCCTGTTGAACAATTAGCAGCTCTTCGTGCAATGCCTGGTTTATCTGTTGTTCGTCCTGGTGACAGCAATGAAACGGTTGCAGCGTGGAAATTAGCGCTTGAATCAAAAGATACACCAACAGCATTAGTTCTTACTCGTCAAAACCTTCCTACTATTGAAGGAACAAAGGAAACGGCTTATGAAGGTGTGAAAAAAGGTGCTTATATTGTATCTCGTGCAAATGGAGATGCAGACTTACTTTTATTAGCCTCTGGTTCAGAGGTTCCACTAGCAGTAGAAGCGCAAGCAGTGCTTGAAAAAGAAGGCATTCATGCATCTGTTATCAGCATGCCAAGCTGGGATCGCTTTGAAGCACAGCCAAAAGAATACAAGGATGAAGTTATTTCTCCAAATGTAAAAGCTCGTTTAGGTATTGAAATGGGAGCATCTCTTGGCTGGCATAAATATGTTGGGGATCACGGCGATGTACTTGCAATTGATCAATTTGGAGCATCAGCACCAGGAGAGCGCATTATGCAGGAGTATGGCTTTACTGTAGATAATGTGGTTGCTAAAGCAAAAGTTTTATTAAATAAATAATGAATGATGAAGACCGCCTCTTGTTTAGGCGGTCTTTTTATTCGACAAAACTAGTGAAATTCCTCGCCAGTTTAAGACAATGATTTTAGGAAGCATCCCCTATACTTATCGTAAAGAAATGAATGAAAGGGGTGCAGCGAATGAGACATTATCAATTGTTTTTACTAGAAGAGGACGTTGCGCAGCACTATTTTGGACAAGAGTCAAAACTATTTCATTTATTTTTAGAAAGAACGATGGCTTCACCTGAACAAAAGCAAATTATTGATTTGCAGATAGAGTATATTTCAAAGCCGATGCCTGGTTTGTTGCTGCAGCAACAAATGATGGCTGCTTTTTCAAATTTATCCTCCTATAAAGTAAATAAACATATCCATGTGCTTGACCTTGCCCAACCTGAAAGCTGCGCTGAATTACTAATTTATAAGAAACACCTATCATTAACATCGACTGGTGAAATTGAAGCAGAAACGATGTTTTTTGAAGTGCTGAGAAAAATAGACCCTTGTTTTTTTGCCATCAATTTTGAAAATCATCGTTTTGGATGGCTTAATCCTATTAAGCAAGTTAAGTTTGTCTAAGCGGATAAATAGGAACAAATTTCATAAGGAGCTTTTAAAAACGGTCTCGTTACGATATAATAATGTAGGTTGATTCAGGCTAAGCTTGAACGGTTTATTTTGTTTGAAGGAGGACGTTGGACGTATGCCATGGATTCATATTTTAGGCTACACGATCGCAGTACTTGCGGGTGTTGCTATCGGTTTCTTTATCGCACGTAAGACGATGATGTCTTATTTAAAGAAGAACCCGCCAATTAATGAGCAAATGCTTCGAGTGATGATGATGCAAATGGGTCAAAATCCATCACAAAAGAAGATAAATCAGATGATGAAAGCAATGCAAAAGCAACAAACGAAATAATGTATCGGACAAGCACCTCATATTGGGGTGTTTTTCTACTGTAAAAAGATGTTATGCTATCATACATAAAAAGGAAATAAGATAGCGGCTCCAATACATGAGAAGGGTGGATGGAATATGTAATATTTATCATATACGTATCCATTTAATTTACGGAATATTAATTACTTTCGGTTTTTTGCGAGGGAGGAAATTGGTAAGATGTCTGTATTTAAAGACTTATGGTGGTTTTTCAAGCGTGAACGTGTTTCTTATGGGTTGGGTATATTAGTATTGGCTTTTGTTTCTATTTTCACCTTATTACCCCCGTATATAGTGGGTGTGATTGTGGATCATATCGCAGAGCAGACGTTGACGACAACAACCTTGCTTTCTTGGGTTGGAGTTTTACTAGGTGTAGGACTCATCGTCTATGTGCTTCGTTTTGTATGGAGGATTATGATATTTGGGGCTGCGATTCGTTTAGCCCGTCTTTTAAGAAATCAGTTATATGAACATTTTACAAATATGTCGAGTAAATTTTATCAAAAACAGCGGACTGGCGATTTAATGGCACATGCTACAAATGACATTAGAGCTGTTCAAGCGACGGCAGGGCAAGGTGTGCTTACTTTAGTGGATTCTCTGACAATGGGAGGCTTTGTTATTTTAACAATGGCCCTCACCATCAGCTGGGAGTTAACATTGATCAGTTTGATCCCGATGCCGTTCATGGCGCTTTTAACAAGTTATTATGGAACATTGCTTCATAAAAGATTTCATGTGGCTCAAGCAGCTTTTTCTGATTTGAATGACAATGTACAGGAAAGTATTACTGGGGTCAGAGTAGCAAAAGCTTTTGGTCAAGAGGAACGTGAAATAGAAGGGTTTCGTGCGCAATCGGAGCAAGTTGTCAAAAAAAATGTTTCGGTTGCCAAAGTAGATGCTTTATTTGATCCTACGATTTCATTGATTGTCGGGTTGTCTTATTTTCTTGCTGTTGTATTTGGCGCGCGTTATGTGATCGCTGATGAAATGACAATCGGCCAGTTAACGAGTTTTACCATCTATCTTGGTCTGTTGATTTGGCCAATGCTTGCCTTTGGATGGCTGTTTAACATTGTGGAACGTGGAAGAGCTTCATATGATCGTATTAAGCATTTGTTAAGCGAAAAGCAAGATATTACAGATGAGCTGGCGACAGTTGATACGGTCGCAAAAGGAGACATTGATGTTTCCTTGAACTCCTATGCATACCCAGGTACAGATAAAAATGCATTGACTGAACTGCATTTCACTTTAATAGAAGGTCAAACACTCGGGATTGTAGGAAAAACAGGCAGTGGTAAGTCTACATTGATAAAATTGCTGCAGCGAGAGTATGATGTCTCAGATGGATCGATAAGAATTAATGAACGTTCAATAAATGAATATTCCCTTGATGCATTAAAGAAAGCATTTGGACTCGTACCGCAAGAACATTTCCTTTTCTCAGCGACGATTGCTGATAATGTAGCATTTGCAAAGCCTGATGCTAGTTTCAAAGAGATTGTTCAAGCTTGTAAACTAGCAAACATTCACGAGGATATCACTCGATTTGATCAAGGGTACGATACTGTTGTTGGAGAGCGAGGAGTAACGCTCTCTGGAGGTCAAAAGCAGCGAATTTCGATAGCAAGAGCGCTTATCTCTGATCCTAATATTCTTATATTGGATGATTCTTTATCAGCTGTTGATGCAAAGACAGAAGAACAAATACTAAACTCACTTAGAGAAAACCGACGCGGAAAAACAACGATTATTACAGCACATCGCTTAAGTGCAATTAAACATGCAGATTTAATACTTGTTTTAGCAGATGGAAAAGTAATAGAGCGTGGTGTTCATGAAGAATTGATGAATGAAGGCGGATGGTATCGCAGCATGTATGAGCAGCAGCAGCTAGAGTCTGTAGTAAGAGGAGGTGGCGAGGAGTAATGGAACATAAAGACCGTGTATTAACAGAGAAAGAACAACGACAGGTCCTCTATCGTCTCTTAGGCTATGCAAAGCCGCATGCTAAAACGTTATCGATTGCATTTACATTGCTGCTCCTTGCTACAGCTGCGGAATTAATGGGTCCTATTTTAGTCAAAATTTTTATCGATGATTATCTCACACCACAAGTTTTTCCGACTAATGAACTTGTACTTTTAGCAGTTCTGTATCTAAGTTTGCATATCTCCTCAGTGTTTGTTAATTATTTTCAATCCTTTTTATTTCAAAAAGTATCTCTTAGAATTATTCAACAGCTGCGAGTCGATGTATTTAGTAATGTAGAGCGTTTAGGGCTGGCTTTCTTCGATAAAACGCCTGCAGGGGGGCTGATTTCTCGCATTACCAATGATACAGAATCAATCAAGGAGCTGTATGTAACGGTATTAGCAACTTTTGTCCAAAACATCATGTTTTTAATCGGTGTTTTTGTAGCGATGTTCTATTTAAATACTACACTTGCGCTTTACTGCTTATTTTTAATTCCTATCTTGCTTGGCTTAATGCAGCTCTATCGTAAATGGAGCTCAAAGTTTTATGCGGATATGAGTGAAAGGTTAAGCCAATTAAATGCGAAAATGAATGAATCAATACAAGGTATGGCGATTATTCAAATGTTCAGGCAGGAAAAACGGTTGCGAAAAGAGTTTTCGCGAGTCAATGATGAACATCTAGATGCTGGTATGAAGAGCATGAAATTAGATGGGCTGCTACTTCGGCCGATGGTGGATCTTATTTCTATTCTCGCATTAATCTTAGTGCTAAGCTATTTTGGTGTGACATCCTTTGTCAGCCCTGTTGAGATCGGGGTTATCTATGCATTTGTTAATTACTTAGATCGCTTTTTTGAACCAGTTAACCAAATGATGATGAGATTGTCCTTATTTCAGCAGGCAATTGTTTCAGCAGGACGAGTGTTTAAACTGATGGACCATCAAGATTATGCACCGAGCCAACAGGGGAGAGATCCTCACAGAATCGAACAAGGGGATATTACATTTCGTGACGTGACTTTTTCTTACGACGGGAAAACGGATGTGTTAAAGAATATCTCATTTACAGTTAAAAAAGGAGAAACGGTTGCGCTGGTCGGACATACCGGAAGCGGAAAAAGTTCTATTATTAATTTGCTCATGCGATTTTATCCATTATCTAAAGGTGATATTATCATCGATGGCAAATCATTATACAGTTATCCTAATGAGGAACTAAGAAGAGAGGTCGGACTCGTGCTGCAAGATCCATTTTTGTATACGGGGACGATCGCACATAATATTCGTCTGAACCGGGATGGCATTAGCGATGAACAAGTGCGTGCTTCAGCAGAATTTGTTCAGGCAGATGAATTTATACAACGTTTGCCAAATCAATATGACACAGTTTTAGCAGAACGTGGGTCAACGCTATCAAGTGGACAGCGTCAGCTTTTATCATTTGCAAGAACGATGGCCACAAATCCAAAAGTACTCATTTTAGATGAAGCAACGGCAAATGTAGATACAGAAACAGAGGAAGCGATCCAAATGGCACTTAGAAAAATGCAAGAGGGTAGAACGACGATTGCGATTGCCCATAGATTATCAACCATTAAAGATGCAGATCAAATTTTGGTCCTCCATCAAGGAGAGATTGTTGAGCGAGGTAATCACGAAGAGCTGTTAGAAAGAGGAGGTCTCTATCACAAAATGTACCTCCTGCAAAAAGGGTCTAATGAAAAAATTAAACTGAGTTAAAAATAACCGACTTGGCATCTGCTAAGTCGGTTCTATTTTGTTATTTTCTCTTTTAATAAGCGATCGTATTTATTTAACAACTGGTCTAGCTGCTGACTTACTTCAACGGCTTTTTTAGAATGAAGACCGTTGCTTGTACCAACTTTAATTAATTCATTCCGTTTTTTTTCGATCGATTCTTCAATGGATTCTTCGGTTACTCTCTCATTTGCGGCTTGCACTGAGTCTTCTATAAAATTACTAGTTTGTTTTCTTAATGAATCCTCTAGCTGCCTTTTTGTCATAGGTGCAACCCTCCACGAATCGCTTACATATATCATAATATTCTCCTCATTTAAAAACAATCTGAATTATTTGGAAGAAACGTCCTAACTAAAAGAGAAGCGAATATTTCGTTTTTATTTGTCAAAGAGCAGATTTTTTTATCAAATGTTTGAATAATGTTTGAAAGAGAGGACGCTTTAAGGTATGTTTAAAGGGATGGGTACGCTCATGAGAAAGGAGTGAGCTAAATTGAGTGATACGTATATATTATTATCAACAATCGGGGCAGCTATAATGGCTACTCTAGCTATTATTATTCGACTTAAGGCAACGAAACGTCCAGCTTCTGCAAAAAAAATTATTTTACCTCCGATTTTTATGTCTACTGGTTTTTTGATGTTTCTCTATGAACCAGCTCGCCCTGCTTGGTGGCAGGTGATTGAGGCATTAGCTGTCGGCATGATTTTTTCCATATTATTAATAAAAACCTCTAATTTTGAAATTAAGCGCAATCAAATTTATTTAAAACGTTCAAAAGCGTTTGCATTTATATTAGTCGGTCTATTAGTTGCTCGAATCACGTTTAAACTGATCATTGGGGACGCTGTTCAATTTGAAGAGCTCGCTGGCATGTTCTTTTTACTTGCTTATGGAATGATTATTCCGTGGCGGATTTCGATGTATCGATCCTATCGAAAACTTGAAGCAGAATTAATAAATAATCCCCCTAAAAAAATAATCGTACCTGCTGAAACATAAACGAATACGAATTTAAACAAAGAACTCGCTCTATTGAGCGAGTTCTTTGTTTAAGATGATTCTAGCAATTGTTTGTATGGTGTCATATCGATTTCTTTTTCTTTTAACTTTTTCTTTAAAAATTTATGATCACGTTTAGGCGTAGCTAGAATGTATCCGCGGATAATATAATCTTGGGTTAATACACTCGCATTTTCTTCTAATACAAGCTCACCGATCTTCCCCGCAATTTTTCCTTTAGCGACGTCTCGAAACAATTCAGGAACGGGTTCAACTAAATCATTTAATAATGCTTTTTGTTCTGCGTCCCATAAATGAATCGTCTTCTCGATATAGTAGTCTTGCCAATCTAGAATACTTTTTCCATCTTCTTTAGGCAGACGCTTAAGAAATTTACGGAACATGAAATATCCGCCGATAAACATCACTGTAATCAAAAAGATGGTCCATAGTACGATAAACCACATAAACCAAGTAGGCATTTTATTCTCACCTCTTCTACGTATCGATTCTATCCTACCATAAACAACTTAAAACTGCTATTGGTGTCTAATTTTTCTCCTTAAAAGCTGACAAAATGTAAAAAGGCAGATGAATGAGGGGATAGAATAGGTAGAGGAAGGCGAAAATGGGTAAGGTAGAACAGGTATAATCTTAATTTTTACATGTGTGAAGTGATAATTTATGATTTGTGGAAAAATACAAAAAGAGACAGAGTTGTTTGATTATTTTCCACAAGGTCAGTTTGACTAAGAATGATTATACTGAAAATAAGAAAATGTTGAAGAGTTCAAAGGAGGATGTCTACATGTTAATTGGTGTACCTATGGAAATAAAAAACAATGAAAATCGTGTGGCGATGACCCCTGCAAGTGTGATGACGCTCGTTCAAGCTGGGCATCATGTATTAATCGAGAAAAATGCGGGTATTGGAAGCGGATTTAGTGATGAGCAATATGTTCAAGCTGGTGCTGAAATTGAAGCTGACCCTGCAGCTATTTGGGAAAAAGCAGATATGATTATGAAAGTGAAAGAGCCGCTCCCATCTGAATATGCTTATTTCAGAAAAGGTCTTATTTTATTCACATACTTGCACTTAGCAGCTGAAGCAGAGCTTGCAAAAGCATTAGTTGAAAAAGAAGTAACGGCCATTGCATATGAAACCGTTCAAGTGGGACGAACTCTTCCATTACTTACTCCAATGAGTGAGGTAGCTGGCCGTATGGCGTCTCAAATTGGTGCCCAATTCCTTGAAAAGCCTAAAGGAGGAAAAGGGATTTTATTATCAGGCGTGCCTGGTGTGAAACGTGGAAAAGTAACAGTCATTGGCGGGGGTGTTGTTGGAACAAATGCTGCTAAGATTGCGATGGGTCTTGGGGCAGATGTAACGATTATGGATTTAAGTCCTGAGCGCCTAAGACAATTAGATGACTTATACGGAACAGATATTCAAACGATGATGTCGAACCCGTTGAATATTGCAGAAGCGGTAGCGGAATCAGATTTAGTGATTGGCGCGGTGCTGATACCTGGAGCGAAAGCACCTAAGCTTGTTACAGAAGAAATGATTAAGTCGATGAAGGCAGGGTCAGTGGTTGTCGATGTGGCGATTGACCAAGGCGGAATTATTGAGACGGTAGACCGTATCACCACACATGATGAACCGACCTATACAAAACATGACGTTGTTCATTACGCTGTTGCTAATATGCCAGGCGCAGTTCCGCGAACCTCAACGATTGCATTAACGAATGTGACAATCCCTTATGCGCTGCAAATTGCTAATAAAGGTGTACATCGTGCACTCGAAGAAAATCCTGCTTTAGAGCTTGGGCTTAATACAGCTGGAGGAACTGTCACATACGAAGCGGTAGCTCGTGATTTAGGGTATGAGTACTTAGCTCCTCGTGAAGCATTAAAAACACTTCAGTCATAAAAACACATCTGGCAAATAAAAAAGTCAGGGGATATGAATCCTCTGACTTTTATTGTTTTCGTTGAATATAGTAAGCGTGATCAGCTTTCTTAAAACCAACTTTTGGGTAATAATCAAGTGCTTCAGGGGAGGAGAGTAAGATCAGCGAGCATTCGGTTCCGATTTCTTGTCTGGTTCGCTCGATTAATTTACGTCCGATCCCATTATGCTGATAACGCTTATCTACAGCTAAATCAGATAAATAGCAGCAATAGGAGAAGTCAGTCAGCGAACGGGCTGCACCAGTTAAATGGTCACCATCCCACGCAGTGACAAGGAGAGGAGAGGCTTCAATCATTTTAGTCAACCGAGCTGCATCTTCATGTGGCCGTTTAATTGTAGAACGCTTAAAAAGATCAGCTAATTGCTCAGCAGAGATCGCTCGATTCACTTCATATGTGATCATAGGTTTACATACACTCCGTTCTTTAGTTTAATAGTATCGTACGATGTTATTATCATTAACTATATCATAACGTTCAGATAAAGGCAGGAGGAGAGTCCGTTGACGAAAGAAGAAGCACAATCGATTCTTGAACAATTACGTAATAAGGAGTTAGAATCTTACACGGTTACAAAAGAAGATTTCTTGGATTTTCGTTCCGTATTAGTGGCGCAGGATGATGTTAAAAGCTTTAGAGGGAATGCTCAGCACGGCGGGGCTGCGATTTATACATATGAACCGGGCTGGACGAAATAGAAAAAGCACATCTGCAATAAGCAGATGTGCTTTTTAAACATATATTAATCTAACACCGTTACTGTTACTGTTTGACGGCCAAAGTTAATCGCTTCTTCTTTCGTTGCCATGTGCAAGTCTACTTTATGGCCTTGAATAGCGCCGCCAGTATCTCCAGCAATTGCTTCGCCGTATCCTTCTACATGTACACGTGATCCAAGAGGGATAACGCTAGGATCAACTGCAACTACTTTTTTATTAGGATTTTCGCGTAAATCAATTCCAGTAGCCGTTACACCAGAACATCCTTCACAATAAGCAGTGTACGCTGTTGCTTCCATTTCGAATGTTGCTTGTTCGCTGTCTGCAGGGGCAGAATCAACTGTTTCTTCTGTTTCTTCCACAGCAGGTTCATCTACTGCTTCAGGCTCCTCTGCTTGTGGTTCTTCAGCAGCAGGTTCTTCTGTTGTTTCCTCAGCTTGTGCAGGAGCTTCCTCTACAGGAGCTTCTTCAACAGGAGCTTCTGCAGGCTCTTGGGATTCAGGAGCTGTTTCGACTGGAGCTTCCGCTACAGGAGCTTGTGGCTCAGCTGCCTTATTAGCGGCTGGGTTTGAGTAGTAAAGGTTAGAGTAAGTCTCAGGGCCGGCAATACCGTCTACAGAAATTCCTTGAGCTTTTTGAAATCCTTTAACCGCTGCTTGGGTTAATGGACCATACAAGCCATCTTTATTTCCTTCATAGAAACCTAGATCTACTAATTGATGTTGAAGGTCTTCTACTAATACCCCTTCGTCACCTTTTTCTAGAACTTTCATCGCACCTACTGTTTGCGGACCAGCAATTCCGTCCACTACTAAGTTATGATTTTCTTGATATGTTGAAACAGCTTCAAATGTTTCTTTTGAAAATGTTCCTGTTATAGCGGCTTCATCTAATAAGCCTTTTTCATGCAAGAGTTCTTGAACTACTTGGACACTCTCGCCATCTACGCCTTTGTGTAAAAGATTGCTTCCTAAGTCACTTGCCTCTGAAATGGCTGGTGATGCAAATAGGAGCACGCCAGCTGTAGCAAGCGGTAGTCCGAAGTTCCGTAAAAGCTTTGAATTAGTTTGTTTTTTCAAAGTGAATACCTCCTTACTTCGTTCAACGCTAGTAATCGTAACAGCTATCAAACGAGTTAGGCAAGCATTCTCGTTCTACTTAATCAAACTGCAATATACTTGTAATATATGAAATTGCTACGAGATAATCGGTGGCAAGATCGCCAAAATATGTATGTGTTTGTGGGAAAATGACAAAAAAATAAGGTGTAAAATCATGGGATTTTTAAGGCTGTTATGGGTTAATCCTTAATATGCCAATAGGTTCAAGCTTTGTTTTTATAAATAAGAGTAAATGCAAAAAACGATCAAAAAGCTCCCGTTTCGATAGATTTTTCAACTCTCTACATATTATACTACGAAAACGTAAACTGAGAATCCATACAGTTGAGGATCCTCCTTTATACGTATATCTTGTAGAAAACCATATTTTACAAGGTTTTACCTTGCTTGAAAGAGGGAACGAATAATCGACTATCTAAATATTGAAAGTGGGGGAAGGGTTTATGGCTGATAAACCTGAAACAAGGGAAGAAAAGAGGAAGCTAAAGAAAAGGAAACATAAAAGAGGAAGCGGGCTATTGTTTAAGGTTGCAGCCGTTTTAACTGTTCTCTTTGTGATAGCAGGAGCGGTTGGGAGCTTTACAATTTATGGTTTAGTTCAAAGTGCTCCAGAGATTGATGATGATACGTTTGCATTTGCTAATTCATCTACTCTGTATGACCATAATAACGAGGAGATTATTGCTTTAAGTAATGGAGAAAACAGGCAGTCAATGTCTATTGAAGAAGTGCCTGATCACGTGAAGGATGCGTTTATAGCAATTGAAGATGTTCGTTTTCACGATCATTCAGGACTTGATATCAGACGCATCGGAGGGGCTGTGATCTCTAATATTACGAATGGTTTTGGTGCTGAAGGCGGAAGTACAATTACTCAGCAGGTAGTGAAAAATTCACTTTTAACTGCTGAGAAATCAATGACACGAAAGGTACAAGAAGCCTATCTAGCCCTGGAACTTGAAAGACATTATACAAAAGATGAGATTCTAGAACTCTATTTAAATAAAATATATTTCGGTAATGGTGCTTACGGGATTGTTACAGCAGCTGAGACTTACTTTAATAAAGAAGTAGATGAGCTGACAATTAAGGAAGCTGCCTTATTAGCCGGCCTGCCTCAGCGTCCATCTGGATATGACCCTTATCAAAATCCAGACCTTGCTGAAGAAAGACGAAATACTGTACTATATGTGATGCATGAACATGGATTTATTACAGAGGAAGAATACGATGAAGAAAGAAGCATGCCGGTCGAAGATATGCTGCAAAGAGGCTCGGAAGATCAATCCGTTTCTGATGCCTTTATGGACCAAGTATATAGGGAACTAGAACAAATTGATGGATTAACTGCCCAGATGATTTATAACGGTGGTTTAGAAATTTATACAACCTATGATGCGGATGCTCAAGCACATGTAGAAGAAGTGCTTAATTCTGATCAATTTATTCAATATCCGGATGATAATTTCCAAGCGGGAGTAACCGTGGTTGACAACCGTACAGGAGAAATTAAAGCCATTGGCGGAGGTCGTAATCAAGAAGCTGGAGAGAACCGTTCCAACTATGCTACCCATATTAAGCGCTCGCCAGGATCTACAATTAAACCGATTCTAAGTTATGGACCTGCAATTGAACATTTGAAATGGTCAACCTATCAGCAAATAGAAGATGAAGAAATGACTTATACAGGCAGTGATCAAGTAATCCGTAACTATAATGGCCAATATCACGGGCTGATGTCTATAAGAGAAGCTTTGACTCAAAGCTGGAATACTCCAGCCGTGAAGACATTCCAAGAAGTTGGTGCGGATAAAGCGCAGGAATTTGCTGGAAACATTGGGATTGATATTGAAGGTTCTGTCTATGAGTCCTATGCTCTAGGGTCCTTTGATGAAGGAATTTCACCGCTTGATTTAGCAGGTGCATACTCAGCTTTCGCTAATGAAGGGACCTATAATGAGCCTCATACCGTTAGAAAAGTTGTTTTCCCAGATGGCAGAGAAATTAACATGCAGCCAGAAGGTGTACAAGCAATGAGTGATTATACTGCCTACATGGTAACTGATATGTTGAAGAGTGTAGTAGAAGAAGGAACAGGACAGCTCGCAGCCATTGGCGGCGTACCGGTTGCAGGTAAGACGGGTACAACGAACTTTAATGAAGAAACAAAGCAAAAATACAATATTGATGAAGGGGTTCCTGACGTTTGGTTTGCAGGCTATACATCGAATTATACAGCCGCTGTATGGACGGGGTATCCTAGAATTGATGAGAATAGTTATATTAAAACGAGAGAAGATCGTCAAATCGCCCAGCATATCTTCCGTGAAGTGATGAGTGGTATGGTAAATGAAGAAACAGGAGAGTTTGCAAAACCTGATTCGGTTGAAGAAATTACAATAGATACTTCAACGGGTGAACGTGCAGACTCAAGTTCTTCTAGAAGTGATCTCGTAACAGAACTATTTGTCACTGGGACCACTGTTAAAGATGCTTACAGTCTAGTAGAAGATGAATGGGAGAAAAAGCAAAAAGAAGCTCGTGAGGAAGAAAGAGCTAAACAGGAACAACAAAGAAGAGAACGTGAAAGATCAGAAGAAAGAGAACGTAGAAAAGAAGAACAGCAAGAGACTGATAACGATGAGGATGAGAGTGAGAGTGAGGTCGTCGATGAGGACGGGTTAAATATTGAAATTGACCCAAGTGACGATGAATCAAATGAAGAGCCGAATGATTCCTCAAATGACGAGGAGCAAGGGTCTGATGAAGAAGACAATGTAGAAGAAGAAAAGGAAGAAGATAAGAAAGAAGAGAAAGATGAGAAAGAGGAGAAGAAGCAGGAAAAAGAGGATGAGAAAGAAGAGGAAAAAGATGAGGAAAACAATGAATCAAGTTCTGCCAGCTCAGATGATGAGTCTGACAGTGATGAAAGTGACAGTGATAGCGAAGAAGAAGATAATTAAATAAAAGTGAGAAAAGCCCTTCACAATCTATAATGGATGTGAAGGGCTTTTGCCTACCAGAAATAAAAAAATGGACTTTCTCTATGTGAACTGTGTGGGATCATGGTAGAGTAATGACTAATAGGAACGATGCAGGAAAGGATTGTGTATGAAGAAAATGCTTTACATATGGGATATTGAAAAAGCGATCAAAGAGATCGTAGAGGAACATGATTTACAAATCAACTATGAATTTAACAATGAGCTCAGCTCGCCGATGAGCTTTAATATTTCGACTACGACATTAAAGTTTAACTATCTGGAAGTTAACGGGTACTTAAGTAAAATCAGGATAAAAGAGTCAAAAGAAAATCTTCTTAAGGTCATCATTTATCATGAACTCGGCTATTATGTGGATTATAAAAAGACAAAGTATGACCTAAGAACATTTATTTATGGAGACGAAGAAGAAATTGAACAATTGAAAGCGCAAATTGAAACAAATGCTTGGGAATACGGGAGAACATTAGTACCTGAAGAATTGGTAGGTGCTTATGACAAAGTTCGCGAGCTCGATAAAATGCTTATTAAGGGACTTTAAAGAAGTGTCTCAAAATAAGGAAAGCCACTGCTTAATGTTAGTCTGCAGTGGCTTTCTTTAATGAAAAATGTTCGTTTTAAAAAATACTTGAACTGGCTAAATTTAATTAAATCTCACATTGATCTCAACCACTTCTGCTCTGCTCCCGATACGAAACGGCGGTCCCCATATACCATAGCCAGATGAAACAATGGTGTGGAGCTCGTCTAATTGTATGTGGCCGTAATGGTTTTCATATATCGCATTAGTAATGAGATTACCAGGGAACAACTGGCCTTTATGGGTGTGACCAGATACCATCACATCGACTCCAGCAGCACCTACTTTATCAAACTCTCTTGGTTGATGATCAATTAAAAGAATTGGCTTGTTGTGATCCACGTCTTCAGTAAGGTCGTCAATTGGTAATCGGTTAAAGTCTGAGTAATCCTTGCGTCCAATGACATAGAAAAGGTCCTCAATAAGTGCAGCCTCATCGACTAACACCTCAATATCAATTTCATTCATTTCCTTAATAAAAGTAGGAATGTCATCTCCGTAATATTCATGGTTGCCTAAAACAGCATATACCCCCAGCGGAGCCGTTAATCCTGCCATAATTTCACTTAGGTTATGTGAATAATAGGGCTCTATACTACTATCAATAATATCACCAGCTAGTAAAATAACATCCGGCTCGACCTCGTTTGAGAGGTTGATTAGCTCTGTAATCGTTTTGGGCCCAATTGTTTCGCTGATATGGATATCAGACACTAAGAGCAGCTTAATCTCATCCAGTTCGGATTCTTTAGCAACTTCAATATCATAGGAAACAACAACTGGATTCCACATGTTATAGGAGCCATATATGAAAACAAACAAATAAAATAAAGTGACACTAAACCCGGCCCATTTAAATCCTTTTCTCGTATTAAGCCTTTTTTTCTTCATAACGAAGAAAAGGATATTTAATAGCGGAAATAGAAGCAGACTATATCCAAATACAACGAGCCAGATGTATCCAACCCATAAAAGACCTGAAATAGAATAAAACTGCGCTAAAAAATAAGAAATGGAAATAAAGAGCACGACGAGGAAATAGGTTCGTTTAAAACGGAAACCAAAGGATTTCTTCAGCCAAATCCAGCCGTTATAGGCTACATAAAAAGTAAGGGAAAAATAAATCAATAGAAAGAAAATAAACAGTATGATTGTCATGAAGCAGGACTCCTATATTAAGTTTTATATATGCCATCTATCATATCATTAGTCTTACATTAACTCATGCTAGAAGTCCTGCCTTTTAGTTTAAGTTTCTATTCAGGCAGGGTATCCTAATAAAAATAGGTAGTAGAAAGGAAGAGATGCTAGATGAAAAGACTTTTAGCTGTATGTATATTCCTGCTGATAGTAGGGTGGTCTAGTGTAGGGTGTTCTAGTAATGAACAAGAAGACTCTACAGCGGAGCAGGCTGACATAAATGAAGATTCTAATCACTCTGAGGAGGAGCATGCAACTGGGATAGAAGTCATAGCAGAAAACCTCGAGATTCCATGGTCAATTGAAAAAGCAGACGATACTTTTTACTTAACAGAAAGACCGGGCTCTATTATAAAAGTAGAAAATGGAGAAATGAAACGGCAAGGTGTACAGCTAGAAAAAAATATTGCAACGGCAGCAGAGGCGGGACTTTTGGGGTTAGTGCTGGCACCAGATTTTTCTGATTCGAATCTAGCATTTGCTTACTACACCTATGAAGACAATTCCGGACAATTCAATCGAATTGTCACTCTGCGATTGGAGGACGACAGTTGGAGGGAAGAGAGCTTGCTTTTAGATCAGATCCCAAGCGGTACCTATCATCACGGGGGACGGTTAAAAATCGGATCAGATGAAACGCTTTACGCAACAGCAGGTGATGCCTCTGCTCCAGATCTAGCACAGGACCTTAACTCATTAGGAGGAAGCATATTAAGGATGAATCTAGATGGATCGATCCCAGAAGATAATCCACTGCCTGACTCCTACATCTACAGCTACGGACACCGCAATCCTCAAGGGCTGACTTGGTCATCTGCAGGGACGCTTTACTCCAGTGAACATGGCAGCAGTGCCAAAGATGAAATAAATGAAATTGAAGGCGGACAAAATTATGGCTGGCCAATCATACAAGGAACAGAGGAAGAAGAAGGAATGATCACACCTTTATTCACTTCAGGAGCCACGGACACGTGGGCACCATCAGGTATGGATTATGCGAATGGCAAGCTGTTTGTTGCAGCTTTAAGGGGAGAAGCCGTGATCGAATTTGATCTTGAAACAGGAGAGCAACGAAAAGTCATTACTGATTATGGCAGGATACGAGATGTGCTGATTGAGGATGATACATTATATTTCATCAGCAATAACAAAGATGGACGCGGCAATCCAAAAGAGAATGATGATAAACTGTATAAAGTCTCCTTAACAGAATTGAATAGAAGTGAATAGAGTCGCTAATAAAATGAATGCCCCTGTGATCAATCGATCCAGGGGCTGATTTATATAAAAAGGATATATATAATTTGGCGGGACTGTGTAGGAATCGAACCTACCAGAGACGGCACGCGCCTCTCGAGCGGTTTTGAAGACCGTGACGAACACCAGTGTCGCAGCCAGCCCCAAGAAGTTCTATATAATTATTAAAATTTGAACGAACTCTATTATGCATGAATTACTTAATTTTATCAAGTGAAATGTAGAGTAGATGTTTGCTGGCAAAAATACGTTAGTAGAGATTAGTTGTTGAGTAATCAATTGGGAACTTTTTGGTTTGAAAATTCCTTATAATCACATAACTAATTACGCTCTGTCTTAGCGGATGAATGATACGAAGACTCCTGTGTGGACTAGAGCAAAAGTGAGATCCCACAGTGCTTTAGCCCGAGGAAGCTCACTAGCTCCACACGGAAAGCGAAGTATCGTTCAGGAGCGGCTTATTAATACAAGCTGCCGCGTATTTCTGACTTGAATTTTTATATATTCATTTTCTAAATATCTTAAATTTAAGCCATCCAATCAGATGGCTTTTTTACGTCCCCATAACATTTTAGTAAATCGCTTTTAACTGCTGTGTGGCGTGTAGTATGATAATACAACGTACATACGGAGAGAAGGAAGTGGCTTGTGTGAAAAAACATTTTACCATTGGAATGGCCGGTCATATTGATCACGGGAAAACATCTCTGACCAAAGCATTAACAAATGTGTATACAGACCGTTTAAAAGAAGAGCAGGAACGAAAAATCTCCATAGAGCTAGGTTATGCGCCGCTCACTTTAAATGAGGATATGGAAGTATCGATCATTGATGTTCCTGGACATGAACGCTTTATCAGACAGATGATTGCAGGCGTTGCAGGTATTGATATGGTTATGCTTGTGATCGCAGCAGACGAAGGCGTCATGCCGCAGACGCGCGAACATTTAGATATCCTGACCTTGCTTGGGATCAAGCGAGGTGTGGTTGTGGTGACCAAAATAACTAAAGTAGACTCTGAAATGCTAGAACTAGCAAGAATGGATATAGAAGATTCAATCAGAGGAACGTTTCTTGATAGCCAGCCTGTCTTTCTCGTTGACAGCATTGAAGAAGTCGGTTTAGAAGAATTGAAAGCAGGGTTAATCGAGCAATTGTCTGTCCTAGATGTGCGTAATGCAAGCGGAGCATTTAGACTGCCGATTGATCAAGTATTTACCGTTCATGGACAAGGTACCGTTGTGAGAGGAACAGTTTATGAAGGCATGATACAGGAAGGTGATATGGTCGAAGTGCTGCCACAGGGTAAGTTAGTTCGAGCAAGACAGCTTCAAGTGCATCATCAGCCTAGAGAAGAGGGGCATGCCGGCCAGCGGGTAGCAATTAATATAGGAGGCATTGAAAAAGCTTCGCTAAAAAGAGGGGATGTGATCGCTGCACCAGGCCGTTATGAGTCGACACAAACGATTGATATTGCTTTAAAGACAGTTAATGAACTGAACCATTTGATCAAACAGCGCCAGGCAATTAAATTACATATTGGCACATCAGAAGTGTATGGAAAAATCGTCTTTTTTGACCGCAATGAGTTACAAGCAGAGAGAGATGAAGTCCTTTGCCAGCTGCGCTTAGACGAACCGGTGGTGACAAGGCGTGGAGACCGATTTATTTTAAGACGTCCTACTCCAATGGAGACGATCGGCGGCGGAGAAGTCATTGATGGGCATGGCCAGACGTATAAATTTGGTCAGGCGACTGTTCAGATGCTAGCTAAAAAGCGTGAAGGGACGCCTGAAGAATTAATCATAAACCTATTGTCGGAAAGAAAAGCATTATCAATAGACGAAATAATTTCACATACCGGATTACAAGCAGAAATAGTAGAAGCAGCAATTAAAGAAAAAGAATTTATACCCTTGAGCAATTCAATTGTCACCTCAAAAGAAGTGTCAGCTCTTGCTGTGAGAACAGTTATACAAGATCTTACGACATATCATAACGACCATCCAATGAGAAAAGGGATGGCAAAAGCAGAATTGATTCAGGCAAATAAATCAGCATTCCCGAACGTTTTATTTGAATCTGTAATTGAAAATGAAATTGAGAATGGTTCAGTCCGCCGCATTGGTCCAAGCATTGCTCTTGTCTCTCATCACCCGCACCCTCCAAAGAAATGGGAAAAAAGGGTTGAGCATGTGTTAGGGGCTCTTCGGAAAGAAGGGTTTAAAGTTTCGCCTCTTATCGATCATCTAGAGGCGCAGCAGCTGCCTGAGAATTTAAGACCGGAGCTTATTCACTATTTTGAACAAGAAGAGCTTATTTACCGTTTAGATGAAAAATTAGTTGTTCATTATGAGCCATTTAAAATGATGGTAAAGGAATTATGGGAGCGTTCGAGTGAGAGTTTTACATTACAGGAAGCAAAAGATCATACTGAACTTTCACGAAAATATCTTGTTCCTTTTTTAGAAAAACTAGATTCTCTAAAGCTCACAAAACGGGATGACCAAAAAAGAGTGTGGATTACTGAACATATAGAGCAGTGGGTGAGACAATCGTGAGAGTGTTGTTTTTTACTCCTTACTTTAAACAAAACAGAGGAAATGCGACTACTGCGAAACGTATCGTGCACGGACTGCGTCTAATGGATATAGAAGTAGTTGTTTTCGCTTATGAGGAAATGACGTGGAATGATCGTTGGCAGGAAATTTTTGATGAAGTGGATCTTTACCACATTCTACATTTACGGAGGTTTGCCAACTGGAAGAATAAGCATGATGTTAGCCTCAACAAGCCATATGTCCTTACATCAGGAGGGACAGATATTAACGAAGACTTAGCTGATCCAAATGCATTGCTTTTGATGGGGAATGTAGCTGATGACTCATGTGCTGTTACCGTATTTACGGATGATGGGAAAGAAAAAGTGGCAGCTTCTTATCCAGACCTGAGCGACCGGACTCATGTGATTCCGCAAAGTATATGGCTGCCAGCAGAGACTGATGAGTCTATTCTTTTGCCTAAAGGAAATCCTGTGATTTTATTACCTGCAGGATTGAGAAAGGTTAAGGATATCTTTTATTTATGGGAGGCATTTACTTCCTTAGCTGAACGGTATCCAGAAATGAAAGTGGTATTTGTCGGTGCAGCTCTTGAGCATGGTCTTCTTAAACAAGTAGAAATGAAAGAAGATGAAGTGGAATGGTTTACGTATATTGGGGAAGTATCTTTAGAGGCAATGGCTCATATATTTAAGCAAGCAGATATCGTGATCAACACTTCGATTTCAGAAGGTCAGCCAACAGCATTACTTGAAGCGATGTATTCAAAACGAGTCGTAGCGGCAAGGAGGAATCCCGGCAATTGCAGTGTGGTCATAGATGGAGAAAATGGGTTTACTTTCGATTCACCAGAGCATTTTATTATGAAGGTGGAATCTTTAATAAAAAACCCGAAGCAACAACAGGAGATCGCAGAAAAGGCTTTTCAATACGTGAGTCATCATCATCAATTTGATGCTGAAATAAAAGCTTATGTGAATGTATTCAATCATTGTTTAAGCAAGTAATCAATTGAATGAAGGGGGAGTATGTATGGTTCGGACCATCTATTATTATGCAGTGATGTTTGTAACCCTCGTGATGATGATTGGCGGAGGTGTGGCGATGGCCATGAATGTATCTGACTTAGTGGTGCCGTCTCCGTATTATTACTCATTTCAAGATTTTAAGATGAATCAAGAATCGATGCCTGATTCTGATAAAACAGAAGAAGAAATTCGCGAGATCTACCTCGAACAAAAAGAAGAACAAATGGAAATGCAGCGCACTCAAGCAATGAATCAATTATTAAAGAACATCGCCTGGGTGCTGATTCCTCTTCCTTTCTTTATTCTTTCAAGAAGGCAGCTAAAACGAGAATAGAAGAACAAAACAAGTGAATCTACCCTTTCACAAAAGGACATTGCTTTACAAGTGCCTTGTGAAAGTGGTAGATTCATTTCATGTAAAAAAGTAGAAATAGTGATGTTTATGAATGGAGAGATCATATGAAAAAGTGGCTTTTATCAATTGGACTAGCTCTTACCCTATCTGCTTGCGGCTCGGGAGAAGATGCACCATCTACAGATGAGGCGGATACATCTTCTGGAGGCGAAACTTCAGATGAGGTGTTTGAAGTGGCGGTTATTCCGTCTCAGTCTACAGGCGAAATGGAAACAGGACTTTCTAATTTAGAATCACATTTAACGGATGCGCTCGGCCGTGAAGTAGAAGTGAATCAATATCCTAATTATAATGCGGTAGTTGAAGCATTAAATTACAATCACATTGACCTTGCATTTCTTGGGCCTTTAACGTATTTAATTGCCCACGAACAAAGCGGAGCGCAGGCAATCATTACTCAAGAAATTGACGGGGAACCTTATTACTATTCCTATATCATTACACATTCTGATTCAAAATGGGAAACTCTTGAAGATATGCTTGCCGACCGTGAAGAAGTTAATTTTGCCTTTGCGAGCAACTCTTCGACATCCGGTCATCTAATTCCAGGACTTGAATTACGTAATCGCGGTCATTATGAAGATGATTTGAATAATGATTTTGCTCAAGTACAATTTGCAGGTTCGCATGACATTGTAACAACTCTTGTTCAAGATCAGTCGGTACAAGCAGGAGCGGTTGACAGTGCAATTTTAGAAGCATTAATGAAAGATGATGAAGCGAATGGCGGGACATTGCGTGAGGATATTAAAGTAATCTGGCAGTCAGATAAGTTATATCAGTACCCTTGGGTCGTTCCAAGTGAGATGACAGAAGAAGAAATTGAAGACATTCGGGCGGCATTTTATGAAATTACTGATGAAGAGATCTTACGCATCTTTGGCGGTGCATCTTCATTTGTAGAGGCCGATGATACTCAATATGCCGATGTACTTGAGGCTGCTCGTGAATTTGACATGCTTAAGCTAGAAGAATAGGAGTTTAATGAATGGTCTGGTTCAGACGTAGATACCTCTTTTATTTGCTGCTGATTATAGCAGCAACTTGGTGGAGTATGAATATGACGGGATTTGAGTGGAGAAAATTAGCTCAAATCCCGAATATTTTTGAAATGATAAGCAATCGCTTCTTTCCAGTTGAGTGGTCATTGTTCCCCCGCATGGCAAGGGAAAGCTTAGTTACGCTTGCTATGGCATTTTTAGGGACTTTTTTTGCATTAATCGTAGCCGTGCCTTTAAGTTTTTTAGCAGCAAGAAATACGAGCGGCTCTAGAGTCATATATGGCTCTGTCAGATCGTTCTTAAGCGGCCTGCGGTCCATTCCTGAGATTGTGTTCGGTTTAATTTTTGTCACGGCATTTGGGCTTGGACCTTTTGCAGCTGTGCTTGCGATTATTCTGCATAATATCGGGGTGCTTGGCAAACTGATTTCTGAATTAATTGAAGCAGCAGATGACGGGCCTCAAGAAGCGATGAAATCTGTTGGCGCGACTAGGTGGGTAGGCCATCTTTTTTCGATCATTCCGCAGATTTGGCCAAATATCTTATCTCATTATTTTTATCGGTTTGAAGTGGCGATCAGAACGTCGCTAATTTTAGGTTTTATTGGAGGCGGCGGAATCGGGCAGCAATTATTTAATCACTTTCAAAGCTTTTATTATACAGCCGTTGCCCTAGACATCATTTGTATTATGATATTAGTCATATTCGTTGATGTTATTGGCGGGCGAATCAGAGCTAGAGTTATTTAGGAGAGAAACCTTATGCTAGAGATCTCAAATTTATCAGTCAGGTATCCAAAAGCGAAGGAAAACGCATTAGATCAAATAAGCCTTACGATGAATAAGGGAGAGTTTATTTGTATTCTAGGACGGAGCGGAGCAGGTAAGTCGACCTTTATTCGTTGTATTAACCGGCTTATTCGACCTACTTCAGGTTCGATACGTTTTGATGGGAGAGAGCTCGTTGGTCTTCGTGAAAAAGAAATGCGTGAAATTCGGGCAGAAATGGTCATGATTTTTCAGCATTTTAATCTTATTCCTCGGATGTCTGTATATCAAAATACATTAACTGGCTCATTTGGGGGGCGTCCTGCTTATAAAAACCTGCTAGGACTTTTCAAAGCTTCTGAAAAAGCACAGGCTGATCAAGCATTAAGAGAAGTTGAGCTGGATCGTTTTAGGGATAAGCGTGTCGAGGCCCTAAGCGGCGGGCAGAAGCAGCGAGTAGGTATTGCAAGGGCCCTGATGCAAAAGCCTAGTATCATTTTAGGAGATGAGCCGGTAGCCAGTCTAGATCCTACGACTTCTGAGCGGATTTTTAACTTGCTAAGGCAAATTCATGATGAGAGAGGTCTTTTGACTATCATTAATGTGCATGATGTTGAGCTTGCCAAAAAGTATGCTACACGGATTATCGGCTTTAAAGAAGGGACATTAATCTTTGATAACAAGCCCGAAGCGCTTACGAATGATGTGTTTGCTAAGATTTATAAATAAAAACGATTCAGCTTTCTTAAAAGCTGAATCGTTTTTTTATGATTGAACGTAAAGAGGATAATCTGATTTTTCACCCACGCGGCCAATAATAGAAGCCGTGAGTCCTCTTTTATGCATGTCTTCTACATACTGCTGTGCTTCTTCTTCGGTTAAACTTACAAGAAGACCGCCAGAAGTAATCGCATCACATAAGATGCTTTTTTCAACTTCTGTGATGGAGGATTGATACTCCACATCAGGAGCGATCCAGCGCTCATTCGCTTTTGAGCCGCCAGGAACTATTCCTTGCCGAGCCAATTCTTTTGTACCCTCTAACATAGGTACACTTGATGCTTGAATTTCAAAGCTCACTTCACTGCCCTTAGCCATTTCCAGGCTGTGGCCTAATAAACCAAAGCCCGTCACATCAGTAACCGCATGAGGGTTTAATCCTTCAAGAGCTTCTGCAGCTTCTTTATTAAGAGCAGCCATTGTGCGAGTCACCGCTTCTTCTTGCTCTTTAGTGACAGCTTCGCGCTTAATGCCGGTCGTTAAAATGCCTACGCCAATCGGCTTTGTTAAAACGAGAACATCACCAGGCTTTGCTCCGACATTTTTGAAAATGCGGTCAGGGTGCGCAAGACCAGTAACAGATAAACCAAATTTCGGCTCTTGGTCATCGATAGAATGTCCGCCAACTATTACTGCGCCGGCTTCTTTCACTTTATCTGCTGCTCCTCTGAGAATATCCGCAAGCATTTCAGGTGGAAGTTTTTTAATTGGAAACCCAACAATATTCAATACTGTTGTAGGTTTGGCACCCATCGCATATACATCGCTTAATGCGTTGGCTGCTGCAATTTGACCGAACATATATGGATCATCAACGACAGGAGTAAAGTAATCCACTGTTTGAATCATTGCAAGATCGTCTGTTAAACGATAGGCTCCTGCATCATCTGAAGTTTCTAGTCCAACTAATAAATTTGGATCATCTGTTTGTTTAGGTAAGTGACGCAAAACTTGCGTCAGGTCTTCAGGACCAATTTTGCATCCTCAACCAGCTTTTGTCGAGAAAGTAGTTAAACGGATGTTCTCTCTTTTGTCCATCAAAGGAACCCTCCTTCTTTCTTTATTAAGTAAAAACAACAATCATTGATGCGCATATTGTTTTGCATCAGACCACATCTTATCCTACAATAGATAAGAAAAAACTGTAAAGGAGTTTGATTTGATGAAGTATACAGTTTCTGTTGAATTTTGCATGATGTGAAACTTTGCACCTAAAGCCGTGAGTCTCACGGATGACATATTAGACCATTTTAGAGGTCAGGTTGCAGAAGTCAAGCTTATAACAAGTTCGGGCGGTGTATTCGAAGTTGTGGTAAATGGAGAAACCTTGCATTCTAAGAAAGAAACCGGTGTTTTTCCAAAAGCAGAAGATATGATTAAGAAAATGAAAGAGTTGGATCAATAAAGAGAAAAAGCACCTCTCTGGTGCTTTTTCTCCTTCAAAATAGAAGGTGAATATGCACCAAAAGGAGCTTTGAAATGAAACAACGATTGCTAAGACAAATTCCACCCATTCATGAGTTACAAAAAGATGAGGCATACATAACGTTGTTAAAGTCTGGGGATGTATCGGATGATCTTTTAACAGAATGGTTACAAGAGGCGGTTGCTGAAGTGCGTTCCCAAATCCTTAATGAGATTTGGACAGAAGAGGCTTCGATTAAGGAATCGATATTCACAGCTGTATCAGCGCGACTAAGTAAGCATTTTGATTATACGTTAAAAAAGGTGATAAACGGGACTGGAACCGTATTGCATACAAACCTCGGCAGAGCCATCTTGAGTGAGCAGGCAATCAAACAAGTGATTGTTGCAGCAACGTCCTATTCAAACTTGGAATACCGATTAGAGGAAGGTGCGCGGGGTTCTAGGCATGCCTTGATTGAAGATATCGTTAAAGAGGTGACCGGTGCGGAGGCGGCTATGGTTGTAAATAATAATGCTGCTGCTGTCTATTTTGTTCTTACAGCTTTTGCTAAAGGCAGAGAAGTCATCGTCTCACGAGGCGAGCTGGTTGAGATCGGGGGTTCTTTTCGCGTATCTTCCATTATGGAAGAGAGCGGCGCTCATCTGAAAGAAATAGGGACTACTAATAAAACACATTATAAAGATTATGAGGCAGCTATTTCGTGCGAAACAGCTATGTTGATGAAAGTTCACACGAGTAATTTTAAGACGATTGGATTTACGAGTGCGGTAGAATCAAAAGACTTAACAAAGCTAGCGAAAGAAAAAGAAGTCATCTTATATGAGGATCTTGGCAGCGGAGCACTATATGATCTCAGTCAGCACGGGATAGGTGATGAGCCGCATGTGAGTGAAGTTCTCGCACAAGGTGTAGATCTGGTCACATTCAGCGGTGATAAGTTACTTGGCGGTCCGCAAGCAGGAATCATTGCAGGCAGTAAAGAGTTGATTGATCGCCTGAAAAAACATCAGCTTGCTCGAGTATTAAGGGTTGATAAAATGACATTGGCAGCACTAGAGGCTACATTAAAGTCTTATATTGATTCAAACACCGCACTCAAAGAAATCCCTACCCTTAAAATGATTGTTAAGAGTAAAGAAGAGATAAAACAGGAGTCAGAACAGTTTACATCAATGCTTAGTAAGGAATGGAATAGTGAACTAATTGAAGACTTCTCGATGGTAGGCGGAGGCACAATGCCTGATGTACAGCTAGAGACGTGGCTTCTCTTATTGAGCCACCCAAATAAAAAAACACAAGAGATGATTGAAGCGCTCCGTTTAGGGGAGACTGCTGTTGTAACGAGAGTGAAAGATGATAAAATAGCGATCGATTTCAGGACCATTTCCTCAAATGATTACGATGAATTACTAACTCGGTTAGAACTAGTGAAGGAAGTGTAATAATGACAAATTCAAATCAAAAAACAAGTGCAAGTTCAAAAACTACCTTAACTGATATTGTCCTTCCGCCGGATACAAATTATCACGGGACGATATTTGGCGGAAATGTAATGGCTTATATTGATAAAGTAGCCAGCATTGCAGCTATGCGGCATGCAAGAAGTCAAGTAGTGACAGCTTCGAGTGACAGCCTTGACTTTATCTCTCCTATTCGTACAGGGGAGGCGATTTGTTTAGAAGGGTATGTTTCGTATACTAGAAAAACATCGATGGAAGTGTTTGTAAAGGTTGAGGCAGAAGATTTGATTACTGGAGAAAGACGTTTAACCGCTACATCCTACTTAACCTTTGTTGCTCTAGATGAAGCTGGAAAGCCAAAGGAAGTACCTGAAATCATACCGGAAACAGAGGAAGAGAAGTGGCATTACCAAGGGGCGACAGAACGCTACGAAATAAGAAAAAAGCGCAGAAAAGAAGCGCGTGAACGTGAAAAATAGCAGCGCTAAGGCCTTTCACATTATAGGTGAAAGGCCTTTTGTCGAGCGTATTGTTGTTTAACCTTCGCCGTCTGTCTGCCCAACATGATTGGCTTTTTTTACTTTCTTAGAACCACTCATCGGCTCTGGCTGTCCAGGGTTATTTTCTTTTGGCGCATTTTTACGCTGGTCTTTATAAGTGTTGCGTTCAGTCATAGATCATCCCTCCTCACCGTTAGTATGGGAAAATACCTTAGTGCTATACGAATAATTAAAAGGAATTTTCGAAACCTAAGCTTGTACGCAGTCATTTTAAGGAGGGTATGAATCATGCCATATCAAAAAAATAAACAACAAGCATTTCAAGCAGCACAGCAAGCTGTAGTCCAGGCAGAACAAGCTGTAGGGAATATAAACAGCCATGCTGCAGAGGTTGGAGTTCACACTAAACGAGCTGAACAAGAGGTAGAAGAAGCCGTGCAGCAAATTCAGAAAGCACTTGAAGTGGCTTCTGAACACCAGCGCGCACAATTAGAGCAGTACCAGCAGCAAATCGAGCAATTACGGTCTCAAATGTAAAAAAAGCACTAGCTCCTCAAGTTTTAGTGAGGAACTAGTGCTTTTTTATAGTGTTCTATTTCAACTAGGGCAATCGTATCCGTCATCAGTCGCTTACTGGCGTTTCTTCGTCTTTTTGTTATTCTGACGTTCCATTTCAGTTAATGGCTCGTTAGCAGATTCTTGATTAAATTGCGAGTTGTACCCAGTGCCCTTGCCTTGACCTGAAGCATGGTTCATACCCGGAATAATGTGGTTTGACTTCTTCTTTGTCATTGATCTCACCTCCGCTCTTAGTGTGTACATTCAACAGATTTTCATATGCGTTTTGACAGCAATCGAAATATTTTTGCTAAATTGTCTACAAAATTTCAAAAATCCATTTATTCTTAAGACAACTTTTGCTATTCTAAAGAAGGAAGTGCGCGTACATAAATTAAAGCGCTTACTATTTTTATCAACATACCGTTTAAAAACTGCCGATCATTCATTTAGACAATTTTGACAGTTTGCGGTATGATAGTCTGGAGAAGGAGGGTATACATATGTCAAACAAACAGGATGTTTTTAATGCACGTTCGTCATTTTCAATTGACGGAAAGACGTATAACTACTACTCACTAAAGGCATTAGAAGATGCTGGAGTAGGTAATGTGACGAAACTTCCATATTCAGTAAAGGTTTTACTTGAATCGGTGCTTCGTCAACATGATGGCTATGTAATCAAAAAGGAGCATGTTGAGAACCTTGCGAAATGGGGAACAAACGAATTAAAAGAAATCGACGTTCCATTCAAACCATCACGCGTAATCCTACAAGACTTCACAGGTGTACCAGCAGTTGTTGACTTAGCGTCTCTACGTAAAGCAATGGCTGATATGGGTGGAGACCCTGACCAAATCAACCCTGAAATCCCAGTAGACCTTGTTATTGACCACTCTGTACAGGTGGACAAAGCAGGTACAAATGATTCACTTGACTTTAATATGAATCTTGAATTCCAACGTAACGAAGAGCGTTATCAATTCCTTAGCTGGGCTAAAAAAGCATTTAACAACTACAATGCTGTACCGCCAGCAACAGGGATCGTTCACCAAGTTAACTTAGAGTATTTAGCGAATGTTGTTCACGCTGTTGAACAAGACGGCGAAACAGTTGCATTCCCTGACACATTAGTAGGTACTGACTCTCATACAACGATGATCAATGGTATTGGTGTCCTTGGATGGGGTGTTGGTGGTATCGAAGCGGAAGCTGGAATGCTTGGACAACCTTCATACTTCCCAGTTCCAGAAGTTATCGGATGTAAATTTGTCGGATCTCTTCCAAGCGGAACAACAGCTACAGACGTAGCACTTAAAGTAACACAAGTACTTCGTGAGAAAAAAGTTGTTGGTAAATTTGTTGAATTCTTCGGTCCAGGACTAGCTGAAATGCCTTTAGCTGACCGTGCAACTATTTCTAACATGGCTCCAGAATACGGTGCAACATGCGGATTCTTCCCTGTAGATGAGGAAGCTCTTAACTACATGAGACTAACTGGTCGCTCTGAAGAACAAATCAAGCTTGTTGAAGAGTACAGCCGTGCAAACAACTTATTCTATGTAGCTGGTGAAACAGAAGATCCAGTTTATACAGATACAGTAGAAATTGACCTTTCTCAAATCGAAGCGAATCTTTCTGGTCCTAAGCGTCCGCAAGATTTAGTTCCACTTTCACAAATGCAAAAATCTTTCCGTGATGCAGTTGTGGCACCACAAGGAACTCAAGGTCTAGGATTAACAGAAGATGAATTCAATAAGAAAGTTGCAGTAAGCTTTAAAGATGGCCGTGAAGCAGAAATGACAACGGGCTCAATCGCTATTGCAGCAATCACAAGCTGTACGAACACTTCTAACCCATACGTACTTGTCGGGGCTGGTCTTGTAGCGAAAAAAGCTGTTGAGCTTGGTCTAGATGTTCCTACATTTGTTAAGACATCTTTAGCACCTGGTTCAAAAGTTGTTACAGGTTACTTAAAAGATTCAGGATTACTTCCATACATGGAGCAATTAGGCTTTAACATCGTAGGTTACGGCTGTACGACATGTATCGGTAACTCTGGTCCACTAGAAGATGAGGTTGAAGCAGCAGTTGGGGCAAATGACCTTACAGTGACATCTGTACTTTCTGGTAACCGTAACTTTGAAGGACGTATTCACCCTCTAGTAAAAGCTAACTACCTTGCATCACCACCGCTTGTTGTGGCTTATGCGCTTGCTGGTACGGTAGATATTGATCTTCAAAATGACCCAATCGGTCAAGATAAAGATGGTAAAGATGTATTCTTCAAAGACATCTGGCCTACAGCTGATGAAGTAAAAGACGTTGTGAACAAAACAGTTACACCTGAATTGTTCCGTCGTGAATACAATAATGTATTCGACAGCAACGATCGTTGGAACGATATCAAAACAACTGATGATGCGCTTTATAAGTGGGATGATGAGTCTACTTACATTGCCAATCCTCCGTTCTTTGAAGGTCTTTCAAAAGATCCTAAAGATATCGCACCATTATCAAGCCTGCGTGTAATTGGTAAGTTTGGTGATACGGTAACAACTGACCATATTTCACCTGCTGGTGCAATTGGTAAAGATACACCTGCTGGTAAATACTTGATCTCTAAAGGCGTTGAGCCTCGTGATTTCAACTCTTATGGTTCGCGTCGTGGTAACCATGACGTCATGATGAGAGGTACATTTGCTAACATCCGTATCCGCAACCAAATTGCTCCTGGTACAGAAGGCGGCTTCACAACGTTCTGGCCAACAGGCGAAGTTATGTCAATTTATGATGCAGCTATGAAATACAAAGAAACAAATACAGGTCTTGCGATCCTAGCTGGTAAAGATTACGGTATGGGAAGCTCACGTGACTGGGCTGCTAAAGGTACAAACCTTCTTGGCATAAAAACAGTTATCGCTGAGAGCTATGAGCGTATTCACCGCAGTAACCTAGTACTAATGGGTGTTCTTCCACTTCAATTCAAAGAAGGCGACAGCGCGGAGTCTCTTGGATTAACTGGAGAAGAAGCATTCGATGTACAAATCACAAACGATGTTAGACCTCGTGATATGGTGAAGGTTGTTGCAACAGATAAAGATGGCAACCAAAAAGAATTTGAAGTACTTGTTCGTTTTGATAGTGAAGTTGAAATGGATTACTACCGTCATGGCGGTATCCTTCAGATGGTACTACGCAGTAAATTTGCTCAAATCGAAGCATAAACGAATTGAAGCAATCATAAGAAAACAGTCTGCCTGTGCGGCAGGCTGTTTTTTGATATGATTATCTTTTTTATTGAAAGCTTGTTAAAATCAACCTAGAAAGTTTCTAGAAATGGATTAGAAAGCTGGAGATGGTGAGAATGGAAGAATATAAAAAAGTATTAATTGAACTAGATGATCTAATGAGAAGTATTGGAAAGCACTTCATCCCTGATTTAGAAATATTAAATGAATTTCATTTAACAAAAAGACAGGTGGCAATTTTATTTCTTATTCTGAAAAAACCGGAAACAACCATTTCAGAAATAGCCCAGTACTTTGAAATCTCTAAGAGCGCTGTTAGTCAGTCGATGACAAAACTTGAAGAGGAAGACATTGTAATCAGAGAAGTAAATCATGAAAATCGAAGAGAAATGAATCTAATATTAGGGAACAATGGTCAGAGAATTCAACATGAATTATTTAAGCTCGAACAAAAAATGATGAATATCTATTTAACGAAATTACCAATTGAAGACTTATATCATGTCAGAGACACACTTCAAAAGCTCGATGAGATCATATTAAAAGAAAAAAAGGACAAATCGTGAACATTTATGACTTGTAAGTGAAAGTAATTGCCAACTATTTTGAAATCATTTAGTATGAAAACAGTTAAGAAATTAAACAGTAAGACATTAAACAGTTAACTCATTCGAAATGAAAAGTACAAGTACATATACGTTTTATTGTATGTCTTCTTGTTAACTTATAGAAAATCGCGCATAAACAAAGGAGAAAACGCACAAATGACAAACTTTTCAATCAGACGCCCTAAATTTACAATTGTGGCAATGCTTTTGTTTTTAATTTTCGGCTTTGTCTCTGTTACGAATTTACCCCTGCAGCTTTTCCCTAATATCAATCCTCCTGTAGCGGCTGTTGTAACGAGTTATTCAGGGGCAAGTCCAGAAGAAGTAGAAGATAAAGTGACTAAGCCTCTTGAAAGTCAGCTTGCCACCACCTCTGGGCTGAATAAAATTAGTTCAACGACCAGTGAGGGTATGACGCTGATTTTGCTTGAATTCAGCTGGACTACATCTATTGATGATGTAGAACTAGACATTATAAATACGATCCGTCAAACACCTCTTCCTGATGATGCAAACGAACCGAGCTTTTTAAAGTTCGATCCATCCATGATGCCGATGATGCAGCTTGCCATTACGGGTGATGACGATATTCTAGCTATTCAAGATTTAGTTGATGACCTAAGACTTGAGTTAGAGAAAGTTCCAGGTGTAGCAAGTATTGATGAAGCTGGAAGCATGATTGAAGAAGTACAGATTAATTTAAATCAAGATGAACTGACAACCAATAATCTAACACAGCAAGACATTATTCAAACGATTCAATCTCACAATACCTCCATGCCAGGTGGGACGGTTTCAAATGGTGACTTAAGCTTAACAACTCGTGTGATCAGTGAGCTTGTTACAGTGGAAGAGATTGAAGAATTAGTAGTGGGTGTTTCTGCTGACGGCAGTGAACTCACGTTAACCGATGTAGCTGAGGTTGAGGTGACTACTGGTGATACAGAAGTGATCACTAGAGCTAATCAAGAACCAGCTATTCAATTCACCATCATGAAAGAATCGGAATCAAATACGGTTTTAGTATCTAATGCCGTAAATGACCGGATGGATGAACTGCTGGATGATTCAAAATATGATGAGCTGAATGCTGTCATGTTATACGATGAAGGAAGTTATATTAATTCAGCGATTGCTAGTGTAACAAATGCCCTTATTTTCGGGGGGATTCTAGCTATGCTGGTCTTGTTCTTCTTCCTTCGTAATTTGAAGACGCCTTTAATTGTCGGGATTGCGATACCATTTTCAATTATTGTTACGTTTGCCTTTTTATATTTTGCAGGAATCGGCTTAAATCTAATGAGCTTAGGTGGTTTAGCCTTAGGAATTGGAATGCTCGTTGATAATGCCATTGTGGTAATCGAGAATATATACAGGCATCTATCAATGAATAAAAAACCAAAACAAGCAGCGCTTGATGGAACAAAAGAAGTTTCAAGTGCGATTATTGCCTCTACGCTGACCACCGTTTCGGTCTTTTTACCTATCGTGTTTATCAGCGGACTTGTTGCTAACTTATTTAGAGAATTTGCATTAGCTGTTTCCTTCAGTTTGCTTGCCTCCTTATTGGTGGCTTTAACAGTCGTACCAATGATTGCAAGCAGAATACTGAAGAAGCCGAATGAAGATCGTGAAGCAAAACGGATGCAGTCTTCCTTTATGAAAGGGATGGACCGCTCGATTCGCTGGGTATTAATGCATCGCCTAGCTGTACTCTTCATTACGTTTATTTTACTTGTTGTAGGTGGCTTAGGTTTAATGAACGTCGGCACTGAATTAATTCCTGACAGCGATCAAGGAACATTTACTGTTGATGTCGAGCTAGAGCAAGGAACGACGGTTGACCGCACTCAAGAGACAGTCAATGCAATTGAAGACGTCTTAAGTGATTACAGAGAAATTTCTGACTTTGTTTCAACAGCGGGATCTAGTGAACAAAATGTGATGATGGGGAATTCGGGAAGTCATCAGGCTCAAATTTTTGTCAATATGGCACCGCTTGACCAGCGCCAGATCTCAACAAGTGATTTTATTGAATCGATTGAAACTGAAGTAGCGAGAGTTGATCGTGATGCAGAAATTTCTTTATCAACGGTAGGTTCACTAGGTACGGAAGCTAATACATTAGTCTTTACGATCAGTGACCCAAATTCTGAACGGTTATATGAATCTGCCCAAGAATTAGAAGAAGAGTTATTATCAATACGTGAAGTCCGTGACTTAGAATTAAGTATTGAAGAAACAAGTCCTGAAATTCAAATTGAAGTGGACCGGACGCTTGCTCGGGAAAATGCATTAGCACCAGCGCAAATTGCCCAGCAGGTGCATGATTTAACAAGGGGACAATTAGCTTCTGCATTGCAGACAGATGATAATAATCTATACGATATTTTTGTGCAATTAGATCCTGAATTCACCGAGGATATTGAAGCTCTTGAAAATCTGCAGCTTCAAAACGGAAATGGTGAATTTGTTGCTTTAAGTGAAGTAGCTGAAATAGTGGAGGGAGAGAGCCCGGCAACAATTCAGCGCATGCAGCAGGAAGAGGCTGTAGAGTTTACTGTGTATTACTCAACTTCTACTACACTTGGTGATATTAGCAGGCTTGTCGAAGAGGCTGTAGATGAAGTGGAATTAGATGAGCAGACGACATTCAGCTACGGCGGGGAACAAGAGCTATTAGAAGATTCGATTGGCAGCATGGCTTTGGCTATTGTTCTTGCGATCATCTTCATTTATCTTGTCATGGCAGCTCAATTTGAATCCTTTAAAATGCCGTTTGTTATTATGTTCACAGTACCGCTTGTTGTGATCGGTGTGGCACTTGCTCTACTTGCAACGCAAACAGCATTAAGTGTAACGGTATTTATTGGGCTTATCGTCTTGATAGGTATAGTCGTTAATAATGCCATCGTGTTAGTTGATTATGTTAATCAGCGTAAAGCAAGCGGAATGAGTACGTTTGAAGCGTTGGTTGTATCTGTAAAAGATCGTACTAGACCAATTTTAATGACCTCTCTTACCACCATTTTAGGGATGGTTCCATTAGCCCTTGGTTTAGGCGAGGGAGCCGAGCTGCAGCAGCCGATGGCTCTTGCTGTTATTGGCGGGTTAATCAGTAGCACGTTCCTTACATTGTTTGTCATACCGGTTGTTTACAGTTTATTTGATAAACAAACGAGAAAAAGGCGTTATGTGACAGTCGAAGGGGAATTTAGTGAAGTGGATGATCGTGCAAGATCTCTTCCACCAATCGTTGAAACAGAACGAGTAAGTGAGTATGGCTACACTGAACAATCAATCTCAAATGTGTCAAAGGATGAAAATCCAAAAGATCAAACCACTCAGGATGATTCTTTATCAAAAGATGACATTTTGAAATTGTTAGAACAAATTGTTCATACCTCAAAAGAAAATAAAAAAGATATAGATCAATAATTCAAAAACCCCACTTGCAGGTTAGTTTGCGAGTGGGGTTTTTTGATTGTATTTTACCAACATAAATTTAAATCAAACGTACACAATATGAAATGTACGTTTATTTTACTTTAAAGGAGATGAGAAAATGGGTCGTCAAAAGAAAGGCAATGCCAATGCACAACGTAACAATAATGCGAAACAGCAAGGGAAAGAGAATCATTATGATACAGAGTTTGCGTCTTATGCAGAAGTAGAAGCAAAAAAGATGAACAAAAATCAACGTTCGTAGGTGATTCAATGACTGTCCAAACACAAATGCAGCAAGCGATTGCAGCTGCGCAATCTGTTCAATCGAGCTTAACGCAATTCAGTTTAGAAACCGAAAATCAAAAAGCAAAGCAAATGTTTGAACAATTAGCCGAACAGCAAAAGAATATTCTTACATTGCTTGAAGGAAGATATGCTCAAGTATTAAATGAAGAACCGCAGTTTAGTCAAAGTGAGTCCAATCAAGGTGAGGCTAATCAAAATCAGGCTCAAAACAAAAATCAACAAAGTAATTAACAACACTCATTCATAGGCGTTTTTAAGAGATAAAACCGAAGATGTTGCTCTTCGGTTTTATCTCATGAATGCGGAATAGGGGGATTCAAAGTGGACATTTGGTTAGGATCTGAAACATTACCGATTCACGGATTCTTAATAAGAGCCATTATTGTGTATGTATATATTTTTTTAATCGTAAAGGTAGTAGGACAGCGTTCCATGGGTTCTATTGATGCGCTTGATTTTATATTTGGAGTCGTTATAGGTGATATTTTAGGAGAACCTTTAACAGATGGATCTCTTGCACTGCAAGGACCGATTACAGCAGCTGCTACCATTGCCGGTCTCCATTTAACACTTAGTATGATTGCACTGAAAACCCCTCGTTTTAGAAGGGTTATTGAAGATGAACCAATTATATTAGCAAGGAATGGTGTTATTCTTCATCAGCAATTACGAAAAGTAAAGGTTACACTTGAGTCATTTATGATGGATATGCGCTTAAATGGAGCAAGCGATTTAAGTGAGGTGGATTATGCTGTTCTAGAAATGAATGGGCAAATCAGCGTCATTAAAAAGTCTGCTTATGATAGTGCCACACCGAATGATTTAAATAAACAAACCCCAAATAAAGGGTATCCTTCTGTCATTATTGAGGATGGACAGATTATTCATGCGAATTTAAAAAATCTTGGAACCATTGAATGGCTGCGAGAATTAATTCACAAAGAAGGGTACAAAAACCCTAAAGAGATATTCTTAATGACAATAGATGAATCAGGAAAAGTATATATTAGTCCTACAGATACGAAAGATCAAATAAAAAATGGGCGTTAACATGTATAAAAAACCTCCTCCGTTGCCAAACTGGATAAAAAACAAGAGGAGTGTTTCTAATGAGAAAAGTCAGAAAAGTGTCATTTGAGCAATTAGTGAGAGAGAATAAAGAAGAAATCTTAAAAAGTAAGGTATTATTAGAACAGCTTGAAGAAAAGTGGGAGCAGCGTCACGCAATTAATAAATAGAGATAGGTAAGTGATATAAAGATGTTTCCAGTCATATTTAATGATCTCCGTGCCATCCTAAGGTGAGGAGGGGATTTCATTGAAAAAAACGACAGCTTTTAACCAATACCGACCTAACCATCTCGGAACGCAGCCGCGTGAAGAACCTACGAACAAAGGCAAAAAAATGAATACTAAAGGCAATGAACAGCCTGATTACGTTCCTCCTAAAGGGTAGGAATAAAACAAAGATAAAGCTTAAGGATTATACAAATCCTTAAGCTTTTTTTATCTGTTTTAGTTTGTTAAAATGACGGTTAATCGTGAGAAAAATGTTGTCGATGAAAAGAGCTTGTCAAAATCGGGTATACGACTAATAATGAAGATAACAGATTAGTTTTGGGGTGTTGGCACCGTGGCAAATAGAAAAAATTTAATGTACATAGTTTTCTTTCTTTATTTAGGGGCTCTGTTTTATGTGACACTGCTTGCCTGGAATTACGGTGCTTCTCTAGGGTCTGCGGCTCCTGGGGGAAGGAATTATAACCTCATTCCATTTAGAAGCATTTACCGAATTGCCGTTTTCAGCCCAGATATTATGGATCCGATTCGAATTTTATTAGGGAATATCGTCATGTTTGTGCCTTTTGGATTCTTTTTATATGCGTTATTCTCAAAATTAAGAAGTATAGGGTTGGTTGCATTATTAGGCTTTTGCACTTCATCCATGATTGAAGTGAGCCAGTTTTTGTTTACCCACCGAGTAGCCAATATTGATGATCTGATTTTAAACACTGCAGGCGCACTTATAGGCGCAGTTATTGCTTGGACGATCATTAAGGCACGAAAAAGAATCATTGTGTATTCAAGCAGCCAAAAAAGCTCCCTATAATTCAGGGAGCTTTTCTTTTGATTCAGCTATTCTTTGCCAAACTCTATAAAGTACATAAACGACTAATAAAAACAGGAGATAAAAGCCAGCTATTATGACTAATTGGCCAGGGTCGTTGACAACAGAGTTCCCGACAACGGCAAATAAAATCATTGAAGGGACTTTTCCTAGCGAAGAAGCAATCGCATAAGATAAAAATTTGACTCTGCTTAGCGCTGAATAAATATTAACAATAATAGAGGGGATTATTGGGATCAGGCGTGTGAGAAAAATCGTCATAAATGCATTTCTTTCAAACAAACTTGTTACTTTATTTAGTGCCTTATAGCGCTTAAGTAATTGAAGTCCCCAATCTTGATAACCATATCTTACGAAAATAAACATAATGATTGATGCTAATGATGATCCTACCCACGTCATAAAACTGCCTAATACAGGTCCGTAGGCGGCTCCCAAAACTCCTCCGATAATCGGATATGGAATAATAGGAAATAAAGCAAAAAGTGTAGCAAGTACAGCAGTTAACAAGATATAATTTGCGCCGCCTTCGCGAATCCATAGTAAGAGTGACTCTCCGTAATAATAAATCACTAAAGCGAGCAAAACATACATACTAATAATACCTATTTTTTTGATCATTCCTGAAGCCTCCGCAAAACGTCATCGTTTCTATTTTATAATAATCTCGGCATACGTAAAGGGAAAAGGTTTCCTCAAATCACTTAAATGGTCCAAAGCTTATCGCGAATGTCACACTAAATGGTTTACCTTCATACAAATAAATAGTATATTAAACATAGTAGAATACTAGGGAATGGAGGGTCTGTGATGAAAAAGTGGTTGTTTATGGTCATATGCAGTCTCATTTTATTGCTTCCTTTAAAAGGCTTTGCCCATTCTTATGTGAGTGAGTCATCGCCCGCGGACGGAGAAACGGTAATGGAAGCTGTGGATGAATTACATCTTTTATTTAGTGGTGGTATTGAACCATTTAGCACGGTAACTGTTAAAAAAGATGGAGAAGAAATAGAAACTGGTGAAATAATTATTGACAGTCCTTCTATGTATGTAGAAATGAGTGAATCATTAACGGCGGGCACGTATGAAGTGGAGTGGCAGGCTATTGGTTCGGATACTCACCTTACAGAGGGACAATATTCGTTTAATGTTGATGAATCGGTAAATGCTTCACCTGAGGATGAGGAACCAGCCGAGGAAAGACAAATTATCGATGATGTGGAGACTGAAGAAACGGTTTTAGATAACGAACAAGCCGAAGAAAGTAATGCTGCAGAAAACACTGATGTCAATGAAGAAAATGCCCTCTTGATGATCGGTGCCCTAGCCTTGATTACAATGATCATAATAGGAGTTATTGGACTAAGAGGACGTAAGAAATGATTTCTTTAAGTAATGTCGTCTTAAGCTTTGCATTTCTTATCTTAACGGGATATCACTTATTAGCCTTAATACCTGAGGGGAAAAGGGCGGCCATAGATGTTCCGAGGTGGCTTCTTCTCTTGTTGACGGGACTCATACCCTTTATGCTGCTAGCGCCTGTGTGGAATATATTAACGGTGTTAGTAACACAATTTCAAGTGAGCTGGGTTGAAGCACTGTATACAGTATTCCTCAGTTACTCATCAGGCCAGGCGGCATGGTTAAGTATTTTGACAGCTGTAGTTTTATTTGTCCTTACGATACGAAATAGCGGCTCGGTCTATATGAAAGTCAGCGCATTACTTTTAGTCCTCATTTTAATTGCATTATCAGGCTGGGCAAGTCACGCTGCATCTTTAACTGGTCTATCTGGATTTATTGCAAACACTGGTCATCTGCTTGGTGTTTCTGCTTGGATCGGCGTCTTGTTTGTATTGGGATGGTTTGGGAAGCATCTTACTGATGCGAAAGCCTTTAGTGCGTGGTTTTCACCTCTGGCGTTGGTTAGTGTAACTCTCATCATTGGATCAGGATTTTTATTGATGGGTGAGATCGTACCTGAATATGTAAATGCTTGGATGTTAACGTACGGTCAACTATTACTAATCAAACATATTCTATTTATTCCTTTATTACTGTTTGGGGCGCACCATATATGGTTGATTCGAAAATCTAATAATCAAATAAATCTTGGAAAGCTGCAAATGACATTTCGAATCGAAGCACTTATTGCCTTTATTATCATCGCGATCTCTGCCTTTATGACGGAGGAGACACCACCGCATGAAGTGATTCAAACGCTGCAAACGGAAAATACATCGTTTTTGTTTGAGTTATTTCAACAGCAGCCGCTGCTAGTGAATCAGATGCTGCAATTAGAATGGAATATGCATTCTGTTAGCTTGATCGCTTTAAGCTTTGTATTTCTTTTGACTGCATCCAGATGGTTAACAGGCAGAGTGAAGGTATGGTCTGCAATGGCTTCTTTGTTCGTTTTCTGCTTTCTCTTTTATGCGGGACTAATGCAGAGTGTCTTAGCTGTAGATACAGCTGTTGACGAGACAATTTACGAGACGAAAATTGAAGCAATCGAAGCGAGCTATGCTAGTGATTCGATTGTCAGCCTCTTAGCAGCTGAAGAGCTTGATGAACACAGTGTGATGACTATTTATACGGTTAATGATCAGGACCTTGTCGCCGAAGTACTAGAAGCAACAGCTGATGGCTATAAAAGATTACCAGCAGCTATGTTAACGGTTGGCGGAACTGCTGTCACTGATGAAGATCAGAAAATTAGAACGTTCCGTGTTCAACATGGGAATTGGCATGACGAAGCTTATAAATACACGTATATAACATTCGGAATGATTAAAGAACCTGTTGATGTAGCAAGAGTTCAAATTCATTATGAAGGCGGCTCGTATATTGCTGAACTTGAAAACCATGTATTCATTAATAAAGTTTCAAGTCAAGAACTATGGAATGATCAGCATCCTATTGATTTCTTATCAGATGATGGAAGCGTCATCGAAACCTATGCAAGACAGGTAATGGAGGAAGGCGTTTATTGTCATTAGGCAATAAGCGTTTTTTTTTTGAGCGAATTATTATTTCGTTTTGCGAAGAAAAGGAGTACAATGAGAGAAAAAAGGAGGGGCATAAAGTGGAGAGAAAAAAGCTATGGTTGATCTATGGCATGCTGACGCTAGCAACAGCCACATGGGGAAGTGCTTTTATTGCAGGGAAATTTGCGATTGAAAGCTTTGAACCAGCGACAATTGCTTTCTTGCGATTTTTAGGAGCAGCTATTTTATTATTTCCAATTATGTGGTTTTTCGAGAAAAATAGACCAAAACCAACTATTAAGGATTGGGGGATGTTTGCTTTATTAGGCCTGACAGGGATTGCAATCTATAATATTTGTTTCTTCTTGGCCAGCAAGCATGCGCCAGTGATTAAAAGCTCTTTGTTTATAGCGGCAAATCCGATGTTAATTGTTTTGTTATCTGGTCTCTTTCTAAAAGAAGTGATCACTAAAAAGCAGATCATTGGGTTGTTCCTTGCATTAACTGGCGTTGTCTTGATTGTGACGGAGGGGAATGCGAGTGTAATCACTCAATTTCAATTTGAAATGATTGATCTTGTTTTATTAGGAGCTGTGATTACTTGGGCTCTATACAGTGTTTTAGGCAGAGTGGTTCTGAAAAAATACAGTCCGATCGTCTCCACTACGTATGCAGTAGCTTTTGGCACCGTCTTTTTATTACCATTCTCGTTAGTTGAACAGCCTTGGAATGCCATAGGCACGGCCACACCGGCAGCGTGGCTTTCGATTGCTCATATGAGTGTTTTGGTTACGGTTGTCAGCTTTATCCTATACTATTACGGTATTCAACAAATTGGGGCAGCAAGGGCTTCGATCTTTATTAATGTGATGCCGTTGTCAGCAGTAATCATGGCGACAATCTTCTTAGGCGAAACGTTCACCGCTTCTTCGATGATTGGAGCATTATTTGTTTTAAGCGGCGTGTATGTTGGAACCTATGTGCATAAAAAAAGGATAAAGCGTTTGAGGCATGCAAGTTAGTGTCATTAGTGTTAAAATGTGTGCCATAAGAACGAGGTGAATGTATGTTACGGGAACAATGGACAAAAGAACAAATTGAGCAATGGCTAAAGTCAGTGGACCTGGGTGAGCAAAACTTTCAGGAAGCAACGGCTTTGCAGCTTATCAACCAGCTTGAGGCAAATTCTACTATAGGTGAAACAAATAAGATTCGTGGAGAGCTCTATGCAAGGCTTGCTGTAGAAAGAGAAAGCCGAGTACACTCTTTAAATGATCATTTGTTACATGAATGGATCAATAAGGCTCTCAAATCAGATCACTCAAATGAAAAAGCTCATTCTGTAAGATTGAAACTAATCGTAGAGCAATGCAGACACTTGCCGATCCCATCTAAATTCCCGCCCATCAGGGAAACAGACCATGGCAGCGCTAAGAAAAAGACGGCTGAGCTGTATTACGATATAGCTCTAGAGTTCGGCAGACTAGATGAGCAGATGAAAACGTATTTTACACAAGCAGAAGAATCACTTCAATATGCTGATAACGAGGAGTACGGTGAAGTGATCCGTTCGCTTCAGCGCATTTACGACTTATTTGTAGAACCTTTTGAAATGATTGAAGCAGCAACGAGGGAATATGCAAACTCTTTAACAGGTATTTATTATTCAGCAGCACAGTTCAGTCAAATCCACCAAGCGGTAAAACAAATTGAACAGACTAAAAAAGAGTGGGAAGAGCAATTAGATCAAGCGGCCGCTTCAAAAGGCAATACTGAATTAAGTGCTCTTGAAGAGCTTGATTCAATGATCGGACTTCATGATGTAAAAAAAAGAATTGCTAAACTGTATCAATTTTTGCATTATCAAAAAGCACGTAAAGAGCAAGGGTTTCGCTTTAAAGATGAATTAAGCTTACATATGATATTGACTGGAAACCCAGGTACAGGTAAGACTCGTTTAGCAAGATTGATTGCAAAAATTTATTATGAGCTTGGTCTGCTAGAACGGCCTGAAGTATATGAAGTAGACCGCTCTCAGCTTGTCGGAGGTTATGTTGGTCAAACAGAGGAGCAGACCACTCAAGCAATTGAACGAGCTTTAGGCGGTGTTCTTTTTATTGATGAAGCTTATAGTTTAAAGCGCCAAGGACAATCAACTCAAGATTATGGTCAAGCGGCCATTGATACCTTGGTCTCAGCGATGACGAGCGGGAAGTATCAAGGCAAATTCGCTGTCATTTTAGCTGGATATCCAGAAGAAATGAGAAACTTTCTTCGTGCAAACCCGGGGCTTAGAAGCCGCTTTCCCGAGCAAAACCATGTGCAGATTGAAAATTATTCTACAGATGAATTAATCGAGATGGCCAAGAATGTGGCAGTTGAAAATGATTTTGTGATAACAGAAGAAGCCATTATGGCCTTAAAAGAGCGAATCGAAAAACAACAAGTAGACGAATCCTTTGGAAACGGACGCACTGTAAAAAACATTGTATTAGATGCTATCTTTCAAAAAGGAGCATCTGTTCAATTAGATAAGGTGGAGTCGAATGATTTTCTTCTCTTAGAAGCAGGAGATTTCAAATCAGAAGTCTCTTCCAAAACAACTGAAGAAAACGATCCGCTCGAACAATTAAATGAACTCATTGGCCTAACAGAAGCGAAAAAAACGATTGAACGTCTCACTTCATTTGTTAAAGTACAGCAGTTAAGAAGGGAGCATCACTTAGAAGTCAAACCTATTGGGCTGCATGCGGTCTTTACCGGAAACCCTGGAACAGGAAAAACGACGGTCGCAAGAATTTATGCTAAAGCACTTCATCAGCTTGGACTTCTTAAAAGAGGGCATATGGTCGAAGTGAGCCGTGCTGACCTTGTTGCAGGTTATGTGGGGCAGACGGCTATCAAGACGAGAGAAAAGATTGTCGATGCCCTAGGCGGTGTCTTATTTATTGATGAAGCCTACTCATTGCTTGGCAAAGGAGAAAATGACTTCGGTGCAGAAGCTCTTGCGACCCTCGTTCAAGAGATGACTGTGCACGATGAAAATTTGGTTGTAGTCATGGCGGGCTATAAAATGGAGATGCAAAAATTACTAGAAGTGAACCCCGGACTGCGTTCACGTTTTAAAAATGAAGTAGAGTTTAGTGATTATACGGTAAGCGAGCTAAAAGAGATCTTATTAAAACGAGCACATCTTCATGGATATCAATTTAATCAAGAGGCGATGAATTCCCTTTCTGAGCTCATCCCTAAAGAAGGACATCCAGGCAACGGCCGTTTTGTTGCAGGGTTACTCGAATCCTTAATACAAGCACAAGCAACGCGATTAGCAGCAGAGAGACAAGCACATATAGATAAAGACATGCTTACAACGATCACGAAAGAAGATATGTTGTTCCTGCAAAAAATGGAGGGGTAGAAATCATGTTCATTTCTGAAACAAAAGTAGAAGTCCGTTATGCTGAAACAGATCAAATGGGTATTGTTCATCATTCCAATTATGTCGTGTGGTTTGAATTAGGGCGTACCCATCTAATAAAAGAAATAGGCTTTAATTATGCCGAGATGGAAGCAGAAGGAATTCTTTCGCCGGTCACTGATATTCAAGTGTCATATAAACACCCGGCGACATACGGGGAAGAAGTAATTGTTAAAACCTGGGTTGAGCGTTACGATGGAATTAGGGTGGCCTATGGCTATGAAGTAATAAACAGCAAGGGGCAGATATGTGTGACTGGTGAAAGTTCACATTGCTGCGTAAAGAAAGATACATTTAGACCGATTTCTATTAGAAAGCAATTGCCAGAGTGGCATGAGGTTTACGAAAAAATAAAAAAATAATTTCATCGTATGAAATGATGCGGAACTTCCATACTAAAAGAGGTACCACATCTTACTCATACGGAGGGATTACCTATGGCAAAGCCAGATAACCGTGCAGATAATGTTGAAAAGCTACAACAGATGAAAGAAAACACACAGCACAATATTGAAGCTGCTGAGGAGTCTATGGCAAATACGGATATGACTGCAGAACAAAAACAGCAGATCAAACAAAAGAATGCGAATCGTCAAGAAAGCATCGAATCATTCGAATCTGAAATCCAAGACGAATCCCAAGCAAGAGAAAACGGGTACCAACAGTAATAGATAAAAAGCAAGGCACAGCGCCTTGCTTTTTTTTGTGTGTATGAATCCCCCTAATTTTACCGCATGCCAGAACAGTCGTCTCAGCTTTTCGTGTCTAGCTTCATGATTCAGATAATCGGTGGCTTCACTTTGCCAAACGAAGCAAGAACAGCTTCTTATTGTCAAACCTCCATCCCCCTCATATCTAAACGAATCACTCAGCTTTTCGTGTCTAGCTGCGGCTCCTTGTCCTGCGGGTAAAAACGGTGAATCGAACGAAGCAAAAAGCGCTTCTAATCGCTTCTCCTAATTTTACCGCATGCCAGGACAGTCGCTTCCGCTTTTCGTTTTTTTTCGGCAGTAAAACTAGACGAATTGTTACAAGATCTCTCAAAGGGAGGAGTGTGGGTTTTGTAGAATTCTTTAGCAAGAAAATAAACTTAGTGAGGATGATGGGTATGAGTTATCAGAATGAAATGAACTGGAAGAAATTTTCCTATGTTGTGAAGCAGATGCAGTCTGATAATCCAAGGGTCCGTGAAATGGCTGTCCAATCTTTAGACCGCATGGTGGACACTGAAGTATCTGGTATTAATCTAGAAGTCAAAAGTTCTAAGTCTAAGTCGCCGCAAAAAGATAAACAAGATGTGATGCATAAAATTAGATTGCTTCAAAAAGATAAGGAAAAGAAGCAGCAACGAAGAAAAAAATGGTTTGCTGTGCTATGATAAGGAAAAATGATGAAGAGGTGCGTTGAATTTGGCTTTTGGGATTACAAGGACTGAACTTCGTGAGTGGAAAGATCGTGCAAAACAAAATGAAATATCCTTCCTCACTCACTTTTGGATCGATGATCGTTTTCCGGGATGTACGTCTGTTACCAAAGTCGCTTGTGCTGATATTGAAAAGTTAGTAAGCTGGGGTAGGAATTATGGCTTGAAGCGTGAGTGGCTTCATTGGCATGATGACTACCCTCATTTTGATTTGCTCGGGGAAACTCAATATCGCATTCTAAAACAAGAGGGATTGCTGTCACAGCTATCTCGTTTTCGTGTTTTAGACAAACTTTAAGTTTGAGTTCTTGGTATAATAGGAATACTTATACAAACTGATCATTTAGAGGAGGGCTAATTATGACAACAACACAACAGCAAATTCAAGAGGAACTATATACAAGACCTTCTATTGACCCGAAAAAGGAAGTCAGAACAAGAGTGGACTTCTTAAAGGATTATTTATTGAAAACAGGTACAAAAGGGTACGTGTTAGGGATTTCTGGTGGTCAAGATTCCAGCTTAGCTGGTAAATTGGCACAAATCGCTGTTGATGAATTAAATGATGAAAAAGGTGATTCGTATCAATTTATTGCTGTTAGACTCCCATATGGCATTCAGCATGATGAAGATGATGCCCAGCTTGCCTTAGAATTCATTAAGCCAAGTGTGATCAAAACGGTAAATATTAAAGCAGCAGTCGATGCAAGCGAGGCTGCATTTAACCAAGCAACAGGAGAAGAAATGTCTGACTTCCATAAAGGGAATACAAAGGCACGTGAGAGAATGAAAGTACAATTTGACTTAGCTGCTCATTATGGCTGCTTAGTAATCGGTACTGATCATGCTGCAGAGGCGATTACTGGGTTCTTTACAAAATACGGAGACGGCGCCTGTGATATTGCTCCTTTATTTGGATTAAATAAACGACAAGGCAAAGACTTGTTAAGAGTTCTTGAAGCTGATGAGCGTTTATACTTAAAAGTGCCTACGGCCGATTTAGAAGATGATAAACCTGGCATTCCTGATGAAGTGGCACTTGGAATGACGTATGAAAATTTAGATGATTACTTAGAGGGCAGGGAAGTAGATTCAGATATAAAGAGAAGAATCGAACAGCGTTACAAATTAACAGAACATAAGCGTCAGCTGCCTGTAACGATCTATGACGAGTGGTGGAAATAAAAAAGGAAGTTAGTCATGAACCTTTTCACTCCATCATATGGTCTAAATAGACAAATAATATGAAATGAAACAAACAGATTGAAATGATTAGGATCAAGGAGAGGAAAAGCTTGATGAAAGGAAAAGTTGTTTTATTATCAGCTTTATTAATTTTGCTTGTTTTAGTAGGGGGATACGCTTTTAGCAGCCAGCCCGCTTCTTCTAGTTTAGATGACCAAGAGAGCATGGGTACAGTGGAAAGAGGCGAGCAGACCCAAGAGATTAACGGGTTAAAAATGACGGTTAACAATGTCCGCACAGAAGAATCAGAACAAGAAGGAATGCACAATGTCATCATTGACATTACTCTTGAAAATGCAAGTTCTACAGTTCAAGAATTTTCATTGTTTAAAATGAGTTTAGCTGACCCAGAAGGTTATGCCTATACGCACTCTTCACGCGTAGAAACAAAAGGAATCTTGGGCGGGCAGCTTCACCCTGAACGTAAAAATCGCGGTGAAATTGCATTTGAAGTACCTGTGCATGAAGAATATGAGATGATTTATACAGACCATCTTAGAACGGGCCAAGTAACATGGCCGATCACATTAGACCAATAGGGTAGATAAGTAAAGGAGAGTTCCGGAAATGAGCACCATCAAAAATAGTGATCTTCACATGCATTCCACTGCTTCAGACGGAAATTACACTCCAAAAGATTTGATGGATAAATGCAAGGAGGCGGGGCTTGAAATAGTAGCACTCACTGACCATGATACTGTTCAGGGGGTAGAGGCCGCTATCGAAGCCGGACAAGCACTTGGACTGGCGGTTATTCCTGGAATTGAACTTTCTACAAAGATTCATGGCAAAAGTGTACATATTCTTGGCTATGGCATTGATTATACCAACAATAACTTGAAAAGTTTTTTAGCTACGCAGCAGCAGTATCGCAGTGAGCGTTTAGATGAGATGATTGCTAAGCTTTCAAGAATTGGTATTGAGCTAAACCGTCAGCAAGTGTTAAAGCATGTAGATGGGGGAAGCATAGGCAGGCCTCATGTGGCCAAAGCGATGATTGATGCAGGATATGTAAACTCAGTAAGTGAGGCTTTTGATGAATTTTTAGCAGAAGGCAAGCCAGGGTTTGTTGAAAAACAAAAAGAAATGACTGTCAAAGAAGCAATTGAGTTCATCCATAAGTATGAGGGCGTGGCGATTGTTGCTCATCCCGATTATTACGGATTAGATGAAGAAATCGAGTCTTGGGTAATAGAATGGGGGCTAGATGGAATAGAAGCTTTCCATCGTGATCACAACCGATCAGCAGTTGAGAGATATTCAAGCTTAGCACGCTCAATTGAAGGGCGCAGTGGAAGACGGCTCTTACTCACTGGCGGCTCAGATTTCCATGACGAGGAATATGGAAGGGTCCCAGAGCCACTTGGTGTGACAAGGCTTGAAAACCGTTATGCAGAAGCATTATTAGAACGTATAGAAGAGAGCGGCTCATGAGAATGAGCCGCTTTTTATGAAGAAGTTTCCTTTTTACCTGAAATTTCGATTCCGGCTAATGCTTGGTTGGCCAGCTGGTCTGCTTCTTTGTTTTCTTTGCGGTCAATTTGTATAAATTCACATGTAAGCTTAAGTTTTTGTTTCAGTTCGTCTATTTTATTTAGCCAAAGGTTATAATGATCTTCATAACTCGGCCATTCTCCCGATGCTTGATTCACTGCAACTTGCGAGTCAGAATAAAATGTAATCGTTTGATGCCTGACTTCTTCCTCTTCTAACATTTGAAGCGCTAAATGCATGGCTGCAAGCTCTGCTTCATTGTTATCAGCTATATATTCAATTTGTTCATTTCTTCTAATACGCCAATTTTTTTTGTGTTGGGTAAAATAAATGACAATCCCCAAGCCTGCTAATTTGCTTTTTTTATCAAAGCCGCCGTCTACATAGATCCTTACATCTTGTGGTTCTGTCTCGTGGATTTTTGATAGCTTGATTAACTCTTTTTTTGTCCAGCTCCGGTCATCTTCATCATAATATTCAATGGATTTTAATCGTCCACTCTTCTCTAAATCATCAGAAAGGAGCAATACCTCTTTAAGCAGCATAAACTCTGATTTCATAAAGTATGTCATTTTACCTTTAGGAAGCTGGTAATACCATTCGATTCTTATTTTCATTTTCAACCCTCCGAACGATTGATTAACGTTGAATTTTATGATAATTTAAAACAATCTACTAAATTCAGTTTAACAGTTTAATGTAGTGACGGATATATTTACATATATTTATTAGTAAAGGAGCCCTAATGTTATGCCTATTAAGATCCCAGATCACTTACCTGCAAAAGAAGTATTAAATAGCGAAAATATTTTCGTCATGGATGAAAGCCGTGCCTACTCACAAGATATTAGACCACTTAAGATCATTATATTAAATTTGATGCCCATTAAAGAAACAACTGAAACACAATTGCTTCGCTTACTTGGTAATACCCCGCTGCAAGTCGATGTTTCATTTCTATATCCTGATACTCATGTCTCTAAAAATACACCACATGAACACCTGCAGTCGTTTTATAAAACATTTGAAGAAATTGAATCCAAAAAGTTCGATGGAATGATTATAACGGGCGCCCCCATTGAAAAGCTTGATTTTGAACAAGTTGACTATTGGGATGAATTAAAGCGTATTATGGATTGGAGTGTCAAAAATGTGACGTCCACTCTTCATATATGCTGGGGAGCTCAAGCTGGCTTGTATCATCATTACGGTGTTAGAAAATATAAACTAGATCAAAAAATATTTGGTGTTTTTACTCACAGCATTGAACAGCCGAATGTTAAATTGCTGCGAGGGTTTGATGATGAATTTTTAGCCCCGCATTCTAGACATACAGATATTAGACTGGAAGACCTAGAAGATGTTCCTGAACTTGATGTATTAAGTGTCTCAGAGGATGCAGGTGTTTATTTAGTTGCTGCTAAAAATGGCAAACAAATCTTTGTCACAGGTCATTCAGAATATGATACTTGTACGCTTGAAGAAGAGTACCGCCGTGATCTTGAAAGAGGATTAGATATCTCCTTGCCAGAGAATTACTTTCCGGATAACAACTCTGAAGCTAAGCCTAAGCTCAAATGGCGTGCTCATTCTAACTTATTATTTTCAAATTGGCTTAATTACTATGTGTACCAAGAAACGCCATATGATTTAAGTGAAGAATAAACGGGAAAGTGTGCATTTGAAAAACCTACAGCATCGCTGCAGGTTTTTCTTTATGCTCATGATTGGCTTGATTATTCTCATTGCACCACTCTATAAAATACTTCACAAATTGCGGGTCCCATTGCGTTCCTGATCCTTCTTTAAGGATCTGCAAAGCCTTTTTTTGACTCATTCCAAGCCGGTAAGGACGGTCTGATGTCATGGCATCAAATGCATCAGCAACGGCAAGGATTTTACCAAATAGAGGGATTTGGTCACCCATTAACCTGTCAGGATAACCACCGCCATCTATCCTTTCATGATGAGAGCGAACTCCAGGTATTAGTTTTTCCATTAAGTCTGCTGGCTGAATCGTTCGGAGAATTTCTTCACCTAAAACAGGATGAAGCTGAATTGCTTTAAACTCTTCTTCTGTTAATCTCCCGTCTTTAAGCAGGACATCATCAGGGACCCCAATTTTCCCTATGTCATGAAGCAGTCCTGTTTTTCTCAAGGTCTGAAGCTGTTCTTTTGTTAATCCCGCCTTTTTTCCAATTTCAACCGCATACTCAGCAACACGGACTGAGTGCCCTGCTGTATAGGAATCACGCGCATCAAGTGTAGTTGCTAATGTCTCAAAAAAGCTTTCATACAATTGATTATTAATGACCTCACGCGTTTTTAGTCCTTTCACCATATGATTAAATCCATTAATGGTTTGTGAGAATTCATCGGAATAATACTCTGCTGCACGTACATCAAAGTTGCCTTCTTGAACTTTTTTCATCTTATCATGGAGATGATTTAGTGGTTCGGCAACGATCGAAAATAATAACCTCGCACCATACAAGGAAAGTCCGCAGCCGACAAGCAAAACAAGGAGAGACCATACCCAATACACTTCTATTAACAGCGCTTCACCTTGGCTGAGTCTCATTTGTGTCGCTAAACTAAATAATAGAAGAGGGAAAGCTCCGAATAATAAAGCACTTAATTGGAATTTTGTTTTTAAAGAAATGATTTTCTTTCCTTCTAAAGTGAGCTTTTTTTGATAAAGATGGTTCGACTTTTTCTGTATATGCTCAAGGATCGGAATGATCGCAGTTGATGTATGGTAGTACTCTATCATCGCATGCATACCGGCAATTAATACCGCGCACACTATTCCATATAATATGTATGCATAAGGTATATGCACAAGCTCTATTCGTATAAAGAAAATGGTAAGGATAACTGCCGGTATACTTAAACCAAATAAATGAGGCCCGAGTATCCGGTATCCAGTTAATTTAGGAAATTGATGAGCTTGATAATAAGCAGTTTTTAACTCTTCATAAGACGGCGCTTCAGCCATGCAGACATTTTTAATTGGTTTGGCATGACGCTTAAAAAAGAACCATTCCACACCCATCATGCACAAAATGGAACTAAAGACAATTATTGCGAGAGGCAGGAGGTCTCTTGGTTCAAGTGCTAACGTGGTAGGGATTAATACTACTCCTACACCTATGACTGCTATGAATGACCCAAAAAGGTAATATAAAGCTAAGTTTTTAACAAATTTTTGGTACGTTAACAAAAACGGATCCCCCTTTAATCATCCTAAAACCTAAGGGTCTTTTTACCTACTATATTACGGTTAAATGGTTGGATAAACAATACAAAGATGACAAAAATGAGAGGTATAGTCATGAAAAACGAACATTCTTTGAAATCTATTGTGTATTTAATGGGGACGGATGTGTATTATGAACGCTATCAATCCAAAAAAACTAAACGAGGCACGCTGGTTTTCATTCATGGTTTTGTGTCATCGAGCTATAGCTTCAGATATTTAATCCCTTTTTTACAAAAACACTATGACATCATCTGTGTAGACCTTCCAGGATTTGGACGAAGCGGGAAGCAGCGAACGTTTTGTTATTCATTTCAGGGTTACGCTGATTTAGTGATTGCCCTGCTTGAATTGCTAAAAGTGGAGAACATTACAATTATTGGCCATTCAATGGGAGGACAAGTTGCATTATATATAGCCAAAACGAGGCCGAATTTAATTTCCTCCATCATTTTATTATCAAGCTCAGGTTATTTAAAGAGAGTGAAAAAACGATTTATTTATGCTTCATATATTCCTTTTGCTAAGCATGCAATGAAATGGTGGATAGGGAAGAGAAATGTACAGAAAATGTTTACTCAGGTGGTGCATAACGAAAAGACAATAACCAAAGAAGCAATTGAGGAATACAGTCTGCCCTTAACAGACCCATCTTTTTGTGATGGGTTAATTGGCTTAATGCGCCAGCGTGAGGGAGACCTTGATAAAAAGGACCTTCAACACATTATGCAGCCTTGTTTAATACTGTGGGGAGATGAAGACACGATTATTCCTTCGAGAATTGGCAAGCGCTTATCGGAAGACCTCCCTTGTGCAGAATTTTATTGTTTTAGAAAGACAGGACACTTATTGTCGGAAGAAAAACCGGATGAAGTTGCAGATAAAATGCTTTCTTTTTTACGCAAAAATCAGAAGGCTTAATGCGCAGCTAACCCCGTTCTCATTATATGCTATAATAATAGTTGATGAGCGGTATTGGGGGTAGAGGAATGGATCCATTAGATGTCATGATGAATAAAGAGAAGATAAAACCGTATTTCCAAGCCATTGTTAGTGCTGATAAACAGCTCGTTGTAGGATATGAGGTGCTGACGCGTTTTGAAGGTGAAAATGGAGCGGAAAGCCTTGGCTGGTTCTTTCAAGATAAGTCGATCCCTGATGAATACAGGCTTGAGATTGAAGACCATGTACAAAGGCTTGCGCTAACTAAATATATGGAAGAAGCTCAGACAAGCATTTTATTTTTAAATAATGACATAGATATCGTGTTAAAGGACGATGGGGAAAATTTATTAAATCGAATAATGCCTTTTATTAATCAAGGCTTGCCAGCAGATCGAATTGCTATAGAGTTTAAGGAGTCGCAGATCCTTGATAAAGTGGAAGAGGGGAAGCATCTTTTAACCTATCTTCAAAGCCTGGGTATCCGGATTGCCATAGATAACGTGGGGCAATCTAATGGGAATTTGGAGCGCCTTGCGATGGTGAGTCCTAATATTGTGAAAGTTGATACGAGTTTTCTTGAGAATAATTCACTGCCTCATCTTTATCGAGACGTTCACCATTCATTAACAATGCTTTCAAGAAAAATAGGAGCAACTCTGTTATTTGAAGGCATATCAACGTTTAACCAACTAAATTATGCTTGGAGAAATGGCGGCAGATATTATCAGGGCTACTATATGCAAATGCCAAAGGCTGATTTTATTGAAGAGGATTCTTGCAAAGAACGGATACAAAAAGAATTCCACCATTTTATTACCTTTGAAAGAAAGAAAATGCAAGCGCAGCTTAGTTTAACAAATGAACTGAGCGTGAAAATTAAGCAAGCAATTAAACGTATTCAAGCAGAAGATACATATGATGAGATAATAACAAAGATTGCAGAAGATTGCAGAGAGTATGCATTTAGGATCTATATATGTGATCAAGAAGGGTTTCAATTATCTTCAAATATTGAAAAGGATGAAACAGATCAATGGACGCTGAGGAGTGAGGGCAGATATAAAAACTGGAGCTGGCGCCCGTATTTTCTAGAGAACATTGTCAGAATGAATGTTGAAAAACGAGGTATTCTATCTGACTTATACACCGATATTGAACGGGAAGAGCATATTCGAACGTATTCATACCCAATTGCTGAAGAAGCATTTGTTTTTGTTGATATACCGTATACGTATTTATTTGAACAAGATGAATTACTGTAAAAGGTAAAAAGAGGGCATTTGTCCTCTTTTTTGTTTTTCTTGAAAAAGAAGGTTTATTCTATCTGTATACAGGTTATAGTTTTCTAACATTGGAGAATATACTCTCCCATTTTAAAGGAGGACTATGTACATGCCACTAGAAAAAGAACTCCAGAAATTAAGGGATAAACAATGCGCGGAAGGTTGTCTTACAATTTATTTAAATACCGATCAATCCAGTGTCGACCAGAAAAAAGGAGAATGGAAAATCCGCCTTAAAAATGGCCTAAATAAAATAGAGGAGTATATTCAGGCAAGTAATGAAAGTGAGCTTCAATCATTTAAAAAATTGAAGAAAATAGCTTCAAAAGAAATTCCAGACATGCAAACTTCACTGTCGCGCAGTCTTATTTTTTTAGGGTCAGCTGATGGTGAATGGGAAATAAAAAAATTAAATGTGCCGGTTGAAAACGAATTCAGATGGGAGAATAATCCAGCAATTGAACAGCTAGAGAAGATTCAACGTGACTATCCAAAAGTAGGCGTATTAGTAATTCAAAAATTAGATGTGTTTGTCATTGAGACGAGCTTAGGCGAAGTAGATAGGGAATTTGCTTACAGCTGGGACATTGAAGATGAAGATTGGAAAGAATATGAAGGAATCGCATCAGCTGACAGGACAGCTTCTGGTGCTACACATAAAGATCAATATGACCAACGCTTTGAAGCGAATCAACAGAGATGGTTTAAACAGCTGGCCCAAGATATTCAGAAAAAGGCAAAAGACGCAGGATGGCAGGAGATATACGTGTCAGGTTCTAATGAAGCGGCCGGAGAGTTTGAAAAGCACCTCACTTTCCGAGAGGTGACAGTCATTCCTAAAAACTTCACAAAAATAAAAGGGCATGAAATTGTCAGTGAAGTGTTAGCATCTTAATGTTAGGATCAAGTATTTTATTAAACGAAGGTAAATCAACTGGCGAAATCTTTTAAAGGAGTTGTTTCTGATGAAAGAATTTAGTGTTGTACCGAATAAAGATAGTTCTGCATGGATGGTTAAAGTAGAAGACGTATCCCCCGTCCATTCTTATAACAATAAAATGGAAGCCATTGAAAAGGCGAAAGAATTAGCTAAGGAAGACCAGCCTAGTAAAATATCTTTATATGATGGGAATCATGAATTAGAAGAAGTGATAACAGTATAGTGATTACAGTGTAAGTTAAGCAAAATATTGATATATCATAAGCAGCCTCTCATTCAGAGGCTGCTTTTTAGACTGGATAAATACTGAATATAGTGATATTTAATATATGCCTAGTCTTTTAAGTGTAATAGGAGTATTCTTAGTAGTGGATGTTTTATTGGAAAGCAGGTAAGGAGAGGTTTGAATGGAGTATCGTTCCGTGTACCGCTTGATGGCCTATTTGTTTTTTGCTTATTCTACGATGACGATTGTGATGAGCTATATTCCCTTATATTTTCAGGCTGATGGCTTATCTGGCAATGAAGTAGGAATATTAATGGCAATAGGTCCTTTTGCGACGATTATTGCTCAACCTTTTTGGGGGTTTATGAGTGATAAATATAAAACGATTAAAAGAATGATTGTTATAAGTGCCATTGGCGTCGTAATAGCCGCTGCAGGGTTTATGCTGATGGGGCAATTTTATGGCTATCTAATAATGATGTTTGTACTCTTTCTCTTTTTATCACCGTTGACGGCATTGGGAGATAGTTTGTCTCAAAAAACGGCTACTTTAAAAGGAGTCAGTTTTGGACGGATTCGGATGTGGGGGTCGCTAGGGTTTGCTACTACTTCGTTATTAACCGGCTATGTGCTGACAACTATTGGGGTAGAACGTGTGATGATCCCAATGATTATAATGGCGGTATTAGCACTCGTTATGGCGCTTACAATCGAGGATGTTAAAGGGACAAATAAGCCAGTAACGATCATTAGTGCACTGAAAATTGGTTTAAATAAAAAGCTGATGTTCTTTCTTTTATGTGTCGTTTTTATCTCAATTACTCATAGAGCAAATGACAGTTATCTAGGATTGTATATTGTTGATCTTGGAGGAGCAGAATCTTTGATCGGCTGGGCTTGGTTTGTCGGAGTATCAGCTGAAGCGCTTGTTTTTGCAACGAGTCCTTTATGGTTTAGAAAGTTTAACCCCTTAAGCTTTATTGTGATTGCTGGCTTCATTTACAGCATTAGATGGGTATTGATGGGTATGATTACTTCACCTTGGATGGTTCTGCCGCTGCAGTTAACTCATGGAATTTCATTTGGGATGTTTTATATTGCCGCATTCCAATATGTGAATAAATTAATCCCTGAGCATCTTCAAGCAACAGGGCATGTCTTATTTATTACAACATTCTTTGGTTTATCCGGCATCTTCGGTTCGCTTTTTGGGGGCTGGATGATTGATGGATTTGGCCTTAAAGCGCTATATTTCTGTTTAGGTGTTAGTGCTTTAATCGGAGTAGCGGGATTGATGATTTTTAACCAGAAAACGAAAGTGAATTCATCAGCAACTCATTAAACAACTCATTAAACAACTCATTAAACAACTCATTATACAAATCATTATGGGTTGTTTTTTGTATTTTACAAGCTCGTGATAATCAGATAAACTGATAAGAACTTTAATGGCAGCAGGAGGTAGTAAAAAGTGAACATCGTATTAACTGATACATCAAGAGAGTATTTAAAGTCTCTAGAATTAGCAAAAAAAGCAGTTCGAATTGTTGCACGAGATACATATGAATGAAGCACGATGATAGAGTTTTACCTCGCTCTGGATGAGCGAGGCTTAGAGGATACTTTTGTTATTGTAGATAACATTCCTTTTATTTATGATCATAAAGCTCTAGATGAAATTGGATCATATTTAAAGGTTGACTTTATTGGTTCACAAGGGTTGAAGTTAATCAATTCGAACCAAACATTAGCGTATGGGTTAAGGTTAAAAGGGTTGTAAATTACTTTTTAACAAAAAATGCACTGACTTGTTTAACAAGAGGGGATACTTGTTTGACGATTGGTGAGACTTGCTGCACCGTCTTAACGACTTGATCCACGGTTTGAAACGTCCTTCCGACATCAAAATTACCATCTTCCCCAGTAAAAGCCGACTTAATTAAAGAAGGCTTTTTGCTGTTAAACGATTGTGGTTGTTGTTGTTGTTGTTTTGGGTATTGGTTTAAAGAGCTTTGATAAGGCAGTTGTTGATTAAATCCCCGTTTTTTTGCCATCGGGGGCTGCTGCATGTAGCCCATTTGACGACGTTGCGGGTGATGCGGCGTATGTTGATATGGATGCGGCTGGCTGTAGTGGTTCCAATGAGGATGATTCATCATTTGGATTTCCTCCTTATTGAATATCTATTCGTTCTGACCTTAAGGGAACGGTAATAATGAGCAGCCCATTTTTATATCTAGCATGGATCTCAGATTCTGTTGGATGAAACCCTAGTGGAATAAAACGTTCCCGAATTCGGTGTGTTTCAGAGCGTCTCCGAATCTGATTATGATCGTTTGTTACATCTATGATTTCATTTTCCTGAACTTTTATATGAATGCCTTGGTTATACACATCAATCGTAATTTGCTTACGATCAACTCCCGGAAGCTCAGCTTCAATCTTTAACTCAGATGTTCCCCTGCTAAATCGAATAGGGATCGTGGGTGTAAATAAAGGGTAATCAACTAACCGTTCATGAGTTTGTTGAAAAAAATCGTCAATTGATTTTAATATGTCCTGATAGCCTTGAGGGAGCTTTCTGGACCATGATTCTTTCTCAGACACTGAAAATCCCTCCAATTATGCAATTGTTTTTCTGTATTATATCTATGTCATGCCTATGTAAAAGGTGAGTAAATGTCTAGGGGGGATAACCTTGAAAATTATCGATACACATTGTGATGCTCTGCTTAAATTATGGGAAAATCATGATCGAACATTTCTTGATGATCCGGAGATCGAGGCAAATGCCAGCCGCTTATTGGCTGGAGGTGTGGAAGCTCAGTTATTTGCTATATTTGTTGAACCCTTTATTAATAGTGATCAAAAATTTCAGGCAGCGCTTGAACAAGCAGATCTTTTTCATCAAAAAGTAATGAAAACAAGCGGTATGAAATGGATTAAACGTTGGTCTGAATTGGATGAACTAAAAAGTGACGAAGTTGGAGCGGTGTTAACTCTTGAGGGGCTTGATCCAATTGGAGATGACTTAACCAAACTTAGAACGTTGTATCAGCTAGGGGTATTATCAGTTGGGCTGACTTGGAATCAAGCAAATTTATGTGCAGATGGAGTAGGTGAACCTCGCGGAGCTGGGCTGACCCTTTTAGGACGTGAGGTTGTAAAGATGAATAATGAGCATAATGTACTTACAGATGTTTCTCACTTAAGTGTAAAAGGGTTTTGGGATGTGATGGAGCTAGCTCGATATCCAATTGCCAGCCACTCTAATGCTTACAGCTTATGTGATCATCCAAGAAATTTAAATGATGACCAAATTAAAGCTTTGATTGAAAAAGACGGCTATATCGGCGTTGTCTTTCATCCCTTATTTACAACCGGCAGAGACACTGCTGAGATAGCAGATCTGCTTACTCATATTGACTATTTATGCAGCCTAGGTGCAGCAGGTCATATCGGTTTTGGATCTGACTTTGATGGAATTAATGTATATATCAATCAATTAGAGCACTCGGGTAAGTTTCCTGCATTAATTGAAGAGCTGTTAAAGTATTACCCAGAAGATATGGTTAAAGGATTTGCAAGCGAGAACTTTAAGCGAATTGTACCTAAAGGGTAATTTTCTTTTAATCATTATAAAGAGATGAAAAAATATAGGGGATAGAGTATACTAGGCTACGAAGTGAGGTGAATCTAATGAACATTACTGATAGTGCAAAAGCATTTTTAGAAGAAACGATGCAAGAACACGGATTAAAAACGATTCGCGTGGTTTTTGCAGGCATGGGCTGAGGAGGCCCTAAGCTTGGTCTGGCTCTGGATGAGCCGGCAGAATCTGATAAACGTGAAGTCATTAACGGTATCGATGTTGCTTTTGAAGAAGGCATTTATGATCAAGTAGCTAGTCTTACGCTTGATATGCAGGCAACTGAACAAGGCGAGGGTCTTGTGATGGTTGGCGGCGGGCAAGATTGCTGTTAATGGATTAAGCATTATGAGGTGGAACTACCTCATAATGTTTTTTTGTTTAGGAGGAAATGAATTACATAATTTTTTACCTTCTAATGTTTGTCCATTTCAATTCCCTGAAATATCAGGGTTTAATAAAGCCTTGCTTTCACAAATTTCCCTAAAAATGATCTTTTTTTATAGGTGAATAGCTTGGGAGGAATGCATGTGGTATGTAGTGATGATTGAATTATGTTACAATCATCACATGCTTTAAGATAAGAAAGGGGTTTATGTATGAAAAAGAAACTAGGACTAGGTATGGCAGCTATTGCACTAGCTGTTACACTAGCAGCGTGTGGAGACAACGAAGAGACAGAAGTCGAAACAGATGAGACAGAAACTGAAGAAACAGCAGAACATCCAGAAACAGAAGCTCCAAGTGAGTTTTCTTTAGATACTGAGGATATTCCTGAAGTTGTTGCTACAGTAAACGGCGAAGACATCGAGAGAGATGATTATGTACGTGCTGTTGAATCTCAAGCAATGATGTATACTCAGTTTGGGATTGACTTTAACGATGAAGAAGGACAAGCAATGCTTGAAGAAGTAAAAGATGGTGTGTTGCAAGGGTTAATTGAGGACCGCCTTCTCATTCAAGCTTCAGAAGATGTTGAAGTAACAGATGAAGAGATCGACCAAGAGCTTGAGATGGCAATGGCTCAATCACAAATCGAATCCCAAGAGCAGCTTGAAGAACTTTTAGCTGAACAGGGCTTTACAGTTGAAGATCTTCGTGAAGACTTTGAAAAGCAATTAAGAGTTCAAAAATTCATTGAAGAACAAACAGAAGCTCCAGAGGTTTCTGAAGAAGAAATCCAATCAGCGTATGACCAGCAAGTAGAAATGGCAGAACAAAGCGGTGCGGAAGAAATTCCTTCATTTGAAGAGCAGCGTGATTCAATTGAAGCTGAGTTAATTCAAGAAGCAAGAATGGCTCAACGCGATCAAATTGTTGCTGAATTACAAGAACAAAGTGATATTGAAACAAACGTATAATAAAGTAAGCCTGCGATATAATCGCAGGCTTTTTTAATAAAAAAGTTGCCGGATCATTCTTTTATCCTATACACTAACAGTATAGAAGTCTCATAGAGATGGTATAGGTACATAACAGTTGCCTCGGAAGGTGGAGGGTGTATGAACGATCAGACAGATATTTTATTAGATAGCGGCACCAATGAATTAGAAGTAGTGATGTTTGAAGTTGCAAACGGGACTTTTGGGATTAATGTCTTGAAAGTAAGAGAGATTATTAATCCTCTTCCTATTACGTTAACGCCTAATGCTCATAAGCATGTAGAAGGAGTGATCCGCCTGAGACAAGAGGTCATTCCAGTGGTTGACCTAGCTAAGGTGTTAAACCTTCCTGCTTCAGTCGATCCCACGCAAGATAAATTTATTGTCGCTGAATTAAATAAGATGAAAGTAGCTTTTCATGTCAACAGTGTATCAAGAATACATCGTATATCATGGGAACAAATTGAAAAACCAAGTGAGCTATCCTTGAATGCCGAAAGTCATACAATCGGTATTGTTAAACTTGAAGAAGAGATGTCTTTGCTGCTTGATTTTGAGAAGATCGTAGTAGATATTAATCCAAAAACGGGATTAAGTGTTGAGCAAATTAAGAAGCTCGGTCAAAGAGAACGTTCAGAAAAAAGGATTATGATTGCAGAGGACTCTGCTATTTTAAGAAAACTCTTATCTGATACACTTAAAGAAGCAGGGTATGAAAAGCTCTCTTTCTATGAAAATGGCCGCCAAGCGTGGGATGTTCTTGAAGAATATAAACAAAGTGATGGTGATCTTCCTGTCGATTTAGTCATTACCGATATTGAAATGCCGCAAATGGATGGACACCATCTAACTCGGCGCATTAAACAGGACCCAGTCTTAAAGCAGCTTCCTGTTCTTATTTTCTCTTCTTTAATTACGAGTGATCTTCATCATAAAGGTGAGAAAGTAGGAGCAGATAAACAAATAAGTAAGCCTGAGATCGTAGAGCTTGTTCAAACGATTGATATGTTTGTAAAATAACCCTCTCACCGTTTTGCCTCCTTTGCATAAGATACAGCATCTTAGCAAAAAAGAGGCGATAAGATGGCTGCTAAAAAGAAATCATCAAAGGCAAAGCACGCTCCTAAGAAAACCCCTAGTGAAAAATATGCGTTTACACAAAAAATGGTCACTTCAGAAACCTGTATCAAATGCAGCACGCCATGTGCAAGAGGCATGGCCTATGTTGAAAAAATGAAGGAGCCTGGGGCAGTAGGTAAGGGGGTTCCGTGTCATTTAACAAAAGGAAAAGGATTTAAATAACGTGAAGCAAACAGCTTCACGTTATTTTTTTTGTTTAAAATCATTGAGCAGCTGTGATTTTTGAGCTTCCGAAAGAGCTCCCATTTTCGTAAGTAAATAGGCATATTGGACAATCCTTTTTTTATAGCTCATCTTTATCATCTCCTTATGGATTTTATTTTTCTTTACTACAATATATTCAACAAGCAGCAAAAAAGTTTCTCCTGGGAAACTTTTTAGGCGGATTTAGCCGCTTGCTGAAAAGATAGACAAGGCTCCTTGTTTCTTGTTACACTACATGAAATACATATACGCATTTTGAGTAGGAGTGAGGCAGTTGGACATCCAAATTACAAAGCCGGCACTAGCTTGGTTTAAAGAAGAATTTCAATTACAGGGAGAGGGAGAATATATCCGGTTTTTTGCAAGATATGGAGGGTGCGGTAATATTCAAAGCGGGTTCTCACTTGGGATCAGCCAAGATCCCCCGGTTAAAATTGGTACAAAGGCAGAAGTAGACGGTATTATTTTCTATATTGAAGAAAAGGACTTATGGTATTTTAAAAACCTCGATCTTAAAGTGAAATACAGCCGCAAATTTGATGAAATTGAATTTGTGTATGAAGAGCAAACGTAACTAGAAAACCAGCACCTGAGTGCTGGTTTTTGGTTTAGTCTGGTTTCCTTGTCATAATGTCTAGTAAATGTTCTTCAAAATGTGTGTTATCCATTTTTGTTGCCACTTTGTGAATTGGAGCAGGGGGCAGTGTTTCATAATGGCGCATGTCAGCACTTGTTAGTCCGCGCGCAATTCCAGCCTCATTTTGGATATAGATTAAATAGTTTTTAAGTGTAAACCAATCTGGATTCGTCAGGGCAATCATCGGTATTAAATCATGCACGGGACTACCTTCAATATCCGGAATTTGACTCTGATAAAACGAATAATAAAAATCAAGAATCGGATACAAAATGTCTTCGCAGCCTACAACGTCTAATTGTTCTGCAAGCTCTGGAGTAATATAAATATGATCGGTTATATTAAGTGGAAATAAGGTAATGTTTTTTGCGAATTTCATTACAATGAGTGCTGCAGTGGGGTCACCATAAATGTTTGCCTCAGCCACAGGTGTGACATTTCCTGGAACAAAAAAAGCTCCGCCCATTATGTGGTAATTAGTGATTCTTTTCATTAAATTAGGGTATAGAAGAAATAACATTCCTAGTGAAGTCAAACGGCCGAGTGTGACAATCGTTAATTCATCCCCATATTTTTCTAATAGTTGGATGAGATCGCAAAAGTTTTCACGAAGGGTCTCATCCGTATCTGGAGGTGTAAAAGGGCCGAGGCCAAAATCACCGTGAATGGTCGGGTGTGCGACAGGCTCTTCTCCGCTTAATGCGCGCTCAGCCCCGCTAAATACAGGCACATCTGTTTTTCCAAGTAAAGATAGCAAGTATTGGACATTACGAACAGCGAACCGTCTGTTAGTATTTCCGTATTCAGCCACGATTCCAACCACTTCAATTTCTGGATTTTGAAAGGCGTAGATTAGGGCGATTGTATCATCAATTCCGGGATCACAAAATACGAGTATCTTTTTCATAGTTATCACCAACATTTGGTATTTATAACATGTTTATGCAAATGCCTAATGCAGGGACACAAAAAATCTTCCCATATGATGGGAAGATCCTTTTAGCAAATATTAGACAGGCATAATCCATACAATTTGCTGAATACGGACAAAGAAAGTAGAATTGCTCGATTCAATGACTACATGATCTGGCAGCACATTTGCGACTGTACCCCTTACATTCCCTCGAGTTGTTTCTATGACAACTTCACTTCCTGTCACAGATTGAAGGGTTTGAACCACATAAGGGTCCACAGAACTGATCATTTGAGGTACTTGATGGTCATTTTGATTATTCATAGTCGTGCGCCTCCTCTAATTTTATATCAATCTCATCCTATGCATTTACCTAATATATGTGTTCGCTCTGTAAGACTTATTCAAAAAAAGGTAGGCCGCTGAAAACCTGGGAAACATCGGAGGTAAGAGTAAGCTCGCCGTTCCTGAAACATACTTTGCTTTTCGCATGGAGCTGGTGAGCTTCCTCGGGCTTTTGCCCTGTGGGATCTCACCTCTGCTCTAGGCCACGTAGAGTCTCGCATATTTCATCCGCTGTTATATTACTTTTTTTTAGAAATGTAGTGGAATGATGTAGTTATAGATTCTAAATTTAAAGTACCGCAAACATGGGTTATTGCAGGCTTACCGCTCCTGAACGATACTTCGCTTTCCGTGTGGAGCTGGTGAGCTTCCTCGGGCTTTTGCCCTGTGGGATCTCACCCCTGCTCTAGTCCACACAGGAGTCTACGTATCGTTCATCCGCTGGGTTATTGCTTTATGTAATTAATTAGAGGAGTGATATATTAATGACTTAGTTCAAATTACAACTTCGAGTCTTCGTTTGCTTAAATCACTTAACAACAAACAACTACTGCAGGAAGGTGTTTTCTTCAATTGCCTCAAATATGTGGAAAAGAAGGGAGACCTCACAGGAGCCAAGCAACGAGGAAGCTCCCGGACCGTACGCGGAAAGCGTGTGCCTGCAGCGGAAATCAACAACTACTGTAGAAGGGATTTTCGCAGTAGCCTCTAAAAAGGACATGAGAAGGTGATTAGATGAAAATGGGATATGCCTGCCAAAACTTAACATTGCCTACTACTTTTCGGACATGCCGGCTTATAACGATGGAAAAAGAAGGTATGGAGAAAATCAAAGAATTAACTTTATCAAACATTGAAATGTTAAAGAAAGTCATTACATGGAATATTGAACAAAATATTTACTTCTTTAGAGTAAGCAGTGATATGATTCCCTTTGCCACTCATCCCAAAATGACTTGGCGATGGCAAGAAGATACGGACCTGCGGGAGAACTTAGATGAAATTCATCAATTACAGCAAGCGCATGATCTTCGCCTTTCTATGCATCCTGGACAATATACGGTCTTAAATTCACCTAAAGAGCATGTCGTACATAATGCGATAAAAGATTTAGAGTATCACGCAGATTTGCTGCATTTTATCGGAGGAAGTGATATGATTTTGCATACTGGAGGGGCTTATGGAGATAAGGAAAAGGCAAAACAGACGTTTATTAAAGCCTATCATGACTTATCTGAAAACGTTCGTAGGTATCTTAGGTTAGAAAATGATGATAAAACTTTTCACACGGCAGATGTATTAGCTATATCGAAAGAGTGCGGAGTACCCATTTGTTTTGATATTCATCATGAGCTGTGCTTTGAGCGCACAATGCCAGAACTAGAAAGGCTGATTGAAGAAGTCATTCAGACATGGGACCATATATCACTAGTTCCAAAAATGCACTTAAGTTCAGGTAAGAGAAGCATGAAGGACCCAGCTCATGCAGACTTTATCAGACCGGAAGATTTTAAGAGGTTAATCGTTCTTACTGAACCGTATGAAGTGGATATTATGCTAGAAGCAAAAGCCAAGGAAAAAGCTCTGCTGCAATTATGGGAAGAGGTAAGTGAGCATGAATGAGGCGTTAGAAATCGTCTGTGTGCTATACTACTAAAACAAATCACAAAGAGAGGTGCAGCTATGTCTAATAAAAGAGAGAAAGCCATGTTTGCTGGGGGATGTTTTTGGTGTATGGTACAGCCTTTTGACGAACAGCCAGGAATTGGAGATGTATTATCAGGGTATAGCGGGGGAGAGATCAATCACCCTACATATGAACAAGTGAAAACAGGTGAATCAGGTCATTATGAAGTGGTTCAGATTACATATGACCCCGAACAATTTTCTTATGAAAAGCTGCTATCTTTATACTGGCCGCAAATTGATCCAACTGATGACGAAGGGCAGTTTCAAGATCGAGGCACTCAATACCGTACAGCTATTTTTTACTATACCGAAAAGCAGCGCGAATTGGCACTGAAATCAAAAAAAGAAATCGAAGAAAGCGGCAGATTTAATAAACCGATTGTAACTAAGATACTCCCTGCAAAGGAATTTTATTTAGCTGAAGAAAAGCATCAAAAGTTTTATAAAACACATAAAGAAGAATATAAACAGGATCGCAAGCAATCTGGCCGGGATGAATTTATAGAAGCAAACTGGAAGAAATAATGAGACGACCCTCGCTTTTACAGCGGGGGTTTTTTAATAAATGTGTAAATGTGGTTTAAATATGTAAAAATCTATTATAAATATATAAAATTATATAACAAAACGACCTTTTTCTGATATAATAAAACAAAAGAGTTAAAAAAGTCAGACAAAAGGGGGCGTGTCTTTTCGTGTTATCTATCCTTAAAAAATGTAAATATGGAGTGTTGATCTCCATTTTAACGATAAATATGTTAGCCCTTATTGTAGTCCTCTCTGTTCACGCTTGGACTTATACGGAAGCGGGAAAAGTTCCTCCAAAAACCGCTGTTTTGCTGCATGCTGTACATCATAATTTAGTTCCTGCAGATATGAAACCGCCGAAATTTTTTGTGCAAGGCGGCAGTCCTTCATTTACTAGAGAAAACATTTCTATTCCAGTTACTGACGGAAGTGAAATTCCAGCCAGAATGTATCGTCCGATTAAAGGAGAGGGTCATCCGATTATTCTCTATTATCATGGCGGTGCATTTATGAAAGGCTACGGCGATATTAATACTCATGACAATATTGTCCGCTCACTTGCTGCTAGGACAAAAAGTATTGTAATTGCCGTGGGCTACAGAGTGGCGCCAGAACATCCTTTTCCTGCAGCGATTGAAGACAGCTATGATGCCTTTGTGTGGGCTGTTAGTGAGGCGGAAAACTTAGGAGGAGACCCTTCTAAAGTAGCTGTAGTAGGAGATAGTGCAGGCGGGAATTTAGCTACCGTTGTCTCGCTGATGGCTAGAGACCGTAATGGGCCTGATATTGCTGCGCAGGCACTTCTTTATCCGTTAACGACCTTTCAAGATGTTGAGTTTGACTCAAGGGGAGTATATGACAGCGGGTATTATCTATTATCTAGAAACGTTATGTTAAGAGCTAGAGATACGTATACCCCTGAAAAGGAGATGTGGAAGCTTCCTTACACATCCCCGCTTGAGGCAGATGATTTATATAAAATGCCCCCAGCGCTAGTGATTACGGCTGAGTTTGACCCGCTTCGTGATGAAGGAGAAGCTTATGCGAAGCGGTTAGCTGAACATGGTGTCTCTGTACGTACTCTAAGATATAACGGTGTAATGCATGGGTTTATTTCTTTTTATGAAGTCATGTACCGAGGGAATCATGGACTGAATCAAACGGCTGCCTTTCTTAACCAAGTTTTTGAGGAAGCTCCTCTATATGAACCCTATCACTTGCATGTGTACGAGGGTGTAGAACAAACAAATCAGTTCCGAGAAGAAGCAGAGGCGTATGCCATTGGAAGCTTTCTTTTAGGGAGGCAGGCACTATCAATGATGCCATTCACACAATAAAAAGGCGAAGCAGAGGCTTCGCCTTTTTTACGTTTGAGCACGCTTAATGAACATTCTTTCGTCTTCAATCAGACCGCACGCACCACATTGTACTTTTAGTTCCGGTCCGCGGTATGGAGTATGAAAAGGGTCTAACTGATCGTTTGAGTATTGTTCAACGAGTGAGCCATCTTGAGGATTTAATTTTACTGGGGTCGCTACTTGCTCGATCAAATTAAAACGAGAGCGATTTGTTTTACAGCTTGGGCATAGATAGGGTGAACTCATTAAAAAGCCTCCTCTTCAATTTTCTTATCGTTTATTATGTGTCAGAAGGTGGAGTCCTATTACTTTTTTGCTTTTTATGTAGAAGAGTGGTTCTATTGAAAAAAGGAAGTGAATAAGATACAATAAAATGAATGACAGTCAGTCGGTTTTGGAGGCGTTAATGAATAACAAACAGGAAACAAAATATGAACTTATATTAAATGCCGCATTTGAACAAATGAAAGAGAAGGGATTTGAGAAAGCTTCTATATCACAAATTGTAAAACATGCGGGAGTGGCTCAAGGAACATTTTATTTATATTTTGATTCAAAGGGAGCCATTGTACCTGCCATCGCAGAACGAATTCTAAATGAACAATTAGAAGCTATTCAACAAGAAGTAAAGAAAGATGATTCGATCTTTCAAATTGTGCAAGTGTTGATAGATCAAACCTATCAAGTAACTGAGGAGCATAAAGAAGTGATTAAGTTTTGTTACTCAGGGATTGCTTATTATCACTCGTTTCAAAGATGGGAAGATATTTACCGGCCTTACTATGAGTGGCTGGAGTCGAAATTAAACATCGCGATGGAAGCTGGCCACATTCCAATGGGACGTTCGATCACTCATTTGGCGAGTTTTATTATCGGGTTGATTGAACAATCTGCAGAAACGTACTTTTTCACAGATGCAAAAAAGAGTGCAGAAGAATTAACTTTGTACAAAAAAGAATTATATGATTTTATCGAACGAGCAATAAGCTGATGCATTCATTGGCTTTTTGTGGACTAAAAATGACTGACGTTCAGTCATAAATTATTAATGAGGTGCTAACATGAGTGAAAAACGCGTATTAATGATATCGGTTTATGGTGCGCTGCTTTTTGCTGTTATTGGAGTAGTTTGGGGCTTAATCATCAACTCACAGATGATTTTATTTGACGGGGCTTATTCTTTTATAAGTGTTGTCTTATCTCTGATGTCTTTACTCGGTGCAGCATACATTAAAAAGCAGGATGAAAAACGTTTCCCATTTGGAAAAGAAGTGCTTGAGCCGATTATTATTATTGTTAAATATAGTATCATTTTAGTGTTGTGTATAGTGGCACTCGCATCATCAGGATATGACCTATTTACAGGGGGGAGAGCTGTAGATCCCGGGTATGCGCTTGTGTACTCTATTCTTTCAACCGTCGGCTGTGCTGTTGTCTTGTATTTCTTGTCTCAGAAAAAGAAAACAAGTCAATCAGGATTTATTGAAGCTGAACAAAAGCAGTGGTTAATGGATACATTGTTAAGTGGGGCTGTCCTTGTAGGTTTCTTAGGGGCAACGATTGTATCTTATACTCAGTATGCAGCATATGTGGCTTATATTGATCCGCTGATGGTACTTTTAGTGTCCCTATATTGCTTGAAGCTTCCATATGTGATGATTAGAGATAACATTCGAGAAGTGTTAGAAATGTCCCCTGCACAACCTTTGCAAACTCACATATTAAAACTAGTGGAAGAAACGGAAACGAAATATCGTTTCGTAGAATCAGTCACCCGCACATCGAAAGTAGGGGAAAAATTATATATTGAGATTGACTTTATTTTAGATCCATCTTCTAAAGCTCAAACGGTACGAGAGCATGATGAGATCAGAGAAGAAATTAATCTAAAAATGAAGGATATTCATTATACAAAGTGGTTGACCGTTTCATTTACTCAAGATCGTAAATGGGCGTAAGAAGAACTCCCTGCCAATGTACTTAGGCAGGGAGTTTTTGGTTTATGAGCAGAAATAGCTGGGTATGTATTTAATAAGCGTATTATTGAACGAATATGCAAGAAGGGAGGATACCGAATGGGGTTACGCAAAGAACAGGAACAACGAAAGCTGCCTCCTAAGCATCGATCCGATGAAAAGCGTCATGATGAAAATGAACGCTTTGAAAAATTATTAGATAAACTCGAAGACATGACAACAAATGGTCGTTTAAAGGATATGGCCTATCACTTCACCGACAAAAAAGAAGTGATTAAAACCAATCTTTTAGCAGGGATTGCTAGAGGTGTTGGATTGACAATAGGAACCGCTATTTTTATTGGGTTATTCATTTTCATTTTAACTCAAATGATCTCACTTCCGATTGTAGGAGAATGGGTAGCTGAATTTTTAGAGATGGTCGATCAGTATCGTGAGCAGCTATAAAGGATAAACTAAATGACGAGGTGATACATATGGATTGGTTAGGAATTGGAGTATTAATTTTAGCTATTGGTTTTGCGGTATTAGTCGCATTACTAATCCCGGTACTTAAAAAACTTACAGAAACATTGGATAATACGGCAAAAACGATTTCACAAGCAGAAAAAAGCTTGGATGATATTACAAGTGAAACAAAATTAGTCTTGTACAATGCGAACGAAACGTTAATGGATGTTAACCATAAAGTAAGCAAGCTTGATCCACTGTTTGATGTGGTAGAAGATGCAGGGCAAGCAACGCATCATCTCACTGAAACATTAGCTGATTATACCGGTGCAAAAATGGATGAAGTAAGGACTGGAGCTGAAGTCGGCAGACAGAAGAACCTAAAAGGATTTGTACGCGGCGTCGCTCTTATGTATTACTTAAGAAAAGCAAACAAGAAAAGAAAAGGACAAGCCGCTGATGCTAAGGTAAAGGTAACAGTAAAAGAAGAAATTTAGAAAAAAGCTGATGAGATCATCTCATCAGCTTTTGTTATTGAGGTATTAAAAGCTTCATCGTAACGCTAATTGTTGATTTCCGCTGTAGAAGTTTTATTTTAAAACGCCCAGTTTCCGTCGCGGAAGACGGGTTCGCGTGTTCCGTCTTTTTTAATGCCGTCAATATTCATATCACTCGAACCGATCATAAAATCAACGTGAGTATTGCTCGTGTTTAAGCCGTTTTTCTCAAGCTCTTCCTTAGACATCTCTTTTCCACCTTCAATACAGAATGCGTAAGCACTGCCGATTGCTAAGTGATTTGATGCGTTTTCATCAAATAACGTATTGTAAAATAAAATATTCGTATCAGAAATAGGTGACTTATGAGGGACAAGAGCCACTTCACCAATATAGCGGGCACCCTCATCAGAGTCTAGCAAACGCTGTAATGTTGCTTCCCCTTGTTCTGCTTTGAAGTCGACCACTTTTCCATCTTTAAATGTAAGTGAAAAGTTATCAATAATCGTTCCGCCGTAGTTAAGCGGCTTTGTACTTGATACCGTACCATTGACGCCTGTTTTCTTAGCTGAAGTAAACACTTCTTCAGTAGGCATATTGGCAACAAAATCTACACCATCTTTATTTGTGCTTCCTCCGCTTACCCATAGGTGCGATTCAGGAAGTTCGATCGTAAGGTCTGTTCCTTCAGCAGTATAGTGAAGCGCTTCATAATGCTTCTCATTTAAAGCGACCATCTTTTCATCTAAATTAGCAAGATGTGATTTCCAATCGGCTACTGGGTCTTCATTGTGAATGCGAGTAGCTGCAAAGATTGCATCCCAAAGCTTCTGAACAGCTTCTTCACCTTTCGCATCTGGAAAAACTTTTTCTGCCCATTCCACAGAAGGTACGGCTACAATTGACCAGCTGATTTTATCAGCCATTACATACGAACGGAATCCGGCCATCGCTTTCCCGCTTGCTTTAGCAGCATTCGATACACGCTCAGGATCCGCATCTTTCAGTAGGTCAGGGTTAGAACCCGTGATGCTTAAGAAAGCTGCACCGCTCTCTGCAAGTTCTTCATATCCTTTTGCAAGCCATTCAGGGAACTCGTTAAATGCCTCATCAGGAGCTAGTTCATATTTAGTCTTTGTAATCTGTTCATCATCCCAAATGACTTGTACATGCTTAGCGCCAGCTTCATATGCTTTTTTTGCGACAAGTCGTACATAATCAACAGCTGTTAGCGGTGTACGAACAATTAACGTTTGATTTGGCTGGATATTAATGCCGACTTTAACAGCAAGTTCAGCATACTTCTCTAAATTGTCTTGAAAAGTTGTCATAGAGTCATCCTCATTTCTTTTATGTATTATTATTTTATTCTTCACTATTTTACCAACATTATGACTCAAAGGAAAGAAACGGTACTTAAGTTAAAAGAATAAGCACTATTTTGGTTTTTATGGTACGATAGTAAACGCAAAAAAGTAAAAAGTAGAATAAAGAAGATTCACGATTACGTGAAAGAGGTTCGCAAACTCCCTCTATAAAAAACTATAAATGAAAACAGCATCAATGAGATGTCGTTTTCTTTCGTTCATCATCTATAGAATGACCCTAAATCGGGTACTTTATGAACATGAGAACGGACCGTATTCTCTCTGTGAGACATACGGTTTTTAGCAGTCGCAGTTTAATGCTGCGAGGAGTTTAACGAATGCTCGTTCTTCTTCAACTGTGAAGGGGGAACTAGAGTCATGAAACAAGATAAAGCAGTCGTTGTATTCAGCGGCGGCCAAGACAGTACAACGTGCCTGTTTTGGGCATTGAAAGAATTTAAGGAAGTAGCTACTGTAACGTTTGATTATGGGCAAAGGCACTCCAAAGAGATTGAATGTGCAAGAAAAATCGCTGACGAATTAGGTGTTTCCTTTCATGTGTTAGATATGGGGCTCTTGAACCAGTTGTCACCTAATGCCCTGACTAGAGCTGATATTGAAGTAGAAGCAGGCGATGATGGTGAGCTGCCATCTACTTTTGTCGAAGGGCGTAACCTCTTATTTTTATCATTTGCAGCGATTTACGGTAAGCAAATCGGTGCTAAACATATTATTACAGGAGTATGTGAGACGGATTTCAGCGGCTATCCAGACTGCCGAGATATTTTTGTGAAATCATTAAATGTAACCTTGAACTTATCAATGGATGATCAGTTTGTGATTCACACGCCATTGATGTGGTTAAATAAAGAACAAACATGGAAGCTTGCTGATGATCTAGGGGCTCTTTCATTTGTCAGAGAGAAAACACTTACTTGCTATAATGGCATCATTGGTGATGGCTGCGGGGAATGTCCGGCGTGTGTACTGCGTAAAAAAGGCTTAGATGATTACTTGGCATCGACTGAGGCGGGTGAAGAATCATGATTCAGCAGTTCTATCCTCAAGTCCCGCATTCTTATCGGTTTGAATTAAATAAAGATATGCATCTCGCTGCAGCTCATTTTATTAATGACGAATCAGCAGGGGCATGCCAAAACATGCACGGACATACGTATTTTATTAATGTAACAATTGCTGGAGATGAGCTTGATTCAACAGGCTTTCTTATCAACTTTAAAGACATTAAAACGTTAGTTCATAAAAGGTATGATCACTCCTTATTAAATGAGCATAAAGAGTATGAAGATCTTGACCCTACGACCGAAGTAGTTGCTATGCAGATTTGGGAAACGATTCAATCTCACCTAGACACGCTTTCAAATCAGCCGAAATGTATTCAAGTACTCGTGCGAGAAACTCCGACAAGCTATGTCGTCTATCGTCCGAAACCAGAGGAACTAGCATGAAAAAGATCCCGGTAATGGAGATTTTCGGACCGACCATTCAAGGTGAGGGGATGGTTATCGGTCAAAAAACAATGTTTGTCAGAACGGGCGGCTGTGATTACCGTTGTTCGTGGTGCGATTCTGCGTTTACATGGGACGGTACCGGTAAAAGTAATCTAATGACCGCAGAGGAGATTATTAAGCAATTAAAAGAAATTGGCGGAGACAGATTTTCTCATGTAACTATTTCTGGGGGAAATCCGGCTATTCATCAAGGAATTGGAAAGCTCGTGTCTTCTTTGAAGAGCTTGGGAATTAAAACTGCGGTTGAAACGCAAGGATCTCTTTGGCAGGAGTGGATGATGGAGGTTAGTGATGTAACGATCTCCCCGAAACCGCCTAGTTCAAAAATGGAAACAGACTATGATAAGCTCGACTATTATATCGACCGGCTTAAAGACCAGCATGTCAGTTTGAAAGTTGTTGTTTTTACCGAAGAAGATCTGGAATATGCCAAGCATATCCATGAGAGGTACCCGGAGATTCCAATGTATCTTCAAGTTGGGAATGATGAAGTAGAGTCTGTTGAAAATGATTCATTAATCTCTCATTTATTAGATCGTTATGAGTGGTTAATTGATCAAGCTGTAGCATCAGAAACATTAAATGACGTAAAAGTATTACCGCAGCTCCATACGTTGGTATGGGGAAATAAACGAGGCGTCTAAGGAGGATTTGAATATGGGTGGACGTAAAGATGAAGATTTGCAAGGTGTAACACTGCTTGGAAATCAAGGGACAACATATGATTTTGAATACAATCCGAAGATTCTAGAAGTGTTTGATAACCAGCATCCAAATAGAGATTATTTTGTTAAATTTAATTGTCCGGAATTTACTTCTCTTTGTCCTAAAACAGGGCAGCCAGATTTTGCAACGATTTATATCAGCTATATTCCTGGTGAAAAGATGGTAGAGAGTAAATCGTTAAAGCTTTATTTATTCAGCTTTAGAAATCACGGAGATTTTCATGAAGACTGTATGAATATTATTATGAATGATTTAATCGAATTAATGGATCCACGCTATATTGAAGTGTGGGGTAAATTTACTCCGCGCGGCGGTATTTCAATTGACCCTTATACAAACTACGGCAAGCCAGGAACAAAGTATGAGAAAATGGCTGAATACCGTTTAATGAATCATGACTTATACCCGGAGACGATTGATAACCGATAAAGGAATAGCGCAATCCTTGTTGAATACATCTATTGAATAGAATGGGTAGTCACAATTTGCAGGAGGGATCAATTATGGGCTTACTTGACGGTTTAATGGGCAATGCATCAGAAATTAACCTTGCCGAAGTAGAGAAAGAGTTAGAAGTGATTCTCATTGATGGAGAAAAAATCGAGAGAGGCTACAAACTCATTCGAGACCTGTTTATTTTTACAAATGCCAGATTGATCTTAGTTGATAAACAAGGAGTTACAGGGAAAAAGATTGAGTATCACTCGATTCCTTATAAAAGCATAACGCACTTCAGCGTAGAGACGGCAGGTACGTTTGATCTTGATGCAGAACTGAAAATCTGGGTCTCAAGTACGGCAGAGCCGATCAAGAAACAATTTAAAAAAGATAAAAGCATTTTTGATGTTCAAAAAGCGATTGCCACATACGTAATGAACTAATACATCCGCTATTTTAGCGGATGTTCTTTTTTGGGAAGACTCGAATTGAGCGTTTTTACTGCTGAAATCAATTATCAGGTTATATAATAGATTAGTGGCTGTTAATCATGTATATACATTGTGCTAAATCGTACAGCATGTAGCAGCTAGTTTAAATGGTAGAAAGAAGGAAAAGAATGAATAAACATCTTATCAAAGCCGCCATTCTCTCCATTTCGATACTGACCGTTATGGCTGGTGCTGCCGTCTCGCCTGCACTTGCAGATATTCAAGCGGCTTTTCCAAATTCAAGTGAAACGACGATTAAACTCATCCTTACTTTACCATCATTATTTATTATTCCGTTCACATTTATTTCGAGTTACTTAACAAAAAAGATAGCTAAGAAAACCATTGTATTGATTGGGATTAGCTTTTATGTGGTTGGAGGAGCAGGCGGGGGGCTTGCGGCTTCTATTGAGTGGCTGCTTGTCTGCCGTGCTGTCTTAGGGATTGGAGTCGGCTTTTTAATGCCAATTTCAACGTCGCTCGTTTCTGATTTCTTTGACGGCAGAGAAAGAACAGCAGTGATGGGACAGGTAAGTGCATCTAATAACCTAGGCGGCATTATCTTATTTCTTTCTTCAGGGATGCTTGCAGCGATAAGCTGGCGTGTGACGTTTAGTGTATATTTGGTTGCTTTGGTCGTTGCATTAATTGTCGTTTGGTTTCTTCCAAAACGCAGTCCTGAAACGATTCCAATCGGCACCTCCCTGTCCCCTTTACCTAAGAAGGTCTATCTTTTAGGGGGAGGCTTGTTCTTTTTAATACTAGCTTTTTATTCAATCCCTGCGAACATGGCATTATTTATCCATGAGGAAGGCATCGGGTCTTCACAAATGGCAGGAATCATCATTGCCATAGCTACAGCCACTGGGTTAGTAGCCGGTATAGTGTTAAATAAAGTGAACCAATTATTGAACGCATATGTGATCCCGATCCAGCTCTTTTTAATGGCTGCAGGCTTTCTGTTGGTTGGTTTCTCATCTCATTTGGCATTTTTAGCTGCTGGTGTTGCGTGTATGGGGTTTGGCTTTGGAATCATCATGCCGATAGTGTTTGACCGAGTAACAAGAGAGGTACCTAGAATCCAAGTTGTTCAGGCGATGGCTCTCGTAACGAGTCTCTTATTTCTTGGTCAATTCGCTTCACCTATCATATTAGACGGGATTGGAATGATAGCTAACCAACCTTCGATCCGATTTATTTATCAATTCGTCGGTACAGCGATGCTTATTGTATCACTTGCTTATTTATTTATTGTGTATAGAGTCAAAAATCATTCCTATCTAAAAGAGGAAGGGTCTTAATAACCATCAAAGAAGCGGCTTGCATTCTTCCAGCCGCTTCTTTTTTATAGATTAAAACATCAGCTTCATCACTCCTAAACAAATAAACAAAAGGCCGGGAAGTGAGGCAATATATTTCAAGATAAATGGATTTTTCGTTTCGTATCCTCTTATAATTCCGAATATAAGCGCAAGAAAAAGAATCGTTCCTGCGAGCGGGGCGAACCAAAATGGTCTCTCTGCAAATCCAGCCTGTATACCATAACCGACACTGTCGACATTAATTAATAATGCGATAATGACGAAATACGATTGACGGTATAGAGGAAGTTCATTAAACAGGTTATACACCCCTACACCAATCATTAAAATCGCTGCAAGTGTTTGAATCATGGAGGATGGGATGACCTCTCCAAGCAGGCGGCCGACACCCATTGAAAGAAAAATGACAATAGCTGAGAAGATAGAGATAAAAATTAGAACGATTAATGGGATTTTAATTCGTTTAAGCCCGAACATAAAGCCGATCACAAATCCATCTATACTGACTAATAAGGCAAGCAACACTAAAAAGAGAAAGCCCATTTATACAACTCCTTGTACATGATATATGACAGCTTATGACTCATGCCTCTAGAATAAGACTTTAAACTGTGATAAAGTGGCTACGGAATATGTAACCAATACAATGAGGTGAATTAGTTGAAGCATTCATACATCGTCATTTTATTTATCTCTTTATTTGTCCTTGCTGGGTGTAACCAAGGCGCAGGAAATGATTCTGTTGATTCTGATTCTGTTGAGTCCGACTCTGTCAATACAGATACTTCCGATGCTGTTACTTTTGAAACGGAGGATGCAGTAGCAGTAAGCGAGATTGCTAGAGGAGATGAGCAAGGTGAATCAGCTGAGCAAGATGAGTTTGATGACCAGCAAGTGATTGAAGAAAGTGATCTAGAACAATGGGAAGAACCTCAACATCATGAGGATGAAACCATTGAAGCAGAGGAATCACCACAAGAAAGTACGTCAACAACTAAAGATTTAGAAGAAACACCGGATGAAAAAAGTGAAGAGGCAGAAAGTATGAGCGTTTTAGCATCAGGTGTAAAGGAATTTGAACTTGATGTGGAATTTGAAGATGGCGGAGAGGTAGAAATCGAATATGAGGTCAAAAAAGATAAACCTAAAGCCAAAGTCAAAATGAAGCAAAAAGGCAAGGGGAAAAGTAAGCACGAAATAAAAGGGAACGATGCTGTACAATATACGGAAGCTTTACTTGCTGAGTTATATGTTGAAAATGAATCACTAACTGATGCAGTAGTAGAGCAGCTGTTAGACAAACTTGAAGTAGAGAAATCAAACGTTAAAAAAATTGAAATAGAGATCGAGTTCGAGAACAAATCCAAATTAAAGTATAAGCGCGACTGAATACATATATGACTGGATTAAAATAAGCATGGAGCAAACACTCCATGCTTATTTTTTGCCATATGCAAATGGCAATGATACTAACTCGTAATGCTGTTTGTAAGAATTGAAGTAACCCATTACTTGATTAACATACTCTTGACTTTGATTATAAGCAAATAATGCCTCTTCATACTCGCCGTCACTTGCACCGTGATCAGCTAAATACCTCGCAGCAGAATAAGCCGCATCATACATATCAAAAGGATCTGCTACCCCGTTACCTGTCGCATCGACGCCATATCCGCGATGTTCTTCAATCAAGGCTACATCTGTAATGTCTATTTCATCCTCAATCTGCCCAAGATCTCCTCCGGGGTAACTCCAGCCGACCCATGTTCTAGGCATGAACTGAAAGTGACCAACTGCCCCCACAGGGCTGATGAGGGGATCCATTGTTGAAAAAATGGTCTCCACCCGATGTACGGATGCTAAAAGTTCCCACGGGACATCATATTCATCTGCTGCATCTTGATAAATAGGGACATATTCTTCTGGTATATGATGTTGTCCGATCAGCGTCTTATAGGTAAGCTGTCTTACTTGATCATTCTTCTCAAAGGACCATACACCAATGATTAAAATGATGAATGACATAAAAAATAAAAACGTAAAGAATTTCTTCACATGCAGCCATCCTTTTTTAAGAAAATCGTATCATGTATCAGCTGCTAAGGATCTGTAATATGAGCTGATGTAATTAACTTGTAATCTATTTAATAAACCGAGATTTATAGCTTTATTTATTATAAACAAAAACAACCAGTCAGAAAACAATTTTCGACAACTTTTCACAAAGTAGCTCGAAGCTTGCAGTGTTCTTGTTTCAAGTACGATAAGGATGGGAATAAAGGATGATACAAGTGGTGACTGACAGGTGGTGATTGGAATATGTCGAAGAAGACAAAGACAGAAGTGTTTATTGCCGGTGGAGGAGTTGCAGGACTCACTCTTGCCCTAAAGCTTGCTAAACATCAAATTGATGTCACTGTAGTTGAGAAGCAAAAGGGCATGGGGAATGTGTATAAAGGTGAGCTGCTTCAGCCAAAAACCTTATCAATCTTTGAAGAGCTTGAAATTTCGACACAAATCAACAAAGAAATTAATCCTCTTCAAAAAATTGTAACTAAAGAAGTGGATGAGAAGAATCGACAACTACTTGAAGTGGTGATGGATTATTCTAGACTGCCGATCGAGAATAATACGGCAGCCATGATCCCACATAACACATTAAAAGAAATTCTCTTAAATGAGGCGAGTCGTTATCCGCATTTTCATCTGCTTCAACCCGCGGCATTCCTTAGGAAAGAAGGCACGAATCAAGTCGTCATAAAAAGAGAAGGCCTAGAGTCGGTGATTGAGGCAAATATAATTATTGGGGCTGAAGGCAGAGGCTCTAAAGTGAGAAAATCTGTTGATATACCGTTAAAACAATCCACATACACGCACCAATTTCTAACCGTGACTTTTCCCTCACCTCCTTCTTTAGTCGATGGAGAGATGATTGGTAATCATGAGCGTTTTCTTGGACTTTTCCCGCTCCCAGACGGGGAAGTTCGGTCTGTTTTATTAATCAGGGGCGATGAATATAAACAAATGAAAAAACAAGGGTTAGAAGCATTTTATGAAGCTTATATTCAACTGAAACCTGAGCTTGAAGGCTATGTGAATCAAATAAAATCTTGGAAAGATATTCAATTGATGGTACCGATCAGGCATACTGTCACACATTACACTGAAGGTAATGTGGTTATTATTGGTGATGCAGCACACAGCGTTCACCCAATGGCAGGTGAAGGGATGAATTTAGCGATTCAAGATGCGTATGTGTTAGGAGATCTTATTTCTTGGATGTATGAAGTGGGGCTCCCATCAGATTATGAGTTATTAAAATGGTTCGAAGACGTTCGTGGAGAGAGAGTGGAGTATTTGTCATGGCTCTCGCATCAATCTGCACTGATCTATAATTTGCGCGGACATATTCCACAAAAGCTGCGAGTGTTAGCAATCAAACGGCTCGCACTCAACAAGCGCCTTCATGATAAACAAATGATGAATATTGCTGGAATTGGATTGTGGAAGTTTGGACTTACAGATGGTTTATCAGCATTTGGCTTTGGGAAAAGAGAGTTATCAGAGAAAGTGCTGAATAAACATATGTTCAATAAAAAAGATGATTTTCCCTGGAGATATAAAAAGAAGAGGTGAAGAGCATGCAGCTGACAGAATACAAAAAGCTATGGAATGCTAGAAAGTGGATGAAACGAAACGAACCATTTTTACCGACTTGGCATGCACACCTTGGCTACAGTCTAGACTTATTTAAACATTTTAAAAAAGGGGCGACTGTTGAAGAAGTAGCAATAAATAATGAACTAAATCAAGACCTGCTGCAGCGCTGGGTTGATGTAGGCATTGTTTTAGGGCATTTAAAGCAAAAACGCAAAGGGATAATAAAGCCAAAAAGGTCGCTTGTAAAATATGTATCTAAAGATAGTGACTCCTCAGTAGGGATATTAATTAAAGAGATGATGGAGTTACATATCCCTACGATGTTGTCATATAGGGATTTGATGCAAGGAAAAGAAGTGAATTTTTTTGAAACGGATTATGGTGATACGGTTGCGCAGACTTCAGCACTGCTTGAAACTATTGCTTTCCCTAAAGTTTTAGAGGTAGTAAAGAAAGAAAAGATAAAATCAGTATTTGATGTAGGGTGTGCATACGGAGGATATTTGAAGCGTCTTCAAGTGAAAAAGCCTAAGTTAAGGTTGAAGGGTCTTGAAGCTGACGAAGGTGTAGCAAAGAAAGCAAAAGAGGAGACTGAAAACAGTAATATCGACATTGTTGCAGGCGATATCAAGCAATATAAATCAGATGAAGAGTTTGATCTTGTGATGATGAATAATCTGCTCTATTACTTTTCAAAAGAGGATCGTGCAGAGCTGTTTAAAAAGTCTAGTGAAATTGCTGGGAGAAAAGGGACGTTGATTGTGATTTCCCCGCTTGTTCAATCAAAGCACGGACAAGCATTTGCATCAGCATTTAACAGCTTTATGTCCGCGCATGAAAACATGTATCCCGTTCCATCTGAGCGTGAGTTAAAACAATATGCAAAAGCAGCAGGATTTAAATTCAAAAAAACAACCCCTGTAGTGAAAGAAGGCGGATGGTACATGATGGTGTTTAAAAAGTAAACTCTTCAATTAATGCAATTCTTGTTTGATTGCGTTGAGCAGTGCTTGATACTCTTTTGGCTCCCTAAATTGAGAAGGACTCCAATTCTTTTTGATCCATGCTACAAGTTCCATCGGTTCATTAAACACTCTGCCGCTCGTGTCAAAGGTCTTCAGTGTATAGATCTGATTATCAGGGTCTACAGTGACTGTACAAGGGTCTGCACACTCTAAACTTTGCAGGCTGTATTCCATAGTCATCATCTCCTTAAGTAAGAAGGTTAAGGTGGTATATAGGTGTAGTGTAACCATATTGTAAATAAAATAAGCCACTCACTTTATAATCCTTAACATAAGTGCAGGAGTATGAATGTACCGCGGGATGAGTAATCTAATAAATAAGCAATGATGCAGCCGTTACATTGTTAAAGGAGGCAGCATATTATACCTTTTGACAGCCGTATACAGGAATAAATGATACAGGTCAATAGACTCAACTGCAGCAAAGGGTATGCATATCATTTTACGTTCAACCTTAGTTTCGCTACAATAAAAGTATTATGGCAAGAAAAGGAGAGTTTTACATGCATGGTACTACACATCAAGAGGATCTAGGATTATTTCAAACGATAGAAGAACGTCATTCAGTAAGAAAATATGAGGCTGATTATAAGATGCCAGAAGAGGACCTAACGGCCATTTTAGAAGCGGCGGCATTGGCTCCTTCTTCTTGGAATTTACAGCACTGGCGCTTCCTTGTCATTGAGGACGCGAAGAAAAAAGAGGAATTGCTGCCTATCGCCTATAACCAAAAGCAAGTGGTAGAAAGCTGTGTAACGATTGCAGTATTAGGAGATGTAGAAGCTAATAAAGAAGCTGAAAATGTATACGGTGAAGCTGTAGAAAAAGGCTTCATGACTGAACAGATTAAAGATACGTTAGTCAGTCAAATTAATCGAGCATACGAGAAAGACCCAGCCTATCCGCGTGAACTAGCTTTAACAAACGCATCTCTAGCTGCCATGCAATTAATGCTTGCAGCCAAAGCAAAAGGATATGATACATGCCCTATGGGTGGCTTTAATGAAGAAGCGTTCATTAAAGCATTTAATATTCCAGATCGTTTCACTCCGGTTATGCTGATTACGCTTGGTAAAGCAGCAATCCCAGCTCACCGATCTTCAAGAAAACCTCTTGAGGAATTAACAATTAAAAATTCTTTTTAAGGTCGTCTGGGTGCTGCAGCTTTCTGCAGCACCCTATTCTGTGGTGTATAAACTATAAAACTGACATGTTCGTAAAGAAAGAATGTAAGATTGGAGAATAGTAATCATGATTGATTTGACGTTTGAAACGTATACAGAAGCAGCGTTTTCCTCAATGACCCTTGTAGAGACTTATGAGATGCAAAACTGGCTTCATCATGTCATCAAGTTTGAGGGGAGTGGAATTCCGGAAAATCTTATAGACCCTGAAGCTCTTATTATTACAAATCATGAAGGGAACATCCTTCAAATAGTGCTGCGAGAAGAAGGCTGTGACTCTCCGCTCTTTCAATTTACTGAAAATGAAAAAAGTCAGCTGGAAAAGTGGTTTAATGAAAATTGGACGAAATAGAAAAGGGAAGACAGCCAGGCTGTCTTCCCTTTTCTATTATTAAGATATAATGAGCGAGATTAACAACTTGAATCAGTGGGTTTTGGAACAGAAAGGCCAAACAGCGGGCGCAGGTAAAGAGCAAAGTATGTGCCGGCTAAAGCCATAACAGCCCAAACCCAGCCATGTAAACTGAATGATGCCACACCGCTGAAGTATGCTCCAATGTTACAGCCAAATGCAAGACGTGCACCGTATCCCATCATAATTCCTCCTATGAGAGAAGCGATCATCACTTTGGGAGGAATTTTCTTTAGTACAAACACGCCGCCAGCTGCTGCGGCAATAAAGGCACCAGCCATAATTCCGAAATTCATGACACTTGTTGAATCAAGAAAGACCGATTGGTTTAACTCTTGTGCACGCTCACCGGACCAATAGCCCCAGCTTGCCACATCAATGCCGATAAATTGAGCAGCTTTTGATCCCCATAAAGCAAAAGCACTTGTGATTCCCCATGGCTGACCTCTGACTAAAAGTGTTACCGCATTTAGTACGGCGAGTACTACACCTGCGATGAGGAGCGGCCATGAGCCTCGGAAAATACGTTTCATACCTTGTGCGGATGGTACTAATGCCATTTTAGGCGGATTTTTCTTACGTTGAATATAATACGTTAGAAAAATGATGCCCGCAAAAATCACTAATTGTAAAAGCCAAGCACCGCCGTATCCGAGTCCAGTATCTGTAGCTAATGAAATAGCAGGAAGCGTTGGTGTTTCGTTCATCCAAAAATCAAAATGAGCAGCCCCGATAACGGAACCTGCAATAAAGCCAAATAGCGTAATAAACATCGAAGAGCGTCCGCCTCCAACCGAGTAGAGAGTACCAGAGGCACAGCCGCCTCCCAGCTGCATGCCGATTCCAAAGATAAAGGCACCGACTAATAGACTCGTACCGACTGGTGATACAAACCCAGTTGGATCATGCCCATAAAAACTTGCTCCATAAGCTAATATCGGAGCGAATAAGGAAGAGGCTACAGCAAGCATCAGCATATGAGCTCTTAGCCCTTCGCCATTACCAACGGACATCAGTCTGCGAAAAGCAGACGTGAAACCAAAGCGAGCATGAAATAAAGTATATCCGAGTAATAAACCGATCCAAAGCTGGATCAGCAGGTTAGCATCTGCAATCGTAAAAGTTGCAATACTTAACAAAATAGCTGCTGTGATTCCCGCTGCCAAAAAGATGGTCTGCACGGGCGGGAGTGCAGGGTGTTCAAGCGAGCGTGAATCTAGCGGCTCCGCTTTTGTTTGTAAATTCATTTATAAACACCTCTAATTCTTAGTTGTTTAATAGGATATGAACATGGTAAAGGATTGTTACACATGCGTCAACAATAAAAGCCTATCCAATTTATTGAATAGGCTTTGGTGCTAGTTGGTTGAAATGGATTTCAAGTAAGTAAAGATTTCCTGTGAATGATCTTTAAGTGTGTATCCTTCCGCAGTTAAGACAGCTTGGTGTTTTTTATTGAATAACCAAGATTCTACGTGAATGTCCTTCACATGACTAGCTAATTCTTCTTGTGCAGAGGTTGTCAAAGATTCTTCAACAGTGGTGCATATAAAAGAGCGGCACACAGCATTTTTAAATGAGGGAGGCAGTGTGCAGCCTTTGCCGTCTTCAAAATAACGACAGACAGAATAAGATGTTTTTAAGTCGTCAAATTCTAATGATGATAATGATGTGTGTTTAGAAACTTCGAAAAACACTGGGTGGACAAAAGCATGTACACAAATTGTGTAATCAAAAATCATAGCATGCTCGTCCTTTAGCAGGTTGAAGTAGAAAGCAGGATTGGATTGTGCCATTTTTGCCAATTCAAATAACGTAAAAACGGGACTATAGGAGCAGCATCCAACTTGTGGAAGATCTGCAATCGGCCTCCTGAAATGAGGGTCACTGCAAGAAAAACAGGCATCTGTAAGCAGCTGGCGGTTCTTTTTGTCAAAATTTATCATCTGAAAACGTCCTTTTATAAAAAATATTGAAAAAAAGCAATAAATCTTTCGAAATAACTAGATTTTCTGAATAAAAAGTTTTACACTTTTTAGTGAAGGAAAGCAGTATAGCGAATTGATACTTCCCAACACATTTAACTATATTCGTTCCGAGTTTATCCGACAAGAGTAAACAAATCTATGAATGTTGCAGATAACCTTTGAGCAAATGTGACAATCATGTTAAAATGGGAATGAAAGCGTTATAATTTCCAGTCTCTCACTAGAGTCAACTAGTGTCCGACTTAAAAGTTACTAGGAGGTTTTTGTCACATGTCCAGCAAGGAGCACAAACCGGAAGAGCCATGGCAAGGATTTCATGGTCCGAACCTTGGCGTCGCAATTGAGTTGTATGAAGAATTCACTAAAGACCCAGAAGCTGTAGAGGAAGACCTACGCGAATTATTTGAACAATGGGGTCCACCGCCTTCTTCTACTCAAACTGAACCTGTTCAAGCGACAAATGCCCCTTCAGCAAACCAAGCTGCAGGAGCGGACATGATGAGGAAGTTTGTCGGAGCAACAAAGCTTGCCGACATGATTAGAACGAAGGGCCATTTAGCAGCCGACGTTCACCCGATTCATAAGGATAAGAAGAATGAAGAGTTAATTGAACTTTCTCGCTACGGTTTAACCGAAGCAGATCTGAAACAAGTACCAGTTGATTTAATTTGTCCAGATGCCCCTTCACATGTTAAGGACGGTTTAGATGCAATCAAACACTTAAAAAATGTTTATACAAAGACAATTGCATTCGAATTTGGTCATGTACATGATGAGGAAGAGCGTCAATGGTTAAATAAGATGGTGGAATCCGGTATCTACTTGCCGAATCTATCAAAACAACAAAAAGTTGCATTACTTAAGCGTTTAACACAAGTTGAAGGATTTGAGAAATTTATTCATCGTACGTTCGTTGGGCAAAAGCGCTTCTCTATCGAAGGACTTGATATTATGGTGCCGATGCTTGATGAGGTTGTTCGTGAATCTGTCCATGAAGGAACAGAGCATGTCATGATTGGTATGGCGCACCGCGGACGTTTGAATGTCTTAGCGCACACACTAAGCAAGCCTTACAAAATGATCTTCTCTGAGTTTTTACATGCTCCTAACAAAGATTTAGTGCCTTCAGAAGGATCAACTGGCATTAACTACGGTTGGACAGGAGATGTGAAGTATCACTTAGGTGCTGATCGTCAAATTAAAGAAGAGAATACAGTAGAAGCAACGGTTTCTCTTGCAAACAACCCGTCTCACCTTGAGTTTGTGAGCCCGATTGTAGAAGGCTATGCACGTGCTGCTCAAGAAGTACGTACGAAAAAAGGTGATCCAGAGCAAACGGTTTCAAAAGCATATTCCATCTTGATCCACGGAGACGCTGCTTTCCCAGGACAAGGGATTGTTACTGAAACTCTAAACCTCTCTCGTCTAACAGGTTATCAAACGGGTGGATCACTTCATATTATTGCTAACAATAATATTGGGTTCACTACAGAAACGTATGATTCACGTTCTACTACATATGCAAGTGACCCAGCTAAAGGGTTTGAAATTCCGATCGTCCATGTCAATGCAGACGATCCTGAAGCCTGTCTTGCTGCTATGCATCTTGCATTTCAATATCGAAAGCGTTTCAAAAAGGATTTCTTGATTGACTTAATCGGATATCGTCGCTTCGGTCACAATGAAATGGATGAGCCGGCTGTTACTCAACCAGGACTTTATCAAAAAATCAGAGCGCACAAAACGGTACGTGTGCTGTATGCAGACCAACTAGTCGCTAGCGGTGAAATTGAGTCAGGATACGGCGAGCAGCTAGATAAAGAAGCCCAAGAGTACCTTCAATCACAATATGATGCGGTTGCAGGCAATAAGTCTAATAAAGCAAAAGAAATCGTTACACCTGATTTCATTGTAAGCGGACTTCCAAAAGTAAAGACTTCAGTTGAATTTAATACACTAAAGTCTATCAATGAACAATTGCTGACGTGGCCGGAACAGTTTAAACCAAATGAAAAGCTCGAGAAAATTCTTAAGCGTCGTCTTCAATCGTTTGAAGGGGAAGGTAAAATTGACTGGGCATTAGCGGAAACACTTGCATTTGCTTCAATTTTACATGATGGCACACCAATTCGTCTTTCAGGTCAGGATTCAGAACGTGGTACATTTGCACATCGTCACTTAGTGCTGCATGACCGTGAAACGAACGAGACACATACGCCGCTTAAAGAATTTGATGATGCGAACGCGTCGTTCTCTGTTCATAACAGCCCGCTTTCTGAAATGGCTGTAGTCGGATTTGAGTATGGCTACAACGTATTTGCACCTGAGACTCTTGTTCTTTGGGAAGCTCAATTTGGAGATTTCGCCAACGGAGCTCAAGTTATATTTGACCAATGGGTATCTGCAGGGCGTGCTAAGTGGGGCCAAAAATCAGGACTTGTATGTCTTCTGCCACATGGATATGAAGGGCAAGGACCTGAGCACTCAAGCGGCCGTGTTGAACGCTTCTTAGTACTTGCGGCTGAAAATAACTGGACAATTGCTAACTGTACATCAGCAGCGCAATATTTCCACATTTTACGTCGTCAAGCGGCTATCCTTGAAAAAGATTCGGTTCGTCCGTTAATAATTATGACCCCAAAAAGTCTGCTTCGTAATCCAGTTGTTGCTTCCACGCATGCTGAATTTACTGAAGGAGAATTCAAGCCTGTGTTTGAACAAGCTGGCTTAGGTGAGGCTGCAGATAAAGTAGAACGTATTGTCCTTTGCAGCGGTAAAGTAGCGATTGACCTTGCAGACCGTGTGAAGAAATCTGACGAAAACTGGGATTGGCTTCACATTGCACGTGTTGAAGAGCTGTATCCGTTCCCGAAAAAGCAAATTCGTGAATTATTTGCTAGATACTCAAATTTAAAAGAAATTGTTTGGGTACAAGAGGAGCCTAAGAATATGGGTGCTTGGCCATTTATCGAGTCACGCATCCGTGAGATTACACCTAGCGAGGCATCGGTTTCATACATTGGACGTACTCATCGTTCAAGTCCTGCTGAAGGTGACCCGGTTGCACATAAGAAAGAACAAGATCGTATCATCACAGAATCATTGACTCGCAAATAATAAGGAGGCCATCGCCGTGATTGAAATTAAAGTACCAGAACTAGCTGAATCGATTACTGAAGGAACGATTGCACAATGGTTAAAACAAGTTGGTGAGCAAGTAAACCAAGGGGAATATATTGCTGAACTTGAAACGGATAAGGTTAACGTAGAAATTACTGCAGAACACTCTGGTGTGATTAAAGAGTTTAAAAAAGAGCCAGGTGATACAGTTGAAGTAGGAGAAGTTATCGCTGTGATCGATGAATCAGGAGATGCTTCTGCATCAACTGAAGCACCAGCTGCTAAGGAAGAGCCTAAAGAAGAGCCAAAAGCAGAAGCTCCTAAAGCAGAAGCTGCCGAAGAAACTCAAGAAGAGACGTCATCTACAGATCGTCCTCTAGCTTCACCTGCTGCTCGCAAGCTTGCTCGTGAAAAAGGAATTGACTTAAAAGAAGTGGCAACAAATGATCCGACAGGACGAATCCGCAAACAAGATGTGGAATCTCATCAGTCACAACCAAAGGCCGCGCCGCAAGCAAAATCGGAAGCACCTGCTAAGAAGCCGCAAGCAGCAGCTGCAGACCAGCCAGGCAAGCCTGTAGAGCGTATTAAAATGTCACGCCGCCGCCAGACGATTGCAAAACGTCTTGTTGAATCTCAACAAACAGCTGCGATGCTGACTACGTTTAATGAAGTGGATATGTCGGCTGTTATGGATTTACGTAAACGCCGTAAAGATGGCTTCCTTGAGAAAAATGGTGTGAAACTTGGTTTTATGTCATTCTTCACAAAAGCAGTTATTGGTGCTCTTAAAGAGTTCCCATTACTAAACGCTGAAATTCAAGGCGATGAAATCCTAATGAAGAAGTACTACGACATCGGTGTTGCAGTATCTACTGATGAGGGCTTAGTTGTCCCTGTCGTACGTGATGCAGATCGTCTAGGATTCGCTGGTATCGAGCGTGAGATCGGTTCACTTGGTAAGAAAGCTCGTGACAATAAGCTTGCGATTTCTGACTTACAAGGCGGAACGTTCACAATTACAAACGGTGGTGTATTCGGTTCATTATGGTCTACACCAATCCTTAATGCACCACAAGTTGGTATCCTTGGCATGCATAAGGTACAATGGCGTCCGGTTGCGATTGATCAAGAAAACTTTGAAAATCGCCCAATGATGTACATTGCTTTATCTTATGATCACCGTATCGTTGATGGTAAAGAAGCAGTCAGCTTCCTTGTAAAAGTGAAGGAACTTCTTGAAGATCCAGAACAACTTTTACTTGAAGGATAATACAAAAAGCAGCCTATC